>NZ_JAHVHY010000001.1:0-642173 GCF_019802025.1 Halomonas sp. DP5Y7-2 | reverse complement strand
AGCGCTGGGCAACGGGGCTACCACGGAAACCGCGGTGGGCACGGCGGAGGTGACGCTGGCGGGTACGACGTACGACCTTGCTGGCAAGGCCCCGACAGGCACCGTCAGCGTGGGCACCAGCGGCGCCGAGCGCACCATTACCCACGTGGCGGCGGGACGCCTGTCTGCCACCAGCACCGATGCGGTGAACGGCAGCCAGCTGTACGCCACCAACCATGCGGTGGGGGGGCTGGATACCCGTCTGGATACCGCCGAAGGCAACATCAGTACTAACTCCGGCAATATCACCACCAATGCCGGAAAGATATTAACCAACTCCAGCAGTATTACCGCTAATGCGGGGGACATCACCAGCAACACCAATGCCATTAGCGGCAACCACGATGACATTCAGGACAATATCGATGCCATCGGGGGTATAGAGGCGAACGCGCGCTACTACAAGGCCAACTCCACTGGTGACGTGTCTGTCGCCACAGGTGTGGATAGTCTGGCGATGGGGCCCTCTGCCAGCGCCATGGGTGACGACAGCCTCGCCATCGGTAAGGGAGCCACTATCAGCGTCGCGTCCAGCGTCGCACTGGGCAGCGGGGCAAAGGCCGATCGCGTCATTGCTCCGGCTTCTGGGCAGTTTGCAGCGGGCTCAGGTGAGATCGCCTACAACACCGGTGACGGTACCTTGTTGGGTGAAGTCTCCGTTGGCCGGACTGGTGAGTACCGGCAGGTCACTCATGTTGCCGATGGTGTCGAGGACCATGACGCGGTGACGTTGCGTCAGCTCAAGGGGGCCATCGGCTCGCTATCGGATACCAATGCGCTGTTCTTCCATGCCAACGGCATCGTAAACGAGGACTCCGTTGCGTCAGGTGACAATGCCATGGCGGCAGGGCCTGGTGCAGTGGTCAATGCCGACGAGGCCATCGGTGTCGGTTACCAAGCCAAGGTGGAAGCATCCGCAGCCGGGGCGATTGCCATCGGTGACCAGGCCCATAGTTCTCTGGCCGATGCGGTGACGATCGGCTCGTCAGCACACGGTGGCGGGGAACAGTCCGTGGCCCTCGGTGCCGGGGCCAAGGCCACTCAGGCAGGTGCTGTTGCCCTGGGCGCGCAGTCCGTGACCGAGGATGCCGTGGCAACGAATGCCATCACCCTGATTGGTCAGTCGCGTGCAGTGGCAGGCAGTTCCCCCCTGGCGACGGTCAGTATCGGCTCGGTGGGCAAGGAGCGCACGCTGACTCATCTGGCGGCGGGGCGTGTGGCGGCGGATTCCACCGATGCCGTCAATGGCAGTCAACTTTTCGCGACCCATCAGGCGATGAACGAGCTGGTGGCTTATGACCGCATGGGCGACGGCAGCGTCAACTGGGGACGAGTGACCCTCGGCGCCAAGACAAGAGCGGCGGCCGGCACGGTGCTGGGTGGCGTGGCGGACGGCAAGATTGCCAGTGATAGCAAGGAAGCGGTCAACGGCAGCCAGCTCAAGGACACGAATGACCGCGTGGCCCGGGTGGAAGGCGATGTGGATGGCATCGAGGACGTCATCGATGACATGAATGGCGATGTCGCAGCGCTGGCGGATAGCGCGGTGCAATATGACGCAGACGGTGACAAGGGTCAGATCACGCTAGGGGGCACTAGCGGTACGCTTATCTCCAACGTGGCGGATGGCAGCATCAGCCAAGGCAGCAGCGAGGCCGTCAATGGCGGTCAGGTCTGGGACCTGATGGAAGACGTTGGCGATCTGCAAGTGTCGGCGCAGGACAGCAAGTACTTCCAGGCCAACTCCAGCGCTCCTGCCGCCCAGGCCAAGGGCGATGACAGTATCGCCATTGGCGGAGAGGCCGTCGCTGAGTCCAAGGGTGGCGTGGCCCTGGGCAGTGGAGCAATTGCCGATCGCGAAGGCATGAATGGCAAGCAGGAGGCTTTTTCTGACGTTGCGGTGGCATCGTCCCAGGGCGCGCTGTCGGTCGGGAGCGAAGGCAGTGAGCGCCAGATCACCCACGTGGCCGGTGGTACCGAAGACACCGATGCCGTCAATGTGCGTCAGCTCAAGTCCGTGCAGGAGGGCGCTGTCAACTATGACCGCAAGGATGACGGCAGCGTCGACTATGGATCTGTCAGCCTCGGGAAGGAGGGGGAGCCTGTTCAGATCCACAATGTAGCGTCAGGGACGTCGACCTACGATGCGGTCAACCTTGGCCAGCTGAATGCACTGGATAGCAAGTTCAGCCACGCCTATGACCATCTCAGCGACAAGATCAATGAAGTCGAGCGTGATGCCAGTGGTGGCATCGCCGCCCTGGCCGCTATGGCGGATGCCCCTTATGTCGCGGGGAAGTTCACCTACCACATCGGTACTGGCTACCACAACGGCGAATCGGCCCTGGGTGTGAGCCTCCGGCGCACGGCAGATGACGGTCGCTGGAGTGTGGGGCTAGGGATCGGCGCATCCCATGGGGGGCCGACGGTGGGGCTGGGTGTCTCCGGGGTGATCGACTGAGAACGCATTCCCGCGTTGCATGGTGTGGGGTGTCGCATGGACATATGTTGGAAGAGGGTGTGAAGCAATGAAGCGATGGATAAGCGTAGTAGCGGGCTTGCTGCTGACGCCAGCAATGGCCCTGGCAAGCGTGCAAAGCGGCATCGATGCCTATGTCAGTGGCAACTACCCCGCCGCGTATGAACAGTGGCTGCCTCTGGCGCAACAGGGTGACAAGGACGCACTGCATAACCTCGGCATCCTGTTTCTCGAGGGGCGAGGCGTCGAGCAGAACACCGAGCAAGCCATCTCCCTGCTGGAGCGAGCGGCAGAGCTCGGTAGCGTCTCGTCAGCGCTTGAACTCGCCGGGCTCTATGAAGCGGGACGACTGGTCCCCCAGGATGCCGCCAAGGCGGCCGAGTGGTATCGCCAAGCCGCTGAGGCGGGCTCACCGCTGGCCCACAACAACCTTGGGCTGTTGTACCTCAAGGGAGCGGGAGTAGAGCGTGATGTTGGCCAGGCCTTGAGTCGTTTCTCACGGGCGTCTTCAGCGGGTGTCGCCGTGGCCGCGGAAAACCTCGAGGCCGTCCTGGCGGGGCTTGCGGTCAAGCGGATCAAGGTACGCGGGGCCAATGTGCGTGAAGGGGGCTCGACTGCCTTCCCCGTGATTGAGTGGGCCGGCCAAGGTGAGCAGGTCCACGTGATCGATGAGGTCGATGGTTGGAGTCACGTCTACGTCGATGATGATCGTGCGGTAGGCTGGGTGGCCAGCCGCCTGTTGCAGGCGGCGGATCCCAGCTGAGGGAAGCGCTCGCTGATGTCGTAGGATGTATTGGATCGCGCAGCTCTATCGGCAAGGCCGCAGTTACCTAAAGGCTCTACGTTACTTATCGTGTCAGCTGTTCCGCTCCAGGGCGTCCACGCAGAAGCGCAGGGCGCCTTTTTCATGTTCATGCTCGACATGGAAGCGCACGTTGACGTCGCGCAGGCTGACGCCGTACTGGCGTTGGTCGTCATCACCTCGATAGGCCGGTCGAGGATCTTGGCTCAGGACCTGGACAATCAAGCGACTAAGCGATGCACCGTGTGGGTGATCATCCAGTGCAGCCTGCGCTTCGGAAGAAAAGGACACGGCATGCTGGATGGGGGCGGCGGGGGCGAATCCCGCCCTGGCATCGGGCCGGCTTTCGGTCCAGGGCAGATACGGCTTGATATCGACCACCGGGGTGCCATCCACCAGGTCCGCGCCGGCCAACAGCAAACTGACCCCCGCGGTGGTGTCGATGTCGAGGAGTTCGACCAAAGATAGCCCGAGACGGTTGGGACGATGTGTGCTGCGGCTGGCGAATACGCCCATTCGGGCATTTCCGCCCAGGCGAGGCGGCCGAACCATCGGTTTCCAGCGTTGCGGACTAAGGTGAAAGATGAACGTCAGCCATAGGTGGCTGAACTCATCGAGGCCTCTGACCGCCAAGGGGTCGGCAAACTCGCCCTCGAGTGTGAGCCAGGCTCTGGCGTCCTTGACCAGGCCCGGTTGCCTCGGGACACCAAACTTATCGGGAAAGTCGCTGTGAATGGTGCCGATGGGGGTAAGCGTGAAGCTGGAGTCGGACATGCTCAGGCAGTGGCTCCGGCAAGGGGAAAATGGTCGAGTGGCGTCGCAGGGAGGGCCGACGTACCGGTGATCAGCGGATGCAGGCATCGTGTCATGGCAAAGCAGTGGGGCATTATCTTCTCTCGGCTGGTATCAAGATGGAGCTGGCTATTGGACAGAGCTCGGCTTGTGGGTAGGCTTGGCGAACCTCGCCAGGCGAGGTTGATGGCTGCCAGTCCCCCAGGAGTGTCTTTCATGTCTGCCCCTCATCCAGCATCGCCCGCACAGGAAGTCCGGCTTCCGCGTATCCGCTATCGCGAAGCCCTGGCGGATGACGCCTCGGACCAGGCGGAAGTGTTCTATCACGCGGTCATGACCGGTGCCAGCCGTCATTACAGCATCGAGCAACGTCATGCCTGGGCCTCGGCATTGCCCCGCGAGGGCGCCGCCTGGCGGGCTCGTCAGGCACTGTTTACGACCCTGGTGGCGGACTGTGACGGCCGCTGTGTCGGCTTTGTCGAGTACGACATCGCCCGTGCCAGAATCGAGACGCTTTACGTTTGGCCATCCCTGGCTGGACAGGGGATCGGCGGGCGTCTGCTCGAGCTGGCGGAGGAACGACTCAAGCAGGCGGGGGCCAGACGAATGATCATCGAGGCCAGCCTGCTGTTGGCCGAACCCTTGCTCAGGGCTGGCTGGGTATCCCATGGCGAAGAGTGGGTCGAGCGTAACGGGGAACGGCTGCCTCGCCTGTGTCTGAGCAAGGCTCTGAGATGACGCTGACATGGCTCTGACGTGGGCTCTGACGTGGGCTCTGACATTTCGCTGAGACGATGACCCGGCCGCACGCCTGCCAGCGTGCGGGGGTACGCTCTATAAGCCCTCTGTCAGCGATAGGCCCTCTATCCAGTAACGAGTCCGCCGTAAGCCTCTGTCAGCTAGCTGGGCCGTCTTCCACCATCCGCATGGACAGGTCGATGGCCTTGATGTCCTTGGTCAAGGCGCCGCTGGAAATGCAGTCGACGCCGGTGTCAGCGATCGCTTTCAGGGTGGTCTCATCGACATTGCCGGAGGCCTCCAGCGTGGCGCGACCGGCGACCTGGCGCACGGCTTCGCGCATATCGTCCAGCGAGAAGTTGTCCAGCATGATGACATCTGCACCGGCTGCCAGCGCCTGGTTGAGCTCATCAAAGGTCTCGACTTCGACCTCCACGGTGAGATCCTTGGCGATGCCGCGTGCTTCCTTCACTGCTCCGGCGATACCGCCGCAGGCCCAGATGTGATTTTCCTTGATCAGGAAGGCATCGTAGAGCCCAATCCGGTGATTGGTGCCGCCCCCGCAGGCCACCGCATATTTCTGCGCGACGCGCATGCCGGGTAGCGTCTTGCGGGTGTCCAGCAGCTTGACCCCGGTCCCTTCCAGCAGGTCCACATAGTGGCGCGTGCGAGTGGCCGTGGCAGATAGCGTCTGCAGCAGGTTCAGGGCGGCCCGCTCGCCGGTGAGCAGGCTCCTGGCAGGGCCTGTCAGCTCAAGAAATGGCACGTCGGGCGTCAGTCGATCACCGTCGGCTGCATGCCAGGTCAAGGTGACGCGCGGGTCAAGGCGGCGGAACAGCTCATCGACCCAAGCCACGCCGCACAGGATGGCCGGCTCGCGGCTGATGACTCGGGCGTGGCCCTGGTGTTTTTCGGGAATCAGCTGAGCCGTAATGTCCACCGGGCCGACATCCTCTGCCAGCAGGCGAGCGGCGCTGTTGCGGATCTCTTCGGCAAGGGCGTCCTGGAAATGCATGGATATCTCTGTATTGCGGCGCGTGGAGCCGACATTATAGGGGGGATAAGCCTCGGCGTCAGTGCCTGGGCGACAGACTCCGATACCGGCAAGGAGAGGCCAGTGACCTGTGTGAACGGATGGTTGAACGGTGCTCGCCAGGTGCCTTCACCGAACATCAATGAGCGGCCCGACCAGGAAGTGTCTGCGGTGGTGCTGCATTCGATCAGCCTGCCGCCGGGTGAGTTTGGCGGTGATCATATCGAAGCGCTGTTCTGTAACCGGCTGGTGCCAGAGGCTCATCCTTACTTTGCCAAGATAGCGGGGCTCAAGGTGTCCGCGCACCTGCTGATTCGTCGAGATGGCGAGTGCGTGCAGTTTGCCCCCTTCGAGGCTCGCGCCTGGCACGCTGGGCGCTCGCGCTGGTTCGATGGGCATCGCATGCGTGACGAGCTGAATGACTTTTCCATTGGCATCGAACTCGAAGGTGATCCATCGACGCCATATCGAGACGCACAATACCGACGTCTGGCACAGGTGCTGCACGATCTGTTTGACGCCTATCCACTCATCACCCCCGAAAGGCTGACCAGTCATGCTCGAATCGCCCCTCTGCGCAAGGACGACCCGGGTCCGTCTTTTGACTGGGCTTACCTGCGCCGCTGTTTGCAGTGCCGCGAGTCGATGCCCTAGGCCAGCGTTCTTGCATAGTTTGGTCGCGAGCCGGGTGTCAAACGGTAGTTTGTTTACAAGTGGCTGACTTTCGTCACATAACTGGCAGAGGAGCGTGGCTAAGCCATTGTGTTGCAGTGCAATATAGCTGAATTGAAAAACATTTCCATAGCTGGTTCAATTGGCAGTGCAGGGCGATTGAGGTATCTTCTTGCCCAATCGTGCCCGGTTGGCACGGATAATCTCGTAATATTACTACATGCCTGACGCTGCGAGGCGGCCGGGGATTACTCCTCAATCCCGCTCGCTCATTGGCCTCGATCGCGGGGCAGTGGACCCCCATCGTCATTCGGAGAGACGTTCTATGAGTCTTGGTTCAAGAGAAGATCTCGATCCGGTCGAAACCCAGGAATGGTTGGATTCCCTGGAGTCAGTCCTGGATCGCGAGGGCGAGGATCGTGCCCGGTACCTGATGACACGGCTCGCCGACCGTTATCGCCAGGACGGCATGCAGGTGCCCTTCTCGGTCACCACCCCGCATCGCAACACCATTCCGGTGCACTGTGAAGCGCCGATGCCGGGCGACCTGTTCATGGAGCGTCGTATCCGCTCGGTGATCCGCTATAACGCCATTGCCCAGGTCATTCGTAATAACCGTGCCAAGCCAGGGCTTGGTGGCCACATCGCCAGTTTCATGTCCTCTGCGACGCTGTATGACGTGGGCTTCAACCACTTCTTCCGCGCCCCGAACGGAGACTTCGAAGGCGACCTGATCTATATCCAGGGCCACGTGGCGCCGGGTATCTATGCCCGTGCCTACCTTGAAGGTCGTCTGACCGAAGAGCAGATGGACAGCTATCGCCAGGAAGTGGACGGCAATGGCCTGTCCTCTTACCCGCACCCCTGGCTGATGCCGGATTTCTGGCAGTTCCCCACAGTGTCCATGGGTCTGGGCCCGATCCAGGCGATCTACCAGGCCCACGTCATGAAGTACCTGCACTCCCGCGAACTGCATGATATGCAGGACCGCAAGATCTGGTGCTTCATGGGTGACGGCGAGTGTGACGAGCCGGAATCCCTCGGTGCCATTCACCTGGCCAGCCGCGAAAAACTCGACAACCTCATCTTCGTCATCAACTGCAACCTGCAGCGTCTCGACGGCCCGGTGCGCGGTAACTCCCGCATCATCGACGAGCTCGAAGGTGTCTTCCGCGGCGCAGGCTGGAACGTGCTGAAGGTCGTCTGGGGACGCCACTGGGATCCGCTGTTCGAGAAAGACAAGAAGGGCATGCTGCAGAAGCGCATGGACGAGGCGGTCGACGGCGACTACCAGAACTACAAGGCCAACGGCGGCGCGTACACCCGGGAGCACTTCTTCGGCAAGTACCCCGAGACCGCCGAGCTGGTCAAGGACATGTCCGACGAGGACATCTGGAAGCTCAACCGCGGTGGTCATGACCCGTTCAAGGTCTACGCGGCGTATCACGAGGCGACCACCAACGCCAACGGCCGTCCCACCGTGATCCTGGCGCATACCGTCAAGGGCTACGGCATGGGTGGCGGCGATGGTGAGGCGGCCAACGAAGCGCACCAGGTCAAGACCATGGAGTACGAAGCGCTCAAGCGGTTCCGTGATCGCTTCGGCATTCCCATCTCCGACGAGCAGCTCAAGGATGTGCCGTACTACAAGCCCGAAGATGACTCTCCGGAAATGAAGTACATGCACTACCGCCGCGAGCAGCTGGGTGGCTACCTGCCGAGTCGTCGTGCGGACTTTGAAGCGCTGGAAATCCCTGGTCTTGACGACAAGACCTTCGCGTCCCAGACCGCAGGGTCCAAGGGGCGTGAGGTGTCCACCACCATGGCCTTCGTGCGTGTCCTGAATGGCCTGGTCAAGGACAAGAAGATCGGCAAGCGCGTGGTGCCGATCATCCCCGACGAGGCCCGTACCTTCGGCATGGAAGGGATGTTCCGTCAGCTCGGGATCTACACCTCCGAAGGGCAGAAGTACGAGCCCGTCGACAAGGGACAGATCATGTTCTACCGCGAGGATCAGAAAGGTCAGATCCTCGAGGAAGGCATCACCGAGGCCGGCGCCATGTCGGCGTGGATTGCCGCCGCCACGTCCTACTCGAACAACAACACCACGTTGTTGCCGTTCTACATCTACTACTCGATGTTCGGCTTTCAGCGTATCGGTGATCTGGCCTGGGCCGCGGGTGACATGCAGGCGCGAGGCTTCCTGTGTGGCGGCACCGCCGGCCGTACGACGCTCAATGGTGAAGGTCTCCAGCACCAGGACGGGCACAGCCTGCTGCAGGCAGCGATGATCCCGAACTGCCGGACCTACGATCCCACTTACGCCCACGAAGTGGCCGTCATCGTGCAGGATGGTTTGAAGCGCATGTTCGCCGACAAGGAGAACTGCTTCTACTACCTGACCCTGATGAACGAAAACTACGAGCACCCGGAGCTTGCCGAGATTCCTGCCGAGGACATCATCAAGGGCATGTATCTGCTGCGCGAGACCGAGGGCAAGAAGGGACACGTCCAGCTGCTGGGGTCGGGTACCATCCTGCGCGAAGTCGAGGCAGCCGCTGAAATGCTTGCCGAGGAGTGGGGTGTCGGCTCGGATATCTGGAGCGTGACCAGCTTCAACGAGCTGCGTCGTGAGGCGCTCGGTCTCGATCGTCAGGCCTTCATCAACCCTGAGGCCAAGCCCGAGAAGCCCCATGTCACCAAGTGCCTGGAAGGGCGTAAGGGTCCGGCTATCGCGTCCACCGACTACATGAAGCTGTACGCCGACCAGGTTCGCGCCTGGGTGCCGACCGACTATCATGTACTGGGCACCGACGGCTACGGTCGCTCCGACACTCGCGAAGCGCTGCGTGCCTTCTTCGAGGTGGATCGTTACTACGTCACCGTGGCGGCGCTCAAGGCGCTGGCGGATCGCGACGAGATCGATCGCAAGGTCGTGGCCGAGGCACTCAAGAAGTACGACATCGACCCGAACAAGCCCAACCCCCTGGACGTCTGAGGCGACAAGGGAATGTTCGGTGGCATGGCGGGCCGGGAGGCCCGCCTCCGTCAAGAGTTTGAAGGAGCGCGACCTTGAGTAGCGAAATCATCAAAGTGCCCGATATCGGTGGGGACACCGATGTAGAAATCATCGAGATCGCCGTATCCGAGGGCGATGTGATCGAAGCGGAAGATACGCTGATCACCCTGGAGTCGGACAAGGCCAGCATGGATGTGCCCGCGCCCAAGGGCGGCAAGGTCATCAAGGTGCTGGTCAAGGAAGGGGATACCGTCTCCGAAGGTGACGACATCGTCGAGATCGAAGCCGAAGGCGGTGGCGATGCCGATGCAGGCAACGACGCGGCTGACGATGCCAAGGACGACGCCCCCAAGGCGGAGGCCGACAGCCAGCAGGAGGCGTCAGCGGCCAGCGACAGCAAGCCTGCTCCCAAGCAGAGCGGCGGCAGTCGTACCGTGGAGATCAAGGTTCCGGACCTCGGTGGCTCCAGCGATGTGGAGATCATCGAAGTGGCGGTGTCCGAAGGCGATGATGTCGCCGAAGAAGATACCCTGATCACCCTGGAGTCCGACAAGGCTTCCATGGATGTGCCCAGCCCCCACGCCGGTAAGTTGGTCAGCCTGAGCGTCAAGGAAGGCGACACCGTCTCCGAAGGCGATGTGATCGGCACCATGGAAGTGGCGGGTGAAGGCGGCGACGAGGATGATGGCGCGTCGGATGACGCTGCGTCCGCCAGCGCGCCTGAGGCCAGCGAGCCTGCATCCGAGGATGACGGTGACGATGATGACGCCGCCGCAGAAGGCGGTCGTCAGGAAGTGCGCGTGCCGGATCTCTCCGGTTCCAGTGACGTGCCGATCATCGAGATGGCCGTCAGTGAGGGTGATGAGGTCGATGTCGAAGACGCCCTGATCACGCTGGAGTCCGACAAGGCCTCCATGGACGTGCCAAGCCCCTTCAAGGGCAAGGTGGTCGAACTGTCGGTCAAGGAAGGCGACACCGTTTCCGAGGGCGACTTGATCGGCTATATCGAAGTGGCCGGTGCAGCGCCCAAGAAGAAGGCAGCGCCCAAGCAGGAAGCGGCTAAGCAGGCAGCGCCCAAGCAGGAAGCGTCCAAGCAGCAGGCGTCTGGCGGCGGTTCGGCGGATAGCGCGAAGGGCTCTGCCGTGGCGGACAAGCCTCGCGATGCCAAGAACGTGCACGCGGGTCCGGCGGTGCGCATGCTGGCACGTGAGCTGGGTGTCGATCTTGGCCTGGTCAAGCCCTCCGGTCCCAAGGATCGAGTGCTCAAGGAAGACGTCCAGAACTACGTCAAGCAGGCCATGGCCAATCAAGGCAAGAGCCAGGGGGCATCTGCTCCGGCCGCCGCCGCGGGTGGTTCCGGTATTCCGCCGATTCCTGATCAGGACTTTAGCCAGTTCGGTGAGATCGAAGAGAAGCCGATGGGCCGCCTGATGAAGATGGGCGCCAACAACCTGCATCGCAGCTGGGTCAACATTCCCCACGTGACGCAGTTTGACGAGGCCGACATCACCGAGCTCGAGGCCTTCCGCAAGTCGATGAAGGCGGAAGCCGAGGCTCAGGGTGCGAAACTGACGCCGCTGCCGTTCATGATCAAGGCGTGTGCATACGCCCTGGCCAAGTACCCGCAGTTCAACGTCAGCCTCAAGGCCGACGGCGAGACCGTGGTGCACAAGAAGTATGTGCATATCGGCATCGCCGTGGATACGCCTGACGGCCTGATGGTGCCGGTGATTCGTGATGCCGACAAGAAGTCGCTGATCGACCTGGCCAAGGAGTCGGTGGAGCTGGCCAAGAAAGCCCAGTCCAAGAAACTCAAGCGTGAAGAGATGACCGGTGGTTGTTTCACCATCTCGAGCCTTGGGTCGATTGGCGGCACCGCCTTCACCCCCATTGTGAACCCGCCTGAAGTGGCGATTCTCGGGGTGTCCAAGGCGTCCATGAAGCCGGTATGGGATGGTGCGGCCTTCCAGCCACGCCTGATGATGCCGCTGTCGCTGTCCTATGATCACCGTGCGGTGAACGGGGCCGACGCGGCGCGCTTTACCGCGCTGCTGGGACAGCTGCTGACCGACGTCCGGCGTCTGCTGCTGTAAGCCCGCTCCACCTGGGAGCAACGAACGGCGCCGCAAGGCGCCGTTCGTCGTTGGCGGCCCGCCCATCAAGTGGCCCTTCACCTGATCAGAGGTGTTGGTGCCATGCTGTGCTACGTCACGCGAATCATGAACCTTTGATGACGCCTGACGAAAGTGCAATCCAGTATTTAGTTATTTGATATTACAGTTGTTTATCCTCTTTTTCCGGTGCTGTGGCGGTTGTCTCAGGTTGTGTCGCCAGAGCTGCGCGGGTATTGTTCGCTAACCCTATTCTTCACCCCGAATTTTTCGCTTTTTCGAAGGAGTTCTACTGATGCGTTTGATCCTCTTGGGTGCACCGGGAGCCGGCAAGGGCACCCAGGCTCAATTCATCTGCGAGCGTTATGACATTCCGCAGATTTCCACTGGCGACATGCTGCGCGCAGCGGTCAAGGAAGGCAGTGAGCTGGGGCTCAAGGTGAAGGAAATCCTGAATACCGGTGGTCTGGTGTCCGATGACATCATCATCGCTCTGGTGAAGGAGCGCATCGCTCAGCCTGACTGTGCCAATGGCTTCCTGTTCGACGGCTTCCCCCGCACCATTCCCCAGGCGGACGCCATGAAGGACGGTGGTGTGAAGATTGACCACGTGCTGGAAATTGCCGTGGCCGATGAAGAGATCGTCAATCGCCTGGCCGGTCGTCGTGTCCACCCGGCATCCGGTCGCGTCTATCACGTCGTCTACAATCCGCCGAAGGAAGAAGGCAAGGATGACGTCACCGGCGAGGCGCTGATCCAGCGTGAAGACGACAGCGAGAGCACCGTGCGCAATCGCCTGTCCGTGTATCACGAACAGACCGAGCCGTTGGTGGGTTACTACCAGGAGTGGGCAGCCGAGGCGCCTGAGGCTGCACCTCGCTACCACCGTGTCGCAGGTGTCGGCAGCGTGGACGACATCACCCGTCAGGTGCTCGCGGCCCTGGAGGGCTAGTCAGGCTTCACGCCCGTGCATCGCTGACCACGGCCCGCCATTGGCGGGCCGTGGTCGTTTACCGGGCATAGCCTGTCAAATGAGCCCGTCGAGTGAGCCCGCCAAATGTCCGATGAGCTCGGGTACCGGCTCCCCCCATTTTCCGGTCACTTGCTTTATAATGCGCCGGTTTTTCCCTTGCAGGATGAGTCCAACATGACCCTGATTGTGGCCCTCGACGCTTCTTCCAGCGCCTGTTCTGCGGCCTTGCTGCGCCGTATCGACGGCCAGCCGGATGAAGTGCTGGCACGTTTTGCGCAGACCCCGCGAGAGCACACTCGGCGTTTGATGCCGATGGTGGATGAAGTATTGGCAGAGGCTGGCGTCACGGCCAATGCGTTGGATGCCGTGGCTTACGGTCGTGGGCCAGGCTCGTTCACTGGACTGCGTATCGCGGCGGGAGTGGCTCAGGGGCTTGCTTATGGTCTGGGACGACCGCTGATCGGTGTGTCGACGCTGCAAGCGCTGGCTCTGAGCGGTTATCGCAGCCACCGTTATCGTTACATGGTGACGGCTCTGGACGCTCGTATGGGTGAAGTCTATGCCGCTGCCTGGCGTATCGATGATGGCCTCCCAGTAGCGTTGGTGGACGAAGCGGTGTTGCCACCGGAGCGGCTGCTACTGCCTCGAGAGCATGAGGATCATGACTGGGTCGGGCTTGGGTCTGGCTGGGCCCTGTGGGATCAGATGCCGGCAGAGCTCCAGGCCAACCTGAACCTGACAGTGGTGGACATCGATCCGGTTGCCGAAGACATGGCGCGACTTGCCGTGGAGGTGTTCGACGCTGGCGGCGGTCAGCGGCCCCATGACGCTCAGCCTGTCTATCTTCGAGACCAGGTGGCCTGGAAGAAGACGGAAAGGAAGCGTGCTCAGTGAGCGTACGCTTGGCCCCAGGGCTCGCCTTGCCCTTCACGCTGGAGCATTGCCCCGAAGCCGGGCTTTTGCTTGAGCGAGATGAGCAGGGACGGCTAGTGCTGGCAGGAGATGAGGCGCTCTACGGCAAGCCGCTGTGGGTCGACTTCATCGGTGGTCGTGATGGTCATCGCCGACGCTTCGGCGGAGGACGCGGTCAGCTGGTGGCCAGGGCCTGTGGCCTGGCAAAGGGCATTACGCCCCAGGTGGTCGATGCCACCGCTGGGCTCGGGCGTGACGCCTTCGTCCTGGCGAGCCTGGGTGCCGATGTGCTGCTGATCGAGCGGGTGGCCGCCATTGCCGCGCTGCTTGACGATGGCCTGCAACGGGCACGTGGCTGCGAGGAAACCCGTGATGCGGCGCAGCGCATGACCCTATGTCACGGCGACAGCAGCCGTGATCTCGCCGAGCTGGTGGCGGACCATCACAAGGCACCCGAGGTGATCCATCTCGATCCCATGTTTCCTCATCGGGACAAGTCAGCGCTGGTCAAGAAGGAGATGCGGGTTTTCCGGGAGTTGGCCGGTGATGATGCTGACGCGCCGCGCTTGCTGGAGGCGGCGCTTGATGTGGCGACTCACCGGGTGGTGGTCAAGCGCCCGCGCAAGGCTCCGCCGATCGATGGGCCCGAGCCAAGGCACCGGCTGGAAGAGAAAACCAGCCGCTACGATATCTACGTGCATCGCTCGCTCAAGGCTCAGGGTTGAGCGCGGACTGGCGGTCGCGCACGTCACTGTTTTCGCGGTAGCGGGTGATCAGCGCCAGGCGTCTGCGCAGTGATGCATCGAGCAAGCGAGAGGCACGCTGGGCGGCTTGTCTGAGACACTCATCGAAGTGGACCTGCTGCTGGTCAAGCCAGATCCAGCCTTCCTGCCCCAGGGTGTCGATCAATGTCTCGAACAGTTTGGGATCAAAGAATTCCGGTGCCTCGCGGCCGCTGAGCAGGCCTAGCCGTTCTGCCAGGTCGCGGGAGCGCTCGGTCAATTCCTGCCGGGTCAGGGTGCCGCTGCCCGCGTGCAGCAGAACTTCGATCAGCAGCGCGTTGCGTTCCAGCGACGGCTGAATCATGCGTCCGACCAGCTGCAGCCGCTCCCGCGCCGCCAGGCTGTCCTTCGGGGTGAAGCTCGCGCCGTAGCGTTCCAGCAGGTCGAGATCACACAGGCTGGTCAGGATGGCATCGATACGCTCTCCAAGATCGGCATCATCGCTGATGCAGAATTCATGTGCCAAGGGTGGCCATAGAGGACGCAGCAGGTCGTGCAGCTCTGCTGGGCTGCGCTGAGTTCGGCTACGGAAGGCAAAGGCCACCAGGGCCGGCAGAGCAAACAGGTGCAGCACATTGTTGCGATACCAGGCCAGTTGCGCGGCCTGTGCGGGGGTGGCACTGACGATATCACCCAGGCGGTGATGGTGGCGTTCGACCAGCTCCAGCGCGACGGCTTTGGTCACACAGTCCTCTGGCGATTCGGCCGGTAAACTGGGCGTCTGGGCGCAGGCCGGACTGCGGGCAAGCCGGCTCAGCAGCGCCAACTGGTCACACAGCGTCGCGTGTTCCAATGCGCGATAAGGTGACGCCAGCAGGGCAAGGCCGGTCAGGTTGGCAGCATTCAGCGCGGCGACCTCATTGATACGCTGCGTCAGCAGGTGTCCGAGACCCGTGACCGTGGGTTTCAACCAGGGGTGATCATCGGCCCCGCTAGTGCGCCACTCCGGGGCGGACCGGTCAAGGAAGTCGGCGATGGGCAGCGGTTCCCCGATGTTGACGGCGACCCGGCCGTAAGGCTCTCGCAGCCGGCCAATGACCCGCAACAGACCCAGCGGTGATTCCTTGCGCTTCTTGCCGCCGCTCAGTTCGCGCTGATAGCTCGAGTTCTCGAGAATGCGCTCATAGCCAATGTAGACAGGCACGAACACCATCGGGCGGTCGTCGCCGCGTTGACAGCGCATGAATGAGGTCAGGGTCATGGCCAGCATGCCGGGACGCGGAGACAGCATGCGGCCACTTCGCGAACGCCCGCCTTCGATGAAGTACTCCATCGGGTAGCCACCGGCCAGCAAGCGATGCAGGTACTCGTTGAAGACGGCGCCATAGAGGCGGTTGTCGCGGAAGCTGCGGCGCAGGAAGAAGGCCCCGCCGCGCCTCAACAGGGGGCCGATGATCGGCATGTTGAGGTTCTTGCCCGCCGCGATGTGCGGCGGCATCAGCCCCTCTCGGTAAAGCACGTAGGACAGCAGCAGGTAGTCGATATGACTGCGGTGGCAGGGCACGTAGATCAGGGTGTGGTCGCCTGCCAAGGACTTGACCTTGTCCAGGCCGGTCACATCGACGCCATCGTACAGGCGATTCCACAACCGCCGCAGGGCGCCGGCAAGGAAGCGCAACACCGGATAGGTCATGTTTGCCGCAATCTCATGCCCGTAACGGCGTGCACGTCGCTTTAGCCGCGAGGGCGACATCCCCTGGTCGACCTGCTGTCCGATGGCGTGGCGTACCGCATCGCTGGCCACGACGCCCTGGATCATGGTGCTGCGGTGAGACAGATCCGGGCCCAGCACCCGTGTGCGCACGCGGCGAAAATGCACGCGGAGCAGGCGAGCGGCCTTGCGGTTGGTGAGCGATGGGTCACCATTGTGCAGCTCCTCGAGGTGCAGAGGCGCGCCGAACTGCAGCTCCACATCGCGGCCGTTGATCAAGACCGACAAGGCCCGTCGAACTCGCCCGGTTAGTTGCCAGCTATCTGCTGCCAGCAGGTGCCAGAAGCCGAAATTCTTGCCCGGGGCGCGACCCCAGAACACGCTGACCGGTACTAGCTGGACCTGGATACCGTTGGCGACAAGCTGGGTAAATGGAGCAACGCTGGTCGCGCGGCCGCGCCACAGGCGCGAGCCACGAGCCGGAAGCGCCACGCAGCGTGGCAGTGAAAGCTCCGCCAACTTGCCGTGGGCGGGAGGCAGTCCATGCTCCCGACAGTAGGCATCCAGCAGCAGCACATCGCTGAGTGCTGGCCTTGGCAGCACATACAACGTCGGCAGGTCGGGATTGAGCTGCAGCGGAGCCGGCTCGGCCAGACGGACCTCTGTCCATAGTTTGATCAGTCGTCGCAGCGGCGCGTGAAACATAGCCATCCCGTTGTCCATGCCGCGAGCAGTCCGGGCTCGGCGGTCGTCCATGTGTGCCGTCAGTATAACGATCGGACACGCAAACTTGGGATTAATTGCGAATAAGGCTGACGTTAGGCCACCTTCTCTCGCGACTTTTCTGTGCCCTTTGATTAGGGTATTCAGGAGTCACGATGGTGGCGGGTGTGACGCTGCCATGGCCAGGCAACGACCCGCATGCAATGGCATGGAGGCCAGGCGAGATGAGTACCCAATGGCGTGAGCACAACGCGGTGGAACTGCTGCCAGAGGCAGATCGATTTCTGCCAGCCTTGTTCGAGGCGGTGGCTCAGGCACAGGAATCTGTGCTGGTAGAGCTATATCTGATGGAATCGGGTGAGCTGGCCAACCGAGTCATCGAGGCGTTGGTCGGTGCGGCCGCCAGGGGGGTGGCGGTCTATCTGTTGCTGGATGGATTCGGCGCGATGGGGCTGTCACGCGCTGATCGACAGCGGCTGACGGCAGGTGGAGTCTGGTTGCGTGACTTCAACCCGCTGGGATGGCATTCGCTGGCTCGCAACGTCAGCCGCGATCACCGCAAGCTGGTGGTGGTCGACCAGCGGCTTGCCTTCACCGGCGGATTTGGGGCGGTGGATGACTTCCTGTCGGCCTGGTTCGAGGTGGCAGTACGGGTGCGGGGCCCGGTCGTCAACGACTGGGTAGCGCTGTTTGCCCAGGTGTGGAATTCACCGCTGGCCAGAGGCGCCGACCAGGCGCCGGCGCTACCTCGCGTACCCGCCACCGCTGACGCGGCGGATGGCAAGATGCGGGCCAGGGTCATGTGGGGGCGTGGCTATCGCTTTCAGGCGATCCGTCATTCATTGCAGCAGCGTATCGATACCAGTCAGGGTCGGTTGTGGCTATGTACGCCCTACTTCGTGCCGACATTGGGTACGCGACTGAGACTGCAGCGAGCGGCACGCAAAGGGGTGGATGTGCGCCTGTTGCTGCCAGGGCAGGACCATGACCATCCCGGTATTCGATATGCCGGACAGCGCTTCTACTCGCGCCTGCTCCGCGCTGGAGTGCGCATCTACGAATTCCAGCCGAGCTTTATCCATGCCAAATTCGTCATGGTGGACGACTGGGTCAGTCTAGGGTCGTGCAACTTTGATCACTGGAGCCTGCAATGGAACCTGGAGGCCAACCAGGAAGTGGAAGATGCTGGCTTGGCGCAGGAGGTGGCGACGCTGTTCCAGCGCAATTTTGCCGTCAGCAAGGAAATCTCGCATGAGCATTGGAGCCGCCGCTCACTGTGGGCAAAGTTGAGAACCTGGCTGTATGGCACTCTCGATGGCTGGATGACGCGCTTGCGCTGATGGACGGTGGATACCGCCTCGTCCAGCGCGGGCTCGACGACGCCAGGCCTCGCCGAACCCGATGACAGTGCCGGTCGCAGCGCCGGTGGCAGCGCTAGTGGCAGTAAGGCTCAGCGCTTGCCCTTGCCTTTGGCGCCGCCCTTGCCGCCTGCTCCCTTCTTGGCGGAAGGTGGCGCGCCCTTGCCCCGTGCGGGGGACTTGCCTCTTGGCTTGGGCTTGGGGGTATCCGGCGGCACCCGGAAGTGCAGATACAGATCCAGCACCAGTTCAGGCAATTGGTTGACCAGCTCCTCCAGACGTTTTGCATCGCCGGCCAGGTCCGCCATGTCGGGTTCATCGGCAAACAGCCCCGACAGTGCCATGAAGGGCAGCAGCAAGGTGGCGACGCTTTCTTCGTCGCCCTCGAACCAGGGGGCCTCGTCCAGGAAGACGCCCTCCATGAAGCCGGCACACCAGTCCCCGATGGGGGTCTCTTCCGCTGCCATGCCATCCAGCGTCAGCTCGAAGGGCAGCTCTGGCAGCCCCCCACTTTCCAGCACATTGATGGCGTTGGACTTGAGCTGCTCGAACAGCCCCAGGATGATCTCACGCTCCTGCTCTGACTCGAACTCCGGTGAGCCGTGGAACAGCTCGGCCACCCAAGTGGCAGCATCGATTTCCCGTGGCGCTACTGCCAGGGCGACCAGAAAGCCGTGCGCGCCAATCAGGTCTAGCGCATCAGCGCCGGCCCGTTCCTCGAGAAAGTCATCGAGCAGGTCCAGGGCATCATCTTCGAGCAGCGGTTGCGGGAGCGGCGTTTCGGCGTCGGACATGGAGCGCTCACTTGGTCGGGGGTGGAATGGGGGCGGTCTTTACCGCCCTGGTTCGAGGCGGCATTCTAGCATTCCTTGAGGGAGACTGATGATTCAATGAGTGAGACGCGACGCAGACCGCATGCTGCTTTGGCAGGCACCGCCCCGGTACTTCCCGCGGTGGACGGAGAGTGGCTGGAAGCGCTCGGGGCCAAGGCACTGCATGCGGCGGTGAATGCCAGAGTGAAAGCGGCGGTGGCCCTGTGTCGCGACGTTCACCCGCATCTGCCGGAACCCGCCGTGTGGTGTGATCTGCGGGGGAAGGGCGCTGGTCAGGCGCATTTCGGCCGAGGGGGGCTGCGTTTCAATCCCAGGCTGCTGGAGGAGAACCGCCAGGCCTTCTTTGATGAGGTGATTCCCCATGAGGTAGCCCACTGGTTGGTCTGGCACCTTGAGGATGGTCCTTCCTTTCGTCCGCACGGGCGGGAGTGGCAGACCGTCATGGTGCGCCTGTTTGGCCTGTCACCCAGGGTGACTCATCGCTTTGACACCAGCCGGTCCAGTCCTGCACCGTTTCGCTATCGTTGCCACTGTCGTGACCACCATTTTTCTGCTCGCCGCCACGCCAACGCGAAGGCCGGTCAAGAGTATCGCTGTCGTCACTGTCGTGGGCGGCTTTGCTACATCGATCGGGCCGACTGAAAACATGGCATAACTCTTTGTTTGTAATAACAAAAATAGTCATACCAATGTCTAAGGGGAAAGCCTGGGCTGGCAACGTTATGCTGGCTAGCAGGTTATTCGCGCCGGACACGCCTCTGTTGGCGGCTGGCTCTCCACTTCAATGGGTATCCAAGGACAGAGCACCATGAGCGATCACAAGCACGTCTATCCGGTCTCCGATACGTTCGCCAAGACCGCCTGGGCCGACAAGGCCACCTATGACAAGCTCTATCGGCAGTCGGTGGAAGACCCTGAAGCTTTCTGGAAAGAGCAGGCCGCTCGCCTCGACTGGATCAAAGCCCCCAACACCATCAAGTCGGTCTCCTACGCCAGTGACAATGTGGATATCCGCTGGTTCGAGGACGGCACCCTGAATGTCGCCGCCAACTGCCTGGACCGTCACCTCGAGACCCGTGGCGACAAGCCGGCCATCATCTGGGAAGGTGACGATCCCGGCGAGTCGTCGGTCATCACCTACCGCGAGCTGTACGAGCGTACCTGTCAGTTGGCCAACGGATTGAAATCGCTTGGCGTTGGCAAGGGTGACACGGTGACGCTCTACATGCCGATGATTCCCGAGGCCGCCATGGCCATGCTGGCCTGTGCGCGTATTGGCGCGGTGCACTCGGTCGTGTTCGGCGGTTTCTCCCCTGATGCGCTGGCACAGCGGGTCAAGGACGCTGCTTCTCGCATCATCATCACGGCGGATGAGTCGGTTCGTGGTGGCAAGCACGTGCCGCTGAAGGACAACGTGGATGCGGCGCTGACTCGCGATGGCACCGATGTGGCGGAGAAGGTGCTGGTGGTCAAGCGCACCGGTGGGGATATCGAGTGGCACCAGGATCGTGATGTCTGGTACCACGACCTGGTGGCAGGACAGGACACTGACTGCCCCGCGGAAGAGATGGGCGCTGAAGACCCGCTGTTCATCCTGTATACCTCTGGCTCTACCGGGACCCCCAAGGGGCTCAAGCACACCACCGGTGGCTACCTGACCTACGCCAGCCTGACCCATCAGTACGTGTTCGATTATCACGAGGACGAGGTCTACTGGTGTACCGCGGACGTGGGCTGGGTCACCGGACACAGTTATATCGTCTACGGGCCCTTGGCCAATGGCGCCGTTACCCTGATGTTTGAAGGGGTGCCCAGCTACCCCACTCATGGCCGTATGGGCGAGATTGTCGACAAGCACCAGGTCAACATTCTCTATACCGCCCCCACGGCAGTGCGCGCCCTGATGGCCCATGGTGACCATGTCATGGACTCCAGCTCGCGCAGCAGCCTGCGTCTGCTGGGGTCTGTCGGGGAGCCGATAAATCCGGAAGCCTGGGAGTGGTTCCACCGAGTCATCGGCAACGGCCAGTGCCCAATCGTGGACACCTGGTGGCAGACCGAGACCGGCGGCATCATGATTACCCCGCTCCCCGGTGCCATTGCGCAGAAGCCGGGTTCGGCGACGTTGCCTTTCTTCGGGGTGCAGCCCGCACTGGTGGACAACGAAGGCAAGCGGCTTGACGGCGCGACCGAGGGCAACCTGGTCATCCTCGATTCCTGGCCGGGGCAGGCACGTTCCATCTGGAACAACCATGAGCGCTTCGTGCAGACCTATTTCTCGACCTATGAAGGAACCTACTTCACCGGCGATGGTTGTCGTCGCGACGAGGACGGCTATTACTGGATTACCGGCCGGGTAGATGATGTGCTCAACGTTTCGGGCCACCGCATGGGGACGGCCGAGATCGAGTCATCGCTGGTGGCTCACTCCGCCGTCGCGGAGGCCGCGGTGGTGGGCTTCCCGCACGATATCAAGGGGCAGGGCATCTATATCTACGTGACCCTTAACGATGAGGCGGAGCCCAGCGATGAACTGCGCAAGGAATTGACCCAGTGGGTGCGCAAGGACATCGGCCCCATCGCATCGCCTGACCATATCCAGTGGGCGCCGGGGCTTCCCAAAACGCGCTCTGGCAAGATCATGCGGCGTATCTTGCGCAAGATCGCGGCCAACGAATGCGATGGACTGGGTGATACCAGCACGCTGGCCGATCCCACGGTGGTGGAAGACCTGATCGAGCACCGCGCCATCAAGTAACAGCGGGTTGGCAGACGCTCGACATGGCATGAATCATGCCGAAACGCCGGTGGCGGCGATGCCCGCCACCGGCGTCTTTTCGTCTGGAGTGCACCGAATGGTGCGGACTTGATGGGCATCTTGTGGCTGACGTTGATGAAGGGAGTGCAAGGGTGCTTGGGAAAGCCGGTGGCCATGGGGTAACATGCTGGTCAAACAAGCGTCTTGCGTTGTGGCGTCAGGGCCTGACACGCCGCAGCGGAATCCGGAGGAGAATCCATGGCCTTTGCCCAGAAATTCATCGTTGCCGATGATCATCCGCTGTTCCGTGCTGCCTTGACGCAGGCGCTGCGCCAATTGGCACCTCAGGCCGAGATCATTGAAGCGGATACCATGGAAGCCACTTCCGACGTGGTGATCCGGCATCCTGATGCCGATCTGATTCTGCTCGACCTGCACATGCCTGGCGCTCACGGCTTCTCTGGGCTGATCCAGTTGCGTGGACAGACCCCGGACGTGCCGGTGGCGGTAGTGTCCGGCAGTGATGAGCTGCACGTGGTTCGTCGAGCCATCGACTACGGTGCGTCCGGCTTCATTCCCAAGTCTTCTTCGCTGGCGTTGATTGCTGAAGCCGTGGGGGAGATTCTCGATGGTGAGGTGTGGCTACCGGAAGACATGGCGGACGCCCTCGGTGAAGCCGATGAAGAAGAAGCCCGTTTCGCTGAGGCGATCGCCTCGCTGACCCCCCAGCAGTTTCGCGTGCTGAACATGCTGACAGAAGGGCTTCTCAACAAGCAGATTGCCTACGAGTTGAATGT
This sequence comes from Halomonas sp. DP5Y7-2, assembly GCF_019802025.1. Taxonomy (NCBI): domain Bacteria; kingdom Pseudomonadati; phylum Pseudomonadota; class Gammaproteobacteria; order Oceanospirillales; family Halomonadaceae; genus Halomonas; species Halomonas sp. DP5Y7-2. The sequence continues at coordinate 619,701 of NZ_JAHVHY010000001.1, read as the reverse complement.
GTCTGAGGCCACCATCAAAGCCCACGTCACGGCGATTCTGCGCAAGCTTGGGGTGCATTCACGCACCCAGGCGGTGATCGCCGCGCAGAAGCTTGAGGTCGAGCCGCCCAAGGTCGAGTCCTGAACGGACCTGGCCCAGCGCTGCAGAGCACCACAACAACACCCCGCCATCCGGCGGGGTGTTGTGTTTTGGGGTGCCCGGCGAGGGGCGCCCGGCGAGGGGGGCTCGGCCAGGAGTGCTTAGCGAGGGGGCTCGGCAGGGGGCATCAGGGCGAGGCCTGGTCGCTGCCGGGGTCGTCGTCCGGCATGACCAGCTGCGCCTGCCTTCCCATCAGGAAGTCCTGGTTGAGCGCCAGAGCCTCCCGCAGGTAGTCCCACAGCAAACGGATGCGCGTCAGCTGCCGCTGTTCCTGCCGCGCGGTGACCCAGAACTGCCTGTCGATCGATACGTCGTGGTCAAGCACTGTCCTCAGCTCGGCGCGCCCGGCAGCCATGAAGCATGGCAGCACGCCAAGACCGGCACCGCTTTCGGTTGCCATCATCTGCGTCGTGACGCTGGTGCTGCGTAGTGAAAAGTGGGCCTTGGTGTCCTCGCGACGGTGTGCCAGCAGAGGGTCCAGATAATTGAGCTGCTCACTGAACAGCAAGTCATCCACGTAGCCGATCAGCGGGTGCTGGCTGAGTTCCGTGCGGTGCAGCGGTGCACCGTGCTGTCGCAGGTAGCGATCCGCGGCGTAAAGCTTCAAGCGGTAATCGCACAGCCGGGATGTGACCAGGCCCTGATTGGCCGGCCGTTCGATGGTGATCGCCAGGTCGGCCTCATGACGGCTCAAGTTGACGACTCTAGGGAGTGCCAGCAGGTCTAGAGTGAGGCCTGGATGTCGGCGACAGAAAGCGCTGAGCAGGGGCGCTATCACCCAGGTGCCAAAGCCCTCGGTGACACCCAGTCGAATCTGTCCTTCCAGCCTCAGGTTGTGGTCGACCAGACCGTCAGTGGCGTCGTCTGCATGGCGTGCCATGAGCTCTGCGTGCACCTTCAATCGCTCGCCGGCTGGTGTAAGACGGTAGCCATGAGTACTGCGTTCAAACAGCTGAGTGTTGAGGCGCTGTTCAAACCGGCGCGTTCGACGAGATAGGGTGGAATGATCGACCCCCAGGCGCCGCGCGGCATCGGCCAGGCGAGGGTGTCTGGCCACTTCAAGAAAGACCTGCAGATCCTGCCAGTCGAGCACGTTTGCCTCCGGTTGTCCGCCGACATCGCTTTTGCAAAATTGCACAAGCAATGTGCCCCGCTGAACATTGTTTGGCTATCCGACCTGTGGCTAGACTGACCCTCTTTGCTTGCGTGTGTAGCCTCACGCTGGGCGTTGGTGGATCGCCCTGCACCACGCGAGCCGCTGGTGTTGACAGCGACACGATACGGCAACAACGCGATACGACAACGACAAGAGTAGGAGCACGCCATGACAGTCCGCGATATTCCGATGATCATCGATGGCCAGGCCGTCCCCTCGCAGTCCAGTGAATGGCGCGACGTGACCAACCCGGCCACCCAGGAGGTGGTAGCCAGGGTCCCCTTCTGTACCCTCGAAGAGGTCGACAAGGCGGTCGCCAACGCCCACCAGGCCTTCTCCAGCTGGCGCAAGGTGCCGCTCGGCAAGCGCATGAGGATCATGCTGAAGCTGCAGGCGCTGATCCGCGAACACACCCCTGAGCTTGCGGCCTTGATCAGCGAGGAGCATGGCAAGACGTTGCCCGATGCAGAAGGAGAGGTGGGGCGTGGGCTCGAGGTGGTGGAGCATGCCTGCTCGATTACCTCGTTGCAGCTCGGCGAGGTGGCGGAAAACGCGGCCAGTGAGGTGGATGTCTATACCCTCAACCAGCCCCTTGGTGTGGGCGCCGGGATCACCGCTTTCAACTTCCCCATCATGTTGCCATGCTTCATGTTTCCGCTGGCGATCGCCACGGGCAATACCTTCGTCCTCAAGCCCTCCGAGCAGGATCCCAGCTCGACCATGCGGCTGGTCGAACTGGCCCTTGAAGCCGGTGTCCCGCCTGGCGTGCTGAATGTCGTGCACGGTGGCCCAGATGTGGCCAACCGTCTGTGCGAGCACCCGGATATCAAGGCCATGTCCTTTATCGGCTCGACCCATGTCGGTACCCAGCTCTACCGCCGGGCCAGCGAGTCCGGCAAGCGTGCCCAGGCCATGATGGGAGCCAAGAATCACTGTGTGGTCATGCCCGATGCCAATCGCAGCCAGGCTATCAACAATCTGCTGGGTTCCGCCTTTGGCGCTGCTGGGCAGCGCTGCATGGCGAATTCCGTCGTGGTGCTGGTCGGCCAGGCGCGGGAATGGCTGGACGATATCGTGGAAGGTGCACGCAACATGCGAGTGGGGCCAGGCACCGACCGTCAGGCGGATCTCGGCCCACTGGTGTCTCCGGCGGCCAAGGACCGGGTTGAACGCCTGATCGCCCAGGGTGAGCAGGAGGGCGCCAGGCTGCTGGTCGATGGGCGTGGCTGTCAGGTGGAAGGTTATCCCCAGGGCAACTTTGTGGGGCCTACACTGTTTGCGGGTGTTACCGCCGAGATGGACATCTACCGGGAAGAGATTTTCGGCCCAGTGCTGTGCGTGGTGGAAGTGGACACGCTGGATGAGGCAATCGCCTTCATCAATGCCAATCCTAACGGTAACGGCACCTCGATCTTTACCAACTCGGGATGGGTGGCGCGGCGCTTCGAGACGGATATCGATGTGGGGCAGGTAGGCATCAATGTGCCGATCCCGGTACCGGTCGCCTATTTCAGCTTCACCGGCTCACGGGCATCCAAGCTGGGCGACCTGGGCCCCAACGGCAAGCAGGCGATCAGTTTCTGGACCCAGACCAAGACGGTGACTGCGCGCTGGTTTGAGCCTGAAAATGTCTCCTCTGGCATTAACAGCACGATCTCGCTGAGCTGAGCTGAACCGAACTGAAGGAAGCCAGAACCCCCGACAATGCCCCGGCCACGGGGCATTGTCGTGTGTAGACAGGTGGAGCGTGTTCGATCAAAGGACAAGAGTGAGAGCGCTTGCTTTACGTTAACGTAAAGTCAGTTTTTTGAGAGCCACCTCACTCAATGCTGGAGTCCGCCCATGTCGTCTCGCTCGTCATCCGTTTCTCCTCCTCTCTCGTCTTCGTTATCTTCTGCCTCATCTTCTTCCTTGTCATCGCCGGTACCGTCGTCCGGTGATCCGTCCCTGAGTCGCTTTCCCATTCCAGCATCTCTTGACGAGCTGCCCGACGATATTCGTGACAGCATTCTTGCCGTTCAAGACAAGGCGGGTTTTATCCCCAATGTGTTCTTGATGTTGGCCCATCGGCCCGCTGAGTTTCGTGCCTTCTTTGCCTATCACGATGCCCTGATGGAGCGGGAGTCAGATACCCTGACCAAGGCCGAAAAGGAGATGATCGTGGTCGCCACCAGCGCGCGTAACCGCTGCCTGTACTGTGTGGTGGCCCATGGCGCCTTGGTAAGGCTCTACAGCAAGGATCCATTGTTGGCAGATCGCGTGGCGATCAATCACCATAGCGCGGATCTGAGCGAGCGGCATCGTGTGATGCTGGACGCCGCCATTCACTGCGGCATCGACGTAGGAGAGTTGACCGAAGAGTGGATGACGCGGCTGGAGGCAGTGGGCTTTACCCAAGACGACATTTGGGACATTGGCGCCATCTGTGCCTTCTTTGGCCTGTCCAATCGATTGGTCACCTTGACCGGCACGCCACCGAATCCAGAGTTCTACCTGATGGGGCGAGTGCCCCGTGAGTCCAACTCTTAGGTTCGCCAGGCAAGCGAGCTCGAGGAAACACAGCATGCCAGCCTGCGCGGACGAGTCGCTGCGTCGCGGGTGCCTGGTGTCGCTTGGCTGGTGACCTCAGTGTCCCCGTACCCCTGTGCCGTCAGCTCAGCAGGGAGAGCAGCGGCTTTTCGGCCAGCTCGATCAGCCATCGTGCAAGCAGCTGGCGCTGGGAACCATGTGCAACCAGGCCCACGGTATCGTCGCTGCCGTCCTTGGCATCGGCGTGTGGCAGGCTGATGGCAAAATCACCCTCCTGCAGGTGGAACTCGTGGATTTCCCGCAAGCCGGCAGGTGTCTCGCAGCGTATCGAACGATAGCTGTCGTCTTCTCCATAGATCAGACGATGGCACACCTTGTAGCGCGTATAGAGCGAGAGCCCACCCGCAAAAGCAGGCCATCTGGCGGGGGTGTGGCGAATATCATCGGGAAGGGCAACATCGTCTTCCAGGGCCTGGGAAAGAGACTCTTCCAGGGTGGTGGAAAGCAGCGGGCGCCATGGCATCGCGGGGGAGGCCGTGGCCAAGTCCTCGGGTCGACGGATATCGATATCCTGATAGACCAGCGTATGAGGCTGGCAGTCGCCATTCTGCCAGCCATCGAGCAGTCTCAAGGTCAGTCTGCCCTGCTCAAGAGGGCCGAACAGCAGCGTCTGCAATGCCAGTAACAAGTGTAGCTGGCGCTCGTTGGCCTGATTGTCGAATGCAGTATAGGGCGAGGTGAACAGGCGATGCAGACGGCAGGGCGCGTGTTCCTTGGCTTCGCTGTATGGCATGGCGACATGTCCTCGAGAGCCGGGCGAATAGTGTCATTTGCTTAGCTTAATAAGTTAATCCTGTTTCTTTAAGCATGGCAACGGCTGTCTTGCTGGACGGTCTTGTTGACGGTCTGAGCGACGGCCTTATCTATGGTTGCGCAGATATCTTCGTGGGGTTCCCGGTGCCAGGAAAACACTGCATCAATATCTGCGCCGACGATTCACTGCGTTGCGCGCTCTCGATTTCAACAGCGATACCGCATAGGCTCCGAACGCTGTGCTTCGGTTGCCTGGCATCGCGTTGTGCTCGGCTGATGTGTTCAGCGCTTGACTAGGGCGTCAGGCCAGATGATCGATCAGCTGCTCGGTGCCTAGCGTTCATCGTTGTGGGCCGTGGTGGGCTGATGAGGTGCAGCAGCCTGCTTGTCCGTTTCTTGCGCGTCGTCAGTGGGGGAGGGCTTGGCGGCCTTATTGCTGCGGCCTCGCTTTCTGGCTTCCTTGTTGCGATACATCATGGCATCTGCCGCACGCAGCAATTCCTCCTCGCGCAGATACTCGCGGTCGCCCGTCTCGGCCACCCCCAAGCTAATGGAGAAGTCCGGGTACTTGTCCTGAAAGGCCAGTTCGATCTTGCTGCCAATGGTACCCGCGCTCTTGACGTCGCAGTCAGGCAGGATGCAGCAGAACTCGTCGCCGCCAAGGCGGCAGCAGATGTCGCTGGACCTCACGGTCTCACGCATGATCTGGCCAAAGGTGATCAGTATCTCGTCACCCTTGTGATGGCCATAGGTATCATTGATCTGCTTGAAGTCATCGATGTCGCAGTAGATCAGGCTGACCAGCGAGTGCCGCCTTTCTGCCATGCGGATTTCGCGACTCAAGGCCTCGCTCATGCCGCGTTGATTGAACAGTCCCGTCAGCGCGTCCTTCTCCGCGTAGGTAGCAAGCTCCTTCGTCTTTTCCTCGAGATTGCGGGCATAGATTTCCATTCGCCGCTTGGCGCTGTGCACTTCATTGAGCAGGGTGTCGATATAGGTATCGAAGACCAGTGTGATATCGAAGTACATCAACTTGTCGAGGTTATCCTTGGCCGAGGTAAGGCTGTGTTGGTCTGTCAGGTTTTCGTCGATCACCCGAAACAGGATTTCCTTGAGGGTTCTCATGGCGGCCAGGAACAGCTTGGGCTCCACCCCGATACGCTTGTGTACCAGTCCGATGCGCAGCCGGCTGTTGACGTACTCCGCATCGTAGTAACCGGTGAACAGATCAAGCACGTACTGGCGCTGAGCGGAACGCAGCCGCTGAAGGGTTTCCGAGTCGCCGATCAGCAGGCTGATTTCATCGATTTCGGTCTGGCGCTCGTAGAACTCTTCGACAATGATTTCGATATGTTCATTAATGATGGGCTTTAGCGCAGCCAGATCTGCCAGACCTGCCTCATCAAGATTCAGGAACTCCTTGCGGCGCTGAATCTCTACCTCGCTGATATGCATCTGCTCGAGCAGGGATTTGTCGATCGGCCTCATGGCGACTCTCACCGGATTGATGCGCCGCTCGCGGATTGACTAAAACCCCCGGCGCCGACATTAAGAAGAAGTGTGTCTTCAACATATATCGCGTTACGGCCGGGCTTGCACCGCATTTTGGCGATTGTGCACGCCATTGATACACGAGGATTCCACGCAGTGCGCAAATGAGTACATGTTGGCTGGCGAGAAGGTCGTCAGCACCAGTATACCGTGGGGGAAGGGCGTGGCGCCGAGAGGCAGGGGTGAGAGGTTGAAGGGTGACGCGAAATAGCGGGTGTTACGCGCCCGCGCCGTCATGCCAGGATGACGGCGCAGCCGTATGAGTCGACGTCTTTACTGGATCACTGAGCGGAGCAGGTCGGAGACGTTGCCGCCTTGCGCGGGAAGGGCTAAAGCGGCGGCATCAGGAGGAGTGGAGGTCAGTTGGGAGACCTGGAACTTGTCACCGAAACGCAGGATACCAAGTCCACGCTGTTCCAGTTGGGCGGCCACTGGATCCGGTTGTCCCGTCATGATGCGCTGATAGCGGTCGACCACCTGCAGTAACTCTCGGACCTCGCCGCGCTGGCTGAGTACCAGTGAGTCCTGGCGACGATCACCGTCACGATTGATCCAGTCGAGGCGGTATACGTCTCCTTCGATACCCGCAACGCTCTCCGTTGAGCCAGTGGGCTCTAGGGCCAACACCTGCTGAGCCTGATAGCTGCCCAGTTGCGACATGTCCTGTCCGCCGAGCTGCCCGGCAATCGACTGCAGGTCACGGATACCCAGAACCACCGGCTGTCCGCCGAAGTTGGTCACCGCATACCCCTTGCCATCGCGAAGTAGCAAGTAGCCCTTGGCGGCGTGACGAGGGAAGTCCAGGCGAAGCTGGTCTCCTATCCAACGTGCCGTCACTGCGCTATCGGGATCGCCACTGCCGTCTACCAGGGTGGCCTGGCCGTCGGCCAGCACCATGGGGGACATGCACAGAAGGCAGGCTGCCAGAAGGGAACGGCGCATGGGGATTTCCTCTACATAGGGGTAAAGAAGGGGGAAAGAAGCACAAAGGGTGAAGACGCGTGATGCAGAGATACGTGGAAAGTGAGAGTTCGGCAGTCAGCGAAGGTTCCATGGCATCGCCAGAACGGCCTAGCGGCCACGTCAGTGTAGACCCCGGGCGGTGCCCGCGACGACTGGCGCAGCCAGGGGAGTAGCAGGCGTTGCTTGGCAACACTGAGCCAGGCGCGATCGGGATACACGGAAGCTGACGTCATCGCCTGCGGGCGACGTCGTCAGCGTGAGCTATTCAGTGATTCGGCTCAGAGGTTCTGTTCCGAGGTTCAGTTCAGTGATTCAGTGATAGGTGGCCATCGTCGATGATTCGGCGGATGGCCTGCAATTCATCGCAGGTGAAGTGCTCCAGCCTTCCAGACAATAGATCACTGATCTTTTGCATGGGTAGGCCTGCGCGGCGGGCGATCTCACGGCTTCCGAGATCGGATACGGCAATCAGCCGTGTGACGATGCGCATCAGTCGTGTGCGCTGTTCCAGGTCCCTGACGTCGAGGTCAGGGCATCGTCGAGGAGGCGGTTCTGAGGCGTCTGCTCGAGACAAGGAATCTGCGGTGCTCATGGTGCTCCAATGGGCGTTTGCGACCCCTACAGCATGCAACCTTTTTTGCTCCCTTGCCAGTCCAAAATCGGCAAACGGCTAGTGTCATTGACGGGGCCGTCAGGGAAAAGCGCAGGGAGGCCCGCTACGCCCGGGTGCACGGGCGAATGGAGGTATGCTGCGCCGATGTAAACTTAGACGAAAGAGGTATCAACCAGTGCTGCTGACGGCAGAGTAGCGCGTGATAGTTTTCTCGCTCGAGGGATACATTCAACAAGAAAGGCTCTGGCATGAGAGCTTTCCCCCCGCCTGACCTGTTCTGATCTGTTGTCCCTTCGCGGGTAGCCAGGGCGGGGGAGTTACAACGAGCGATAGATTATGCAAGCGAACAGCAGTGAAGGAGCACAGCTAAGTCGAGTGCTCGCGCGCAAGGATGTGCTGGCCCTGGCGTTTGGTGCCATGGTGGGCTGGGGCTGGATTGTCCTCACCGGAGGCTTTATCACCTCAGCCGGGAGCCTGGGTGCCATTCTGGCCTTTCTGCTCGGTGGAGCGGTCATCGTGTTGGTGGGCCTGACCTACGCCGAGCTGGCGTCGGCGATGCCACAGGTGGGCGGGGAGCACGTCTACAGCTATCGCGCCATGGGGCACTTCGCCTCATTTTTGTGTACATGGGCCATCGTGCTGGGCTATCTGAGCGTGGTGGCGTTCGAGGCGGTGGCGCTGCCTACCGTCGTCGAACACCTGTTCCCTTCCTATGCGGTCGGGCATCTTTGGACGCTGGCCGGCTGGGACGTCAAGGCGACCTGGGTCGCCGTGGGCATGGCCGGTTCGATCGTCATGATGATCATCAACTACGTTGGCGTGCGCACCGCTGCGCTGGTGCAGAAGCTGGTGACCTTGCTGATCCTGGCGGTGGGCGTGATGTTCATTACTGGCGCCTTGTTCGAGGGCGGCAGCGCCAATCTGACACCGCTGTTCAACACCGAGAGCGGGGTGCTCGGGGGAATCACCATGGTGCTGATCATGGTGCCGTTCCTGTTCGTCGGCTTTGATGTCATCCCTCAGGCTGCGGAGGAGATCGACCTGCCGTTTCGCGATATCGGACGCGTGTTGATGCTGTCCGTGGTGCTGGCCGTGTTCTGGTACGCCTTCATCGTGCTGGGGACCGCGCTGATGCTGTCTCCCGCTGAACTCGAGAACAGCTCCCTCGCGGTACCGGATGCGATGCGGGCGGTGTTCAACACTCCCTGGGCCGCCAACCTGATGGTGCTGGCAGGTATCGCGGGCATCCTGACCAGTTGGAATGCCTTCTATGTGGGAGGCTCCCGGGCCATCTATGCCCTGGCGCATTGCGGCATGTTGCCGGCCTTCCTGGCCAAGCTGCATCCCCGTCATCGGACGCCGGTCAACGCCATTCTGCTGATGGGACTTGTGTCCAGTCTGGCTCCGCTGCTGGGTCGCCAGGCCATGGTCTGGCTGGTCGTGGCGGGCGGACTGGGCATCGTCATTGCCTACCTGTTTGTGTCCATTTCCTTCCTGATACTGCGGCGTAAGGAGCCGGAGCTCGAACGTCCTTTCCGGGTCAAGCATGCCAGGCTGGTGGGCTGGCTGGCGGTCGTGATGTCGCTGGGCCTGATTGCGCTGTACCTGCCCGGCAGTCCTTCGGCGCTGTCTTCGATCGAGTGGGGACTGTTCGCCGGCTGGATGGGACTTGGACTGGGGCTGTATGTGTGGTCCCGCCAGCGCTACGGCACCGACTACAGCGATCGCCAGATGAAGCGTGAGCTGGCGGGGGCTGGGCAGGACGTCTGAGTCCGCCGCGTCACCGGCCGATCCATCATGAACCGTTATTCAACGCTAGCGGGTGAGCGGGCGCAGAGCCTCGCGCCCGCAGCCAGGCCGCGGCAGCGGCCTGGTGGGTAGCGTTGACGTCATGAATCTGCAGCGATGCATCTAAGACCTTGTGAGAATTGCAGACAAAGACAAAAAACGTCGAAATGTTGGCATTGGCGAAGTCGCTAGGCACTTGCTAGTTTGCTTAGCGCATCTCGAATCGATCAACAACAACGTCACGATGGTTCCCACGAGGAACGGAGGAAGATCATGCGAGCACTGACATTCGCCCTGACGGCGTCCCTGCTGGTTGCCAGCCACACCGCGGTGGCCCAGAGCCAGCTGTCGATTGCCACTGGCGGTACCGGCGGCACCTATTACCCCTATGGCGGGGGCCTGGCAGAGCTGATCAAGAAGCATGTCGATGGCTATGATGCCGTGGCAGAGGTCACCGGTGCCTCGGTAGAGAATATGGGGCTGGTGTGGCGCGGCGACTCGGACCTTGCCCTGGCGCTGGCGGATACGGTGTACCAGGGTGCAACCGGCACCGGCGATTTCGAGGGGCGCAAGCTCGAGAACATTCGTGCTATCGCGTCGATCTACCCCAACGCGGTGCAGATCGTCACCATGGCGGACTCCGGTATCGACTCGCTGGATGACCTGGAAGGTAAGGTGGTATCGGTGGGCGCCCCGGGTAGCGGTACCGAACTTAACGCTCGTGCCATCCTTGAGGCCAACGGCCTCAGCTATGACGACTTCGACGCACGGCGCCTCAACTTCAACGAAACCGCTGATGCCTTGCGTGACGGCGATATCGATGTCGGCTTCTGGAGTGTCGGTCCGCCCACCAGCTCGATTCTGAACCTGGCGACCACCAGCGACGTGCGCCTGATCGGTCTCAGCGACGAGGAAGTCGCCAATGCCCAGGAAGACGAGCCGGTATTCGCCGCCTACGAGCTCAAGCAAGGCCTTTATGAAGGCATGGACGCCGCGGTGCAGACCCTGGGCGTACCCAATGTGCTGATTGCCAGCAGCGAGATGGATGACGAGCTGGCCTACCAGATCACCAAGACGTTGTTCGAGCAGACCGATGAACTGATCGCCATTCATCCTGCCGCCAATGACACCACGGTTGAGTTCTCGGTGGAGTCCACGCCCATTGCCTTCCATCCGGGTGCCCTGCGTTACTACGAGGAAGTCGGTGCTGAGGTGCAGGACAAGCAGCGTCCCTGATGGTCATGGGGACACGCTTCACAAGGCGAGCCATGTGGCTCGCCTTGTGCGTGCTATGGCTGGGTGTGGCGCCGATGACCGCAGCGGCTGCGGAGCTGACGTCGAGCTGTGACGATCAGCTGACGGTACGCGATAGTCAGGGCAGGCTGCTGGTGGCAATCCCGATGCCGCCTGGCGCTGGGTGGTGCATGGCCTGGAACCATTCCGTGGAAGGGTTCGAGGTGCTCGACTGCTACCGTCACGTAGAAGGTCAAATGGTGCTGGAGCGCAGCCACCTGCCCGACTTTGCCGCCGGCCTTGACCATGTGCCGGGCCGCGGGCGGCAGGTCAGTGATGGGCAGGGAGGCTACTGGATCAACGATATCGACGAGGCGGTGCCGGGTAATCACTACCGGCTGCGGGTCGGCGCCAAGCGCGTTGATCACCGCCTGGTCAGCCGTGGAAAGCCCACTCTGGAAAGGTTGGTCGCGGCGGGACGGTCGTGTGCAGCCGCCTGGGCGGAAGCGTTGCCCGCGCAGGCTACCCCGATCAGCTTGAGCGATATCGCGGCCGGGCGTTTGGTCAGCGTTGGCCTGGAGGGGCGCGGCGTGGATGACCATGGTCCAGGCTAGGCTTGAGCATCCATAAGGCTGGCATGACCAGCCATTGTCTAACGTACATGCAAGGCGAAATTCGCCGATAGGGCAGGGAGCGACCGTCGCTGCTGCACCATTTGATGGCGCAAGGCTGACACCAGCATGCCCCTGACTGACACTCCCAGGAAGATAACGATGAGCGAATCGCCAGCTTCTCCCGTGGTGCCTGGCAGCCAGGCCAACCACTCGAAAATCGTACTGTGGCTGATCTCTCTGGTAGCGATCGGCCTGTCACTGTTTCAGCTTTATTCGGCTGGCATCCAGCCGCTCGGCTTGTTCTATCAGCGCAGCATCCACCTGGCGCTGGTCATGATGCTGGCGTTTTTGATGTTCCCCGTGTTCGGCCCGTCCCGAGGGCGAGGCCCGGTGGGAGCGCTCATCGACCTGGTGTTCTTCTGTGGCGCCGTCGTCACCGGCGGTTATATGGCGCTGTATCTTGACGAGATCATCAATCGCGCAGGATTCTGGAGCCAGACCGATATCTGGGTGGGCATCATCGCCACCGTGACCGTGCTGGAGGCCAGTCGGCGAGCGGTGGGGCTTGGCATGACCATCATCGGCATGATCGCCATTCTCTACGCTTTTGCCGGCCCCCGGGGCGAGTTGCCCTGGCTCGGGCAGTTCCTGCCGGGCATCCTGGAACACCGCGGCTACAATCTGGATCGCCTGGTGGGCCAGCTGTACCTGGGCCAGGAAGGCATTTTTGGTCTGCCCATGGGGGTAGCCGCCACCTACATCTTCATCTTTGTCCTGTTTGGTGCCTTTCTCGAGATCACTGGCGCAGGCAAGTTCTTCATCGATCTGGCGTATGCCGCCACCGGGCGCCAGCGCGGTGGGCCCGCCAAGGCTGCAGTGATTGCCTCTGCCGGGATGGGGTCGATCTCAGGGAGTGCCATCGCCAACGTGGTGACCACCGGCGCCTTTACCATTCCTCTGATGAAGCGACTTGGCTACAAGCCGCATCAGGCGGGGGGCATCGAGGCCGCGGCCTCTACCGGGGGGCAGATCATGCCGCCATTGATGGGGGCTGGGGCATTTCTGATTGCGGAATACACCCGGCTGCCCTACCTCGAGGTGGTCAAGGTCAGCATTCTTCCGGCCTTCATGTACTTTGGCACGGTCTACCTTTTCGTCCACATCATCGCCCTGAAAGAGGGCATGCAAGGCATGGCCAAGGAAGAGCTGCCGCAGATGAGCGACGTGCTCAAGCATGGCTGGCACTTCCTGCTGCCGCTGGCGGTGCTGGTGTGGCTGCTGGTGATGAACATGTCGCCGATGCGGGTCGGCTATTACGCCATCGTCTGCATGCTGGTGGTGGCCGTGTTGCGCTTCGCCGTCTGGTTCTTGTTCGTTGCGCCAAAGGAGGGGCAGCCGGTCAATGCCCAGCGCCTGGCCCTGGCCTGTCGTAATGGCCTGATGAAGCTACTTGAGGGGCTGGAGCTTGGGGCACGCAACGCGGTGGCGGTGACCATGGCCTGTGCGGTGGCCGGTATCATCGTTGGCGTGGTCGGTTTGACCGGCCTCGGCCTCAAGTTCTCGGCCATGATGCTGGCCTTCTCCAACGGCCACTTGCTGCTGGCGCTGATCATGGTGCTGCTGGCCAGTCTGGTACTGGGCATGGGCCTGCCGGTAACGGCGAGCTACATCGTGCTGATCGTGCTGGTCGGTCCGGCACTCTCCAATGAGTTTGGCGTACCGCTGCTGATCGCTCACCTGGTGGTGTTCTGGTACTCCCAGGATTCCAACGTGACGCCACCTATTGCACTGGCAGGCTTTGCAGGTGCTGCCATTGCGGGTGCCAAGCCGATGGAGACCAGCTTCCAGTCCTGGAAGTTCGCCAAGGGCCTGTATCTGGTGCCGCTGTTCATGGTCTACAACCCTGAAATCATTATCGGTGGGCCGGTCTGGCTGTTGATCTGGAAGGGCGTGACGGGCCTGCTGGCGTTGGGTGCCTTTGCGGCGACGCTGGAGGGCTACCTGTTCACCCGGATCCCGCTGTGGCAGCGGTTGCTGCTGTTGCCGGCAATCGTAGGCGTGTTCCTGCCGTCGATGATGTTCGACGTTGCCGGGGCCGCGGTGATGGCAGCGATCATTGGTTTCAACTGTTGGGAGTCGCGCAGGGTGGCAACGCCCGCCTAGTCGGTCGAGTGACAGGTTTTTTCAGCGTGACGACAGCGCCGTGCCTCAGGGCACAGCGCTGTCGTTGTGTTGTGGCACAGGTTGTGTCGTGGCACACGTTGTCTTGCGGAACAGCGCGGCCAGATCCGCACGGGTGTGGCGGGGCCCGCGTTACTGGGCTTGAGCGCTGTCGCTGCCTTCAGTAGGGGCTGTAGCATCAGGGGCTGTCGCATTGCTGCCGCCGGCGGCCGCTGCCCCCTGGCTGGGTTCCTGCATGCCAGCCGCTTGCTCGGCCACCGCGTCGGCCTGCTCAGCGGCCTGCTTCTCCGCGGCGGTGGGCTCATCACCGCTCGACAGCAAGGCCTCCTGGGCTTGCTGCATGCTTTCACTCTGGGCGTTGCCATCGGCTCCCACCGGGTGGAGCACGATGGACACCGGAGGCTGGTCGGCGTCTGGTCCGACCTCGACCGGGTTGGCTTGGGTGCTGGTCCAGATCAGCTGGCCGTCGTCGCCCCGGATTTCCCCACGCAGGCTATGGGTGTGACGTTCGCTGACATCGCTGGTGTCATAGCTCAAAGAGAAATCGGTGGGCGCCTGGCGGTCGATCGAGACCGTGGTCTCGGCAATGGTCTTGGCCGGTGCATCGGCCAGGGCCACATCGTTAAGAAGGACCTTCACGTCAGCGCCCTGTGGCAGTGTCTGCCCGGTTTCGGCAAAGCTGACGGTACCCTTGAGGGTCATCTGTGTGGCCTGCTCGGCGCTGGCCTGCTGGCTGGTCTCGGCACTGCTCTGGGAGCTGCTGGCGTTGCTCTGGCTATCGTCGCAACCGGCCAGCGCCAGGCCAGATGTTAAGGCGGCGATAAGCAGCAGGGTCGGTTTCATGGCTCTCTCCTTGGTGAGCGTGTCGTCCTAATAGACGCTGTAACATTGGCGATGACAGAAAAAAGTAGCAGACCAATGCGCAGTCAGAATGAATGTTGCTGTCGCTGGCTGACGACGTCTGTATCGGGAGAGGTATCGCTCCCTCGGCTCTGCTAGACTATGGCGCTTCCCGATTGTTCCCTAGTCGCGGCGATTTCTTTGCTGCGGCACCGTCGTTTCTTCGAGGAGTTGCCGATGTCATCCACCTCCCCAGCGCCCCGGGTCGGCGTGATCATGGGTTCCAAGTCTGACTGGCCTGTCATGGAGCACGCCGTCACCATGCTGGAGCGCTTGGGCGTGAGCTATGAAACCCAGGTCGTCTCCGCTCATCGGACGCCGGACCTGTTGTTCGACTACGCCAAGAGTGCTGCCGAGCGTGGCATCCAGGTCATCATCGCTGGTGCAGGAGGCGCGGCCCACCTGCCGGGCATGGTGGCGTCGCAGACGGCATTGCCGGTGCTGGGTGTTCCGGTTGAATCCAAGGCGTTGAAAGGGCTGGACTCGTTGCTGTCAATCGCCCAGATGCCAGGTGGCGTAGCGGTGGGTACGCTGGCGATCGGCAAGGCTGGCGCGACCAACGCGGGGCTGCTGGCGGCTCAGATCGTCGGGCTTGCCGATAGCGCGGTGCGTGATGCGGTAGAAGCCTTCCGCGCCGAGCAGACGCAGACGGTGCTGGATAACCCAGATCCCCGTCCCCCGGAAGCTCGCCAGGGCTGAGCGTGGTTGGCGCCCCAACCCTTGCACGACCGTCGTAAGAGCATAGGAGCAAGTCATGAAGATTGGTGTTCTCGGGGCCGGACAGCTTGGCCGCATGCTGGCGCTCGCTGGCTACCCGTTGGCCAACCGGTTCCGCTTTCTCGATACCACCGGGAATCCCAGTGCCGGCATCGGTGAGGTGATGATCGACACCGACCAGAAACATATTCAGAGCTTTCTTGAAGATGTCGATCTGGTCACCTATGAGTTCGAGCATCTGCCAGTCTCGCTGGTTCAGGCGATCGAGGCGGAGCGGCCGGTATATCCGGGCAGCGAAGCGATTCGCGTGTGTCAGAACCGGGCCGAGGAAAAGGCACTGTTTGATCGCCTGGGCATTCCCACTCCCGCCTATCGGTTGGTAGACAGCGCAGAGGCGCTGGAGGCCGCCGCCAAGGAACTGGGGACGCCGGTGGTGGCCAAGTCCATCACCGAGGGCTACGACGGCAAGGGGCAGGCGGTGCTCAAGCAGCCAAGCGACGCTGCAGACGCCTGGTCGCGCATCAACCACCCGCGGCTGATCGTCGAGTCATTTGTCGACTTCGTTCGCGAGGTATCGATCATTGCCGTGCGCGGCCGTGATGGACAGGTCGTGTTCTATCCCATGGCCGAGAACGTGCACGTCGACGGCATCCTGCGTTACTCGCTGGCGCCCATGCCCAACCTGGATGACAGTGTTCAGCATACTGCCGATGAGTACATTCGTGCGCTGCTGGACGAGCTGGACTACGTCGGAGTGCTGACGCTGGAGCTGTTTCAGTGTGCCGACGGTAGCCTGTTGGCCAACGAGATGGCGCCACGGGTCCATAACTCCGGTCATTGGACCATGGACGGTGCGGTCACCAGCCAGTTCGAGAACCATTTGCGCGCCATCCAGGGCTTGCCGCTGGGCGATACCAGCGCGCGTGCTCCCACCTGCATGGTCAACGTGATCGGTCGTGAGCCGGACCCGAGCCAGGTGCTGGCCATGCCCGATGCCCATCTGCATCGCTACGACAAGAGCGAACGAGCAGGCCGCAAGCTGGGCCACATCAATCTGGTGGCCGCCGATCATGCGACCTTGCTGGATCGTGTTCGCCAGTGCGCAGCGCTGGTGCCCGATGCCCCTGAGGTGCGCTTCAGCTTCGAAGACTGAGCGCAGGTTGCGTGGCAGCAAGCACAGCGGGCCCCTTCTGGGGGCCCGCTGTCGTTTGTGCTGCTTGTACTGTTTGTACTGTTGGTACTTTGCCGCTGGCGGTCAGACGCTTGGCCGCTATCCAGGATGATCGGGCCGCTCACCCCATCAACACGGCGCTGGCCAGGCCACCGCCGACCACCAGCAGCACGAACAGGATCAATGCCAGCAGGAAGGGCTTGATGCCCAGCGCCTTGAGGCGCGATATCCGGGTATTGATGCCCAGCGCCGCCATGGCCATGGTCAGCGCGATCTGACCGCCAAGCACCAGCGCAGCGTGCAGCGGAGCCGGCAGGCTGATGACACTGTTGACCCCGACCATGACGATAAAACCCAGAGCAAACCACGGAATGACCAGCTTGGCTTTCTCGACCTGAACGCCGGCCTGTCCGTCCGGCGTGGCGGCGTCTGCTTCACTGGGCTGGCGTAGCCACCACTGGCCGACGATCAGCAGGAAGGGGACCAGCAGCATGACCCTGACCAGCTTGACAATGACCGCATTGGCCAGCGCGTCCGGGCCGACCGCGTCGCCCGCGGCGACGACCTGAGCGACTTCATGAATGGTGGCGCCGATATAGACGCCGAACAACCCTTCCTCCATGCCCAGCCACGGGTACAGCAGGGGATAGGTCAGCATCGCCAGAGAACCGAACAGAACCACGGTGGCCACCGCCATCGACGCAGCGGCAGGCCTGGAGCGGATGGTAGACTCGGTGGCGAGAACTGCCGCCGCCCCGCAGATGGCACTGCCTGCGCTGGTCAGCAGGGTAGTTTCTCGGTCCATGCCGAGGACCCGGGTGCCGATCTGATAGCCGCTCACCAGTACGGCAGTAATCACCAGTGCATCGAGTAACAACACCTTGGGACCGAGTCCTACCACCTGAGCAAAGGTCAACGATAGCCCGAACAGCACGATGCCACCGCGCAGCAGCCAGCGGGTAGCAAAGGCCAGTCCCTTGTGGGAAGACTCCAGGGTACGCCCCAACGGCAGGTTGCCCACGATGATACCCAGCAGCAGGGCGAACACCAGCGGACTGATCCCCGTGTCACTGATGCCTGGCAGGCGGCTGATCACCTGGCCGGCCAGTGTGAGTAGGGCGCACAGTACCAATCCTTGCCACATGATCCTGACCTCCTTTCATTATTGTGCTGGCATCGATACTTCTGCGAGCGGCACGGGAAGGCGTGCCTCATCTGGCTACCGACATCAGCTTTGCTCTGATGGGGCCATTCTAGGCTTGGATATATCTTTTTATTATCGTGTAATAACGAAATCTGTTATAAGTAAAACCGATATAAGAGCAGGCGGCGTTTGCGAGGCTCCTGATCACGCAGCGAGAGGTCATCATGTCCCACCCTACCCATCAGCGATCACGCTCGCGCATCACCTTGCGTCAGCTGGAAGTCTTTGTAGCCGTCGCCAGACTGGGGACTGTCAGCGCCGCTGCTCGACAGCTAAGCCTTTCTCAATCGGCCACGAGCCAGGCGCTGGCAGACCTGGAGCGGCAGCTTGGCGTGGTGGTATTCGAGCGTCCCGGGCGTAGACTCAGCCTCAACGATACGGGGCATCGTCTGTTGCCCAGAGCCGAGCAGTTGCTGGATGAGCTTGATGACCTGGTCGCCGCAGCGGTAGAGCCAGGGGATGTGCTGCACGGTAGCCTGGCGATTTCTGCCAGTGCCACCATCGGGACCTACCTGCTGCCGCCCCTGGCCGGTGAGTTCGGTGAATGGCATCCCGGTGTCGATCTGCGACTGCGCCTGCGCAATACCGGCGAGGTCATTGCCGAGGTGCAGCGTTTCGATGCGGACCTGGGATTGATCGAGGGGCGCTGCCATGAACCGGGCCTGGCCAGTGAGGTGTGGTGCGAAGATCACATGGTGGTGGTCTGCGCGCCTGGGCATCCACTGGTGGAAAAGGGCCGCATCTCGGACGTGGATCTGGCCGAGCAGCCCTGGATACTGCGTGAACTGGGCTCTGGCTCCAGGGAGGTGCTCGAGGCAGCGGTGCTTCCTCGAGTGGCCAGACTGAAGGTGCGGATGGAGCTGGGGCAGCACGAAGCCATCAAGCAGGCCGTCGCGGCCGGCTTGGGCCTTGGCTGTCTATCACGCTTGAGCGTGCGTGGGGAGCTGGAGCGGGGCGACCTGGTCGAGCTGGCCCATGACCTGCCATTGACGCGCCACTTCTCGCTGGTGTGGCATCCGGACCGCTACCGTAGCCCGGCATGGCAGGCCTTCAAGGTGTTTCTGGTGGAGCACAAGGATCGCGTCATTCACCGTCGCTGATTCAGCCTCGTCACGCAACTTGCGATGACGGGGCAATTGAAGCGAGCAGGCTAGCCACCACGTGGCGGTCTACAGGATCTGCGCATTGCCATTCCACAGCAGGATGGCAGCGATCACCGCGAAGTGAGCGGGATACCACGCCAGCCACATCTTTCTCGGCATGGTCACAGAGGGGGCTCGGACCAGGCGGCTGGCACCGGCAGCCAGCAGCAGGACCAGCAGCACGGTGGCTACCGTTACCGACTTTGCCATGTCAGAGGAATTCATCAGGCCGGCCACTGCCAGCAGCGGCAGGCAGCCTGCCACGGCCAGCAGCCGCGATGGGATATCGTCGTCGGCGCGATGCAACTGACCGATCGCCAGCATGAAGAAGGGAACCAGTAACAGCCCCTGGTGGCCGTACTCCACCCAGAAGCCGGCGAAGTACCATGCCAGCGCGATGCCCAGGGTCTCCAAGGCGAGACGTGGATAGCCCAGTTCGCCGCCGTCCTGGCGCCGGGTCAGTTGCTCGAGCCAGTGACCCGCCATCAGGCCAAGGGCCAGGGTAAAGCAGATGTTGAGCTGGAAGATCGCTTCACGTGGCATCAGCTGGTAGGGAAGCTGGGCGAGCAGACCGATGACCATGACTCTGCGGGCGTAGCGCAGGGGATCTCGGGTGTTGAACAGACCATGCCAGGCCACCATGCCGGCGAACAAGGGGAAGGCGATGCGACCGACACTCGAATCGATCCAGCCCATATGCCAGGCATCAGTGGCCAGGTAGCGGGCGACATGATCCAAGGTCATGGTGATCAGTGCAATCCACTGTCCCCAACTGGTCCAGGCGGAAGACGGGCGCGCCGCGTAGCTGGCGTTGGTGGCGAGGTTCATCGGACATCCCTGTTGTTCGCAATGTCAGGATAGACTGATGGACGTCCCACAAGTTCCAATACGGCACATTTTAGCCGTTGGGAGCTGCACGGCTCAGGCATCCGAGCGGCGCGCCTCGCAGCGGCTCGCCGGGGCAGGCCTTCATGCAGTGGCACCTTTGGACGTCACCGCCGGTGAAGAGCAGGATAGGATGGGGTGCGTGACGGCAGGCGCTGCGTCACAGGGACAATAACAAGACAACCCTTCAGGAGTTGCCATGAAGAATGGCTTCGGTTTCGATCTGCGCAGTATGGAAATCTTCGTCGAGACGCTGGAGCGGGGCAGCCAGAGTGCCGCCGCGGAAGCGCTGGGGTTGACCCAATCCTCGGTATCCCACTGTCTGGCGACCCTGGAAGAGAGCCTTGGACTGACGCTGTTCGAGCGTCGCTCACGTCCTTTGGAGCCGACCAGCGCTGGGCGGTTTTTCTACGACCGGGCGAGACGGCTGCTGAGTGAAGCCAGGGATACGCGCCGCGAGCTGATTTCCGGCGCCTTTGGCCAACTTCATCAAATGCGGCTGGCACTGGTCGACTCGTTGGCCACCGCCGTGGGCAAGCCCTTGATCGACCTTATCCGGCGACACACCCGGGACTATACCCTGACCACGGGGCTCTCCCACATGCATGGTCACTCACTGCTGACCCGACATGTGGACGTGATCATTTCGGATGATCGCCTCGAGAATTATGACGGTCTGGAGCGCCATAGCGTGCTGGTGGAGCCTTTCGTGCTGGTCCTTCCGGCCGACTGGTCTGGCCCTGCCGACAATTTGCGCTGGCTATCGCGTCAACTCGATCTGGTGCGCTATGTCCCGCAGTCATTGATCGGGCAGAGCATCGAGCGCCATCTGCGGCTGTCTGGCGTCGAGCTGCCGGCGCGTCTTCATCTGGACAATACCTGTGCCTTGCTCAAGGCGGTCAGCGATGGTGTCGGCTTTACCGTGACGACTCCGTTGTGCCTGTACCAGGCGGGTCTTGACCAGCTCAGGGTGCGGATCGAGCCGCTGCCCCTATCGCCGCTTAGTCGCACGCTGACGCTGGTCGCGCGACGGGATGAGCTGGGAGGGCTGCCTGGGCAGCTGGCCCGTGACGCACGGCGTTTACTGGACGCTGGCTTTCGCCGTACCCTGGCAGCCGAGCTGCCCTGGGTAGACGCACAGATCACGACGACGTCGTGACGTTCCCCGCGGGGTGATCCGTCCTGGTGCGTCGAGGTCCTCTCGATGCGCCAAGCGGTGGCAATATCGAAAGCTTCGATAGTGCGGGTGTCGTTGAAGTCGATGCAACTGGCGAGGTTGGTCTGGCTGAACCAAGACTCATGAGATTCCTCTTGAGTCCGGGAGACCCCATGCCGGCAGCCATTCGTCTCTACGTTCGTTACGTCGACCGCTTCAACCGGCGCATCGGGCGTATCGTCATGTACCTCATCTTCGTGATGATAGGTGTACTGCTGTATGCCTCGCTCTCGCGCACGCTGTTTGACCGGCCGCTGCTGTGGGGCGTCGAGGTCTCGCAGTTTCTGATGGTGGCCTACTTTCTGCTGGGCGGCGCCTATTCCATGCAGCTCGATGACCACGTGCGCATGGATCTGTTCTATACCCGGCTGTCCCCTCGTGCCAAGGCGATGAGTGACGTGCTGACGATGCTGTTGCTGCTGGTGTTCCTGGGCACACTGCTGGCTGGCGGCATCTCCAGTACCAGCTATGCGATCAAGTACGGCGAGACCAATTACAGCTCCTGGGCGCCGCCACTGGCACCCATCAAGACCATCATGACCGTCGGTGTGGCCTTGATGCTGGCCCAGTGTCTTTCCACCCTGTTCAAGGATGTCGCCGTGCTGCTCGGGCGACCGCTGGAGGAGAGTGAAGGGGAGAAGGATGCCAGGGAAGGGAAGAACCGCAAGGACGGGGAGGGCGACCGATGAGCTACGAAATGATCGCCCTGACCATGTTCTCTTCCATGATGCTGCTGCTGCTGACCGGACAGCGGGTGTTCGGCGTGATTGGCTTTGTCGGCGCGGCAGCCGCCTTGGTGCTGTGGGGCGACGGCGGCATGGAGATGCCCTTCAGTGCCGCCATCCAGTTGATGAACTGGTACCCGCTGTTGACCTTGCCGCTGTTCATCTTCATGGGATACATGCTGTCGGAATCGGGCATCGCCTCCGAGCTCTACGAGATGTTCCACGTGTGGATGGGGGGGCTGAGAGGGGGCCTGGCGGTGGGCACCATCGGTCTGATGGTGGTGGTCTCGGCGATGAATGGGCTGAGTGTGGCCGGTATGGCCATCGGCGCCACCATTGCCCTGCCGGAACTGCTGCGACGGGGCTACGACAAGGTCATGGTCACCGGCGTGATCCAGGCTGGCAGCTCGCTGGGCATATTGGTACCGCCCAGCGTGGTGCTGGTGCTCTACGGCATGATTGCGCGCCAGCCGGTCAGCCAGCTATGGCTGGCCGGGGCGATACCCGGCTTGATCCTGGCGGCCATGTTCGTGGCCTATATCGTCATCCGCTGTCGCTTGCAGCCGAGCCTTGGGCCGACCCTGCCGCCGGAAGAACGCAACCTCTCCACCGCTGACAAGTTGAAGCTGTTGCGCGCCGGCATCATGCCATTGGCCATCTTCTTTTTCATGACCGGCCTGTTCGTGATGGGAGTGACCAGCCTGGTGGAAAGCGCTGCGGTAGGGGCGCTGTCGGCCACTCTGGCTGCCCTGATCAAGGGACGCTTGAATCGCGCCGTCATCGAGACCACGGTGCGCCGCTCGCTGGGCATCACCTGCATGTTCATGTGGATCATCCTGGCGGCCTTGTGTTTTGGCGCGGTGTTCGATGGTCTCGGCGCGGTGCGTGCCATCGAGTCTGTATTCCTCGAGGCCTTTGGCCTGACCCCCTGGCAGATCCTGGTGATGATGCAGCTGTCCTACATCCTGCTTGGCATGTTTCTCGATGACACCGCCATGCTGGTCATCGTGGCGCCGCTTTACGTGCCGCTGGTCATCAGTCTTGGCTTCGACCCGATCTGGTATGGCGTGCTCTACACGATCACGGTGCAGATCGCCTACATGACCCCGCCCTTCGGCTACAACCTGTTCCTGATGCGGGCCATGGCACCGCCGGAGATCAGCCTGGGGGATATCTACAAGAGCGTGTGGCCGTTTGTCGCCATCATGTTGGCGGGCCTGGCGCTGATTACCGCCTTTCCCCAGCTCGCACTGTGGCTCCCCGAGCTGTTCCGGGATTACTGAGCCTGGGCGAAAGCAGCGACCGGACCTGCATTGCCAGGGTCTATCGCGCACCGGTCAGCGGCGAAGAAGGTGCGCCACAAGGCATGTTAGGCCGGATGCCGGATGCCGGAGCGAGCGAGCGATAGATAGCGCAACATCGACAACAAACAGGAAACGAAAAACGGCAGGAGGCCGGCAACACACCGACAGGTGCAATGAGTCACAGCAGTACCCGATGGCATCACCCCTGACCACAACAATCGACAGAGTAGGGAGAGATCCAATGACCAACCGTCGCGACTTCTTGAAAAAGGCCGGTGTCGCTACCGCCGCTACCGTGGGCGCAGGCACTCTGGCCGCGCCCTATGTGCATGCCCAGTCGAAGACGCCGATACGCTGGCGTCTGCAGACCTATGCAGGGCCAGCGCTGGCGGAGCATGTCATCAAGCCTTCCATTGATGCCTTCAACAAGGCCGCCAATGGTGAGATGGAAATCGAGCTGTATTTTTCCGATCAGCTGGTCCCCACCGGGGAGCTGTTCCGGGCCATGCAGAGAGGCACCATCGACGCCGTGCAGAGCGATGATGACTCGATCAATGCACCGGTGGACGTGTCGGTGTTCGGCGGCTATTTCCCGTTTGCCTCGCGTTACAGCCTGGATGTACCGACCCTGTTCAACCACTACGGTCTGAAGGAAATCTGGGAAGAGGCCTACGGCGAGATCGAGGGCGTGACCTGGCTCGGCTCGGGCAGCTGGGATCCCTGCAACTTCGTCACCCGAGAGCCCATTCGCAGCATCAAGGACCTCGAGGGCAAGCGGGTGTTTACCTTCCCCACTGCCGGGCGCTTCCTGACTCGCTTCGGGGTGGTGCCGGTGACCCTGCCCTGGGAAGACATCGAGGTCGCCATGCAGACCCGCGAGCTTGATGGCATCGCCTGGGCGGGCATCACCGAGGCTTACACCGTGGGCTGGGCGGATGTCTCCAGCTACTACCTGACCAACAACATCTCGGGCGCCTGGGCGGGGTCCTACTTTGCCAACAGCGAACGCTGGAACGAGCTCCCGGATCACCTGAAGACGCTGTTCAGGATGTGCATGGACAGCTCTCATTACTATCGTCAGCACTGGTACTGGTGGGGTGAAGCCCACTACCGCACCAAGGGTGGCAAGCTCGAACTGACCTCCATCCCGGAAGAAGAGTGGCAGACCATCGAGGATGAAGCGCTGGGGTTCTGGGATGAGATTGCGGCCCAGAGCGAGCGCAATGCCAAGGTGGTGCAGATCCTCAAGGACTACCGCCAGACCATGCAGCAGGCGGGCCCTCCCTATCGCTACAGCTGATACGGGGCAGTGCAGGCCGGCCTGCGGGCCGGCCCTTCATTCCTTCGCCCATGAGGAGGGTGATCGATGTCAGGACTCAACCCGAGGGATGTGCGCACGGCAGAGGATGCTCGGCGCGTGGTCGAAGCGCGCAACCTCAGCCACGTCAAAGTCGGCTTTCTCGATCTGGACGGGGTCATGGTCGGCAAGTACATGCAGCGTGACAAATTCTTCGCCGCACTGGAGGGGGGCTTTGCCTTCTGTGATGTCGTGCTGGGCTGGGACAGCAAGGACGAGCTGTACGACAACACGCGCTTTACCGGCTGGCATACCGGTTACCCCGACGCCCAGTTGAGGCTATTGCCGGAGACCTGCCGCGAGGTGCCCTTCGAGGGCGACATGCTGCTGTTCATGGCGGAATTCACCGAGCGGGCCGAGGCGATCTGTCCCCGCGGGCTGCTGCGTCGAGTGCTGGCCCGGGCCGCCGACATGGGATTCAAGGTGCATGGATCGCTCGAATATGAGTTTTTCATGTTCCAGGAGACGCCTGAGTCGGTGCGCGAGAAGGGCTTTCGTCAGCTGCGTCCCCTGACGCCCGACATGATGGGCTACTCGATGCTCAGAAGTTCGGTCCACGCCGAGCTGTATCACGAGTTATTGGCCTTGTCGGAACGCATGGACTTCCCCATCGAGGGGCTGCACACCGAGACCGGGCCAGGAGTGCTGGAGGCGGCCATTGGCGTCGACGAAGCCCTGGCTGCCGGTGACAAGGCGGCGTTGTTCAAGACCTTCACCAAGGTCTGGGCTCAGCGGCGTGGCCTGATGGCCACCTTCATGGCCAAGTGGTCGCCGGACTATCCCGGGCAGAGTGGGCACATCCACCTGTCGATGACCCACCTGAATGACGGCCAGTCGGCCTTCTACGATGGCGAGGCCGAGTACGGCATGAGTGCCATCCAGCGTCATTTCGTCGCCGGACAGCAGCGCCTGATGCCAGAGTTCCTGGCCATGTTCGCGCCTACCGTCAACAGCTACACCCGGCTGATACCTGGTTTCTGGGCGCCGACTGACGCCACCTGGGGGGTGGAAAACCGCACGACGGCGCTGAGGGTCATTCCCGGCAGCGCCAAGTCTCAGCGGGTCGAGTATCGCCTGGGTAGCGCTGATGCCAATCCCTATCTGGCGCTTGCCGCGGCAATCGGTGCCGGCCTCTATGGGATCGAGCAGCAGCTTGAACCCGACACGGCGGTCACTGGCAACGCCTACACAGTGGATCACCCGGAGCATCAGGCGCTGCCTCGAACACTGTGGGACGCAGCGCAGCGGCTCAAGGGATCTGCCCCGGCGCGGGCGCTGTTCGGTGACGACTTCGTCGAGCATTTCGCGGCCACCCGAGAATGGGAAGAGCGCGAGTTCCGACGTCACATCACCGATTGGGAGCTGGATCGCTATTTCGAAATCATTTGACGCGGATGCCCGGCATCCCGCCCATCGACTGACGAGAGAACCGCATGGCCATTCAACAGACCCTATCGCCGGTGGACGGCTCGGTGTACGTAGAACGAGAGCAGGCCGATGCCGAGCAGATCGAGCGTACCCTTGCCCTGGCGACCGATGCCCAGAAGCGCTGGCGTGACGTCAGTGTGGAACAACGCTGCCGTCTGGCCAGCGCCATGGTGGATGCCTTTATCTCCCGGCGCGATCAACACGTGGAAGAGCTTTGCTGGCAGATGGGGCGGCCCATCGCTCAAGCGGGAGGCGAAATCGGCGGTTTCGAGGAACGTGCCAGGGCCATGATCGAGATGGCGCCTGGGGCGCTGTCTCCACTCAGGCTAAGCGACAAGCCGGGGTTTACTCGCTACATCCGCCGCGAACCTCTCGGCGTGTCACTGATCGTGGCGCCCTGGAACTTTCCCTACATGACGGCCGTGAATGCGGTGATCCCGGCGCTGCTTGCCGGAAACGCGGTGATCCTCAAGCACTCGGCCCAGACCCCGCTGTGCGCAGAGCGCATGGTGGAGGCCGCCCGGGAGGCGGGTATCGAGGAGGGCGTCTTTCAGTTCCTGCACATGAGTCACGCCGACGCCGAGCAAGTGATGGGAGATCCACGCATTGCCCACGTCTCGTTTACCGGGTCGGTCGCGGGTGGGCGCACCGTGGAGCAGGCAACGGCGGGGCGTTTCATTGCGACAGCGCTGGAACTGGGGGGTAAGGATGCGGCTTACGTGCGTGGCGATGTCGATCTGGACAGCACAGTGGATGGTGTCATGGATGGCGCCTTCTTCAACTCAGGCCAGAGCTGCTGTGGCATTGAACGCATTTATGTCGAGCGAGCCATCTTCGATGATTTCGTCGCGCGCGCCGTGGCCTGGCTGAAGCAGCTCAAGCTCGGTAATCCCACCGACCCCGCCACGACCCTGGGGCCTGTGGTCAAACCTGCTGCCGCGGATTTTGTACGAGGCCAGGTAGAAGCGGCGGTCGCTGCCGGCGCACGTGCCTGGATCGATCCCGGCGACTACCCGCTGTCCCGGCCAGGTAGTGCCTATCTGGCGCCGCAGCTGCTGACGGACGTCGATCACTCCATGGCGGTGATGCAGGAAGAGAGTTTTGGCCCGGTGGTCGCCGTCATGCCCGTCGATAGTGACGACGAGGCCATTGCACTGATGAATGACTCCGCCTTTGGCCTGACCGGCGCGATCTTTACCCGCGACCTGGAGGCCGGTGAGGCACTGGCGGCCCGCCTTGACGTCGGTACGGCCTTCGTCAACCGCTGCGACTATCTGGATCCCGAGCTCGCCTGGACGGGGGTCAAGCTATCAGGACGTGGTTGCTCGCTATCGCGCCTGGGCTTTGACAGCCTGACCCGGCCCAAATCCTTCCATCTCAAGCATCCCTGAGGTCACCATGAGCGATATCAGCCGCTTTACCACCAGCTGGAATTATCCGTCCTCGATCCTGACCGGCGCGGGGCGTATTCGAGACCTGCCGCAACAGTGCCATGAGCTTGGCATGCATGCGCCGCTGCTGGTGACCGACCCTGGCCTGGCGGCGCTGCCGATGGTGGCGGATGCCCTTGAACACTGTCGATCGGAAGGACTCCGGGTCGGGCTGTTCAGCGAGATCAAGGGCAATCCGACCGGTGCCAATGTCATCGCTGGCGTGGATGCCTTTCGCGAGGGGGAGCATGACGGCGTGATCGCCTTCGGCGGCGGTTCCGGGCTTGATGCCGCCAAGGCGGTGGCCTTGATGGCCAATCAACGTGACGGCCTGTCGCTGTGGTCGCTGGAGGATATCGGCGACAACTGGAAGAATGCCGATGCCAAGGCCATCGTGCCGGTGGTAGCGGTTCCTACCACCGCGGGCACCGGCTCCGAAGTGGGACGTGCCTCTGTGATTACCGACGAGGCAGAGCACGTCAAACGCATCATTTTCCACCCTGGCATGGTACCGGCGCGGGTGATTCTTGATCCGACCCTGACCGTCGGACTGCCTCCTGCGGTGACCGCAGCGACCGGTATGGATGCCCTGTCCCACTGCCTGGAAGCATGGTGCGCGCCAGGCTACCACCCCATGGCGGAAGGCATCGCGGTGGAAGGCATGCGGCGGGTACGAGACTTCTTGCCGAGGGCCTATGCCCATGGCGATGACCTGGAGGCGCGCCTTAACATGCTGGTCGCCTCCAGCATGGGGGCGACGGCCTTTCAACGAGGGCTGGGGGCAATGCACGCCTTGGCGCATCCTCTGGGAGCCCTCTATGACGCCCATCACGGCACCCTTAATGCCATCCTGATGCCCTATGTGCTCAAGGCCAACGAGCGCGCCATCGGCGAGCCCATGGTCCGCCTGTGTCGCTACCTGGATCTGCGCCAGCCCAGCACCGCCAGCGCCATCGATTGGGTGCTGGAGCTGCGCGAACGATTGGCGATTCCTCATGATCTGGCGGCTATCGGTATCGACGATTCACAGGCCGACAAGGTCGCCGAAATGGCGGTGGTGGACCCGTCTGCGGGATCCAACCCCATCGCCTTCACGGCCGAGGACTATCGTCGGGTCTTTCTGGCGGCCCTTGAGGGCAGACTCTAGCGGCCGGCCTCGCCCGATGACACAGCCCTGGCGGCTCTCTGGCAAGGTGGCCGGCCAGCGTCAAGGGAGTACTGGTGATGGAGAACATCATGCGAATCGGTCTACTGCAGTGCGATGACGTGGCACCTGAACTGATCGCCGCCCATGGCAACTATCCCGCCATGTTCGAGGCGTTGCTGGCGCCGGCGGCATACGATCTTGGCGTGACGCTAGAGTGGCAGGTCTATCGCTGCCTGGATGGCGAGATTCCAACGGATATCGAAGCGGTGGACGCCTGGCTGACCACCGGTTCCAAGTTTGGGGTCAACGACGGCCATGACTGGATCGACCGTCTTGAGGGATTCGTACGCGATCTCTATCGTGCCGAGAAGCCGCTGGTGGGCATCTGCTTTGGCCACCAGTTGATCGTCAAGGCGCTAGGCGGCGAGGTCATCAAGAGCCCCAAGGGGTGGGGGGTTGGCCTGTCCAACAATCAGGTAGTCGAACGCGAACCCTGGATGACGCCATGGCAGGAAGCGCTTGACCTGCTGGTCAGTCACCAGGACCAGGTGGAGGTGCTGCCCGAGGGCGCCTGTACGCTTGGGGGGAGTGGCTTCTGTCCCCACTACCTGATCCGAGTGGGCCGCTGCTTCCTCGGGGTTCAGGGGCATCCGGAATTTCGCCCGGACTACTCCCGTGACTTGATGAACCTGCGCCAGGGCCTGGTGGGAGACGCCCGGGTGCGCCAGGGACAGGCATCATTGTCCGGGCGCATCGACGACGCCGTGATGGCCGAGTGGATACTGCGCTTTATGCGCGAGGCGATCGCGGTCAGGTAGGAGGGCAGAGCAAGGCGAAGCGATGCGCTAGCGGGGTATAGGTAGCAGTGAGCTAGCGAGGTAGAGATAGACCCGCGGCACCAGGGCTTGTCTGAAAAGTGCCTGCGCTCGGTAATACGGCGTTAAAAAGCGGATCAGGCGGCTCGCTTCTACCCTGTAGACTGCGTTTCCTCACCGATTTTTGCCTTGGCTAGCCATCACTTGCCGATTTTTCGGACTTCTTTGGACAAAGCCTAGCGGGACGTGACTGAATGCGAAGTGAGGGAGCGAATCGATCAACGTCTACGATACTGTTGGGGGCCGCCGATGACGCCGGTAATGCGCGATGCTCAGACGCTCTGGGCGTTTCTTCAAGGCCAGCCGGCTTGTCTGGTGCCTTCGGATATCATCATCGTCTGCGGTTCCTATGATCTGCGCGTGTGCGATCATGCCTGTGCATTGATGAGAGCGGGTACCGCTCCTCGTATGTTGATAACCGGCGCTACTGGCAACTGGACACGTCATCTGTGGGAGCGAAGCGAGGCCGATGTGTTCCTTGATCGAGCACGCTCGCTGGGGGTTGACGCGGGGCAGATCACGCTGGAAAGACGTGCAACCAATTTCGCGGAGAACATCCGCTTTTCCCGTGATCTCCTCCCCGGGGTGCGTCGTGCAACGTTTGTGACCAAGCGGAATTCTGTTTTACGCGTGAAGCATACCCTCGCTGTGCAGTGGCCAGAGTTGACAGCTGCCATCGATGCCCCTGCTACGGCCTTTCCCGATGACGTATCCAACCAGATCGGGGTGCTTGGGCTGATCGATGAGATGGTGGGTGACCTTCATCGGATGCTGCACTATCCCGAACTCGGATATCAGTCACCCTTTTTCATCCCTGAAGAAGTACTGCAGGCTTGGCACACGCTGATAGATCTAGGATTCGACCGTCATCTTTTGGATGTACCAACTTCTGCTGGGACGCCGAATTCCACAGCCTCGCTCAAGCCTGACTCCTTGGATGCTCTCAAATAGACCTGACATAAGCTCCTGTTGATATCTTCAAGGTGTGAAACGCGCCTTGAGAATCCTCAGCCCATTGCCTACCACCAGAAGGCTCGATCCCAGGTCGGCGAAGACGGCCATCCACAGGGTGGCGTTGCCGGTCAGGGCGAGGGCCAGAAACACGGCCTTGATCCCCAGCGCTAGCGCAATGTTCTGCACCAGCAGTCGCCGGGTGGTGCGGGCCAGGTCGATCAGCCTCGGCAGGCTGGCCGGGTCATCGTTCATCAACGCGATATCGGCGGTCTCGATGGCCACGTCGCTGCCCGCCGCGCCCATGGCGATGCCGACATCGGCTCGGGCCAGCGCCGGTGTATCGTTGATGCCATCGCCGACCATGCCGGTGGTGCCGCGCTTGGTCAGGGCATCGAGGTGCTCGAGCTTGTCTTCCGGCAGCAGCTCGCCGAAGGCCTCGTCGATGCCAGCTTCCAGGGCGATGGCATCGACCCGAGACTGAGTATCGCCGCTGAGCACGCTGACCTTGACGCCTTGACGGTGCAGGCGCTTGATCGCCGCCTTGCTGCTTGGACGCAGGGCATCCCGTACCTTGAAGCTACCCAGCACGGTCGCGTCGCGGCCAAGCCAGACGACGCCGGCATCGTCATCCGTTGGTCCATGACTCAGCAGAACCTTGTCATCGACGCCCATGTCGCGGGCCAGACGGCCATTGCCGAGCCATACCCGAGCAGTCATATCGGTGTCGCTTGTCGCCTCCCTGGCCACTAGACCACGACCACTGCGCTCCTCGACCTGCTCGAGAGAGACATCGGGCTGCGCGCCCAACCCCACCACCAGAGCGCGGGACACCGGATGGTTGGAGCGCTCGGCCAGGGCCACGGCCAGGCGGTGGCAGTCCTTGTCGGACGTGTTGCCGATGGCACTGGCGCTGACCAAGTGTGGCTTGCCCTCGGTCAGGGTACCGGTCTTGTCCATGGCCAGGTGGGTCAGGCGGGTGGCCTGCTCCAGAAAGGCGCCTCCCTTGATCAGAATTCCCTGGCGAGCGGCGGCGCCGAGCCCGCTGACCACGGTGACCGGGGTCGAGATGACCAGGGCGCAGGGGCAGGCAATGACCAGCAGGACCAGGGCACGATAGACGCCGTCGAGCCACGGACCGAGGCCCAGCAAAGGCCAGCCGACTGCCACGACCAGCGCCAGGACAAAGACCACCGGCGTGTAGACGGCGGCGAAGCGGTCTATGGTGCGCTGGGTCGGCGCACGCCGTGACTGGGCGTCCTCTACGGCGTGAATGATGCGGGCCAGGGTGGTGTCACTGGCGTCGCGTGTCACGCGGTAGTCGAGATCGCCGGATAGATTGATTGAGCCTGCGTAAACGGTGTCACCTGGACCGCGTTCGCGAGGCAGGCTTTCGCCCGTGATAGGGGCTTCATCCAGGCTCGCTTCACCGCGCACGATCTCACCATCCAGCGCCAGGCGTTCACCGGCGAACACCCTGACCAAAGCCCCAGGCCTGACCTCTTCTGCCTTGATCTCGCGCCAACGGTTCGGCTCGGCTGCGCTCTCGTCGCGCACTCTGGCCATGGGCGGCGCCAGGTCAAGCAAGCCTGAGATGGCCCGGCGGGCGCGCTCCAGCGAGCGCGCTTCCAGATGCTCCGCCAGGGTGAACAGCACAATCACCATGGCCGCCTCGGACCAGTGCCCAATCAGCATGGCGCCGGTGACGGCAACGCTCATCAGGGCATTGATATTGAGGGTGCCCTGGCGTAGCGCCAGCAAGCCTTTCTTCCAGGTGGGCAGCCCCACCATGGCGATGGCGATAATGGCCAGCAGCGCCGCCAACCAGGGCACGCCCAGGCCAAGCCAGCCGGTGACCTCTGCCCCCAGAGCCAGTGCGCCGGCGACTGCCAGGCGAGCCCAGGGCAGAGAAGCGCTATCGCGGGGGGGCTCCTGCTTGGCCTGATCAAGGAAGCGAGCCGTCATTCCCGCCTCCTGAATACGCGACGCGACCGCCCGGCGGTCCACATTTCGGTGATGGATGGTGAGCCGACGCTGCATGGTGTCAAAGGTCAGCTGCTCGACGCCTGGCAGGCTGTTCAGTGCTTTGCGCAGGACGCGCTCTTCAGTCGGACAGCACATTTCGTCAACGATCACGTCCAGGCGCTGAGTGCCTTCCGGCGTAGCCGCAGAGGTACTGTCGGTCGGTGCATTCTGGGTCGACGCGCTCTGGGTCGACGAACAGTTCGCACTCGACGTTCCGCTCGGGTCGTTGCCGCAGGACGCTTTCGTGTGCCCGACACTGCAGCAGGATGAGGGGTCGTCTGACGGTGTCTGGCGCTCAAGATCAGCCATGCCTGGAACTCCAAAGAGGATTCTGGTATCCAAGTTAACACCCTGTAGTGACTACAGAGTCAAGCATCCGAGTGAGTCACGAGATCACCTGCCGCGAGAAGACGTCCAGCATGGGCGGCGAAGGCATGGCGCAAGCTTCGATGACATGCCAAGAGCGTCGGTGACATGCCAAGAACGTCGAGAGAATGGGGAGGCCGTAAATGAAGATAGGAGAACTGGCCCGTCGTAGTGGGGTGAAGGTAGAAACGCTGCGCTACTACGAGCGCGAAGGGTTGCTGCCCGAGCCCGAGCGCAGTGACGGCAACTATCGCGTGTATCGTGATGCCCACGCCGAGCGGCTGGATTTCATTCGCCACTGCCGCGCGCTGGACATGACCCTGGACGAAATCCGCGCGCTGCTGGTCTGCCAGGATCACCCGGAGCGTCCCTGTGAAGATGCCGATGCGTTGATCGAGGCACACCTGGGCCATGTGGAGCAGAGAATTGCCCAGCTGTCCCGATTGAAGGCGGAGCTCGAGGGGCTCAGGCAGCGCTGCGCTGGGCATGGCACGGCGGGAGAGTGCGGCATTCTCAACGAACTGGCGCAGCCGGTAGGGGACGTGAGTGGTGGAGGAGACGCCGGGGTTCATGTGGGCGGTGCGCATCCCCGGCGTTGAACCCCGTGAGAAACGACACCGCCCAGAAGGGCGGTGTCGCAGTTCGCATACCAACGGCAGGATATCGCGTGCTAGCCGCCTGCCTGGTGGCAACCTCAGGCCTCTTCCGTGCGCTTGGGCAGGACCCAATCCGGGCGCGGGAAGTGGCAGGTATAGCCGTTGGGAAGACGTTCCAGGTAATCCTGGTGCTCCGGCTCGGCTTCCCAGAAGTCGCCTACAGGCTCTACTTCGGTCACCACCTTGCCCGGCCACAGCCCCGAGGCATCGACATCGGCAATGGTGTTCAGCGCCTCTGCCTTCTGGTCTTCGTCCACGTAGTATATGGCTGACCGGTAGGACATGCCACGATCGTTACCCTGACGGTTGACCGTCGTCGGATCATGAATCTGGAAGAAGTACTCCAGCAGTCGACGATAGCTGATCACCGCCGGGTCAAACATGATCTCGATGCCCTCGGCATGGGTGCCATGGTGGCGATAGGTGGCGTTTTCCACGTCGCCACCGGTGTAGCCGACACGTGTACTTTCGACGCCTGGCAGCTTACGGATCAGATCCTGCATGCCCCAGAAGCAACCTCCTGCCAAAACTGCGCGTTGTAGTGCCATGTTCAGATCTCCTCCACTTGATCCAGGTACTCGCCGTAGCCTTCGGCTTCCATGTCATCGCGGTGGATGAACCTGAGCGACGCCGAGTTGATGCAATAACGCATGCCACCCTTGTCTCTAGGGCCGTCTGGAAAGACATGACCCAGGTGGCTGTCGCCATGGCTGGAGCGCACCTCGGTACGGATCATGCCATGGGACGAGTCCACCAGTTCATTGACGTAGGCAGGCGCAATGGGCTTGGTGAAACTTGGCCATCCGCAGCCGGACTCATACTTGTCCGACGACGCGAACAGGGGTTCGCCGGAGACAATGTCCACGTAGATGCCCGGTTCATGATGATGCAGATACTCGCCGGTGCCAGGGCGCTCGGTACCGCTCTCCTGGGTGACCCGGTACTGTTCACGATTGAGACGGGCAATGGCCTCGGGTGACTTGTCGTAGGTTTTCATAGGCTCTCCTCGTGGATGGGGGAGACACGGGCTTGGCACATCGATTTGTCAGCCATCGCACGCTCACTCAACGGTCGTTGCGCTGGCCGTCCAAGCTCGTGGGACAGCCTTCAGTCTGTGATCCGCCAATAATCCTTACACGACTAACGATCTGTGTCACGTCGATGCACGCATCGTCCCAGCGCCCAGACCTCGTCAATTGCCCAGGCGTCGTCAGCAAGGATCAGCAGGTCCGCATCCTGCCCTACCGCGAGGCGTCCCTTGCGAGCAAGGCCCAGGGCGTCTGCACTGTGGCTGCTGGCGAAGCCTAGTGCGTTCTCCAGCGCGATGCCGTGGTCGTTGACACATTCGCCCACTACCTCGAACAGGCTGTCGAGGCGTCCCGCCTTGAGGCCAATGAAGCGGCCATGGTCATCGAAGCGCGGCAAAGAAGCGTTGGCGTCTGACGAGAGCGTCACGCGCGAGGGCTCGACACGCGCCTTGAGCGCCCGCGCGACCGCTTCCGAGGCGGGGACTTCGCCCTCGGCGAGAAGCTCCGGGGTGGTACTGGTCGTGAGGTCGATGCGGCCGCCGTCACGGGCGAAACGCAGCCCGTCTTCGAACAGGGTCGCGGTGCGGTTGATATGGGTGGGCATGAACTGAGCGATAGGCAGTGCCGTGGTGCGTGCCACCTCGCGCAGGATCTCGAGTCCCCCTGAGGCGTCGCCGGTGTGGATGAACACAATGCCGGACTTGCCCGCCAGCATGCCCGCAGTGCGGCTATCCGATGCCAGCCGGGCCAGCTCCTGAACGGACGGTTGGGAACCGCGGTGGTCGCTGATGGCGACCTCTCCCACCCCGATGTATTCAGGAATATACAGAATGTCCTGAGCGACGGAGCCGGTCAGGGTGACCGGGGGAAGCTGGTAGGACCCGGTATAGGCGTAGCAACTCAGTCCCCCGGCGGCGAGCTCGCGCACCTTGCCGAGCAGGTTGGCCGGGGTGCGGGTCAGGGCGTCGGTCCCCAGGGCGCCGATCAGGGTGGTGACGCCGGAGCTCACGGCGTCCTCGAGACGCAGCTCCGGGGTGCGGGTGCCAAAGCCGCCCTCGCCGCCGCCGCCGGTCATATGGACTAGCGGATCCACCAGGCCAGGAATCACTCGCCGCCCCTCCAGGTCCTGGACCGAGAGACCGGGCAAGTGAATGTCCGGGCTATCCTGCGGGTCGAGTATGGCGGCGATGCGTTGGTCGGCGATCAGCAGATGCTTGAGGCCAAGCGGAGCTGGGGCATACAGCCGCGCATTCTTGAGAAGGGTCAGCATGGCGGTTCCTGCGGGTCGGTCGAGGCTGGGATGTGGCTGGCGCAACGCCAGCCAGTGTTCTTCACTCCAGGCCGGGCGGCGTTCACCGCCCGGATCTGGTGGGGGCATGGCTACAGTTTAATGTCGTAGCTGAAGTACTCGCTCATGATCTCGTCGTAGGTCCCATTGGCCTTGAGCTCTGCCAGCGCTTGATTGAAGCGCTCGGCGAGGTCGCGATCACGCTTGCGGAAGGCAACGCCGACGCCTTGTCCGAAGTAGGTGTCGGGCTCCTTGATGAAGTCGCTGATGCGCACAAAATCGCTTGCCTCGGTATCGATCTCGATCATCGCCTCGGCGATCGGGTAGTCCATGAAGGTCAGGTCAAGACGGCCGGCACGCAGGTCGGCGACCACATCGTCGGCGCTGGCATAGCGGCGTATCTCGAGCACATCGCCGTACAGGTCGGTCACGTAGCGATCCTGCAGGGTAGCGCGCTGGACGCCAGCCGTGAGCCCTTCAAGGCTTGCCTTGTCGGAGATGTCGATGTCCCGGCCACGTGGCGTGATCCAGGCGCTCGGCGTGGTGTAGTAGGGCTCGGAGAACAGTACCTGGCGGCTGCGTTCCTCGGTGATCGCCATGGACGACATGATGGCGTCGAACTTGCGCGCCATCAGCGCCGGAATCATGCCGTCCCAGGGTTGCTCCACCCAGGTGCACTGGATCTCAAGGTGCGCGCAGACGGCATTGCCCAGGTCCACTTCAAAGCCGGTCAGAGTGCCATCTGCGGTCTTGTACTCGAACGGTTCGTAGGGCACGTCAACGGCCAGGCGCAGGGGGTCGTCGGCCAGGACGGGAGGGGTGGCAAGCATCAGAGCTGCCAGGGTGGAGGCAAACAGCATGGGAGAGCGTGGCATGGGGAAATCCTCAAATAACGGAAAAGTGTTGTGTGGTCGAGACACAAGCTCACCGCCCACATTAATAAGGCGGAAAGACACCAGGGGATGTCGTACGGGAGATAGCCAGGCGCCGATGACGCCAGCGATTATTCGTCGAACCACTCGCTCAGGGCGAAGCCATCCAGCCAGGGCGACTGGGGCAGGCATAGTGGGCGAGACAGGGGGCGAGATAGGGGCATCGCGCCGTGGAGGAGCAAGGGCGAAGGCACGTCAGGTCAGCTCAGGTCCAGATCGGTGGTGGTTGACGCCGACCCCAGGGGGTCGACGTCATGCAGTGCCAGGGTGAGGTGACTCAGCAACGCACTGTGTATCCAGTAAAGTACGATTTATTCAGCAAAGTACTTGGCATGGATCTCGTCATAGGTGCCATTGCCCTTGAGGGTGGCCAGGGCGTCATTGAAGGCCTTGGCCAGGTCTTCGTCGCGCTGGCGGAAGGCAATGCCGAAGCCGTCACCGAAGTATTCCTTCGGTTCGGTGATCTGCTCACCGACCACCTTGTAGTCACCGGCATCGCTGTCCAGCAGCGTGGACTTGCCCACCGGATAGTCGAGGAAGCCGATATCCACGCGACCAGAGTCCATGTCCAGGACCAGGTCGTCGGCGGTGGCGTAGCGGCTGACATCAGCGACATCGCCGTACAGGTCTGTGACGTAGTTGTCCTGCAGGGTGCCGCGCTGCACACCGATGGTCATGCCCTCGAGGGCCTCGGCATCGGGGTTGCCCATCTCCAGGTCGGCTGGGGCAAACCAGGCTGACGGCGGAGTGAAGTAGGGGTCAGAGAACAGCACCTGCTCGCGACGCTCGTCGTTGATCGTCATGGACGACATGATGGCGTCGTATTTGCGTGCCATCAGGCCAGGAATGATGCCGTCCCATCCCTGCACCACCCACTCGCACTGGATACCGACCTCGGCACACAGGGCATTGCCCAGGTCGATGTCAAAGCCGGTCAGCTCGCCGTCAGGGGTGCGGTACTCCATGGGCTCGTAGGGAACGTCGACGCCGATGCGAATATCACGAACCTCAGCCTGGGCGGTGGAGGCAAGAACCGCCGTGCCGATGAGACTCGCGGTAAAAAGGTTGCGCAGTGTCATGTGGAGTGACCCTTATTGTTGATGAGAGATGGTTGATAGGAGGGTAATGGCAGGCGTCTCGTGGACGCATGATGCCACCTTAGCGAATCACGCCCCCGTCAGGAAGGAAAAAAAGGGGGCAGTGAAACGGTAGTTCCCAACGCTCGTTTGACGATCGTCAAGGTACGCCGGAGGGACTGGCCTCCGGCGTTGGTCTTTAGCCTGAAGCCGGCTTAAGGTGCGCCAGCAAGCGCTTCTCGAGATAGCGGAACAGGTAGAGGATAGCGAAGGTCAGGCACAGGTAGATGGCCGCGACGAACAGGAAGGCATCGAAGGGCGCATAGAAACGTGCGTAGACGAAGCGAGCGGCGCCGGTCAGGTCCATGATGGTCACCACGCTGGCAATGGCGCTGGCGTGGAGCATGAAGATGACCTCGTTGCCGTAGGCCGGAAGCGCCCGACGAAAGGCGCTGGGCAGCACGATACGACGCATCATCAGGGAGTAGCGCATGCCGTAGGCCCTGGCCGCCTCGATCTCTCCACGGGGAGTTGCCTTGATGGCGCCATGGAAGATCTCGGTGGTGTAGGCCGCCGTATTGAGGGAGAACGCCACCAGCGCCGGGAAGAACGGCTTCTCCAGCAGCACCCAGAGCCAGGTGTCCTGGATGCCCTCGACGAAGACGACGCCATAGTAGATAAGATACAGCTGCACCAGCAGCGGCGTGCCGCGGAAGACGTAGGTGTAGAAGAAGATGGGCATCTTGATCCACCGGCGCTTGGAACCGCGGCCAATGGACAGGGGGACCGCAGCAACCAGGCCAACGATCAGCGACAGGAAGACCAGTTGGACCGTTGTTGTCAGTCCTTCACCGTAGTAGGACAGGGTGTCCAGGGTGAAGATGCTGTTGTCGGCCAGCATTGTCTCCAGTGAGGCGAGCACAGATTCCATCAGTCATGGCCTCCAAAACCGACGTCATAGCGCTTTTGCAGCTTGGCGAAGAACCACTCCGAGACGCTGGCGATCAGCAGGTAGATGATCGCGACGATAATCATGAACAGGAAGGGTTCCCGGGTGGCCTTGGACGCTTCGGCGGCCACCCGAACCATGTCCGACAGGCCGATCACCGAGACCAGTGCGGTGGTCTTGAGCAATACCATCCAGTTGTTGGAAAGGCCGGGCAGGGCGTGGCGCATCATCTGGGGAAAGCGGATGCGCCTGAACACCAGCGCATGGCTCATGCCGTAGGCGCGTCCGGCCTCGATCTGGCCGCTGTCGACGGCCAGAAAGGCGCCGCGGAAGGTTTCTCCCATATAGGCGCCGAAGATCAGACCGATGGTCAGGACGCCTGCCACGAACTCGTTGACGTTGATGAAGATATCGATGTCGAAGCGGTCATACAGCCAGTCGGTGACCATATTGATGCCAATCTGGCCGCCAAAGAACAGCAGCATCATCAGCACCAGGTCGGGGACACCGCGGATGATGGTGGTATAGAGGGTTCCCAGACGATGGGCGACCCAGTTGCGTGACATCTTTGCGCTGGCGGTAATCAGTCCCAGCACAATGGCCAGGATCAATGACAGTACTGCCAGCTCGATGGTGACCAGCGCTCCCTCGAGAAGGCGCGGCCCGTAACCGTGAAGGTCAATCATGGGTCTCTCCTGGCCGTCTCAGCGCTTGGGTGCAAGAAACTGCTTGAGTCGCTCGGAACGGGGATTGCCCAGCACCTCATCGGGAGGTCCGGCTTCTTCTACCTGCCCCTGGTGCAGGTAAATCACCTGGCTGGACACGTCCCGGGCAAAGGCCATCTCGTGGGTGACCACGATCATGGTGCGGCCCTCTTCGGCCAGGTCGCGCATGACCTTGAGCACGTCGCCGACCAGCTCCGGGTCAAGCGCTGACGTCGGCTCGTCGAACAGCATCACCTCCGGGTCCATGGCCAGGGCGCGGGCGATGGCGCCGCGCTGCTGCTGGCCTCCGGAAAGCTGGGCGGGATAGTAGTCGGTGCGCTCCGCCAGGCCAACGCGCTCAAGCAGCGCCCTGGCATGCTGGATGGCTTCTTTCCTGGGCTTCTTCAGCACATGCACGGGCGCTTCGATGACATTTTCCAGCAGGGTCATGTGGGCCCACAGGTTGAAGCTCTGGAACACCATCGACAGTTTGGCGCGCATCTGCACCACCTGGTTCCAGTCGGCGGGTTCCCGCCCGTGCTTGGTTTCCTTGAAACGGATCTGCTCGCCATGAACGATCAGTTCGCCTTCATTGGGCTGCTCGAGCAGGTTCATGCAACGCAGGAAGGTACTCTTGCCGGAGCCGGAAGCTCCGATCAGGGTAATGACGTCACCCTTGCGGGCCTCCAGGGACAGCCCCTTGAGCACTTCGGTGTTGCCGAAGCGCTTCTTGATGTTGCGCACTTCCAGCGGAATCGGTGTATCAGCCATGGATCGGGCTCCAGAGAAAAACGGCCGTGCCTGGTAAGCCGGCCGAATGGCGCGGGCTGGCGCGAAAAAACGGGGGATTCTAACAGGCTTGGGTCGGCGCAGCAGACGAAGCGAAATACAGAAGCATTATACCTTCGTCTAATCTGGAGGGGCGGGTCATCATGATGTTATCTCCAAGTTGTTGTTATCTCGAGAATATCGGGGAGATCGCAGCGTACAGGGTCAGTCCATGTCGAGAGCAACAGGGGCGACCAGAAGCGCTGCACGGGCGCCGAGTTCCACCTTGGCGTTGGGAAATACCACGCTCAGTGGTGTTGCGCCGATGCGCGTTTCACCGGCCTTGGCGTCGCGGGCGACGACCTCGCCCGGCGCGAACTCGGTGAAGTTCGGGGTGTTGTCGGCAAAGCACAGCGTAAAGTCCTCGCTTTCGCGAAAGACCTCCATTTCCACCGCGAAGCCCTGTAGATCCGCGATCTGCCCCTCTCGCGGAGACAGTCCGCTCAGCAAGGCCAACAGCAAATCACCCATGGCAGCAAGGGGCGCAAGATCATTGTGACCGAAGGGCAGCGCCTTGCCGAGTTCCAGCGTAAACGCCTGGGCCTGGTGGTAGTGCTTGCTGTAGTGGGAAAAGGTCCAGCTATGCTGATGCTGCTTGAGCGCCGCCTGAATGCCAGCACCGGCCATCCATCGCCACTGCTGTGGTTCGGTAAGCGTGTCAGCGAAGGGGGCCACCACGAAGCGCGGATAATGGCTGTCGCGAATGGCGGTATGCAGGTCGTAGTGCAAGCGTGGCAGCTGGGGGTGGTCAGCAAAGAAGGTATCTACTGCCGCCATCAGTTCACGCGCACGGTCGGCCTCATCACCGGGTTGGTCCAGGCCTTGGCGGAACAGCCGATTGAG
Organism: Halomonas sp. DP5Y7-2; assembly: GCF_019802025.1. Taxonomy (NCBI): domain Bacteria; kingdom Pseudomonadati; phylum Pseudomonadota; class Gammaproteobacteria; order Oceanospirillales; family Halomonadaceae; genus Halomonas; species Halomonas sp. DP5Y7-2. The sequence goes on along the minus strand of NZ_JAHVHY010000001.1, from coordinate 578,974 downwards.
GTTGGTCTCGACGAAGCGCGTGTTGCGTCGAATGGCTTCCAGGTTGCCCAGGATCACCAGCACGGGAGCCCCCAGCTCGATGAAGCCGGCCTCAAGGCGTGCCAGGCAGTCTCCGAGCAGCTCGATGGGGGCCGTCTCGTTGCCGTGGATACCGGCTGACAGCACGCAGGCGCGTGCGTGGGGAGATACGTGGTCTGGGGTAAGGCGCAACACCCCTGGCGCTTCGATGCGGTAGTGTCCGCCGTGAATCCTGCCGTCTGACGGGAGCGAGGCGGAAGCAGCGTCGAGGCTTTTCGACAGCCAATCAGAAAGCATGTCGAGCTTCCTCTGTGGTGCTACACAACATACGGGTATGGCGAGGTAGAGCAAGCAACATGGGCAGCGTTCTTTGTTGTCGTATGCGGTGGTGGTGTGTGACGCCTACCGCTGGGCGTCGCCAACTCGGCACGCTGACGCGACGCCAGTCTGGCGAACCGGCGCCGAGGAGCGCACTGCCCTCACGGTGATCACGCCATCATGTGGATCCAGTGGCGCTGGCCCGGAGCACATTCTGACGCCTGCTCCTGTGCACGTTCCGATGCAAGTTCCGGTGCAGGTTCCGATGAGAGCTGAGCCAGCTTCGGCACGCTTCACGCTAGCTGCAAGGGCGGGCGTCGATCTGGTGTAAACCCGGGGTGCGAAGATGAAAGGTCGTGTAGCGTCGCCGGCGAGCACCGGTAAAGGGCGGCTGCAATGACGTCACGGCGCAGTGCTGGCGTCTCACGGCCTTGCCGCTACATTCGCCCCGGCTCGCCGATTCGCTTCGGCGAGCCGGGGCCAGGCTCAGGAGGTCTAGGGTTTGTACGAAAAGTCGACGAGCGAAGGTTAGACAAGGCAAAAATCGGTGAGAAAGCGCAGTCTACAGGGTGTAAATGAGCATTTTGACCGGGCTGGCGTACCAGCCGATTTTTAACGCCGTATTACCGAGCGCAGGCACTTTTCAGGCAAGCCCTAGATTCCCCGTGCACCGGTGTACAGGGTGTAGATCGACTGACTGGCAGCCATCAGCAGGCGGTTGCGTTTCTCACCCACAAAGCAGACGTTGGCGCACACCTCTGGTAGCAGAATACGGCCGATGAGGGTGCCGTCACTGGCGAAGACGCTGACACCATCGATGCCCTCTCCTCCAGACGTACCAACCCACAGGTTGCCGTCCTCGTCGCAGCACATGCCGTCGTAGCCCTCGGTCTTGCTCTCGACCAGCCGCGTTGCTTCGCCTAGCGTCTTCTGGTCGCTGTCCAGGGTGAAGCGGGTAATGGTCGCAGGTTGGTCGGGATGGTGAGAGGGGGCCGTGTCAGTGACGTATAGGGACGTGCCGTCCGGGCCCAGAGCGATGCCGTTGGGCTTGAACAGCTCGGTAGTCAGCCGTCGAGGCTCGTCCAGGCCTTCTTCCCAATAGTAGATCGCAGTGTCCAGCTCCAGCTCACGCTTCTGCCCCTCGTAGTCGGAGTGAGCGCCGTAACCCGGGTCGGTAAAGATGATCGCGCCCCCCGGAAGCGTTACCAGATCATTCGGGGCATTCAGGGGTTTGCCTTCGTAGGTGCTCGCCAGCACGCTGAGGCTGCCGTCCCACTCATAGCGTACTACCCGTGCAGGGGAGTGTTCGCAGGCCACCAGCCGACCGCGATCATCGAACGCGTTGCCGTTGGAGTGCCCCACGTGGTCACGCAGCACAGTGACCTGACCACTGGCCTCGTCCCAGCGCATCTGTCGCGCTCTTGGGATATCGCTGAACACCGCGTAGCGGCCGACGGCGTTCCAGGCAGGCCCTTCCAGCCACAGCCCACCTGTCCATTCGCGCTCCAACGGAGCGTTGAACAGCTTGTACGATGCGAATCGGTCGTCTACCACCTGCCATGCATCGACCGGGTAACGTTGGGGGGCGGGGGCCTGAGCGAACAGCGACGGTGCAAAGCTGCTGGCGCCGATGGCTGCCGTGGCAGCAAGAAATTCTCGTCTTCCAAGTGACATTGGGGAAACCTCCATGCAGTGAAAAGGCAGCCACCATGGCCGCCCCTTCAGCGTATGAGGTAATCATGCATCTGTATGTTATACATTCTGACGAGGGCTGGTGGACCTGATCGGCGGCTCACGCCCCTTGTCGATACGCGGTGCAGGCCTCGCCCTGGTCGACGTTGATCAACTCGTCAACCGGGTAGTCGAGGCGTTCGGCGCGCTCGACCAGCGATTGGTAGGTCGCCTGGTCCAGTTGAGGACTCCGCGCCAGAACCCAGAGATAGTCGCGGTCTGGTCCGGTGACCAACGACCATTGTCCTGCGTCGTCCAGCGCCAGAATGTTGTAGCTTGAGTAGAAGGGGCCGAAGAAACTCACTTTCAGGCGGCCCACATTGTCTTCCTCAAGCAGGTAGGCCTTGCCTTCTGCCACATCCACGTTGCCCTCGGCGAGGTTGACGCCGCGGTTGATCACTCGCACGCCACCGTCGTCGCGCAGGGAGTAGTCTGCGGTCACGCAGTCCAGCCCCTCTTCAAAGCTGTGATCGAAGCGAGCGATCTCGTACCAGCGCCCCAGGTAGTCATCAAGGGCAAAGTCATTGATGGGTTGGGTACCCGAAGGCAGCCCGGTGCAGCCGGCCAGCGCCAGCATGCTGAGGGGAAACAGGGTGGTCAGAGAGCGAAGACGGCGTCCGTGCGAAGACATGATGACTCCAGAGAAACGTTCATGATGTAAAGCTAGTGTATGTCTCTGGTATCAATGTTGTCCAAGGATGGGGCGGCTTCTGCCAATCGCCACTCCGGTGCTGATACCGGCGTGGTCAGATGGCTAGTGGGGGACAGGGAATCAGGGCGTGGCCGTGAAGGACAGTACGACAGGGAATCAGAAGACAACAGGGAGCCTGGGGATGAAGGATACGAGGTCACGTAGTGAGGCGGTATTGGCAAGAGTCGATGAGCACTATGCTGGCAAACCCGCTGGCAAACCTGCTGGCCGCCTTGATGCCCGTTTGACCGACCGGCTGAGAGATGCCTTTCAGACGGCAGGCTGCGATGTGGAGCGGCTGAGCCTGGACGAGATAGCGGGTGTCGACCAGCTTCATCTTGGCGGCCGCGCGGCGAGTCGACGGCTGAGTCGGTTGGCTCAACTGCCCCCTGGCAGCCGCGTGCTGGATATCGGCTGTGGCACCGGGGGTGCCAGTCGCCTGCTTGCCGCTGAAGGCGACTGCCAGGTGGTGGGGATTGACGTCACGGCGGAGTTCATCGATGTGGCCAGATGGCTCAGTCGTGCCACCGGGCTGTCGTCCAGGACCCGGTTCATCTGTGCCGATGCTGCCGAACTGCCGCTGCCCAGCGCAAGTGTTGACGCGGTCTGGTGTCAGCATGCGCTGCTTAACATGCCGACCCCCGATGCGGTGATCGGCGAATGGTGTCGAGTCCTTGCCGGTCAGGGCAAGCTGCTATTGCATGAGGTGGTCAGCGGTGACAACCCCTCACCGCTGGTGCTGCCGGTGCCCTGGGCAAGTCGCCGAGAGCATAGCCAGCTCGAGTCACTGACTCAGCTTGAGCGGCGCCTGGAAAGCGCTGGCTTTGAATGCCTGACACTTGAGGACGTGACGGCCGATGCCCTGGCATGGCGGGGCAAGCATGCACGCCACGAACAACCGCCACAGGCTGAGACGACGCAGGGGACGCCCGCAAAGACGGAGGGCAGCCGTCACAAGCTGCCCGGCGCGGCGGCCATCTTCGGTGAGTCGTTTGTCGACATGGGGCGTAACCTGCTCGACAACCTTCAGCACGACCGGGTGAGGGTGGTACAGGGCGTGTGGCAGCGGGGCTGACCTGTTCGATCAGGCCTGCCCCGCCGGCCTCAGCCTTGAGCAATCCGCTCGCTGATGGCACCACCCAGTCGCTCGGTGGTACCAGTGCCACCAAGATCCGGCGTCAGGACCGCCTTGTCGCCGTCTTCCAGTACGGCTTCGATCGCCGCGAGGATGGCGTCGCCGGCGTCCTTGTGTCCCAGGTGTTCGAGCATCATGGCTCCGGACCAGATCTGGCCGATGGGATTGGCGATGCCCTTGCCGGCGATATCCGGTGCGCTGCCGTGAACTGGCTCGAACAGGCTGGGGAAGGTGCCCTCAGGGTTGATGTTGGCAGAGGGCGCGACGCCAATGGTGCCGGTGCAGGCAGGCCCCAGGTCAGACAGGATGTCGCCGAACAGATTCGAGGCGACCACCACATCGAACCAGTCCGGGTGCATCACGAAGTTGGCGGTCAGGATGTCGATATGAAACTTGTCGACCTCGACATCGCTGTAGTGCTTGGCCATCTCGGCCACGCGACTGTCCCACCAGGGCATGGTGATGGCGATGCCGTTGGACTTGGTGGCGGACGTCAGTTTCTTGCGCGGCCGGCTCTGGGCCAGGTCAAAGGCGTACTTGAGGACTCGGTCGACGCCGTGGCGGGTCATCACGGTTTCCTGAATGACGACTTCCCGATCAGTGCCCTCGAACATGGTGCCGCCAACGCTCGAATACTCGCCCTCGGTGTTCTCGCGAACCACATAGAAGTCGATGTCCCCGGGCACGCGTCCCGCCAGAGGACTCTTGATCCCCGGAAGCAGGCGGCAGGGGCGCAGGTTGACGTACTGGTCAAACTCGCGTCGAAACTTGAGCAGCGATCCCCACAGCGAGATGTGATCGGGCACTTTGTCGGGCCAGCCGATGGCACCATAGAAGATGGCATCAAAGCCGATCAGCGTCTCACGCCAGTCGTCCGGCAGCATCTTGCCGTGCTCGAGGTAATAGTCACAGCAGGCGAAGTCAAAGGTCTGGGTGTCGAGCGCAATATCGAAACGCTTGGCTGCGGCCTCCAGGGCGCGTACGCCCTCTGGCATGACTTCGGTACCGATGCCGTCTCCGGCGATGATCGCAATGCGATGGGACATGGGGCGAGCTCCTGTCAGCGTTGATGTTGATCTGTTGTTAGTGGAGAGACTGCCAGCCGAGTGGTTGTGGGTTGAACGGCCGTCTGTCGTCAGGTCGGCGGTCCTGACGTTGACCAGGTCGCCGTCGCTGAAGCCAGTGTAGCCCTTTACGTGAATGGGATAATGGGGCTTTATGGCAATTCATTGTTGAATCTTGGTGGAGAGTGGCGTGGCGTCACTGGATGATCTTGCGTTCTTTCGCCAGCTGGCGCTGGCAGGCAACTTGACGGCTACGGCGCGGGAGCTTGGGCTGTCGCTGTCGGCGGTGAGCAAACGGCTCAAGCAGATCGAGGCGCGGCTGGGGGTTGAGCTGGCCACGCGTACCACCCGCCGGTGGACCCTGACCGCCGAGGGAGAGCGGTATCTGGCCCGTGGCATGGCCCTGCTGGAAGAGTTGGCAGAGCTGGAAGAGAGCCTGGGGGAGGACCGCCGCGCACTGGCGGGGCCGATTCGCATCAATGCCACCTTTGGCTTCGGTCGCCGCCACGTGGCTCCACTGCTATCCGATTTCTGTGCCCAGCATCCCGGGATCGAGGCATCGCTTGAACTGTCGAACTTTCCTGCGCCGCTGGTGGAGGGGGTCGATCTGGGGATCCGTATCGGCGAGCCACCGGACTCGCGCCTGATCGCGCGTCGGCTGGTCATCAACCGTCGAGTGCCCTGTGCCTCACCTGACTACCTGGCCCAGCACGGACGGCCCGTCGCCGTCTCCGACCTTCAACGCCATGCCTGTCTGGTGCTTCGCGAGAACGATAGTGACTTTGCTCAGTGGCGCTTTGAAGATGCCCAGGGCAAGGAGGCATCGGTGAAGGTCGGTGGGCGCCTTGCCAGCAATGACGGGGAAGTCATCAAGCGGCTGGCGCTAGACGGCCACGGGATCATGCTGCGCTCCTGGTGGGATGTCTGTGATGACCTGGCGGCGGGAAGACTGGTTCAGCTGCTGCCGGGGTGGCAGGGAGTCAGGGCCGACTTCTTCGCGGTCTATGCCCAGCGCCGTCACGTTCCGGCTCGACTGCGGGCGCTGGTCGACTTTCTCGCGAAGGGACTGGAAGACCGCATTGCTGTCCCGGCTTGAGCGACGGGCTGGCGCAATAGGGCGCTGGCTCAGCCCTGTCTGGCCAGCACGCGCAAGCGTGACTCCAGCATGTCGCGGTCCAGGTAGGTGCCCTGCAGGTGGCGCTCGCCGGTGCTGGGGTCAAACGCTTCGCGACCGTGGAGAACCCGGCGATTGTCAAAGGCGACCATTTGCCCTGGCTTGAGCTCAAGGGATATTCGGTGCTCCGGGGCGTTCAGCAACGCCCAGAAATGGGCGTAGGCCTCGTACCAGGGGGCGATCAACGCCTCCGGCAGGTGGAGGGTGTCACGAATCCAGTTATTGAAGCGAATCTCGCGAATGCGCCCATCCGGCGCCACGTCTATGACCGGTTCGCGCACGCCAATATCCTGCTCGTCATCCTGAAAGCGAAAGTCGATGGGCGTTGTCGCCAGCAGGGTGAAGTGGGCGGGATGTTCGGCCCGCAATGCCTCAGCGACCTGAACGCCGTCGGCAAAGATCGAGCCGCCTCCTTCGGCATCGTTCTTGAGGCAGTAAAGCAGCTGTATGTCCGGCGGCTGGCGCCAGTTGGGCAGGTCCGTATGCAGCGCCAGGCCGATGGCCGTATAGGCTGCGTTGTTGGGGTTGGGCTTTGAGACCACGTCGAAACGTGCACCGAAGTTGGTCGCTCTGAGCGGTCCAATACGCTGCGCCAGTCGGCTGACTTCGTCCAGGGCCAGCGGGCCGTCATCCAGCAGCACCAGGCCATCGCGCAGCAGTGCGGTGAGCCACCGTTGTTCGCCCTCACCGCCGGCGACGAGGTCTGAGTGGCGTACACGCTCGGCAGCGAAACCATGGGGCCACGCCACCGTGTTGGGCAGCGGCGACGGGCTTGAATACCCTGGCCGGCGCTGATGCAGCCAGCCGCTGGCGAACCGGCTGATATGCTCATCCTGCCAGGACAGCTGCAGCTGCCCTTGTACGACCCGTGCACCAGACAGCCGTGGCGTTTCCTCAAGGGGCATCACCAGCCGCTCCCGGGTCTGCGGGTGTCGGCATCGCTCGCAGGCACAATGATCACGAAGCCAGATCAGCGGGTAGCTGCCCTCGTCACCGTTTTCCCAGGTCAGCCTGACGTGGGATTCGCTGGTGCTGACGGTGGCAAGCCATGGCCGGTCGGGGTAGGGGGCGAGTTCATGCATGTCGATCAGCGCGTCAGCGCGTAGGGAGACGTCAGTCGCTTGAGGCGGCACGGCATCGCTTTGCATGGAAACTCTCCTGAAGCGGCATGTTGAAGGTGAGGGAGGGGAAACATGGTGGCGGCTCGAGCCCGTGTCGACAAACGACTAATATGGGGTCTTAGGCCAAGCTCTGCTTATGGCACCTTTTTGCTTGGTGCCAAGTAAACCAACCACTACGCGGATGGATACGAGATGAGCGCTCTTCCTCCTCTCCACTGGCTGCAGGCCTTCGAGGCCTCGGCGCGCACGCTGAGCTTCACCGCAGCAGGACAGGAACTGTCGGTGACACAGGCGGCCATCAGTCAGCGCATCAGGTTGCTGGAGGACCGTCTGGGGCAAGCCCTGTTCGTACGACACCCTCGCAGCCTGTCGTTGACCCCGGCAGGCCAAGCCTGGCTGCCGAGCGTGCAGGAAGCCTTCGCGCGCCTGGAAGAGGGGACGCTTGAAGTGTTCGGTACCACCTCGGAAGGCCAGGTCACCCTGCGCACCACGCCCGCCCTGCAGCATTATTGGTTGGCGCCTCGGCTGGCGCGTTTTCACGCCACTCATCGCGATATCTCGGTCAGGGTGGTCAGTGCCATCTGGAGCGCCGACTTTGGCGCCCAGGGGGCGGATATGGAAATCCGCTACGGCCGAGGGGACTGGGGGAATGTGGAGAGCATCAGCCTGGGCAAGGAGTCGCTGATCCCCGTATGTTCACCATCGCTGGCCGAGCGTCTGGCCTCACCGGGGGATCTGGCTGGACAGACGCTGTTGCACGCTGCAGGATTCGCCTCAGGCTGGCCGGCGTGGCTGTCTCTGGTGGACCAGGCAGCACTGTCGCGCCAGTGCCATAGCCTGGTATGTGACAACCTCAGCATGGTCATCAGCCTTGCCGAGCAGGGCGTCGGAGTGGCATTGGTGCATCAGCGCCTGCTGACTGGCAGGCACTCCCTGGTGGCCCCTTTCGCGACGGCATTGCCCGTGGATGAAGGATTCTGGCTGTGCCGGCCAAAACGGCAGCAGGGGCAGGCCGCACACGGTCTGTGGACGTGGCTGCTGGCCGATCGGGAGGATGCCGAAGGTTCTGTCATCACCCCTGCCTCCACCTGAGTCACCTGAGTGCTCGTATCCATGATGGCCAGGCGGGGCGAACCATACACGCGTAAACTTGTCCTCATAGGGTTTGTTGCCAGCGCCGTTGCCGTCGTCCACGCCACTCGAGTGACGACCGTTTCACGCAGGCGTTAGACGCTTTTTTTCTACCTGCTTTCGGGAGCGAATAGCCACCGTGAATGTGCTGATGTTCACCAACACCTATGCACCCATTGTGGGCGGGGTGAGCGAATCCGTGCAGCGTCTCAAGTCCCAGCTCCAGGACGCCGGCCATGCTGTGCTGGTGGTGGCACCTCGGCTGGAGGGACAGCCGGACAACGAGCCGGACGTGGTCAGGGTGGCGGCGGTCCAGCAGTTCAATGGCAGCGACTTTTCCCTCCCCGTACCGATTCCCGGGCAATTGTTCGATGCCATCGAGTCCTTCGAGCCAGACATCGTGCATTCCCATCATCCTTTCCTGCTGGGGGATACCGCGGCTCGAGCAGCGGAAACGTACGGACTGCCTTTGGTGTTCACCCACCACACACTGTATGAACACTACACCCACTATGTGCCCGGGCATTCGCCCCGGATGCAGCGCTTCGCCATCGCCCTGGCGACCCAGTACACCTGGCTGTGTGACGAGGTCATCGCGCCGAGCGAGAGCATCAAGGCGCTGTTGGCGGAACGTGCGGGCAATCCGCAGACCACGGTGGTACCAAGCGGTGTCGATACCCGTCGGTTTGCCGGTGGCCAGCGTGACCGTTGGCGTAAGCACTTCGGTATCGGTGACGATGCGCTGGTGCTGGGACATCTTGGTCGCCTTGCCAAGGAGAAGAATCTGGCCTTCCTGGCCCGTGCTGTGTGCCTGGCGTTGACGGCGCGAACGGACGCCTGGTGGCTGGTGGTGGGTGACGGCAATGCGCGGCAGGTGGTCGAGAGCATCGCCCAGGAACAGGGGGTGTTGGATCGCGTCTGCTTTACCGGGTGTCTGCATGGCCAGGAGCTGATCGATGCCTACCATGGGATGGATGTGTTTGCCTTTGCTTCGTTTAGCGAGACGCAAGGCATGGTCGTCGCCGAGGCGATGGCGGCGGGCTTGCCGGTGGTGGCCCTGGACGCGCCGGGCGTGCGCGAGGTGGTGCGTGACGGTGCCAACGGCCGCCTGCTGCAGAGCGAGGACGAGAGTGCCTTTGCCGAGGCGCTGCTGGAGTGCGGTGAGCCCGAGTGCTGGCAGGACCGGCATCAGGCCGCGCTGACAACCGCAAAAGACTACGATGAGTCGCGCTGTGCCGAGCGTTGCCTGCGCGTCTATCGCCTGGCCATCGCCCATGGCGGCCCCTTTACACACGCAGACGATGGCGGCTGGGAGCGGGTGCGCAGCCGTCTTGGCGCTGAGTGGCAGATGCTGTGCTACCGAGGGCGAGTCCTGCGTCACGTGGTGCAAGACGAATGGCGGGAAGAGCGTCCTTCCTGGTGGCCTGGGCACCACCATGGTGAACCGAAGACACCGGCTCGCCGAGAAGAGTCGTAGGCGTACCCTGGCCTAAGACATGTCGAAGGGTTGCTGTCGTCAGCATGCCGTTGCGGTGCGTCGCTTGGCGGTTGTTCCCTTTCCCTGGCTGGTGCACGATAGTGTCATGACAATGCAGCAGGATGGCATGAATGCCTGGCGTGGAGGTGGCAGGGTGTCCAAGGCAAGCGAACCAGGGGAAATGACGTCTCTCGATGTCGACTTGACCATCGAATTGCCGGTGCGCTTCGTGCACGAGCTGTCTGCTGCCGAGTCGTTACAGGACGTGCTGGACACGGTGGCCAGGTGGTCGCATACCATGTTTGGCGCCAATCGGGCGTCCATCACCCTGGCCAAGTCCGAGACCGAACTGGCATTGATTGCCATGCAGGGCAACAACGCCATTCCCGTAGACGCTCCCATGCCCATCGAAGGGACGATGGTGGGGCGGGTCTATCGCAACCGTCAGGCGGAGTACGCCGCCAGCTTCGAAGGTAGCAGCGATCTGGATTGCCAGATGCTGCGTAGCAAGGGACTAAGGTGTTGTCTCGATGTGCCGATGATCAGCAGCGGTCGCTGCATGGGCACCATGAACATTGCCCATGAGACGCCTGACGCCTTCAGCGACCTCGATCGGCAGCGCCTGCAGGCCATGGCGCACTGGGTGGCGGCCAGCATTCGTATTCATCACCAGATGGAAGAAATGGCGCTGCTGTCCGGTACCGACCCCCTGACCGGGGTATGCAACAGACGGGCCTTCGCCACCCGCTTTGGTGCACTGACCAAGCGCTGGCAGTGCCATAGCGCGGCTCTGGGAATCGCGCTCATCGATCTCGATCACTTCAAGTCCATCAACGACACTTACGGCCATGACGTGGGCGACCAGGTTCTGGTCGCCGTGGCGAAAGCGCTCACGTCCAGCTTTCGCAAGTCTGACCTGATCGCGCGAATGGGAGGCGAGGAATTTTGCGTGGTCATGGCCGATGTGGACAAGCCGGCGCTGATGGTGGCGCTGGAGCGTTTCAACCAGGCGCTGGCCAGTCTCGATGTGTCGGCCGCAGGAGCGCCGATTGCGGTCACGGCCAGTATTGGCGCCCTGTTGATCGATCAGGGGCACGAGGACCTGGGCCAGCTGGTCAGCCATGCCGACAAGGCCATGTACCGTGCCAAGACCGGCGGACGTAATCGTATCGAGTTTGTTCACCTTAAGGAAAGTGCCACCTAGGGCTTGTACGAAAAGTGCCTGCGCTTGGTGATACGGCGTTAAAAATCGGGTCAAAATGCTCATTTACACCTCGTAAACTGCGCTTTCTCACCGATTTTTGCCTTGTCTAACCTTCGCTCGTCGACTTTTCGGACAAAGCCTCGCCCGCACCTGGGGGGCGCTCACTTCACGCCCCGCACTTCACGCCCCGCACTTCAAGCCCTGCTCTCGAGACGCGCTGTTCAAGAGAGGGCTTACCGCGTTATCTCGCTCCGGGAGCGTTTGCGCCGGTCCGCCCAGCGCTTGAGCGCCACCAGCACGGCAACGCCGATGGCCAGTCCCATCACGGAGTAGATCACCTCGCTGCGGCTGTCTGCCGTTACCAGCTCACCCAGCTGGCTGCCCAGCAGGGTAACGCCGGCAAGCCCAGGGGCGATCCCGATGACGGAGCCGATCAGGTAATCCCTGAAACGCAGGTGAAAGGCACCGGCCAGCATATTGGTCAGGGTGAAGGGGGCCAATGGCAGCAGATTGACGATGGTCATGGTGCGTATGCCGCGGCCGGAAAGGTAGCGCGATACGCCGTGGAGTCGCTTGCCGCCATAACGCAGCAGTGCGTCCCGACCGAGTTGCCGGCCGACCCACCAGGTCAGGCATGACGCGGCCAAGGTGCCAATCAGGGCATAACCAAACCCCCACCAGGGCCCGAACAGCAGGCCCGTGGCCGCTACCAGCAGGCTGAGCGGGAACATCACCAGCGACAGGCCGGCGTAGACGCTGGCCACCACCACCATCGCCCATGGGCTATCGCGCCATGCTGCGGCGCCCTGTGCCAGCGTTAACAAGGTGTCGACCGTCAGCAGGTCATGCATCGCCAGCCATTGCCAGGTCAGACCGCAGGCGAGGAGAAGCGTCAGCGCCAGAGTAGGGAGAAGCCAGCGACGGGTCATGACGAGCGAGCCTGTGAGTCGGATGACGGAGCGTCAAGGGCAGCGGTGGGTAGGTGCCATTGATGCGGCTGCTGCTTGAAGTAGCGACAGAGCAGTTCGTACAGGCCGGAATAGGCCTGAGATAGGAGGTCGGGTGCGCTGAAGAAGGTCTCGCAGCAGACCGCGAAACACTCTCCAGGGTGAGTGGCCGCGTAGTCATCGATAGGCGTCGGCTCGCCGCTGGCAACACGTTCCTGAAGATCGCTCCAGACCGCGGAGAATTCGCGATGCCACTGCGCCGAGGCAATGGTCACAGGAAGCGGGGGGAAGCCGTCGACGTCCTGAGAGTTGCCCATGTCGAGCTTATGGGCGAACTCGTGGATGACCACGTTGAAGCCCTCCAGGCCACCGCTCTCCAGCAGGTCGGGCAGGGCAATGACCACCGGCCCCTGATAGAACGTCTCGCCGGCACGCTCGTCCTCGTAGACGTGCATCACGCCGGCCTCGTCCATCTCTTCGACCTGGCGACGAAAGGCCTCGGGCAACACCAGTACTTCGTGCACGTTGGCGAAGGCGTCCTGGTGCTCGTGATCGCTCCAGCCGAGGGTCAGCAGGCAGGCCTGGGCCGCCAGGGCCAGGCGTTCCTCGCTATCCAGTGCCGCAGGGTCCAGGTCCGGGTGCAGGCTCAGGCGCTTGTCGTGAAGAAAGCGCCAGGCGCGCTGCCCCAGGCGCTGGGCCGACGCCTCGGGCACCCGGGCCAGCAAGGGCAGCCGCGCCCGCGCGCCTGCCCAGGTGTCGGCGGGGAAGGGATGACGGGCATCGAAACGCGCTGCTCGCCATCGCCTGAGGCGGGACAACATCAGCTGTCGTCCTGGTCCCTGGCGCCGGACTTCCAGGACCAGTCGCGCAGGCGCAGGTCGAACAGGTCCTTGCGGCGGTCCTTGAGGTTGGTCACCGAGCCCTCGGCGCGGACCACGGTCAACCGCGACAGGTCGAGATCCGAGAACATGATCATTTCGGTGTTGGGGGTGGTCTCTGCCATCACTGCGTCGTGGGGGAAGGCGAAGTCGGAAGGCGAGAATACCGAGGACTGAGCGTACTGGATGTCCAGGTTCTCGATGGACGGCACATTGCCGACGCTACCGCACAGCACTACGTAGCATTCGTTCTCGATGGCTCGGGCCTGGGCGCAATGACGAACCCGCAGATAGCCGTTCTTGGTGTCGGTCCAGAACGGCACGAACAGCAGGTCCATGTCCTGATCGGCGAGCAGTCGGCCCAGCTCCGGGAATTCCACGTCGTAGCAGATCAGGATGCCGATGCGCCCGGCATCGGTCTGGAACACGCAGAGGTCGTCGCCGCCCTCAATGACCCAATCACGCCGCTCTTGAGGGGTGATGTGCAGTTTTGCCTGGCGCTCTACGCTGCCGTCGCGGTGGCACAGGTAGGCCACGTTGTAGAGGCGTCCGTCGTCACCTTCCTCGATCATCGATCCGGCGATGATGTTGATGTTGTAGGCCACCGCCATGCGTGACATTTCGGTCTTGAAGCGCTCGGTGAATCCGGCCAGGAACCGAATGGCCGCCATCTGGTCCTGCTGTGCGGCGCGATCCTGCAGCCCCATCAGCGGGGCATTGAACAATTCGGGAAAGACGGCAAAGTCGCTCTGGTAGTCCGACAGCGCATCGACAAAGTACTCGACCTGCTGCAGTACCGCCTCGACCGATGCAAATTCCCGCATCTGCCACTGCACCGCGCCAACCCGAACCTGGGTGGGACGACTTTCCAGCATGCGTTCGGCCGGCTCGAACAGGATGTTGTTCCACTCGAGCAGGGTCGCATATCCCTGGGACTTCTCGTCCTCGGGCAAGTACTTGCGCAGCAGTCGCTTGACCTGGAAATCGTTGGACAGCTGAAACGACAGGATGGGGTCGTGCAGCTCCTTGCGCGATACCTTGTCGATGTACTCACTGGGAGACATCTGCTCGGCAACCCGGTGATACTCTGGGATGCGGCCCCCGGCCAGGATGGCCTTGAGGTTGAGCTGGCGACAGACTTCCTTGCGCGCTTCGTACAGGCGTCGGCCCAGGCGATAGCCGCGGTAGGCGGGGTCGATCAGTACATCGATGCCGTACATGGCATCGCCATCCTTGTCGTTCTGGATGGTCTCGCGCTTACCGATGAGATCGTCGTAGCGATGAGGGTTGGAGAACTCTTCGTAGTCCACCAGGGCGGTCAATGCAACGCCCACCAGGCGGCCATCGTCCTCGATGACGATCTGGCCGTCAGGAAATTCTGCCACCAGCTTGTCGATGGTGTTCCTGGGCCAGGCTCCGCCAATATCGTGATAGACCTTGTCCATCAGCCCCTTGAGCTGGGGATAGTCGTCGCAGGTCAGGTTGCGGAGATTCAGCTGTAGATCATCGAGGGACATGCAACGTTCCTCCGGAAATGAGTCGCTAAGGCTAACATGCCGCTTGCGGCAGGTGGAAAAGCCGGGAATAGGTGGGGATCAGCGTTGGTTGACAGGAAAACGCGGTAAAAAGGTGCTGTACAAGATCACTCACATAAGACCGTCGGGCTAGCAGCAGCGGCACAAGAGCATCGCTGGAAAAGCATCTGTACAGCAGCCACGAGCCCTGTATCAACGACCCATGTAAGGTGTTCCGCTACACAGTGGCGGTAGTGTCAGGACTTCGAAAAACAGGTGGTAACGAGTATACCTTAGGCACGTCTGTGACGTGAGCCAGCGCCTGTCCCATCGTCAGGGTGGCAGGAGACACCATACACGCAAGACAACTAAGGCAACCGATAGCCCCAGGACATAAAAAGGCCCCGCCCAATGAGGGGCGGAGCCTGACGAGTCACTTTGCGGGCAAGTGCAGCGGCGCGTGCCGCAGTGCTAGAGGTCTCAGACCTCGTTTTCCGGCTTGTTGGCTGAGTCGACGCCGCTATCCTCAACCAGCTTGCCCTCGTCGAGAGCGGAGGGATTATCGCTGTCAGAGGCCTTGTCAGAAGGCATGTGGCTGGAATCGACTCCACCATCCTTGACGATTTCGCCACCGGGGATGGCGCCATCGGCATGGTCGGCCATGGACGGGTCGTTGGCCGAATCGACTCCGCTGTTGTCCGGCGTGACCTCCTCCTGCTGCATATCACCCTGGGCGTGCGCATGGTCGTCGCCGTGGTGGTCTGCCAGTGCGGCGCCGGAGGCGAGTCCAAGCAGTCCAGCAAGGGCCAGGCGCTTGAGCAACGTGGTTGAGAAAGTGTTCATTGCAGTACCTCCAGATGTTCACTGGTCATGGTCTGTACAGGGTCAGTCGATGCCTGTGCGCTGGCTCATCAGTGAGAGCGCATACGTCTCAGTTCAGGGCAAAGAAGGTCGCTGTGGGTGGGGGCTAACAACCAAGAAACGTTAGCCGGACGAGGGCGTGGGAGGCGTGAACCCTTCCTTGGGCTCGGGTGGCATCCTTTTCACTGTCCGGCGCGAGCCGATCCTTGTGCTCAATGTGGGCATCCAAGCCCATCAGTTCCGTCCTGGAACTGTCGGCAGCCTTCCTGGCAGCCGTGGTGATCTAGCCTGGGCCCTTCCATGGGCCCGTCAATCTTCCGTGTCGCTGTCGGGCGTGAGCGAATCCGTCTGCTCGTCGTGGAGCTTCCTGCTCCTGCGGTTCCGTCCTGGAACCACTGGCGGCCTTCCTGGCGCCGCGGTGATCTAGCCTGGGCCCTTCCTTGGGCCCGTCAATCTTCCGTGTCGCTGTCGGGCGTGAGCGAATCCGTCTGCTCGTCGCAGAGCTTCCTGCTCCTGCGGTTCCGTCCTGGAACCACTGGCGGCCTTCCTGGCCGCCGACCCGCGGCATATCCGTGCCGCTAGTGCCGTCCTTTGTCAGGGCGCGTTTATTCGGTTTCGTTGGCAGAGTCGACGCCGCTGTCTTCTGCCAGGTCTCCGGTCGGTTGGGTCTGATTCATGCCGTCGTCAGCACCTTCGGTGCTATTGGCAGAGTCGACGCCACCGTCCTCGACAATCGGCTCATCAGTGTTCATGGCATCGCTGCCATGCTGGCCGCTTGTATCGTGCTGCTCGGTGACGTTGTTGGAAGAGTCGACGCCACTTTCCTGTGCATCGCTTTCCTCGTGATGGTTTGCCAGGGCCATGCTGGAAAACAACGCCATGGCGCTCATCAGTGCTGCTGCCTTGACGATATGTTTCATGGTGAACCTCTCGTCGCTGGTGGGTGCAGTGGACCGCCGGCGTCCTGTGCTCAGCGGTTGTACTAAAGCTATACAACCTGATCTGAAAATGCAAATAAGCCTGATAACTAAGTCTAAGTATTGTTCACTGTTATGGCGACAACGGCGGGCATGTCCCCTAGGCAACAGGGCTTTTGAGGCCGATGGGGCGACGCAAGGTCTGCGCCAGGAGAACCCCGGAAAGCACTAGCGCGCCACCGCTAAGGTGGTGCCACGAAAGAGTTTCACTAAGGAAGGACATGGCGATAAGGGCGCTGAATAGCGGCATCAGGTTGATGAATATGCTGGCTCTGCTGGCGCCAATTTGTCGAATGGCCAGCATCCACAGGTAGGTGGTGACGATGGACGCAGGGATGCCTGCGTACAGGATCAGTCCTATATTTTTTGAATCAATGGGGGTCATGGGTCCCATCAGATAAAAAGGCAACAGCGCGATCACCGCGAACAGCGCCTGGCCGTAGAGCATGACCCAGGGGGAGATGGGGAGCGGCCAACGCTTGAGCATGACGCCATACAGCGCGTAGCAGATAGCGGCCACCACCATCAGGGCATCGCCTGGAGCGACCTCCAGCGCTGCCAGGGTAGCGAGTCGGCCTTGGCTCAAGAGCCAGAGCACCCCGATCAATGCCAGCAGGCCGCCGATGCATCCACCCCAGGTAGGCGCCTCTCGCAGCACCAGCGCACTGAGCAGAATGGTCAGCAGCGGCACCATGGCGGCTAGAATGCCCATGTTGGTGGCACTGGTGGTGGCCGCTGCCACGTAGGCAAGGCCCTGCCAGAGTGCCATGCCAAGCAGACCGAGCAGCGCGAGCCTTGGCCAATGCTGGATGACCTGCCGTCGCTCTGACCACAGTCGTGGCCAGACAAAGGGAGTCATCACGAGTACGGCCAGCACCCAGCGTAGAAAGGCGATGCTGCTGGGAGAGATGGTGCCTACAGTCAGCTGGTTGATGGTCATGTTGCCGGACCAGATCAGCACGGCACCCAGCGGCGCGAGAAAGGGCAGAAGTGGCATGGGACCTTCCGTGTCAGCACTTCGGTGAGTCACAAGCACCACCGCCGCCAGAAGCGGCGGCGGTGGTGGATCCAGCTGTCGGGGACGGCGTGTTACGCGATGGCAGCGGCGCCAGCCTTGGCCACCTGGATGTCCTGATCGGGCTTGACCCCGGAGATGCCCACGGCGCCTGCCACCTGGCCATCGATCATGACGGGGACACCGCCTGACATCAGGCCCTGCATGGGCGCCGACAGGAAGGCATTGCGGCCACCGTTGATCATGTCCTCGAAAATCTGGGTGTCCTTGCGGCCGATGGCGGCGGAGCGTGCCTTGGCCATGGCAACGTCAGCGCTGAAGGGCGCTGCGCCATCGAGGCGGCGTAGGCCCAGCGGATAACCGCCGTCGTCGCTGACCACGATGGTGACGGCGAAGCCGTTGGCGTCGGCTTCCTGTTGCGCGGCATCAAGAATGGCATTGACCTGAGACTGGTCGAGGTAAGGCTTGGTCGGCATGGTGGCTCCTGTTGTTACAGTTAGTTCAAAATGTGGAAAATATTTTCGTTTTCAGTCTAGGCGCTCTGGGACTGTCTGACCAGCGCCTTGTCGACGATCTCGATCCAGTGGCTCTCGCGCTAGCCCAGCGCCTCATCGACGATCTCGACCCAGTGGCGCACCGGGGTGCGGTTGGTGGAGGCAAGATGGGTCTGGCAACCAATGTTCGCCGTGACGACCACATCCGGCTTGCCTTCCTCCAGCGCGTCCATCTTGTTGTCGCGCAACTGGCGCGACAGTTCGGGCTGGGTGATCGAGTAGGTCCCGGCGGAGCCGCAGCAAAGGTGGCCATCTCGCACCGGTGTCAGGGTGAAGCCCATCCTGGTCAGTACCGTTTCCACCGCGCCGTTGAGCTTCTGGGCATGCTGCAGGGTGCAGGGGCAATGGAAGGCCAGGCGCTGGTCGGCACGCACGTCGAGAGTGGTCAGGTCTTCCTGTCCCAGCACTTCGACCAGGTCCTTGGCGGCCTCGCTGACCCGGCGTGCCTTCTCGGCATAGTCGGGGTCGTCGGCGAGCACTTCGACATATTCCTTGACGAAAGCGCCGCAGCCGCTGGCGGTCTGGATGATGGCCTCGCAACCGGCGTCAAGGTGAGGCAGCCAGGCGTCGATATTGCGTCTGGCTCGCTCGCGTCCGGCTTCCTGGGCGTTCAGGTGAAAGTCGATGGCGCCGCAGCAGCCTGCCTCCGGTGCCGGGGTCAGCGCGATGCCTAGCCGGTCCAGCACCCGGGCAGTAGCGGCATTGGTATTGGGGGACAGGCCCGGCTGAACGCAGCCTTCCAGGATCAGCATCTGCCGCTCATGTCGCCGGGTGGGGCGGATGCCTGCATCGACCGGACGAGGCGGCATCTTGCTCTTGAGCGCGCCCGGGACCAGTGGCTTGAAGGTCTGGCCCAGCGACAGCAGCGCCTTGAAGCGAGCAGGCTCGACCAATGCCTTGCGCAGACCGAAGCGCAACGCCTTGTCGGCGGTGGAGCGCGGCACCCGGCGTTCGATCTCGGCGCGGCCGATATCCAGAAGCTTGTGGTACTCGACGCCTGACGGACAGGTCGTCTCGCAGTTGCGACAGGTCAGGCAGCGGTCAAGGTGAAGACGGGTTTCCTCGGTGATCTGGTCGTCGTCTTCAGGGCTTTCGAGCATCTCCTTCATCAGGTAGATGCGGCCGCGAGGGCCATCGCGCTCATCGCCGAGCAATTGGTAGGTGGGGCAGGTCGCGTTGCAGAAGCCGCAGTGTACGCAGCTTCTCAGTACCCTGTCCGCCTCACGCAGGTGAGGCTTCTCGAGATCTTGTTCGGTGAAATGCGTCTGCATGTTGTTATCCGCTAGTCGTGGTCAAGGCTTGCAGCGTCACTGCAGTCTTGCGGTGAAACGGGTCGCCTGTGGCAATCGCTTGGCGCGCCAGGGGCGCATTACCAGTCCGGATACAGCCGACGCGGATTGAAGATGGCGTCGGGGTCGAGTTGGCGCTTTACCTGCTCGTGGTACTTGGCGACCACTGGGGAGAGCGGGGTAAAGGGCTCGGCAGCGCCCGGTGTGAAACAGCTGGCATGCCCTCCAGCGCGCTGGACAACGGCGCGTAGTTCATGGGCATCGACCGCGCCTTTCAGCCAGCGTTGGTTGCCGCCCCAGTCGAGCAGCAGAGTATCCGGGGCAACCCCGTCGAGCGTGAGCATGGCGCTGTTGGTCGGCAGACTGATCCGCCATAGCGGCGCGTCCGAGGCCGTAAAAAAGGGCAGTGACAGCTCCTTGAGTTCGCTCCAGAAGCCTGGCTCTAGCGTGTCGCCACCGATCATGCTGGCGGTCGCCTTCACCGAACTCTCACCGCCCTCCAGGCGCACGTGCAGGGCGCCAGCGTGCCAGGCGGCTGCACTCAGCGGCAGTGGCTTGCGGCCCCACTCTGCCAGGCGCTGCAGCGCATCTTGCTGGCTCATCTCAAGACGCAGGCTGGCGCTGGCGGTGGCCTTCGGCAGCACCTTGAGCGTCACTTCGGTAATCAGCCCCAATGTGCCCTGGGCGCCGACCATCAGGCGTGACAGGTCGTAGCCGGCCACGTTCTTCATGACTTCACCGCCGAAGCGCTGCTCACGCCCCTGGTGGTCGAGCACCCGCAGGCCCAGCACAAAATCGCGCACCGAGCCGGCCCAGGGACGGCGTGGCCCGGACAGCCCGCTGGCGATGGTGCCACCCACGGTGGCGGCGCTGCCGAAGTGAGGTGGTTCGAAGGGCAGCATCTGGCCCTGGTCGGCCAGTGCATCTTCCAGTTCGGCGATCGGGGTGCCGGCTCGCACCGAGACAATCAGTTCGACCGGATCGTAGCTGGTGATGCCACGGTGTTCGCGGGTGGATACCGGCGTACCTTCCACGGGGCGGCCATAGAATGACTTGGTGCCGCCACCTTCGATACGGATGGGGTGAGCGCTGCTGGCCGCTGCAACGGCCTCGGACAGGGCGGGAAGGCCGTCGGCAGCAGAACAGAAAACATCATTGTTGGACATGCGGGTACCTGCATTCCGGCAAAAGAGAAACAAACATCCGTGCACTCGCGCTATACGGCGATGACCGGTTCACGAGAACCGTGGCAGCTCTGGATGCGGCAACATGGCTAGAACCTGGGCAGCTCTGGATGCGGCAGCTCGTTGTTGTGCACGTGCATCGCTCCGAACTCGGCACAACGCGCCAGGGTCGGGATGTTCTTGCCAGGGTTGAGCAGACCGTCGGGGTCGAAGGCTGCCTTGACCGCATGGAAGGTAGAGATTTCCAGGCTGTCGAACTGGGCGCACATCTGGTTGATCTTCTCGCGGCCTACCCCATGCTCGCCGGTGATCGATCCGCCCGCTTCCACGCATAGCTCAAGAATCTTGCCGCCCAGTGCCTCGGCGGTGGCCAGCTCTCCTTCACGATTGGCGTCGAACAGAATCAGCGGATGCATATTGCCGTCGCCGGCATGAAACACGTTGGCCACCTTCAGGCCATATTGCTGCGACAGGTCGCTGATGCCCTTGAGCACTCGCGGAAGCTCACGCCTGGGGATGGTGCCATCCATGCAGTAGTAGTCCGGCGACATGCGCCCGACGGCGGGAAACGCGTTCTTGCGACCTGCCCAGAACTTGGCTCGCTCGGTTTCGTCGCGGGCCAGCTGGACATCACTGGCACCCGCCTTGGCGAGAACACCGCGCACGGTCTCGATATCGTCGTCGACGTCGGCCTCGACGCCGTCGAGCTCGCATAGCAGGATCGCCTCGGCATCCACCGGGTAGCCGGCTCGGATGAAGTCCTCGGCGGCGCGTATGGCCAGGTTGTCCATCATCTCTAGGCCGCCAGGAATGATGCCGGCAGCGATGATATCGCCCACGGCGGCACCCGCCTTTTCGACGTCGTCGAAACTCGCCATCAGCACCTTGGCGGTTTCGGGTTTTGGCAGCAGCTTGACCGTGATTTCGGTGACCACGCCGAGCATGCCCTCGGAGCCCATCATCAGCGCCAGCAGGTCGAAGCCTGGGCTGTCGAGCGCCTCGGAACCGATCGTCATGCGCTCGCCTTCGATGGTCATCACCTCGAGCTTCAGCACATTGTGTACCGTGAGGCCGTACTTGAGGCAGTGCACGCCGCCCGCGTTCTCGGCGACATTGCCGCCAATGGAGCAGGCAATCTGGGAGGAGGGGTCCGGCGCGTAGTAAAGCCCAAAGGGCGAGGCCGCTTCCGAGATGGCCAGGTTGCGCACCCCCGGTTGCACACGCGCGACGCGAGCGTCGGCATCGATGTCGAGGATGCGGTTGAAGCGTGACATGACCAGCAGCACCCCTTGCTCCAGCGGCAGGGCGCCGCCGGACAGGCCTGTGCCTGCTCCCCGGGTCACCACCGGTACGCCGAGCGCGCGGCATTGCTTGAGCAGGGCCTCGACCTGGTCCAGGCGCTCGGGCAGGGCCACCAGCATGGGCAGGACGCGGTAAGCCGAAAGGCCGTCACATTCGAAGGGGCGCAGGTCTTCCTCACGGTGCAACAGGGTAAGATCAGGGGCAACGCGAGAAAGCTCCGCCAGGACTTCCTGCCTGTCGCGGCGCGGCAGGGCGCCGTCCAGGCGTTCGTCGTAGAGGATGTTCATGATGCTTGTTCGCCTCAGCTAGCACGGTCGTGCGTACTTGATGGTTATTGTCTGCACTACAATCTGCGTGCTATCGGTCCTGCTGTCCACCAGTTGGTTTGCTGGTCTGACCAGTTGTTGTAGCGCTGGCGCTTCTCTTCCGTCCATGATCAGATCGGCAAATGACTGACCGGCGGACGACACATGTGACAGAGGTGAGGGGCTACGCGGATATGTGGGACCGGGACGAGCGACTCGCGCCGAGCAACACCTCAGCGGCGATCGCCGCAAAACTTGAGACGCTGATTCTGGATGGTGTCTTTCGGCCAGGGCAGTTGTTGCCCTCTGAACGCCGCCTGTGCGAGCGGCTGGGGGTTGGGCGCTCGTCGTTGCGCGAGGCGCTGGGCACGCTGCGCAGCAAGGGCGTGATCGTGACCCGGCAGGGAAGGGGGTCCGAGGTCGCCCCGCTGGTGGAAGCCCCCCATGCCAGCCCCTTGATGCACCTGTTTCGCGAGCACCCCAGAACCCTGTATGACCTGCTTGAAGTGCGCGCCTTGCTGGAAGGGGAGTCGGCCAGTCTGGCCGCAAGTCGCGGGACCGCCTCGGACAGGGTGTTGATCACCCGGCGCTACCGGGAGATGGCGGACTACGTGAGCGGGACACAGGACATTGAAGTCGAGCGTCTGGCGCGCCTCGATCACGCCTTCCATCTGGCGATCTGTCAGGCGTCGCACAACCCAGTGCTGGCGCACACGCTGCAAAGCCTGACCGACCTGCTGCTGAGTTCAGTGTTTGCCTCGGTGAAGCACCTCTATCATCGGCCGGATGCACGAGACATGATCAATCGCCAGCACGCCCGTCTGCACCGGGCGGTGGTGGAAGGCAAGCCGCAGCTGGCGCGCCGAGTGGCGCTGGAGCATCTGTCTACCATCGGTGACATGCTGCGGGAGATCGAGGCAGAGGATCAGCGCCTGGAGCGCTCGGCCATGCGGCTGGAAGAGTGGTAAGGGAAACGCTGCATAAACTACTGCGCTCGACATCTCGGCTGCTGGCGGTGCTCAAGATCCTCATTTAACCGCATGCAAAGGAAACACTGCATAAATGCCTACGCCGCCGATTCGCTGCGTTACGCGCTGCTCGAACTCCTCACCTATACCCCATAGGCTCCGGGTTCTGCGCTGCGGGCGCCTGGCGCCTCATGCCGCTCGGCTGATTTATTCAGCGCTTCCTAAACTCCGGTCTTTGCGCTCCGGCAGCTACCGACCTGTCATCGCTCGAAACATTTATTCAGCGTTTCCTAAGTGCCGAGACGACGGCAGACACCTTTCCACGCCGTCCCGGAACCCCTATTCTTCGTCGATGATGCCGCTGACGGTTGCCACTTCCAGCTTGTGGCCCAGGTGGGCCCTGAGGATGTCGCCCAGGCGCTTGCCATCCCGTGCATCGATGGCTTCCAGCATGGCCTCGTGGTCGGCGACTGCCTTGGCCCAGTTGGCTTGTCCCATTTCGACGCTATAACGAATGCGTTTTACCCGCTGGCTCAAGTTGTTGTACATCTCGATAAGCACATCATTGTTCGATGCGGCCAGGATGCGCTCATGAATCTGCTGGTTGACCTCGAAGTAGGGGGCTAGCTCCCCGTTGCGGTAGTGATTCAACATGCGTTGATGCAGCGCGCGAATCTGCTCGACATCCTCATCACTGAGATGTTGGCAGGCCAGTTCGCCGGACAGTCCTTCAAGGGCACCCATGACGTCGTAGGTGTTCTTGACCCCCTGGCGAGTCAGCCTGACGACTCGTGAACCGCGATTGGGCAGGTTCTCGACCAACCCCTCCGACGTCAACACCTTGAGCGCTTCGCGCAGCGGGGTGCGTGATACGCCAAAACTCTCGCACAGCTCCTTTTCGGCAATCTTCTCGCCGGGAAGCAGACTGCCTTGCTCGATCAGGTCGCGTACCCGGTCGGCGACTTCCAGGTAGAGGCTGCGCGGCTGAATCTTTTCCATGTCTCGAGTCCCTGGATCAAAAGGTCGGTGAAGGGTGTCAGCAGGCGATAGCCGGTGGCGTGTGCTGGATGTCATGCAGGATACCGCAGTTGACGGCCACCGTTTTCGGTATTATGAATTCATTATTCAAAGAAAGCGAGTGCGACAGGTGCTGGCAGAGGTTCCATACAACACATGATGTGATGGAGGGATGATGGCTGGGAACGTATTTCTTGCACAGGTTCAGATTCCACGGCAGTTGGCGCGAGGCATTCTTGATGCAGCATTCGAACATGCCCGACAACAGCAAATGCCTCCGCTGACGGCGGTGGTGCTGGATGGCGGCGGCCAGCTGGTGGTCGGTGAGCGTGAAGACGGCTGTAGTCCGCTACGCTGGGCGGTGGCCAATGGCAAGGCCTATGCCGCCCTCGGGGTCGGCGTAGCCAGCGGTGTCACCGGAGAGCGTAACGCTCAACGGCCTGCCTTTCTCGCGTCCGTGGCGGATGCGGCACAGGGGCGCTTCGTGCCCGTGGCTGGCGGCGTACTGATACTCGATGAAGATCAGCGCATTGTCGGTGCCGTGGGCGTCAGCGGTGCATCGTCCGCTGAGGATCAGGCGGCGGCGATAGCGGGGATTCGCGCGCAAGGCTGGCTGGCAGGCCTGCAACCAGGAGACGACTCGGCATCCTGAGCGGGCTCGTCCCGGACAACCTGTCACAGTGGAATCACGGTGAAAGAGCCGCCTTCTGTGGAAGAAGCGCGCCCCTTTCCCGTGTTCCCGTCGATTCTTGGGTTCATCTTCCTTTTCTCTCTGTATCTGTCTTTTTTCCTGTTCCCCACTCTGCTTTTTGCTTCCCGTCTTATCCGCTTGTTTTTTCTCCGCTTGTCTTGCCGGCCTCTTCGGCTTGTCTCTTCGGCATCTTCCGCTTGGCGGCCGGCGCCATGGCATCCTTGGTCGAGCGCTTTTAATTTATAAGTAATTGATATTAATTCTATTTTTCTTGATAAAGCCGAGTTAGGCAAAGACAAAAGTATAATACCTAATTTTGAATTATGTATCCATTCTTCCAGTGGTCCATCGAGAGTTTGCCCCGACTACGCCGGTTGAAGCAGGCGTGACAGGAGCACGCCAGCTCCCGATGCGCCATCCTCCAGGGCGTTATCCCGCGCCCTCCGCCAGACCATGCAGGACAACAACAATTCGGAGTGAGGGTTATGAAACTGCTGAAGACCGTACTGGCCGCTTCCGTGCTGGCGCTAGGCGTCGGCACCGCTCAGGCCGACGAAGTGCAGATCAAGTTTGGCCATGTGGGTGGGCCAGGTTCGCTGTTCGAGAAGACCGCCAACGAATTTGCCCGCCTGGCCAACGAGCGGCTGGAAGGCGAGGCCGAGGTGGTCACCTACGGCTCCAGCCAGCTGGGTTCCGACGAGCAGATGCTCAACAAGTTGAAGCTCGGCACCATCGATCTGTCGCTGCCGTCCTCGATCATGAGCAGCGTGGCGCCGGAATTCTCGCTGTTCGAGATGCCCTACCTGATCGAGGATCGGGAGCACCTCGCCCGCGTCCGCGACGAGGTGCTGCGTGATGTGCTCTACCCCGTGGCCGAAGACAAGCGCTACCGCATCATCGGCATCTGGGAGAACGGCTTCCGTCAGATCACCAACAACGTCCGCCCGATCGTGGTCCCCGAGGATCTCGATGGCATCAAGCTGCGTACCCCTAACGGTGTGTGGCGGGTCGAGATGTTCAAGAGCTACGGCGCATCGCCGGCGCCCATGGCGCTGTCCGAGGCCTTCGTTGCGCTGCAGACCGGCGCCATGGATGGTCAGGAAAACCCGCTGGTACAGATCTATTCCCAGCGCTTCCAAGAGGTTCAGGACTACCTGTCGCTGTCCAATCACGTCTATTCCCCGGCCTATGTGCTGGCCGGTGCCAGCTGGACCCGCCTGCCCGAGCATGTCCGTGAAGTGCTGATCGAGACCGCCGAAGAGGTCGAGGCCTTCGCACTGGAGCAGGGCGCCGCGCTGGACGAAAGCCTGGTCAGCACCATGGAAGAAGAAGGGATGGAGGTGAACGAGGTCGACACCGACGCCTTCGTCGAGGGCTCTCGTGGTATCTACGAGAAGTTCGCCGCCGAGGTGGAAGGGGGTGAGGAACTGTTGTCGCGGGTGGAAGCACTGCGCGAATAACGCCTGTCCACTGCGGCCTTGCCACCCTAGGTGAGGCCGCATCCACCTTCGGAGGGATGCTCTGTGCTTACCACCATTTCCGCGGCCTACCAGAAGCTTCTGGAGGTCATCGTCTTTCTCAATGTGCTGGCGCTGACCCTGGTGGTGACCATCGGGTTCGCGTCACGTCTGTTGGGCTCTCCTTTCAGCTGGTACGACGAGGTCGCCTCCATCGGACTGGCCTGGCTGACCTACTACGGCGCCGCCCTGGCCGCCCTCAAGGGCGCCCACATCGCCTGTCCCAGTGTGATCAACATGGTCTCGCCATCCATTCGCCTGCCTATCGCGCTGCTCGCCGAGGCGATCACCATTGGCTTCTTCGTGCTGCTCGGCGTCACCGGCTTTCAGGTGGTACAGATCCTCGAGGGGTCTACGCTGGTGAGCCTGCCCAGCATCTCGGTGCAGTTTACCCAGTCGGTGATCCCGATCGGTGCCGCCATGTTCATTCTCGCCCAGCTGCTCAGGCTCCCCGACGTTATCCGGGCGGCCAAGGGAGCTGGCTTCGTCGATCACGAGCTCGAAGAGGCCGGTGTGCTGGCCGATGACGTGCGCAGCGATGACCCACCCGCCATGCCTGAAGGTCAGATGCCGAGGAGAACCCCATGATCATCGCGTCCATGTTCTTCGGCCTGATCGGGCTGATACTGATCAACGTGCCGGTGGCCATCGCCCTCGGTCTTGTCGGCGCCCTGGCCACCGTGGCCAGCTATGGCACCCTGGCCTTGCCCAACGTCGGCATGGTGATGTTCGACGGTGCCACCAAGTTCCCGCTGATTGCGATTCCGCTGTTCATCCTGGCCGGCGCCATCATGAATGCCTCCAGCATCTCGCGCCGGTTGATCGATCTGGCGTCTGCCATGGTCGGCTTCATCAAGGGCGGTCTTGCCATGGTGACCATCGGCGCCTCGATCTTCTTTGCCGAGATCTCGGGCTCTGCCGTCGCCGGTGTCTCGGCGATCGGCTCGATCCTGATTCCGGCCATGCGCAAGAAGGGCTACTCCAAGGAGTTCGCCGCGGCCATCTCGTCCTCGGCGGCGAGTCTGGCGATCATCCTGCCGCCCTCGATCCCGATGATTCTCTACGCGGTCATGTCCGGCGAGTCGGTGGTCAAGATGTTTGTCGCCGGTATCTTCCCGGGCCTGCTAGGCGCCCTGGGTCTGGCGGCCATGTGCTACTACCTGGCGCGTCGTCACAACCTGCCGGCGGAGCAGAACTTCCAGGCATCGCGGCTGTGGAAGGCCTTCAAGGGCGCCATCTGGGCGCTGCTGATTCCGGTGATCATCCTCGGCGGCATCTTCGGCGGCATCGTCACCGCGACAGAAGGTGCCGCGCTGGCGGTGGTGGTGGCGATCTTCATCAGTGCGGTGATCTATCGCGAGTTCAGCCTCAAGATCTTCTACAAAGCCTGCCTCGACGCCGGTGTCCAGACGGCGGTGGTGATGCTGCTGGTGGCATCCTCGGCGGTGGTCGGTCTGTATCTCACCGAGACCCAGATTCCTCAGCAGCTGGCCAATTCCATCGCCGAGATGACCGACAACAAGTACGTGGTACTGGCGCTTCTGAACGTCATCTTCCTGGTGCTGGGGATCTTCCTGCACTCGGCGGCGGCGATCATCCTGGTGGTGCCCATCGTGCTGCCGCTGGTCACCGCGGTGGGCATCGATCCGCTGCACTTCGGCCTGATCGTGACGCTGAACCTGGCCATCGGCCAGCAGACGCCTCCGGTAGCCAGCGTGCTGATCGCTTCCTGCTCCATCGCCAAGGCCGACATCTGGGCGACTACCCGCACCAACCTGTGGTTCCTGGCGGTGCTGTTCGTGATCCTGCTGATCAACACCTACGTGCCCGCCGTGGCCCTGGCGCTGGTCAACCTGATCTACGGCGTGTGATCGCGACCACCTAAAGGAGAACAATGACATGAGCGACAACGATCAAGGCCAGGTGCACTACCACAGTGAAGACGGCGTCGCCTGGCTGACCTTCGATCGCACCGCCAGTCGCAACGCCATGACCTGGCAGATGTACGACCAGCTCGAGGCTCACTGCGAGACCATCGAGAACGATCCAGAGCTGGTCGCGGTGGTGATGCGCGGCGCCGGCGGCGAAGCCTTTGTCGCCGGCACCGATATCAAGCAGTTCGCCACCTTCGACAAGGGTGAGGATGCCATCGCCTACGAGCGTCGCATCGACCGAGTGGTCGGGCGGGTGGAGCACCTGCCGCTGCCGACGCTGGCGCTGCTGGAAGGCTTCTGTGTCGGCGGTGGCGCCGCCATCGCCCTGGCCTGTGATTTCCGCCTGGCCACGCCAACGCTCAAGTTCGGCATTCCCATCGCCAGGACCCTGGGCAACTGCCTGTCGATCACCAACGTCTCGCGGCTGGTCGAGCACGCAGGTATCGCCCGGGCCAAGCAGGTCCTGATGGCGGGTGAGCTGGTACGCGCCGAGGAGGCCCTGGCTCTGGGACTGGTTGGCGAGGTCGTCGACGCCGAGGCCATCGAGGCGACGGTGGTCGAGCGCGCGCAGGCGTTCAAGGAGCGCGCTCCCTTGACCGTGCGGGCGGCCAAGGAGGTGATCCAGCGGGTGATCGAGGCGCGCCGCCCGGCCTTCGACGCCAGCGACGACTGGATCGCTACCTGCTACACCAGCCGCGACTTCAAGGCCGCGGTCGACAAGTTCGTCAACAAGACACCCTTCCGCTGGCAGGGTCACTAAGGCCCTGAGGCAAGGAGACTCACAATGCTGCCACTCGATGGGATCAAGGTACTCGACGTCTCGCAGATCATGGCCGGCCCCTACTGCACCATGGTGCTGGGTGACATGGGCGCCGAGGTGATCAAGGTCGAGAAGGCCAACGGCGGCGACGACAGCCGCCAGATGGGCCCCTACGTCGAGGACGAATCGACCTGTTTCGCCCAGATCAACCGTAACAAGAAGAGCATTTCGCTCAACCTGAAAGAAGAAAAGGGCCGCGAGGTGTTCTATCGCCTCGCCAAGGAAGCCGACGTGGTGGTCGAGAACTACCGACCCGGCGTCACCCAGTCCCTGAAGATCGACTACGACAGCCTCAAGGCGATCAACCCGGGACTGATCTATTGCTCGATCTCGGGCTATGGCCAGACCGGCCCGTCACGTCACAAGGGCGGCTTCGACCTGGTGGCCCAGGGCATGAGCGGGCTGATGTCGATGACCGGGGAACCAGGTCGACGTCCGCTCAAGACCGGGGTCGCCGTCTACGATATCGGCGCCGGGTTGACCGCCATCTACTCGATCCTGGCGGCCTATATCCACCGTCAGCGCAGTGGTGAAGGCCAGCACCTGGATATCGCCATTGCCGAGTGTGGCCTGCCCTGGTTCACCTGGGAGGCGGGCGCCTACTTCTCCGAGGGCCGAGTGCCGCAGGCAACCGGCTGGCGACACCGGGTGTCGGCGCCTTATCAAGCCATGCGCGTTCGCGATGGTTACATGATGCTCGGCTGCGCCAACCAGCGGACCTGGGAGCGTTTCTGCGAAGACGTCATCGAGCGCCCCGAGCTGATGGTCGACGAGCGCTTCGCGACCAACCTCGATCGCGGCGCCAACGTCGAGACACTGGAAGCCATCCTCGAGGACATTCTCGGGCAACAGGATCGCGCCTACTGGCTCGAACGCTGTGACGCCGCCGGGGTGCCGGCCGGGCCGATCAACGACTTCGACCAGGCCATGCATGACGAACACTACCTCGCCCGCGAGATGGTGCTGGAAGTCGATCATCCCACCATGGGGCGCATGAAGACCCTGGGCTTTCCCAGCAAGTTCTCGGCGACCCCGTTGGCGATTCGCCAGCCGGCGCCGCTGTTTGCCCAGCACACCGATGAGGTGCTGGGGGAGATCGGGCTGGCAGCAGACGAGATCGACGCGCTGCGCCAGCAAGGCGCCGTGCGCTGACACCGACACCTCCGCGATCGGCCGCTAGTGTCTGGCATGTCGCCGAATCGGTGGGGCGGTGTCGCCATAAAAATTGCATTCATTATTACAAGTTATTCCAAGAGGGGCGCGCTTGCTCTTGGTGCCCTCACAGCTATCCAGGTGTCGCCTAGTGCGACGCCTGGCCAGGAGGCCTTACATGCTGAATCTCGACTATCATCCCAGCGGACGTCACTTCCTCCAGATTCCCGGTCCTTCGCCGGTACCGGATCGCATCCTGCGTGCCATGAGTCTGCCGACCATCGACCATCGTGGTCCCGAATTTGGTGCGCTGGGGCGCGAATTGCTGGGCAAGGTCGGCAAGATCTTCAAGACCGATGGCCCGGTAGTGATCTACCCGGCGTCAGGCACCGGGGCCTGGGAGGCGGCTCTGGCCAACACGCTGTCTCCAGGAGACCCGGTGCTGATGTTCGAGACCGGGCACTTTGCCTCGCTGTGGCAGCGCCTGGCGCGTCGCCTGGGGCTGGAGCCTGAGTTTATCGGTATGCCTGGCGCTGAAGGCTGGCGCCATGGTGTCGATGCCACCATGATCGAGGCACGCCTCAAAGATGACACCGAGCACCGGCTCAAGGCGGTCTGTGTGGTACACAACGAGACCTCTACCGGTGTGACCAGTGATATCGCCGCGGTGCGCCGGGCGATCGATGCCGCCGGCCACCCGGCGCTATTGCTGGTCGATACCATCTCGGGGCTTGCCAGCGCCGACTATCGCCACGATGAGTGGGGGGTCGACGTCACGATCTCCGGCTCCCAGAAGGGACTGATGCTGCCGCCGGGCATCAGCTTCAACGCCATCTCCGACAAGGCCCTGGCCGCCAGTCGCGAATCGCGGCTGCCCAAGAGCTTCTGGGCCTGGGACGAGATCCTTGAAGCCAACCAGGGCGGCTACTGGCCCTATACCCCCAATACCAATCTGCTCTACGGCCTCAACGAGGCCATCGACATGCTGCTGGACGAGGGGCTGGATAACGTTCTGGCCCGTCATCAGCGCTGGGCGGCGGGGGTGCGTGCGGCGGTGAACGCCTGGGGACTCGAGATTCAGTGCCAGGACCCCAAGGTCTACTCGCCGGTGCTGACCGGCGTGGTGATGCCGGAGGGCGTCGACGCCGATGCCGTGCGCAAGCTGATCTACGAGCGCTTCGATCTGTCGCTCGGCACCGGGCTTGGCAAGGCCAAGGGACGCATGTTCCGTATCGGCCATCTGGGTGACTGCAATGACCTGACGCTGATGGCGACCCTGGCCGGCTGCGAGATGGGGCTGAAGCTCTCCGGGGTGAGCCTCGCCGGCAGCGGCGTCGAGGCCGCCATGGCGTACTTCTCCGAGAACCCGGCGCCACACGTGGCCCGCCTGGCTCGCGATTGAACCACCATCCGCCCGCCGGCGTGCGTTGACGCCGGCGGTCCAGCCAGGTTGCTGAGGAGAGGGTAATGAATTCGTTGACGTCTACTGTCACGCCCCGAAACGCTCGCATCCAGCCTCTGCCGAGCTTTGCCGAGCGCCTTGCGCGTGAATTGAAGGGGGAGGTGCTGTTCGACGCCGCCAGTCGCGGTCGTTATTCCACCGACGCCTCGATCTATCAGATCACCCCGGTAGGCGTGGTCATCCCGCGTCATCAGGATGATCTCGCGCTGACCCTCGACATTGCGCGGGATGAGGGGATTCCGGTGCTGGCCCGTGGCGGGGGGACCAGTCAGTGTGGCCAGACCGTGGGCGAGGCCCTGGTGGTCGACGTCAGCCGTCACCTCAACGGTGTGGTGTCCTTCGACAAGGAGGCACGCACCGTCGTGGTGGAGCCGGGAATTGTGCTTGATCATCTCAACGCCTGGCTCAAGCCCCATGGCCTGTGGTTTCCGGTGGATGTTTCCACCAGCGCCCAGTGCACGCTGGGCGGCATGGCGGGCAACAACTCCTGCGGCTCGCGCTCGATTCATTACGGCAACATGGTGCACAACGTCCAGGCGATGGATGTGCTGCTGGCCGATGGCGAAGAAGCGCACTTCGGGCGAGTTGACGAGCTTGTCGCCGGCTCTCGGGCGGCGATGCTGGCAGAGCGCGTCGAGATGATTGCGCGGCGTGAGCGTGAGCGTATTCGCGAGCATTTCCCCAAGGTGCTCAGGCGGGTGGCGGGCTACAACCTGGACCTGTTCGACTGCCAGAACCCGCTGCCGTACGAGGCTGATGGACACGCCAATCTGGCGCACCTGCTGGTGGGCTCCGAGGGCACTCTGGGGGTGACGCGACGGCTGACCCTGAAGCTGTCACCACTGCCGCAGCACAAGGTGCTGAGCGTGGTGAACTTCCCCACCTTCTATCAGGCCATGGACCTGACCCAGCACATCGTGACCCTGTCACCGACGGCGGTGGAGCTGGTGGACCACACCATGATCTCGCTGTCGCTGGAAAACCCGGCATTTCGCCCGGTCATCGAAAAAGCCCTGATCGGCAAGCCAGAAGCCGTGTTGCTGGTGGAGTTCGCCGGTGAGGACCGGGAGCAGCTGCTGAAGAACCTGGCTCGGCTGAATGAGCTGATGGCCGACCTGGGACTGCCGGACTGTGTGGTCGACATGCCGGAGCCCAGCGCCCAGAAAGCACTGTGGGACGTGCGCAAGGCCGGGCTGAACATCATGATGAGCATGAAGGGCGACGGCAAGCCGGTGTCCTTTATCGAAGATTGTGCGGTGCCACTGGAGCATCTGGCGGAGTACACCGACAAGCTCACCGAGGTATTCCATCGCCATGGCACCGAGGGCACCTGGTATGCCCATGCCAGTGTCGGTGCGCTGCATGTCCGTCCCATTCTCGACATGCGTCGTGACGGGGCCGAGAAGATGCGGGCCATCGCCGAGGAGGCATCGGCCCTGGTCAAGGCCTACAAGGGGGCCTACTCCGGGGAACACGGCGACGGCATCTGTCGCGGCGAATGGGTGGCCTGGCAGTTTGGCGAGACACTCAATGACGCCTTTCGTGAGGTCAAGGGACTGTTCGATCCGTCGAACCTGCTTAACCCTGGCAAGATCGTCGATACCCCGAAGATGGACGACTCTCGTCTGTTCCGGTTTCCCCCGGACTACCAGCGCATCGAGGTGACGCCGGTACTCGACTGGTCTCCGTGGAACGTTGAACGGGACCCCATGAACGGCGAGCAGACGGCACCCGGCACTGGAAGCGACCGCACGGGAGGGCTCGCCAGTGCGGTAGAGATGTGCAACAACAACGGCCATTGCCGCAAGTTTGACGCTGGCACCATGTGTCCCAGCTATCGCATCACTCGAGATGAAAAACACCTGACCCGCGGGCGTGCCAATACCCTGCGCCTGGTGCTGTCCGGCCAGCTCGGTCGCGACGGCCTGGCCAGCGATGAGGTCAAGGAAGCGCTCGACCTGTGCGTCTCGTGCAAGGGCTGCAAGCGCGACTGTCCTACCGGTGTCGACATGGCCAGGATCAAGATAGAGGCACGTGCCGCCAGGGTGGCGCAGCACGGGATCGGCCTGCGCGAGCGGTTGATCGGTGACCTGCCCAGACGAGCCCCCATGCTGAAGCGCCTGGCTCCACTGGTGGCCGCCATCGAGCAGGTGCCGTGGGTTGCCAACCCGCTCAAGCGTGCTCTTGGCCTGGCGCAGGAGCGTGCCCTGCCCAGAGTGACGTCGGACTACCTGGGCGGACACACGGCGGACATGGCGGCGGGTGAGGGTGCCACGAGCGGAGAAGTGGTGCTGTTTGTGGATACCTTCAACAACTATATGGAAGCCGACAATGCGGTGGCGGCTCATCGGGTGCTGCAAGCGGCGGGCTATCAGGTGACGCTGGCCAGGGGGCCTGATCGCCGACCGCTGTGCTGTGGTCGGACCTATCTCGCCAGTGGCCAGGTGGAGCGCGCCAAGCAAGAAGCCAGGCGAACCCTGGAGGCGCTGGCGCCTTACGTCGAACGAGGCGTCGCCATCGTCGGGCTCGAACCATCGTGTCTGCTCACGCTACGGGACGAGTTCCTGGGATTTGGCTTTGGTGAGGCGGCCAAGCGTCTGGCAGCCTCCAGCTATCTATTCGAGGAGTTTCTGGTGCGTGAGCAGGATGCCGGGCGCCTGAATCTGGCACTGGGGCCGTTGGCCACGCCGCGTGCGCTACTGCATGGGCACTGTCATCAGAAGGCCTTTGGCGCGCTGACGCCGGTGCAGACGGTGCTGTCATGGATTCCCGGCCTTGAGGTCAACACCATCCAGTCGTCGTGCTGCGGCATGGCCGGTAGCTTTGGCTACGAACGAGAGCATTTCGACGCCTCCATGCAGATGGCAGAGCTATCGCTGCTGCCCGCCGTGCGAGAGGACGAGGAGGCGTTGATCGTGGCTGACGGTACCAGCTGTCGCCACCAGATTCGCGATGGCGCCGCACGGGAGGCTCGCCACGTGGCCGTCGTCCTGGCCGAGGCACTGAGATGAAGCAGCGCGTGGCGGTGATGACAGTGCTCACAGCGCAGCCGGGCTGGCATACTCGAGTACACGAGCAGCCAATGCGGGGATAACGCCATGATCGATCTACGTAGTGATACCGTGACGCAGCCCACCGATGCCATGCGCGATGCCATGGCGATTGCGCCGGTGGGTGATGATGTGTGGGGGGATGACCCCAGCGTCACTGCCTTCGAGTCGGAGGTGGCCGATCGCGCCGGCTTTGCGGCTGCGGCGTTCTTCCCCTCTGGCACCCAGAGCAACCTCACCGCGATGTTGGTGCACTGCGGGCGAGGAGACGAAGTCATTGCCGGGCAGGCTTCGCACATTTACCGCGATGAGGGGGGCGGTGCCGCCGTCCTGGGAGGCATTCAGCCGCAGCCGCTGGCCCAGCAGCCTGATGGTCGTATCGCTCTGGATGACATTGCGGCGGCCATCAAGGGCGATGATATCCATCACGCGCGCACGCGCTTGATTGCCCTGGAAAATACCTTTCAAGGCCGAGTCTTGCCCCAGGACTATGTGGCGGCCGTCACCGGGCTTGCGGCGGACAGAGGTCTTGCTTGTCACCTCGATGGTGCTCGGCTGTTCAATGCCAGCGTTGCCACCGGGAAGTCGTTGGCGGAGCTGTGTTCAGGTTTTGACTCGGTATCCCTGTGCTTTTCGAAGGGCCTTGGCGCTCCGGTAGGGTCACTGCTGCTGGGAGGCGAGCGCTTCATTGACTCGGCTCGGCGTTGGCGCAAGACGCTTGGCGGCGGCATGCGTCAGTCGGGCCTGCTCGCCGCCGCCTGTCGCCATGCCCTGCATCACCATGTGGAGCGGCTGGCTGACGACCATCGCCACGCGCGCCAACTGGCGGAGTGGTTGGCGGCGGTCCCCGGTATCGGCGTTTTCGGACAAGCGACCAACATGGTGTTCATGGATGTGCCGGCCCCCCATTGCGCGGCGCTGGAAGGATATCTGGCCGAGCGAGGCATTCTTGTCGCCGTCAGGCCCCGCACGCGTCTGGTCACGCACCTCGGGATCTCTGAGTCGGACGTGCGCCGTGTGGCGACAGAAATCTCCGGCTACTTTGCCTCGCTCGCCCAGGAGTCGACAACGGAGTAGGCAGAGTTTGGAAACAGCGTCCACTATATAGTCAGGGTGGACGCTCATCGCCACCCATCCACAAGGACAACGACGTCAGGAGCGGGCCATGGCCATCTATCGTCTGGGTAACCATTCCCCTCATATCCATCGCAGCGTGTTCGTCGCCGAAAGTGCCGAGGTCATCGGCCAGGTCAAGCTGCACGAAGACGCCAGCGTGTGGTATCAGGCCGTATTGAGGGGCGATACCGAATCACTCGAGATTCAACAGGGCAGCAATATTCAGGATGGTGCCGTGCTGCATGCGGATCCCGGCTATCCGCTGGTCGTGGGACCAGGCGTGACGGTGGGGCATCAGGCCATGTTGCATGGCTGCACCGTGGGAGAGGGGACGCTGATCGGCATCCAGGCGGTGGTGCTCAATGGCGCGGTGATCGGCAAGAATTGCCTGATCGGTGCGGGTGCCCTGGTCAAGGAAGGCGCCGAAATTCCCGACAACAGTCTGGTTGTAGGTGCACCGGCGAGAGTCATCCGTGAGCTCAATGACAAGGCGATTGCTGCACTGAAGGACAATGCCCAGGGCTATGTCGAGAAAGCCAGGCTGCATCGCACGCGGCTAGCCAGGATTGGCTAGCGCTTGCAGCCAGCGCCTGGACGGCGCCTCCTCAGGCCAGGTTGGCCGAGGAGGCGCCCCTTGGAGACAAACTGTCTGGCCGTGTACCTCCAGGGCAAGTGCCTGCTGCTTTCAGCACGGGCGAAAGCGTGCTGGCCAGCTTCCCGCTGTTTCGCTCAGGAGCGTCGCCTGGCGGGCCGATGGGAGCGCCGGGCCCTTGGTGGTACGGGGATCTTGGTGCGGACCAGCGCGGCATCGGTAGGGCGTGCTGCCTGGGTGATAATGATGGCAGCAATCACGGTGATCAGGGCGAACAGAAAGTAGGACATGATAAGTCTCCTTGTCAGCGTGGTGGACTCGCTGGACGGTTTCGCCCCATCGGCGAGAGTGTCCTGAGTCGTCCCTTGATGCGAGGCTGCGGCGCGGTCTCGCCTTTCTTTATTGGTCGTCATTCCCGGCGACCTTAGTGAAAGCCTTCCTCTATTATCTGTGCGGTGCTATAGAACTGGCACGGCGCTAACTACCTGCCTTGATGTCACTCTAGGTGGCCCTGAGCCTGATCGCCATATCAGCACAGTAGTATTCAAATTGTGCTGAGAGGGGCGCCTGGCTTGGCGCTATGGAGGCATCGCCTCGGGCGATAGGTAGGCAGTGGCGAGCCACCTTGCAGGCCTTCGAGGGTTCGCGGTAGCCCTTGAACGCCTGTGTAACGTCTGTTTTGACCCTTGAGATGAGTCGCCTGGCAGGGCAACCAAAAAGGGCGCCACCGGTGGTGACGCCCTCGTTGCGCGACGTGTAGAGCGTGACGGGATTACCCGGCAAGTCCCATCAATGGGTCACTGATCCCGACCACTTGCATGGCCACGAGTCCGATCAGACCTGCCGCGAGTACATAGTAGATCGTCGGCAGAATGGTCTTGCGAATCGTGATGCCTTCACGGCCCAGCAAGCCCACCGTTGCAGAGGCTGCGACCACGTTGTGGATGGCGATCATGTTACCGGCAGCGGCACCCACAGCCTGCAGCGCGACCATAAGCGCAGTGGAGACACCGAGCTGTTGGGCCACGTTGAACTGGAAGTCGGCCAGCATCAGGTTGGAGACGGTATTGGAGCCGGCAATAAAGGCGCCAAGGGCACCGACGGCCGGTGCGAACAGCGGATAGATGCCGCCCACACCATCAGCCACGGCGGTGGCCATGGCGACGGGCATGGAGGCCAGGTCCGCGCCGTTGACGCCTGAGTTGATAAGAATACGCACCATCGGAATGGTGAATACCAGCACGAAACCTGCTCCCAGCAAGGTGCGGGTGGATTCCCCGAAGGCCGCCTTGAGCTGGCTGCCGTTCATACGATGCAGCAGGGCGGTCAACAGGACCACCATCAACAGGATGCCCCCCGGCAGGTACAGCGGCTGCAGGCTGCCGGAGATGCCAGCTTCGCCCAGAATATCGCTGAAGCCGACGCTGATGGAGGTCAGGGCCTGCTTGAACGGATCTACCGTGCGCGACAGTACCAGCAGCACTGCCAGCAGTACGTAAGGTAGCCAGCCCATGAAGGTGCTCATCGGCGCGCGGCCCACGACATCATCGGCCTTGATGCTGAGCTTGCCGATCCAGTGCTTGGGCCAGCTGTCCGCGTCGGGAAAGTCCCAGCTCTCCTTGGGCATCAGGAAGCCGCGACGGGCGGCAGGCACGACGATGGCCAGGCCTACCATGGCGCCGATCATCGAAGGAAACTCAGGTCCCAGGAAGACACCCGCCAGCGCGTAGGGCACGACGAAGGCAATGCCGGCGAAGATGGCAAAAGGCGCAATGGCCAGGCCCTCCTTCCACGAACGGTTGGCACCGAAGAAGCGCACCATCACGCTGACCATGAACAGTGGCATCACAATGCCCACTACCGCGTGGACCAGCGCCACTTCACCGGCGATCAAACGGAAGTACTCCAGCCAGGTGGCACCGCCATCCTCGAGTGTGGAAGTGATGCCTGCCTTGTCCAGGCCACCGGCCACGCCCACCACGATCGGGGTGCCGACAGCACCGAAGGACACCGGTGTGGACTGGATCATCATGCCGACGACGACCGCGGCAAGTGCCGGGAAGCCCAGGGCGACCATCAGTGGGGCGGCGACCGCTGCTGGAGTGCCAAAACCCGAGGCACCTTCGATAAAGCAGCCAAACAGCCAGGCCACGATGATGGCCTGGACCCTGCGGTCAGGGCTGATGCCGGAAAAACCGTTGCGGATGGCAGCAATGCCACCCGAGTGCTTCAGCGTATTGAGCAACAAGATGGCGCCAAAGATGATCCACAGGATCGCTACGGTCAGGATCAACCCCTGCAGGGTGGAAGCCATGACCCGGGTAAAGGTCATGTCCCAGGCCAGCAGAGCGATCAATGCGGTGACCACAAAGACGATAGGCATGGCGATCTTGGCAGCCATGCGCAGTCCAATCAGCAGAATGCCTGCCAGGACGAGCGGTATGAAGGCGATCAACGCTAGGGAGGTATCGGTCATGGTGTTGGGGTCTCTTGTCGTGTCCTTGTTTGTAATTGCCGTTGTATGACGTGCCGGTCGCATCTCGACCTAAGGTTCGGACAAGGCGGCACGATAAGCTGACTCACGACGTTGATCTAGCTCTGGGATATTGGTCAGACCAAAATGAGAATGCTGAGTTGTTTTTGGATTTACCGAGTTAAGCATTTATTTACAGTAGTTTAGGGGCTTCAGCTCAGCCTGTTCCCGCTGTCGAACGGGCAAGATTGTTAGACTAATGGACAGCAAAATGTCGATATTCCTGCATCGCAAGCGTTGGCGACGGTGGTGGGGGATGGCACTATCAGCGGACACTTTGTTGAAATGGGGTATTTGGCATGGCACTGGTGATGTATGACCTGTGTGGCATCGATGAGGCGCTGCGCTTCTCTCCGTTTTGCTGGCGGGCCAAGCTTGCGGTAGCGCATAAGGGCCTTGAGCTGGAGACGCGCCCCTGGTGTTTCACCGAGAAGGAGGCGCTTGAGTTCTCCCATCACGACAAGGTGCCTGTGATGGTGGACGGCGATAACGTCATCACCGACAGCTTCGAGATCATGCAGTACCTTGATCGTGCCTACCCTGAGGCACCTTCCTTGTTGGGCGACTCGATGGGCCAGGCGCGAGCACGCTTTTTCAAGCATTACAGCGAACGGTCCCTGCAGCTGCCGATTCTGCGCACCATCGTGATGGATCTGATAAATGCGATTCACCCCAAGGATCGCGACTATTTTCGCAGTACCCGGGAAAAGCGCCTGGGCATGACGCTTGAGCAGTTCCATTCGCCGGCGAAGGGCTTGAGCCAGCTGGATTCCGCCCTGGAACCACTGCGGGGCCAGCTCTCTGGCAGCGATTTTGTGGATGGCGATGCTCCGGCTGGCGCCGACTACCTGCTCTTTGCGAATTTCATGTGGGCCCGCACTGTCTCGACTGCGGACCTGGTCTCCAATGCGGATCCGGTTTATGCCTGGCTGGAACGCATGCTAGACGTCAACGATGGCATGGGACGCAAGGCCGTGCGTATCACTGATATCGAGGGCGCATATCGGCCCTGAGCTCTGATGTGAAGAGCTCTGATGTAAAACGCGGCGGACGTAGACCTTGATACGTCTGCTGTTCGCCGCCTATCCCTAGGACCTCACGGTTTCGTTTGTACCGGTTCAGGCTCTTTTTCCCTGCCGTTTTCCCTTCCACTGTGCAAGCCTGTCTTACTCTTCTGTTTTCTTGTGTCTTTTGTTCTGTCTCGGGTGTTTCTCCACCCCCGTAGCTTCACCGCTTTTCATCGCGATAGTAACGGAGCACGCGATGTCGTCTTTTCTTACAAAGTGTACGAATACGAGCCGCCAGCCCTCGGATAACGGATTGTCACCGGTGCGTCACTTTCCTCTTGCTATGGTCAGATGAGGCTGGCACTCGATGTGATGGTGAGTGCCGCTGCCATAGCTGACCGCCTCGGCCCCGAAGGGGGGCGGCTCCCGCGTATATGTCTTATATGATGTTGCGGCGCAGCATGGGGCGTTCTAGTCTTCATGTGGCGAGACTAAATTGTGCTCGTTTGAAGACGCGATATATCACAGGCAGCACTTGTCTGGCTGGGCGGACGCAAGCGTGAGTCATGAGTCGCCCTGACCGATGTTCTGGCGTGCTGGCTGACTTCCTAGGGAGACACCGAAATGAGCAACAACAAGGCCATGCCGTCCATTGACAAGATGATTCCCTCCATGGACACGCTATTCACCCCCTGGCGCGAAAGCAGCCTGCTGACACTGGAGTATTCACAGAAAATGCTCGATGTGCGCTTCAAGGCCATCGACTCGGCGGTCAAGGCCGGCATCGCTCAGGCGCGTACCTGGTGTGAGGTCAATGATGCAGAGAGTCTTCGCAACGCCAGTCAGGCACAGCAGGAAACGCTGTCAGCCATTGGTGAGACCTTGAGAGTGGAAGGCGAAGAGCTGTTTACGCTGAGCAAGGAATATCAGGAAAAGTGCCAGACGGTCGCCCGCCAGGCTCTGGATGTACCCAAGGACGAGTCTTGAATAGTCGTGACAAGGCATCGGATACCGCCAGCTGCGCAGCGCTGATCGCCCCATCGGATCCGATCAAGCCCGGAGCGCTGATCAGAATGAGCGGCGTGAAGATGGCCTGGTCGGCAATGCGCTGACGACGCAGTCGCCTCCCGAGACAGCGTGCTGCCGCTTGACAGGGCACAGGACGACAGACGGCCCGTCGTAAGGACGACGGGCCGTTTTCTGTCTTGCTCCCCTGGCTGCAGACAGAGCGAATCTGCCCAGCTATGTTGCGGGCTATGTTGCGGGCCATTTTTCCGGGCCGAGCCATGTGCTGTACGCAGGCCTGAATCGCAGGTCTGAATCGCAGGTCTGAATCAATAGAGGGCCGTATCGCCAGGCGGTGCCGGTACGGCCGCTTTTACGCCTATTGAGCTCGTGCCTCCAACCGAAAGCGAGCGATACGGTTGATTTGAATGACGGCCTCGTGGCGCTCCTGCTCGGCGCTGTTGTCCAGTCGCTGCTCAAAGGCTGCCAGGATGGTATGACGATTGCCGCCCTTGACCGCCATGATGAAGGGAAAGCCAAAGCGTGCCTTGTAGGCATCATTGAGGCGGGTAAATCGGGCGAGTTCTTCTGGGGTGCACTGGTCCAGGCCTGCTCCCGCTTGTTCGCGGGTGGAATCGTCTGTCAGCTCGCCCGCGGCGGCAGCCTTGCCCGCCAGGTCGGGGTGAGCGCGAATGACCTGCAATTGTTCCTCGGGTGATGCCTCCAGCAGCACCTCGCCCATGAGGTGGGCTAGCTGCGCCGGGTCATCGTGCTTGGTGGCGAGCCCCCGAGCAAAGGCGCGTTCCGCCACCCAAGGTGAGTGCTCGAAGACGTCTCCGTAAGTATCGACAAAACGCTGTTGGTCCATCTGGCTGGGACGTTCGCTGAGGGTGGGCATTCGCTGGCTCCTGTGATCTGAGGATAGCGGGGTGGTTCGTCGGCTCGGCTACCGGTGATGGGCGGCTGAAGACGAGGCGGCGATCTCGCTGCGACTTCGCTCTTTCAAACTGTATACAAAAAATTGTTTGAAATGTACTCTACATTCGATCAATGATGTTTACCATGATATCGGTCTCTTCGTCTTGCCGGTTGATGTCCTGGCCTGCGCTTGCTTGATCGGTGCGACCAATGTGACTGACCACCTGATGACGGTTCACCTAAAGACTGACCACCATAAGTGAGGATCATGATGGGACGCCTGACGACGCATGTACTGGACACAGCGCTTGGCCGCCCTGGCCAAGGAATTCGTATCGAGCTCTTCCGCCTTGAAGGAGACCGTCGCGTACATTTGGGCGATGTGATCACCAACGACGACGGACGTTGTGATCATCCGATTCTAGAGGGCAGTGACCTCATCGAAGGGGAATACGAGCTGGTATTCCACGCAGGCGACTATCTGCGCGCTCAAGGCATCGAGGCTCGCGAGCCTCGTTTCCTCGATCGTATTCCGTTGCGTTTCGGGATTGCCGATGCCGCTGAGCACTACCATGTACCGTTGCTGCTCTCGCCCTACAGCTACTCCACCTATCGGGGCAGCTGAGAACGCACTGCAGACATGCTCGCCGGGGCGAATGGCTGCGTTGCGCGCCGCTTGAACACCTCATTGGAATAGAGGTTTCGGGGGCCGAGCTGCTGGCGCCGAGCGCATTGTTTTGCTCGGTTGATGTATGCAGCGCTTCGCCCAGGGGCCGCGACGTGTCTGCACTCGGGCAGCCCTCTGCTTTCCAATAATAAACAGCCGGGATTAGGACTATGTCATCTTATCTGTTGGACGTGAGCAACTTCATGCTGCGCTGGCTCCATGTCATTGCCGCCGTTGCCTGGATCGGTGAGTCCATCTATTTCGTTATGCTCGACAACTCGTTGAAGACCCCCAAGGCGGAGGAAGATCGCAGCAAGGGCGTGTTTGGCGAGATGTGGGCCGTCCACGGTGGCGGTTTCTACCACAACCAGAAGTATGCGACGGCTCCGGCGAAATTGCCGGATGATCTCCACTGGTCATTCTGGAAGGCGTACACGACGTGGCTGTCAGGCTTTGCCCTGTTTGTCATCCTGTATATGGCGAATCCCGGCTTCTATCTGGTCAACCCCAATAGCCCATGGCAGTGGGCGGCCAACATGACGGGGTGGCAGGCCAATATCGTGGCACTGCTGTTCCTGCTGGGTGGCTGGGTGGTCTACAACGAGATGTGCAAGCGTGTCAGCCCCAATATGGAGCGGGATGGTCTCTTGAGTGTGGGGGTGGCCATCATGATGGTGGTCGTGGCCTACCTTAGCGT
Source organism: Halomonas sp. DP5Y7-2 (assembly GCF_019802025.1). Lineage (NCBI taxonomy): Bacteria > Pseudomonadati > Pseudomonadota > Gammaproteobacteria > Oceanospirillales > Halomonadaceae > Halomonas > Halomonas sp. DP5Y7-2. Next base: position 535,938 of record NZ_JAHVHY010000001.1, on the reverse strand, counting down.
GCATATCTTTGCGGGGCGCGCGGCATTTCTGCTGACCGGTGCCGTCATGGCGACGGCCATGTCTGCCAACGTCTTCTTCTGGATCATCCCTGGCCAGCGCCGCATGGTCAAAGCGATGAAGGCCGGTGAGGCACCGAACCCGCTGGACGGCAAGCGCGGCAAGCAGCGCTCGGTCCACAACACCTACTTTACGTTGCCGGTGGTGCTGTTGATGATCAGCAACCACTATTCCTTTGCCTACAGCAACGACTGGGCCTGGGTGATCATGGCTCTGCTGATCTTTGGCGGGGCATTGATTCGTCAGTATTTTGTGTTGATGCATAGTGGTCAGCACAAGCCTGGCTATCCGATCCTTGGCGTGGCGCTGATCCTGCTGGCCTTCGCAGTGGGAAGTCCGTGGCTGGCAAGTGGCTCGGTAGCCTCCTCTTCCTCCTCCGACAGCTCAGTGGTGGCGTCAAGCGACGGAGGGGCGACGCCTCTGGCACGAGTCCATGCGGTCATGGAGGAGCGCTGCGCCAGTTGTCACGCGGCCCAACCTTCTCATCCCGGGTTCTCCGCTCCTCCCTTGGGTGTCGCACTGGACACTGAGACTCAGACCCAACAACACAAGGCACAGATTCAACAAGTGGTCGCCAGTGGCTACATGCCACTCGGGAATCTGACGCAAATGACCGACGACGAACGTACCTTGATCGCCAACTGGGGAGAGTGACACCGTGCGGGGCAAGCGTGGAGAGCAAGCGGGTGGTGATGGTTCTTGTTGATGGCGTATGTCGTATACAATAACGACATACTGACTCTGAGGGCTATGCTGATGAATCAGCGCGTAAAAGCGTCGCCATCTGCCACGTCGGCGCCGCGCCAGGGCAAGAACGGTGATGGCGCCGAGCGACATGAAGCGATTCATCGGTCCATCAGTGATGCCATCATCGAGCACCGGCTGAAGCCGGGAGCCCGCCTGCGCGAGGATGCCCTGTCGGACGTGTTCGGTGTCAGCCGAACCGGCATCCGCAAGATCCTCCAACGTCTTGCGCTGGAGGAGCTGGTGACCCTGACGCCACGTCGCGGCGCCAGCGTGACGCGTCCTACCGCTGACGAGGCCAAGGACGTGTTCGATGCGCGCCAGATGGTGGAGTGCGGGCTGATGCCCGACATTGCCAGAAGGATCACCAGCGCTGATATCGACACGCTGCGTGAGATGGCGCGACGTGAACGCGATGCACTGCGCACTGGGCAGCAAAGCGTGGCCATCAGGCTGTCGGCGGATTTTCATACCTATCTGGCCAGGCTGTCCGGCAATCGGACACTGGCCGACTTCGTTGAGCGTCTGTGTTCTCGCAGTTCCCTGATTCTGGCGGTGTACGGTAACACCGGTCACCTGGGCTGTGAGTCCCATGACCACCAGGACCTCATCAATTTCCTGGCCGAGGGCAAGGCTGAGCGCGCCGCAGCATTTATGGGCCGGCACCTGAAGGCCATCGAAGCGTCCCTGTCCATCGTCGAGGAAGAGAACGAAGCGCCCAACCTGTTCGAGATCTTCTCCCGCTGACACCGCCAAGCGACGCCCCAACATAGCGCCACAACGCCCCAAAAAAGCCCCGAATCATCAGCAGATGGTTCGGGGCTTTTCGTTGGTAGTGCGGGATCGAACTCTGTAGCGCGCCAACGCATCGCCTCGCGCTGGGCCTGCAACCTATTGTGTCCTGCAGCCTATCGTGGCCCGCTGGGAAAGGCCGACAGGTTTAGCCGAACAGGGTACGCAGCGTCACGAAGGCGATGGCGCTGATCAGGCCTGCTGCCGGTAGCGTGATGACCCAGGCCAGGCCGATGGGTTTCATCAGTTGCCAGTTGGTCTGATGGTTGACCAGGCCAATGCCCAGCACCGCGCCGATCAGGATGTGTGTACTGGACACCGGCAGGCCCATGATGGAAGCCAGCATCACGACGCCTGCCGCCGCCAGCTCTGCCGCAAACCCGGATGCCGGATGCATGGCGGTCAGATTGTGTCCGACGGTCTGGATCACCTCCTTGCCGATAAACCAGAGACCGACGATAAGGGCGACCCCGAAGGTGATCATGGCGATCGGAGGGATGGTCGCTTCGGCGCCAATGGCGCCAGTACGCAGTACGTCAAGGATGGCGGCGAAGGGGCCGATGGCATTGGCGATATCGTTGGAGCCATGGCTGAAGGCAAACCCCGCCGCGGTAAAGACCTGCATCCAGCTGAACATCAGGAAGGTCGAGCGGGACAGCGAGGTGCCCTTGAGCGTCTTGGCAAAGATAAACGTGGCCATCCATACCACGGCACCGATCATGCCCATGATCAGGTAGTTGTTAAGCGTCGTCAGTCCCAGGTCGAGATGCTTGAAGCCCTTGAACAGCAGCATGGCCGAGATGATCATGGCTCCGCCGGCGGCGACCAGGGGCACCCAGTTCTGCAGGGCACGATGGGCATCGATATCCTCGCGCTGGCGCTCGATCCGCTTGAGCTCCTTGAAGTAGTCTGACTCGAATTCGGCACGCTCATCATCCTGGTAGTCCTGGTCATGGTAGACCTGAACGTCCCGGGTCATGGCATGGGTATAGGAAATCTTCTGGATCTCTGACAGGCGCTCGAAGGCCTCCTTATGGCGACGATCATTCTCGTATTTCTCGCGCTTGATCGCCTTCAGACGCTGCTCCGCCTCATCGTTGTAGTTGAGGATGTGTTTCCTGATCATGCTGAACAGCGCATATGACATCAGTCCCCCCAGCACCGGTGACAGCACCCAGGAGATAGCGATCTGCCAGATCTTGCCCCACTGCACCAGGCCAAGGCTGTCGACCCCTGGGGTCATGGTTCCGAGCACGATGGACGAGCCCACAATGGCACCGATGATCGAATGGGTGGTGGAGACCGGATAGCCTTTCTTGCTGGCAAACAGTAGCCACAGGGCGGCGGCTACCAGTGCCGACATCATGATGAAGACGAAGTCCATCGGCGCGACCGTCATGCCCGACAGATCGACGATGCCCTTGCGGATCGTATCGGTGACCTCTCCGCCTGCGATGACCGCACCGCTGACCTCGAACACCGCCGCCACCAGCAAGGCCTGCTTGATCGACAAGGTTCCTGCGCCGACGCTGGTGCCGAAGGAATTGGCCACATCATTGCCGCCGATATTGAAGGCCATGAACACCCCGAACAGGGTGGCCAGGGTGAATACCAGCGGAAAGTGGCCCTGGGTGTAGCCGAAGCCCCAGAACAGAAAGTATCCGACGGTAGCGAAGAGAAGTACCGCAAAGGCCAGGCTCAGCCCTGATGGGCGAAGCACCATAGGAACCGATAGCGAGGGGGAAGGGGTGGTCATTGTGCATCCTCTGAGGTGGGCATGCCTTGCTCGTGGGACGGCAGGGCGTGAGGATGACAATGGGCAGAGGCGATGACAGCGAGATGTCATCTTGGCTGCGTTGTGTGCTTTGTCGTGCAGGCTGGGGAAGGGGTTGGTCGTGCGGGTAGAGATAGTAGGCAAGAGCTTACGTCTTTGGGGAGGAGGAAGTACGTGCACAGCAGGCCCTCCCCGGGCCAGGCCGGGAAGGGCATGGTGTCATCGTCTTGGTCGCCTAGTGAGCCGGTTGCGGGACCCGGTACTGGTGCATCAGGGCAAAATACAGCACGCCCCCGAGGGCGGCGCCCATCATCCAGCCAAAACCTGCAAGTCCTTGCAGGGCAGGAACGATCACCGTCGCCAGAGAAAACACCGCGGCTAAGGCGAAGGCGGCCACGGCCCGCAGGTTCCAGCCGTTGGTGTAGGTATAGGCATCGCCCTGCTTGGCGGAAAACAGTGCCTGCACATCGAGCTTGCCGCCTTTGATCAGATAGAAGTCGACAACGATGATGCCGTAGAAGGGCGCGACGATGGCGCCTAGCGCGTTGACGAAGCCCGGCACGCCAATTTGGCTGATGACCGAGACCCACAGTGCGCCGACAAAAAAGGCGACGCAGGCAGTGATCAGGCCGCCGACCTTGAAGCTGATATGCCGCGGGAATAGGTTCGCCAGGTCATAGGCAGGGGGGATGAAATTGGCCACCAGGTTGATGCCGACGGTAGCGGCGAAAAACGTGACGGCGGCCAGCAGTGTCAGGGGCAAGGCATCGACACGATCGACGATATCGGTGGGGTTGGTCAGCGCCTCGCCGAACAGTACCAGGGTGCCGGCGGTGATGATCAGCGCGATGAAGGAAAAGAAGGCCACGTTCAAGGGCAGGCCCAGCAGGTTGCCCAGCTTCATCTGGCGCTCGCTTTGTACGAAGCGGGTGAAATCCCCGAAGTTGATCACGACGGCGGCAAAGTAGGCGACCATGGTCCCGACCACGGCAGCAAAGGCAGATAGGCCTCCGCTATCCTCGCCGCTGGTCGAGAAGATGCTCCCGACGGCAGGCAGCAGCTCGCTGCCGGCTTGCCACCAGACAATCAGCATCAGCACGACCATGACCACGTAGACCAGCGGGCCTGCCCAGTTCAGGAAGTGCTTGATGCGCTCGATGCCGGACCAGAAGATGGCGATCTGGAACAGCCACACCAGCACAAACGACAGCCAGGCGACGGGTGACAGGCCAAGCACGCCTTCCCCTCCATCCGTGCCGATAAGGGCGGTAATCATCAGCGTGACGGCGGTGGAGGCAAAGTAGGTCTGCACGCCATACCAGAAAATACCGACGATGGCGCGCAGCAGAGCCGGCAGGTTGGAACCTCTAACCCCGAGGCTGGCGCGGACCATGACCGGGAAGGGGATGCCGTAGCGAACGCTCGGGGCACCGGTCAGGTTGACCAGAAACATCACGATCAAGCCGGCCAGCATGATCGCTGCCATCACCGCCCAGCCGCTGAGGTTGTAGGACAGAAACAACGAGGCTGCCAGGGTGTAGCCAAACAGGCTTTGAATATCGTTGGACCAGACATTGAAGATTTCGAAGGCTCCCCAGCTGCGCCGTGAGTGGGGGAGCGGGGCCAGGTCGTGGTTGTAGAGGCTCGGGTCGACCCTCGTGGTATCGAGGGTCAGGTCGGAATCGGCCATGGGGATCACTCTTGTTGTTGGATAGCGTCAGGCGGATGTCATGATGCGTTGCTGTCAGCCGGAAAAGGCAAGGCGAGGTCAGTCACCTCGCCGTTGCAGTACGCTTACTGGTTGAAGCGCTGGCAACCTTGCCAGTAGCGCATCAACAGCAGATAGGTGAGGCCCGCGGGAATCAGACTGGCGTACCAGGAAATGGTGGAGAAGCTGAAGGCCGCCACGACGCCTACGGCGGTGGCAATGAAGGCCGCCAGATTGACGCCACGGTAGGGGCCATTCGGATCGTAGAGCTTGTCCAGGTCCAGGGTGCGCCGGCGAATCAGGTAGTAGTCCACCACCAGTACGGCAAAGATGGGGCCGAGAAAGGCGGAATAGGTCTGTACGAACACCTGCAGGCCAGCAGCTGACTCATCCTTGACCAACTCCCAGGGGAAGGTGGCGAACGCCAATAGACCAACGACGACCGAGGCCTTGCGGTAACTCAGCTTGAAGGTGTCCATCAGCACGTAGGTTGGCGGTACCACATTGTTGAGGACATTGGTGGTCACCTGAGCGAAGGCGATGAACAGCAGGGTGGTCATCAGCAGAGGGGTGTTGTCGACGGCGTTGGCAAACACGCGTATCGGATCGGCCACGCCGGTCGCCTCGGACACCATGAAGCCAATCAGGCCCATGAACAGCGTGCAGGGCAGTATCGACATGGCGTAGAGGGTCGTCAGCAGGCCGGGACCCGAGCCTTCGACGTGCTCTCGTGAGTAATCGCTGACGTTGAGCATCATGGTCGAGTAGATGCCCAGAAACAGCATGGTAGCCCCCCAGAAGGGCAGGCCCCATGAGCCCTCCATGGTGACCAGATTGGCCGACAGCGTGTCACCGTACCGGGCCACGGTGCTGTAGAACATGTACACCAGCGACGCCAGGATGAAGGCGCTGCCCACGTTCTCAAGCCACTTGATGCCCTGAAAGCCCAGCACCGAAAGGCCGATCTGCACAAACTGGAAAGCGATGAAGAACACGATCAGGTTGTCATAGCCGAACAGGGTGGCAGACACCAGATTCAGTGCGCCGGCCCCAATCCAGCTCTGGAAGCCGTACCAGACAATCGCCGGAACGGCTCGCACCAAGCCGGGTAAGCGGGTGCCCTGAAAGCCGAAGGCGCTGCGCGCCTGGACCATGAAGGGAATGCCGTACTTGTATCCAGCGGCACCGTTCAGGGCAAGGGCGATACCGATGATAAAGCAGCCGATGGCAATCGCTACCGTGGCCTGGATCAGGTTGAGCGTGCCGACGACACTGGACCCCATGGTAAAGGTACCAATGGAGACACAGCCCCCGAACCAGGCCAGCAGGTAGGAGGTGCGCCCCATGATGCGAGTTTTCTGAGGCGCAAGAGACTCATCGCCGAGGCTTTTGGTGGCGGCCGGGGCGATGCCTTGGGGGGCGTCCGGCCGAGAGGTGGAAGTGGTCATCGAGGACCTCGCTTATTGTGGATTATTATTGACCGCAGGCAGGGCCCGGAGCGGTAAGGGCCTGGCGGGAAGCAGGTGGCTGGTGCCTATGCTATTCCTGAGTAAATGTGAGGTGTGACAGGTGCTGATAGTGGCCGACGAAGGGCTTGGGCCGGGGGAACGCCAGGTCACCGGTCTTGCTGGTAGCAAGTCCCAGCCCGACCAATGCCTCGGCCAGCTTGACCGCTGACGTCACCCCCTCAACCACCGGCAGGCCGACCTCTCGGCTGATGGTGTCGGTCAGATCTGCCATGCCGCCGCAGCCGAGAACGATGGCGCCGATGCCATCCTCCTGCTTGGCGCGGCGCCCTTCTTCGATAATCCTGGCAAGGGCGCGATCGCCGTCCTGTTCAAGATCCAGCACCGGGATATCGGCCGCACGGACACGCCGACACTGGTGGCGGAAGCCGTACTGGTCCAGCAGGTGTTCGGCGATGATCACCGTGCGTGGCAGGGTGGTGACCACCGAGAAGCGAGTGCTGATCAGGCTTGCCATATGAAAGGCCGCTTCTGCGATGCCGATGACTGGTGCCCGAGTCGCTTCGCGAGCGGCCAGCAGCCCAGGATCACCGAAGCACGCCACCACGTAGGCGTCGACCTGGGTCTCACGATCCATTCTCAGGACCTCTTCGACAACCCCGACAGCGCTGATGGCCTCGTCAAAGTGACCTTCAATGGACACAGGCCCACTGGCGGGCTGCGAGGCGGTCACGCGAGTCGCGGGGCCGGCGATGTCCGTAGCGGCGAGACGGATGGTCTCTGTCATCGCATCAGTCGTATTGGGGTTGATCAGGTGTACGTGCATGCTCGCTACCTTCGTGAACGAATCGATATCTCTTTGTACACAAAATAGTGCTACATCGAATACGTATCAAGTCGAAAGATGCCAGGCAATGCCTGGTTTTAAATTACGTTAAAAAACAATGGTTAAGAGATTTATCATGGTGCAGTCACCGATTGCTTCCCGTCGTTTCAGCATATTGACGACGATCTTTGTTAGTATGTGAGGACGATGCCGTTAGTGAAGTGTATACAATTGATAGCGCCGCCTGGTCGAGGGCCGCTGGGCGCAGCGTTCACACGGGGCGGCAATCTCAGGTCGCGTCGGCTGGCCCGTCGGTTCAAGCACTTAGGACAATGCCTGAGAGCGGTGCTGGAGGGCGGCTTGAAGTATGGGTCTGAAGACCGGGATGGAAGACCAGACTGGAGCCGCGTTGTTGAGGAAGAGCGAGTCCGATCTTCGACGATATCTTCGACGATAGAGTGGTTGCTCGTGGCTTGAGTACAGTCTATCTTTCTTTTGTATACATAATGAGGCGCGACCGGGAGTGCCGGGCGGCAGTGCGCCATATCGGTGACATGACGCCCCCGTGTATTAAGCGCTAGGTCTAAGCGTCAGGTCTAAGCGTCAGGACTAAGCGTCAGGACTAAGCGTCAGGACTACGCGCCAGGTTGAAACACTGTGTCGAAGCGCTGTGCGCCTTGCCCCAGGCCCTATGTCCGCTGGACCGATCAGCCCGAGCAAGCGCTGGATGCGCCCACTGGCTTTCAGGAGAAGACATCATGACAACAACCGCCTATCCCAGGGATCTTGTCGGCTATGGCCGCACGCCGCCCCATGCCAACTGGCCAGGCAGGGCGAAGATTGCCGTGCAGTTTGTGCTCAATTACGAAGAGGGTGGGGAGAACTGCGTATTGCACGGTGATGCGGGATCCGAGCAGTTCCTGTCTGAGATCATTGGTGCCGACAGCTACCCAGACCGTCACTTGAGCATGGAGTCGATCTACGAATATGGCTCCCGGGCAGGCGTGTGGCGGGTTCTGAGAGAGTTCGAGCGCCGCGGCATGCCGCTGACGGTGTTCGGGGTCGCCATGGCGCTTGAGCGTCACCCTGAGCTGGCGTTGGCCTTCAAGGAACTGGGCCATGAGATTGCCTGTCACGGCTACCGCTGGATTCATTATCAGCAGGTGTCCGAGAAGGTGGAGCGGGAGCATATGCGCAAGGCCATCGAGATCTTCGAGCGGCTTTACGGCGAACGCCCGCTAGGCTGGTACACCGGGCGTGATAGCCCCAACACTCGTCGCTTGGTGCTGGACGAAGGTGGCTTTCTGTACGACAGCGACTATTACGGTGATGATCTGCCTTTCTGGACCTGTGAAGCGGACAGCCAGGGCCAGCAGCACCCCCATCTCGTGGTGCCCTATACTCTGGACAGCAATGATATGCGCTTTGCGGCGCCGCAAGGCTTCAACACCGCTGACCACTTTTTCACCTACCTGCGTGACGCCTTTGATGTCCTCTATGCCGAGGGTGATGAGTCACCCAAGATGCTGTCGGTCGGTCTGCACTGCCGCTTGATCGGTCGCCCCGGGCGGTTCCGCGCGTTGCAGCGCTTCCTTGACCATATCGAGGCGCATGATCGGGTGTGGGTGACGCGCCGAGTGGACATCGCACGCCACTGGGCTGAGCATTTTCCGGCGCCTTCCCCCGCGCCGATTGGCTGAAGACGTCGGATAGCGTCATGCTGCACGGGCGTTGAAGCCCGCCACGAGACCCAGGAATTCCCATGCTAGAACTGATTGCGCGGCCGCTGACGGCCGAGGCCTTTGCCCCCTTTGGCGATGTCATCGACGCACGCACGTCATCGTCTTTTCCGATCAATGCCGGGCGCACCCAGCGTCATCATGACCTGGTCGCGATCGAGACGCTGGGTGATAACGCCCGGCCAATGATCAGCCTGTTCGTCAGCCAGCCGATCGAGCTGCCGCTGACGCTGAGCTTTCTCGAGCGTCATCCGCTGGGCAGCCAGGCCTTCATGCCGCTGCACGAAGAGCGTTTCATCATTGTCGTTGCTCCCCCAGGGGATGCCATTGAAGCTGACCAGGTGCGCGCGTTCGTGACCGACGGGCGCCAGGGTGTGAACTATCGTGCAGGTACCTGGCATGCCATCCAGTCGGTGCTGGACCGGGAAGGGGAGTTTCTGGTCGTGGATCGCGGCGGGGACGGCGACAACTGTGACGAGTTCCCCCTCGACCTGCGCGTGACACTGGACTGACAAGGAAACCAAGATGAGTGACTCTCGTCCCACACGACACTACTATGCGCCTCATGGCGGCCATCCCGGGCAGAAGGTCATGACCACTGACCGAGCGATGTTTACCGAGGCCTTTGCGGTCATCCCCAAGGGGGTGTATCGCGATATCGTGACCAGCAAGCTGCCGCACTGGAACAACACTCGCCTGTGGGTGCTCTCTCGCCCCCTGTCTGGCTTTGCTGAGACGTTTTCCCAGTACATCATGGAGGTCGGGCCAGGCGGGGGCAGTGAGCGCCCCGAGTCCAATCCCCAGGCCGAAGGCGTGCTGTTCGTGGTGGAAGGCCAGCTTGAATTGACCCTCGCTGGCCAGCGGCACGTGATGACGCCTGGAGGCTATGCGTTTATCCCCCCCGGTAGTGATTGGCAGCTGCACAACTCCAGCACGGAAGCCGTGCGGTTTCACTGGATTCGCAAGGCCTATGAGGCGGTTGATGGTATCGATCTGCCGGAGCCGATCGTGACCAACGAGAACGACATCGCGCCGACGGTCATGCCTGACTGCAACGAGGTCTGGGCGACCACGCGCTTCGTTGATCCCGAGGACATGCGCCACGATATGCATGTGACGGTGGTGACCTTCCAGCCCGGTGGCGTGATCCCCTTCGATGAGACCCACGTCATGGAACACGGTCTCTACGTGCTGGAGGGTAAGGCGGTCTACCATCTCAATCAGCAGTGGGTCGAAGTGGAAGCCGGTGACTACATGTGGCTGAGGGCGTTCTGCCCACAGGCCTGTTATGCCGGTGGGCCTGGCCCCTTCCGCTACCTGCTGTACAAGGACGTCAATCGCCACATGAAGCTGCCTGTGCTGTCCTGAGGCCTGGTCCACGGATCTTCGTCGTCGGGTCTTGGTGTTGCCGCGAAGGCTAGCTTGTCGGACCTTCGCGGTGATGCTCCTCCCGCAGTAATGCCTCCATGGCGGCGGCTTCCATCGGTCGGTACAGCAGAAACCCCTGCACCAGCGGGACACCTAATGTCGCCAGAAAGGCCTGCTTGCGCTGATCGTCCACGCCTTCGCAGATGACCTGGAGGCGGAGGGTCTGGCACAGCTGGTAAATGGACGCCACGATGCTGGCCTGGCGCGGATGATGGATGTGCTCGATCAGGGTCTTGTCCAGTTTGACGAAATCGACCGTCAGTTGACTCAGATAGTTGAACGATGAGTAACCGCTGCCGAAGTCGTCCAGGGCGAACTGCACGTCCATGGATTGAAACAGGTGGATATCGGACAGTGTCTGGGGCAGGTCCGTCAGTAGCGACTGCTCCGTGATTTCGATACCCAGAGCATTGACGGGGTCCTCGTTGAGCGCCGTATAGAAGCAGCGCCGGACGTTGTCGCTGGTAAAGAACAGCGGCGTCACATTGATGAACAGCCGCTTGTTGACCCCTTGTTCGTGCCATCGCAGCGCATGCTGGCAGGCTTCGCGAATCACCCAGCACTCTATGCCCTCCATCACGCCGGGATGATGGCGTAGCACGTCGAGAAACAGCGGGGCGTGGAGTCTTCCCTGGGCATCACGGTAACGCAATAGCGCCTCGACATGACGGATGCGGGACGTTGAGGCGTCAACGACAGGTTGAAAGACCAGCTCCAGTTCTCCCTCGCTCAGCCACTTCAAGGTGCGGTCGGCCTGCTTGACGCGGCTCCAACGGCTGACATTTTCTTCCATCAGCACGATATCCAGCGCGTCGTCGCCGAAGGCAGAGTCACTGGCCTTGCGCGAGGGAAAGACGGGATAGTCATCCTGACTTGAGTGCTCTCGATACACGTAGCGTCGCCATGCCACCGTATAGATGGCGACGCCACAGCCGATGCAGGTCAGTTGCAAGAGAATGGACGGCAGGTACAAGCCATCGAAGGCCAGGTAGCTGGAGATCAGGTAAGGCACCGCCCAGTGGACGCTATTGGGGTGTGGCTCCACCCAGCCTGCTGCCACGGCGGTGTAAGCGATGACGGCATTGACGGTGGGCACGGCGATGAACGCCCACGCCATGCGCAGGTTGAACACCAGGGGGATGCCGAACACCAGCGTCTCGCTGATGTTGAACAGGGTCAGCGGCGCCGATATTCGCGCCAGCGCCTTGTACTCCCGGCGTGAACTGACCACCAGCATGACCAGCATGAGGCAGAACACCGAGCCTGCCCCGCCCGGGGTGGCGTACAAGGTGAAGAACTCTGGAGACGGCAGGCCGAGCAGCGCGCTCTTGTGATGCAGGTACTCATAGACGCCGAGCATGGTGGCATAGCCATGGATCGCAAACAGCGATAGCACCTGCAGGAACATCACGAACAGGATGACCTCGACCCCATAGGGAATGCGGTCGACGAGTGCAGCATGAATGCCAGGGGCGAAGCGGTCGGAGAGGGTGACGAAGGCAAGGCGTAGAAGGATCGCCAGTAGTACGCACAGCACACCTGGCAACACATAGCGCAGGTTGAAGGTGATCAGTTGACTCATGACGACCTTGCCTGCGCTCGAGTCACTGCCGTCCCGGCCAAATAGCTTGAACATGACGTGCGTCAACAGCAGGGTCGGATAGATGGCGATGGTCGCGCCCAGACTGCGGCTTTGTGGACCGGCCTCGGTACCCAGTTGGTCCCAACCACAGAGGATCCAGAACACCGGCAGGGAGACCAGCATGACGGCTGGGGCGCGTACCCGATGATGGCTGTTGAGCGACCAGCTCAGGGACAGCAGGATGACCTCGGGAAACAGCTCTCCCAGATAGCGCGCCAGATGGCTGATGTAATAGGCCATCCCGGAATCGATACCGGCAAAATGGAAGAGGTTGGCCGCGACGGTCAGCGCGGCCATGACAATCACATAAGGCAGTATCGACAGGTAGGCATTGCGAATCGCCAGCAGCGTCCGGTGGGCTGCCAGGCTGGAAAAACGCTCATCAAGGTCGCGGAGGTCGGGCATCGTCCGGGCAACTGCCTCCGTGGGTCATGCCGCGATGCATTGGCCCAGACCGCCAGCGACGGTGAGCAGCGCGTCTGGTCTGGACCGCAGCGGCGTGATGGCTCGGGCAGGCCAGCGTCTGTCCCAGAGGGTCCCTGATGTTCCGTCAGCGGCCGGAGTAGCCTGCATAGTTTCTGTCAGTATAGCGACGTCAGCTCTACACATATGTGCCGTTGCGAGCAGGCTCCGGTTGCAATTGCACACTGCTCTATGCGTTCCGTGTTCTCCCTCTTCTCCCTCTTCTCCCTCTTCTCCCTCTTCTCCTTCTTCTCCCTCCCTCCCTCCGCGAGGGTCATGTAGGCCGTGATGACGTGATGTTTCTGTCCCGTCTCGCCACTCCCTCTACGGTTTTGTGCGTTCCTGCACGATTTTTGGAAAATAATTCCAAATACATTTGCAGCGATGGAGTCGGCCTGCTAAACATAATGGAAAGAAATTCCACAAAAATAGAATTGTCCTTTATTGCGTCGCAACAATGTATACAGTTTGATGCCTGGAGGTGTTCCATGACTCGCATGACCGCTGCGGATGCTGCTGTTCACGTATTGCTCAAGGAAGGAATTGACGTCGCTTTTGGTCTTCCTGGTGCGGCCATCAACCCGTTTTACGCCGCGATGCGGCGGGTGGGCGGCATCGATCATGTGCTGGCACGGCATGTGGAAGGTGCCTCGCATATGGCAGAGGGCTACACGCGGGCCCAGCCAGGCAATATCGGCGTCTGCATCGGCACGTCGGGCCCTGCGGGCACGGACATGATCACCGGGCTGTATTCGGCGTCTGCCGACTCGATCCCCATTCTTTGCATCACGGGTCAGGCACCTGTCGCCAAGCTGCATAAAGAGGATTTTCAGGCGGTAGATATCCAGGCCATTGCCGGTCCCGTCACCAAGTGGGCTGTCACGGTTCGGGAGGCGGCCCAGGTACCGCGGGCGTTCCAGCAGGCATTCCAGTTGATGCGTTCGTCACGCCCAGGGCCGGTCCTGATCGATCTGCCGATCGATGTGCAGCTCACCGAGATCGAATTTGATCCTGACACCTATGAACCCCTGCCGGCCTACAAGCCGAGGGCCAGTCGTGTCCAGTGTGAAAAGGCGCTGGAGATGCTCAATGCTGCCGAGCGCCCCCTGTTGGTGGCCGGGGGAGGTGTCATCAATGCTGATGCCGCGAGCGAGCTGCAGACCTTGGCCGAATTGCTGGGTATTCCGGTCATTCCGACCTTGATGGGGTGGGGAGTGCTGCCAGACGATCATCCCTTGATGGCGGGCATGGTGGGGCTGCAAACCTCCCACCGTTATGGCAATGCGACCCTGCTCGAGTCGGACTTTGTCATGGGGGTCGGCAATCGCTGGGCCAACCGGCATACCGGTAATCTCGAGACCTACACCGAGGGACGAACCTTCGTCCATATCGACATCGAGCCCACTCAGATTGGCCGTATCTTTGGCCCTGACTACGGCATCGTGTCCGACGCCAAGGCGGCCCTCGTGACCATGATCGAGATTGCCCGGGACTGGGCCAAGGAAGGCCGCCTGAAGGAGCGCAGCAGCTGGGTGGCGGCTTGTCAGCAGCGCAAGCAGACCATGCTGCGAAAGACCCATTTCGATGATGTGCCGGTCAAGCCCCAGCGGGTCTACGAGGAAATGAACAAGGTGTTCGGCCGTGACACGCGGTACGTCACTACCATCGGACTGTCGCAGATTGCTGGCGCCCAATTCTTGCACGTCTACAAGCCTCGTCACTGGATCAACTGCGGTCAGGCAGGTCCGTTGGGCTGGACGATTCCAGCAGCCTTGGGCGTATGCCGGGCAGATCCTGACGCCGAGGTGGTCGCGCTGTCTGGTGACTATGACTTCCAGTTCATGATCGAGGAGTTGGCAGTAGGTGCCCAGTTCCACCTGCCCTATGTGCATGTTCTGGTGAACAACGCCTATCTCGGATTGATTCGCCAGGCTCAGCGCGGCTTTGACATGGACTACTGCGTCCAGCTGTCGTTCGAGAACATCAACTGCGAAGAGATCAACGGCTACGGCGTCGACCACGTGACCGTGGTGGAAGGGCTGGGCTGCAAGGCGCTGCGGGTCACCACGCCTGACGAGATCGGGCCAGCCCTGGAGCGCGCCCGCCAACTGGCCCGAGAGCACCGCGTGCCGGTCGTTGTCGAGATCATCCTTGAGCGCGTCACGAATATCGCGATGGGCACAGATATTGCCGGCATCAATGAGTTCGAAGCCTTGGCCGAGAACCTCGAGGATGCGCCAAGCTCGATCGCTGCCTTGACGTGACACGCCTTCACTTGACCGGAAACCACGTGTCGACGCCGCGTCACGCCAGTTGTTGGCTGGGCGCGGGTCACAAAAGAACATCTTGACGTCCAAGAGGAGCACCACATGGCCAAGTTTGCCGCCAACCTGAGCATGCTGTTTACCGAGTTGCCTTTCCTCGATCGATTTGAGGCAGCCGCGAAGGCGGGTTTTCAAGGGGTCGAGTACCTCTTCCCCTATGACTACTCCGCCGCGGAGATCAAGCAGCGACTGCAGGCCCATGGCCTGGTGCAGGTGCTGCATAACCTACCAGCCGGCGACTGGGAGGCGGGGGAGCGCGGGATTGCCTGTCATCCGGAGCGCATCGAGGAGTTTCGCGCGGGCGTCGACACCGCGATTGAGTACGCGACGGCCCTGGGCTGCCGCCAGGTCAACTGCCTGGCGGGCATCGTGCCAGAGGGCGTCAGTCAGGCGCAGGCACAGCGGACCCTGGTCGACAATCTGCGTTATGCCGCGGGCAGGCTCGAGACAGCCGGCATTCTGCTGCTGGCCGAGCCTATCAATACTCGCGATATTCCAGGCTTCTTCCTGCATCACACGGAGCAGGCGCTGGCGCTGTTCGACGAAGTCGCCAGCGACAACCTGAAGCTGCAGTACGACATCTACCACATGCAAATCATGGAAGGGGACCTGGCACCGACCATGGAGCGTCACCTGTCGCGTATTGCCCACGTGCAGCTGGCGGACAATCCGGGGCGCCACGAGCCGGGCACAGGAGAAATCCACTATCCCTTCCTGTTCCAGCACCTTGATCACATCGGCTATCGCGGCTGGATCGGATGCGAGTACAAGCCAGCCACTACGACCCAGGAGGGGCTTGGCTGGCTCGATAGCGTCAGAGCGATTGCCACCAAGTAGGGCGTCGCGTCAGTCAGCACAGCATTGCGACATGCAGCATCGACGTTGCCGGATGTCGCGATCGCCACAGAGTTACAAGGCACCACGAGGAGCATAACAATGAGCAAGATCGGTTTTATCGGGTTGGGGATCATGGGACGCCCCATGGCAGGGCACCTGCTGGACGCGGGACACGAACTGACCACGGTCAAGCGGGGTACGCTTGCTGCCGCCTTGGCCGAGAAGGGCATGCAGGAGCTCGACAGTCCTGACGCCGTGGCCCAGGTCAGTGACGTCATCATCACCATGGTGCCCGATACCCCGGACGTCGCGGAGGTGCTGTTCGGGGAGCAGGGCGTGGTACACGGGCTCAAGCCAGGCACGCTGGTCATCGACATGAGTTCGATTGCCCCTCTGGCTACCCAGGAATTTGCCCGCAGGATTCATGAGGCCGGCGGCGAGTACGTCGATGCCCCGGTGTCCGGGGGCGAGGGAGGTGCCATCAATGCCGCCCTGACCATCATGGTGGGGGCGACCCAGGAAGGCTTCGAGAGAGCCCTGCCGCTACTTGAGATTATGGGCAAGACCATTACGCGGATTGGCGGCCACGGGGCTGGGCAGACCTGCAAGGTCGCCAACCAGATCGTGGTGGCACTGACGATCGAGGCGGTGTCCGAAGGGCTGTTGTTCGCTTCCAAGGCAGGTGCCGACGTCAGCAAGGTGCGGGAAGCACTGCTGGGCGGATTGGCGCAATCGAAGATTCTCGACGTGCATGGGCAGCGGATGATCGACCGGACATTTGACCCCGGTTTCCGCATCCGCTTGCATCAGAAAGATCTGAACCTGGCCTTGGAAGGAGCCAGAGGCCTCAACCTGGCCCTGCCAGGAACCGCCAATGCCGCCCAGCTGTTTCAATCCTGTGCTGCGCTGGGCGGATCGGAGTGGGACCATGCTGGCATCGTGCGTGCCCTGGAGGCATTGGCGAGTCACGACATTGGCCAATAGCGTCAGCCGAGGCCGTGGTATCACGGCTGACGCTTGGAAATGACAGGGGCGTGACTGCTCCCTGCCAAGCAGGTGATGGCGTTGTCGATACGTCCTGGGGCAGCGCCACGCTGACTCAAGACGTTGCCGGGGAAGCACCTGGACATCTCTACAGCATCCATGGACCTCCTGGAGAGTTCTACCGCATTCCTGGCAAGTCGTGCACCGCTATTGCCTGCTGGGTCGCGTCTGCGACCCTTGCTCGCCGACGGGGTCCCCCTCCATTGTGTGCCTGTCGGTGGGCCTTTTTGGTGCTGCAGAGTGCCTATTCAGAGGGGCTTACCGGCTCGCTTCACTCCAGGCAGCCTGAGGATGCCAGAGCTGAACGTGTGAGGCCTGGCGATATAGAGGAGCCACCGAGGCCTGGCTGTATAGAGGAGCCACCGATGCCTGGCTATACAGAGGAGCCACCGATGCCTGGCTGTATAGAATCGCCCTACAGAAGAGCCCCAGGTGAATGGCTGGGCCCCCTTCGTGATTTGAGACTCTCGCGCAGAGCTAGTTAGACTGTCGTGAACACGCCTTCTGACAGGGCATGCACATGGATGGTTTGCCGTTGGTCGGTGGTTTATCTGTAGTTAAATTACAGGATGGTGCCTTTGCCAGAGGGGGTAGCCCAGACGCTGAGCCGTTGCACTACCCTTTCGATCTAGCCGTCGTCAGTATTTGTTGATTTTCAACAAAGGGTTGGCGAGATGGAGTGGCCTATCAGCGGCGGTAGTCGCTTTGACATATTCCTTGTAGTAAAATTACAGAACTCGGTCGCGCGTCACGTTCTGTGATGATCCGCCCGACCTGCTTGCGTCATTTTCGAACCCGTCGAGGACAGCATGAGCCAATTCCCGCATACCCCCGTACGTCGTACCAAGATCGTTGCCACCCTCGGGCCCGCCAGTGATCGTGAGGGGGTCCTGGAAGAGATGCTGCGAGCGGGTGTCGACGTGGTTCGCCTCAACTTTTCCCATGGCAGCGCCGACGATCACCGCCGTCGACTGACGGAAGTCAGAGCGATTGCCGACAAGCTTGGGCGCAGTGTCGCGGCACTGGGCGATCTGCAGGGGCCCAAGATTCGCATCGCCCGTTTCGCCGATGGTGCCGTCACCCTGGAAGAGGGTGCGAGCTTCGTGATCGATGTGGCGCTGGATGCTCAGTCCGGCGACGCTGCCCGGGTTGGCTGCGATTACAAGGAGCTGGCTGAGGACGTTGCTTCGGGTGATCGCCTGCTACTGGACGATGGCCGCGTCGTGCTGGATGTTCAGCGTGTCGAGGGTAGCCAGATCCACACCCAGGTTGTCGTGGGCGGCAAGTTGTCCAACAACAAGGGAATCAACAAGCAGGGCGGCGGGCTGTCGGCGCCGGCGCTTACTGACAAGGACAAGCAGGACCTCAAGACGGCCATCGATATCGGCGTGGATTACCTGGCCGTGTCGTTCCCACGGACCGCAGAGGACATGCTCGAGGCGCGTCGCCTGTTGGGTGACGCCGGCGCCGAGGTCGGGCTGGTCGCCAAGCTTGAGCGTGCCGAGGCGGTGGCGAATGACGAGACCCTGGACGGCATTATCGAGGCCAGCGAGGCGGTCATGGTGGCCCGTGGTGACCTTGGGGTGGAAATCGGTGACGAAAAGCTGATCGGCACCCAGAAGCGCATCATCAAGCATGCGCGTAGCCATAACCGCGCCGTGATCACTGCGACACAGATGATGGAGTCGATGATCGAGTCGCCGTTGCCGACGCGCGCAGAGGTCTTCGACGTGGCCAACGCGGTGCTGGATGCCACCGATGCGGTCATGCTCTCCGCCGAAACGGCGGCAGGGGACTATCCGGTCGAGACGATCGAGGCCATGCACCGTGTCTGTCTTGGTGCTGAACGTGAGCGCATCGCTCAGGAATCCGGCCACCGCATCCATGAAGGCTTCGAGCGGATCGATGAAACCATCGCCCTGTCTGCCATGTATGCGGCCAACCACTTGTCCGGAGTGGCGGCGATTGCCTGCATGACGTCCACCGGCTACACGCCGTTGATCGCCTCGCGCATTCGTTCAGGTCTGCCCATCGTCGGTCTGGCGCACAACCCGATCGCCCAGCGTCGTATGGCGCTGTATCGCGGCGTCATTTCACTGCCCTTCGATACCAGTGACATGACCGCAGCGGAGCTCAATGATCGAGCCCTCGAGCGGCTGGTCAAGCATGGCGTGGCGGCTCCTGGCGACCACGTCATCCTGACCCGCGGCGACCACATGAATGCTCATGGTGGCACTAACACCCTCAAGATTCTCGACGTCAACGAGGGGCATGTCAGCAGCTGATGGCCGCTTGCTAGGTAATACTCGAGATCATTGTCGAGTCAGCATGGCGCCCGGTCCGTATGGACCGGGCGCTGTCGTCTGATCTGCCTCCTCCGGTGTATACATGACATGCCTCTTCTGTGGTGCAATAGGGGAAAACATGAGAAGGTCAAGCTTTCCGCGATAATGGGTAGGCAGCAATGAGCAACGCCTGGCAGCAAGAGGTGATGGCCGAGATCAAGTCCGGTGGACGGATCAGTGATGGCGATATCGTGCGCCAGGTGCGCCGAGCGGTGTTGACCCAACGGCTGCCTCCGGGGACCCGCCTGCCTGAGGTGACATTGGGCGACGTATTTGGTGTCAGTCGTTCGGTGGTGCGCAAGGCGTTGACGCGGTTGGCCTCAGAACACGTGGTAGATCAGCGCCCCAACCAAGTGGCCCGAGTCAGAGCGCCGGATGTGGACGAGACGCGGCAGACCTTTGCGGCGCGCCGATTGGTCGAGGGTGAGGTGGCTGCGCTGACCGCCGGCACACTGGAGGCTCCGGCGCTGGTCCAGCTTGAGGACCGTATCGACCGGGAGCGGGAGGCTTTTCTTGCCAGTGACGAACCGACGCGGATCGAACATTCCTTGGCGATTCATCACCTGCTGGCGGAGCATTCTCCCAATCGGGTACTGGGGGCGATGCTGACAGATCTGATCCTGCGGACATCGATCGTCATTGCCCTGTACAAGCGGCAGGGCGTCGGCAGCTGCTACCTGGAGGGCGATCACACGCGGCTGCTGAGCCATCTGCGTGAGGGCGATGGCGAGGCCTGCCGCCGCGATGTCGAGCTCCACCTGGATAGCCTTCAGTCGTTGCTGGATCTCGGCCCGAGAGACAGCCGCATCGATCTCAGGTCGATACTTGCCGGGGATGCCTGAGTCATCGCTTGACCCTACTGCCACGTGAGTCTTCTGCACCATGCGCGCTATCCTGACCGCCTTGTCCTTGCTGCTCTGCGCCTTCGCCCCTCCTGCGCTGGCGGAGCGGGTCAATGTCGCTGCGGCGTCATCTCTGCAATTCGTCATGCCGCGACTGGTGGAAAGGTTTGCCGAGAGGGCGGATGCCGATCCCGCAGAGCCTGTGCAGGTCGTGGTGACCTACGGCGCCTCCGGGAATCTCAAGCGCCAGATCGAGCAGGGGGCTCCCTTCACACTATTTCTGTCGGCTGACGAACGCCGGGCGCTGGAGCTGGAGCAGTCTGGGTTCGCCGAGCAGCCAGGCCAGGTGTATGCCCATGGGCGTCTGGTCTGGCTGCAGCGCGCCGATCACCCGCTGCCGTCTGAACAGGCGCCGTTGGCGGGGGTGCGCCAGGCCATCGAGGCGCGCCAACGCGGTGACGCTGTACGGCGTATCGCGATGGCCAATCCGCGCCATGCTCCCTACGGCATGGCTGCACAGCAGGTACTCGCCCGCGAGGGGTTGTGGGACGCCAGCGAGCCGCTGCGACTGATGGGAGAAAACGTCGCCCAGGCCGCTCAGTTCGCGCTCTCGGCGGAGGCTCAAGGAGGCTTCGCCGCCTACTCTCTGGTCAAGGCGCCGGCACTGGCCAAGCGTGCCAGTTGGCGCTTGATACCCGCCTCCTGGCACGCTCCCATCGTGCAGCGCATGGTGCTGCTCAAGGAGGCGGGGCCGGGTGCTACCGCGTTCTATCAGTTCCTGCAAAGTGCTGAGGCCATCTCCGTGCTTGAAGCCGAGGGGTTCGGCTCACCGGCTGATGGCAGGTGATGGCCCATGGATGCACCGGCGCTGATCGTTTCCCTCAAGTTGGCCGTGCTGACCAGTGCGGGGCTGTTGCTTCCAGCGCTCTGGCTGGGGCGGCGCCTGGCGCAGAGCCGCACTCGCTGGAAAGTACTGCCAGAGTCACTGGTCGCGTTGCCGCTGGTCATGCCTCCCACCGTGATGGGGTTCTATCTTATGCTGGCCTTCAGTGCTGACGCCCCCCTGGGCGGCGTTTGGCAGAGATTGACCGGGACCAGCTTGAACTTCTCCTTCAGCGGTATTCTGCTAGCCTCGCTGATCGTCAATATTCCGTTTGCCGTGCAGCCCATCCAGCGCGCCTTCGAAGCGTTACCGGATCATCTGAGAGAGGCCGCCTGGTGCAGCGGTCTATCGCCATGGCGTACCTTCCTGTCCATCGAGCTGCCGCTGGTGATGCCGGGGGTGGTGTCGGCCCTGGCGCTGACCTTTGCACATACTCTCGGTGAATTCGGGGTCATCCTGATGGTGGGAGGGGCGATCGACGGGGAAACGCGTACCTTGGCTATTTCTATCTACGACCATGTGCAGGCCTTCGATGAGTCCGCCGCAGGCTGGATGTCCGCGCTGCTGTTGGCGATCTCGTTCATTACCATCGCAGTGGTCTATGGGCTGTCTGCGCGTCATCGCTGGCAGGCTGAGCGATGACGTTGGCTGAGCGTCCGGCGGGCCAGCAAGGGGAAGGGCTGGTGGTCAAGCTGTCCCAGCCCGGACCGATTCCGCTGGATGCCGAATTCCACTGCCGGCCGGGCGAGCTACTGGCCCTGGTAGGTCCCTCGGGCAGCGGCAAATCGACCCTGCTCAGAGCCATCGCCGGACTCTACGCTCCCGCCCGTGGCCGGGTCAGCTGCGGGCAGGAGACCTGGTACGACGCTGATCAAGGCCATGACTGGTCGCCCCAGCAACGGCGAGTGGGGATGGTGTTTCAGGACTATGCCCTGTTTCCTCACCTTGATGCAGCGGACAACATTGCCACCGCCATGGGGCACCTGCCACGCAGCGAGCGCCGACGTCGAGCCGCTGACTGGCTGGAAAGGGTCAATCTCGAGGGGTTGGAGCGGCGTTTGCCGCGGCAGCTGTCCGGCGGCCAACGCCAGCGTGTGGCGCTGGCCAGGGCCTTGGCTCGGGAGCCCAAGGTGCTGCTGCTCGATGAGCCGTTTTCGGCGGTCGATCAGGTCACTCGTCGGCGCTTGCAGCGCGAGCTGGTGCAACTGCGCGAGCGGCTCAGCATTCCTATCGTGCTGGTCACCCATGATCTCAATGAAGCCAGCGCGCTGGCGGATCGCCTGTGTGTCCTCCACGCGGGACGCTCCTTGCAGCAGGGGGCGCCTGAAGCACTGTTTCGGCGGCCAGCCAGCCCAGCCGTAGCCAGGCTGCTCGATCGCCCCAATGTGTTTTCGGGACGCGTGGTGGCGACCTCCCAAGGGCTCAGGCTCAGCTGGGGTGAGTGGTGTCTTGAAGTGGCTCAGGGGCTGGACGCCTATCCGGTGGGCAGTCACCTGACCTGGTATCTGCCGGCATCTGATATTGTGCTGCAACGAAGTGATCGTCCCTCCCGCGGCATTCGCGAAAACCTGGTGACAGCCCGGGTCGACGAGCTGCTGGTGTTGGGAGGTCAGAGCTCGGTCACCCTCAGGGTCCCTCATGAACCGCAGCCATTGCGCTTCGACATCGCGACCCATGCGGCGCGCCGCAATGGTCTGGTGAAGGGCGGCTGGGTCAGGGTGTCGCTGCTTGCCGCTGGTATCCATGTCATGCAAGCAGATATGCTGCCATCCTCACGTGATGACGATAGCCCTTGATTGGAGGCCTGCATGACTCTTTCCCGCCGTCGTTTCCTGGCGTCGCTGGCGTTGACGCCGGTGGCCCTGTCCTCCACCGGGTTGCTGTCACAGGCTCTTGCCAATGCGCCGGGCCTGGAGACGGTGATCCTGGTAATCCATGGGGCCCAGGGCCCGACCCGATTCACGGTAGAAGTGGCTGACGATGCAAAGGAGCGCAATCAGGGCTTGATGGGCCGGGAGCAGCTGGCAGACGACGCCGGCATGCTGTTTCTCTACCAGAGCCCCCAGGGCGTGCACAATGGCTTCTGGATGTATCAAACCCTGCTGCCGTTGGATATTGCCTTTATTGGTGCCGATGGCCGAATTCAGGAAGTGCGTCGCATGGACCCCTGCGAGGGAAGCGCCTCTGGTTGCCCGACCACGCGTCCCGCCGAGCGATATCATGCGGCGCTGGAAGTTCGGGCCGGCACCTTTGACGCCCTGGGCGTTGGCCCCGGCGACTGCGTCAGCTGGCCGGGGAGTGAGGGAACCTGCCAGGGCTAGGTGGTTGACGTGCGGCTGTGCGCCCGGCGGCGCGGTGTGAAGCGGATGACGATCAGGGCGACCCCGGCCACGACCATACCGCCGCCGCCTAGCTTGAAGGGGTCGACGCTGTCGTCCAGCAGCAGGATGCCCAGCACCACCGCCAGCACCGGTACCAGCAAGGTCAGTGGCACCACGCGATTGACGGCGTGTCGTCTGACCAGCCCAAACCAGATGCCGTATGCCAGGATGGATGACATCAACGCGGTGTAGAGCACCGCCCCCCATCCCTTGACCCCGGCGTCCAGCATCGCCTGCAGGTGATGGTCCTCGAACCACCAGGAGGCCAAGGCCAGCTGGGGAGTGGCAAACAGGGCAATCCAGCCAGCCATCGCCATGGGCGACACCGAAGGCCCCAGCTTGATCAGCAGCTGCGAGACGGCCCAGCCCAGTGCGCTGAGCAACAGCAATGCTGTTGGCAGCGGCGCGGGCAGGCTGGGGCCGCCCGCCAATACCGCAATCCCGCCGAAGGACAGCAGCAGACCCACCAGACGTTTGATGCCCAGTCGTTCTTTCAGGAAGATCACGGCCAGTAGCGTGGCGAAGGGCGTGCCCATCTGTACCAGCAGGGCGCCGGTACCGGCTTCCGCTTGGGACAGGCCAATGATCAGCAGGGCAAAGTTCATTACCCCGAAGGTGACGGACAGTAGCAGCAGGAAGGGCAATTGGTGTCGTGACACCGGATGAAAGGGCACCAGCAGGGCGGCGACCAGTGCCAGTCTCAGGGTGGTCAGCAGCAGAGGAGGCATGTCGGTGACTCCAAGCTTGATGACGATGATGTTCAACGCCCAGATGACAATGACGCAGAGCCCGAGAAGAAGGTCACGTAGAGGCACTGGAAATCCTTGTTGGCAAAGCCAGCAGGATAGCAGAGCCCCCCGTCCGGCCGAAGGGGCGATGACGGGGGAAACCCAGCAGATGCCTAGAAGGTCCAGCGTACCAGTGCCTGCGGCAGGGATTCGTCGGTGTCCTTCAGGCCGAACTTGTTGTGCCAGTATTGGTATTCGAGACCCAGGCCGACATGCTCGGTGGCGTGCCAGACCAGCTGAGGCTGTGCCAGCACCTGGGACTCCAGGTCACCTTCCTCGGAGGTGATGTCCATGAACCCTTCGAAGCTGAAGTTCTCGTGCCACAGCTGAAATGGTCGGTTCCAGGCCAGCGTCAGCTGCTCCGAGCTGCCGTCGGCCTTGTCGCTGTCATCGTCGCGATACATGGCCTGTACCTTGAAGAAGCGAAAGCCCGGCACGTCGAGATCCACGCCAAGCCCCACCATATGAGTGGTCTTGCGGGTGGCGGAGTTGCGGTCCAGGTCGATCTGGCCGTTCAGGTAAACGTTGCTCACGGGGCCGAAGGACAGATCCTGTCCGAGCACCTTGCCGATGTTTCCCCTCACGTTGAATTCCGCATGGGTGCTGCCGTAGTCCTGTTCTTCCTCGGTGCCCCGGTCGTAGTTGGTGAAGTCGGCGAAGAAGAAACTGTCGGCATAGGTCCAGCCGCTCGCATTGGCGATCGTCAGGATGCCGTGGCGGCGGTTATCGATACCGAAGCCGGCATCGGCCTGGTCCTCATAGTCCCAGCCATAGAGGGCTTCGACCTTGGTCGTGCTATAGAGAGCGGCCTGGGCCGGAAGGCTCAGCGCGGTTGCCGTCAAGGCGGCAAGGCAATAGGGCAGCTGTCGCATGAGAGTCCTCGTTGTCATTGTGGTTGTCGTCATGCATCTAATGGAAAATATTTCCGTAAACGCCTAGATCAGCTTTTCCGATGGCCAGCGACAGGTCAATGAGTTTGTATACATTTTTGGCAGGAAGATGTGTGCATGTTCGAGGTGGGTGAAGGAGGTGGCTGCCTCTCCGTTTCCGCTCATGCCGGTGCGAGACCGAAGGCTTTCCTCTTGTGGTGGATTATGGTTTGCAGGCATATTGAACAGCGGTCAGGACCCATGTTGTTCGCCTATCTCCATAATCGACTCCCAGTCGGCCGAGCTGTCGCGTCTCCGCGCTTGCCGCGTGCCGCCAAGGGAGCATCAACGCAAGGACACGTCATGTCTTCTCTGTTTGGCCTTCGAGCGCCCGCTCGTTGTTCCCTCACCTTGGTTGGCGCCGCTCTGGTGCTTGGTAGTCTGGGTGTCTCGGCGGATGCCGAGGCGCGTGAGCTCAAGGTCTCCACGGTGCTATCCGATGCCTTCCCCTGGGGCCAGGCGGCGCAGAAATGGGCCGACCTGGTGGAGGAACGATCCGATGGCGAGCTGACGCTGCGGGTCTTCCCCAACTCCCAGCTGGTCAGCGGTGACCAGACCCGTGAGTTTTCCGCCATGCGCTCCGGCCTGATCGATCTGGCCGTTGGCTCGACCATCAACTGGTCGCCCCAGGTGCCTGAACTCAACCTGTTCTCGTTGCCGTTTCTGATGCCGGATGAGCAAGCGGTCGATGCCGTGACCACCGGAGAGGCTGGCGAGCTGGTGTTCCAGGCGATCGAGTCCCGTGGTGTGGTGCCCCTGGCATGGGGGGAGAATGGCTTTCGTCAGCTGTCCAACTCTCGCGGTGTCATTGACGAACCGGGTGATCTCGAAGGCTTGAAGATTCGCGTGGTCGGATCGCCGCTGTTCCAGGACACCTTTACTGCCCTGGGCGCCAACCCGACGCAGATGAGCTGGGCGGACGCCAAGCCTGCCCTGACCACGGGGGCGGTAGACGGTCAGGAGAACCCGCTGTCGGTGTTTGATGTGGCGCGTATCGACCAGGTGGGGCAAGAGCATGTGACGCTGTGGAATTACATGAATGATCCGCTGATCTTTGCTGCCAACCAGCAAGTCTGGGGCACCCTGTCGGATGACGAAAAAGCGCTGCTGCGGGACACCGCGGTGGAGGCTGGAGCCTGGGAAGTGGCGATGACCCGGGAGCAGGAGAGCGAGCGTCTGGCGGCCATTCAGGAGCGTGGTGTCACCGTCACCGACCTGACCGACGACCAGCATCAGGCCTTCGTCACCGCGACGGAAAGCGTCTACGACAAGTGGGTGCCGAGGATTGGGGAGGACCTGGTGGACGCTGCCCGCAGCGCCATCGAGTCTCGCTGAAGCCTCCTCCGCTGTCCCTTGTCGCGCCGCTGGTGTGACAGGTGGACTGCCATGCCGGCCTATCCTGCGGGAGGGCCGGCGTTGTCCTCACCCCCGACCGACGTACCGTTCCAATGAAACGTCCTGATGCTCGACTCGAGCGTATCCTCGCTACCCTGGCGATCCTGATCATTGGCGTGATCAGCCTGGTCAACGTGGTAGTGCGCTACATCACGGGAGGCTCCTTTGCGTTTACCGAGGAGTTTTCTGTCTTCTTGCTGGTGATTCTGACCTTTGCCGGCGCATCCGTGGCGTTGCGACGCCATCGCCATATTCGTATCGGGCTGCTGGAGCGCAAGCTGCCAGCAGCAGGTCAACGTGTGCTGATCCTGTTCCAGGGATGCTGCGGAGTGGTCGTGCTAGGCATGATCACCTGGTTCAGCGGAGTGATGACCTGGCAGGAGTACCAGTGGCAGTCCCTGTCTCCTGGGCTTGGTTTGCCGCAGTGGTGGTACCTGATTTGGCTGCCGCTATTGTCTACCCTGATGCTGCTGCGCCAGGTTCAAGCCTGCGTCGAGCGCCTGCGAAGGGAGAGTCGCGATGACACCTGATCTTTGGATGCTGGCGGCCTTTCTGCTGCTGCTGGTGGCCGGGGTGCCGGTGGCGTTCTCGCTCGGCCTGTCTGGCGCCGTAGGCATTATCACGGGGCTATCACCGGCGATGCTGGCGACCCTGGGCACCAATACCTACAACAGCGTGGCAAAGTATCCGCTGATTGCGATTCCGCTGTTTATCCTGACCGGCCTCATCTTCGAGCGCGCCGGTGTCGCGGCTCGGCTGGTGCGCTTCGCGCAGGCCCTGGTGGGTCCACGACACGGTGGGCTGGCGGTGGTTGCGGTGGTGGTGTGCATGATCATGGGAGGCATGAGCGGCTCCGGTCCGGCGGATGCTGCCGCTGTGGCCATGGTGATGCTGCCCAGCATGACCCGAGCAGGCTATCCACGACCGTTTTCGGCGACCTTGATTGCGTCATCTGCCTCCACCGCCATTCTGATTCCGCCTTCGGTGGCGTTGATTCTCTACTCCATTGTGGTGCCTGGGGTGGACCTTCGAGCGCTGTTTGCGGCGGGTCTGTTTCCTGGCGTGCTGGCTGGCGCCTCGTTACTGATACCGGCGCTGTGGCTGTCGCGCCACCATGGCTGGGAAGACCCCCGCGACGTCGAGCGCCCGCCGATCGGCAAGAGCTTTCGGGAGGCGCTGCCCGCGCTGTTCGCGCCGGTCATCATTCTAGGAGGGCTGCGCAGTGGGCTGTTTACCCCCACCGAGGCTGCGGTGGTCGCCGTCGCCTATGGTGTCATCGTCGGCCTGGTGGTGACCCGCGAGCTGTCCCTGAAGGACCTCTGGGGGCTGATGGGTGAGGCTGCCATCGTGTCCGGCGTGGTCATGCTGATCATCGCGCTGGCGGGTATCTTCGCCTGGTCAGGCACCATGCTGGGAACCTTCCGCCACCTTGCCGAATGGGTCATCGGTCTGTCTGACAACGGTGCCTTGCTGCTGGTACTGATCATGCTTGCTGTGCTAGCGGCGGGCATGTTGCTGGATGCTATTTCGATCTATCTGATCATGATGCCGATCCTGATTCCGGTGATGCAGCACTTTGGCTGGAACCCTGTCTGGTTCGGCATTCTGCTGGCCATGAATATTGCCATCGGCCAGTTCACGCCACCCGTGGCGGTCAATTTGATGGTGACCACTGAGGTCGCCAAGGTACGACTCGAACAGACCGTCGGCTGGGCGCTGATCTTTGTCGCGGCCATGGCATCGGCATTGGCGTTGGTAGCAATTTTCCCTGAGATCGCCCTGTGGTTGCCCAGGATCCTGGGGTACAACGTCTAGCATAACGTCTAGCGCAGGGGGGGCGGCAGCCAGCAGCGCCCGAGGACGTTACCGGCTGTCGTTGCCGCTCAAGGGTGATCGGTCAGAGTCTCGAGCCAACGCTGGTGGAGGTCGCGGGTGGTGTCGTCGAACAGCACGAAGCGCACCAGGTCGATGCTGTCGTAGCGGGCCAGTTCGCTGAGCACGGTAGTGATGGCAATCTCTGCGGCTTCCTCGACCGGATAGCCAAAGATGCCGGTGGACAGGGCGGGAAACGCCAAGCGGCGGATACCCTGCTCACTGGCCAGCGCAAGCGCCTGTCGATAGCAGCTGGCCAGCAGTTCGGCACTCGGCTCGTCGTGGCCGTAGACGGGGCCCAGGCAATGGATGACCCAGGGCGCAGGCAGGTTGAAGCCGGGAGTTATCACAGCCTGGCCCGGGGCGATGGGGGCCAAGGGCCTGCCTGCCTTGGCCAGTTCCGGTCCCGCCGCTCGGTGCAGCGCTCCTGCGACGCCGCCGCCGCTCTCCAGTTGGGCATTGGCGGCGTTCACGACTGCGTCGACGTCTGACTGCTGTGAAATATCGCCGGTCACGCATTCCATCAACGGGTGAGACATGGGGCCTCCTTGGCGTGGCTAGGGGGTGAGAGGGGGGTGAGAAAGGGTGGCGAAGGGATTGCGAAAGGCCTCACGCAAGAGTGGCGGCTAGGGCCTTCTAGGGCAAGGGGTGGACGGGCAGGCGGTCGATATCGTCGCGGCGGTCGCGGGCCAGCGGTAGGCGCGCACGTGCCTCCATCAGCTGTTGGCGATCCAGCTCCCTGCAGACGATGCCTTCCTGGTGGCTCAATGGTTGGGCTGGGATATCGGCCGTCAACAGGGGCGGACACAGGGTGGAGTGCCCCCAGTCGTCCCCCGCACGATTGAGGCTCAGCCAGTAGCATTGATGCTCCATGGCACGGGTCGTGATGAAGCTATGCCAGCTGGCGAAGGAAAAGTCGCGAGTAAAGGCCACTGGATGGAGCATCAGGTCCACCCCCTGCTGGCGGTAGCGGGCCGCCAGCTCGCCGAAGCGCAGGTCATAGCAGATCATGACGCCGACCCTCCATCCCGCTACATCGAACGTGACCAGGCGGTCTCCTGGGACAAAATGGCCCGCCTCGGCACTCGCGCCGAATTGCGCGCAATGTAACTTGTCATAGACAGCGCTGATCTCGCCGTCTGGTCCGACCACAACCTGGCTGATGTGTCGTCTCAAGCCTGCGGGAGTATCAGCAGCGCGGCGGGCGAGACCAAAGGCGATGAAGCAGCCGAGCTCGGAGGCCAGGTCTCGATGCAGCTGCACCACCGGCCCCTTGAGATCGTCGTCCAGTTGGTCTAGGTGATCAAAGGCGGCATCGCTGTATTCCTGAGACGACAGTTCCGGCAGCACGATGAGATCCGGTTGATGGTGACGGGCCGCCTGGCGCAGGTCTTGCGCGAGCCGTGTCAGGTAGCCGAGCTGTTCGTTGCGGGTCCGGGTGGTGGGGATTGCGGTCTGACAGGCCAGTAGTCGCATCGGATTCTCGTGTCAGGAAATGTCCAAGATTACCTGCCGTGCAGGCGTGACGACAGTCATGGGTGTGGCACCTTTGTCCGCAGCGACTATGCTCACGATGAGTGCTGGTGTCTGCATGGACGCTGATGCAAGGTGGCAGGGCAGCCGCGGCGGCTTTGCTGGATGGGCCTGTCACAGGCTGATGGTCGGGTAAGGAGGAAAGGTCGTCGTAAAATTAACGCCCACTAAACGTTAGCGGTAGCTAAACTCTCGTTTTACAATGGATATGCCTGGACCCTTCAGGTGAATTTCCCGCTAAAGTAGTGACGATTGGACGCTTTGCCGGCCCAGGAGGGGCAGGGTAGAGTTCCATGCTGTCAACGTCGACAATACCAAAAGAGGTGTGACCATGAAGCGCCATGCTTTCTCCGCCGCTGCTCTGTCCAGCGCCATTCTGGGAACTGCCATGTTCGCGTCCCCGGCCATGGCCCAGGATCAGGAACAGTTCATCACCATCGGCACCGGTGGTCAGACCGGCGTGTATTACGTCGTTGGGCAGTCCGTCTGCCGCTTCGTTAATCGCAATAGCGACGAGACGAACATTCGCTGTAACGCGCCCTCTACCGGGGGTTCTGTGGCCAACGTCAATGGCATTCGCAGCGGCGAGTTGACCATGGGTGTGGCGCAGTCTGATGTGCAGTATCAGGCCTACAACGGCACTGGCAACTTCGAAGGTGACGCCTACGAAGATCTGCGCGCCGTCTTCAAGGTGCATGGTGAGCCGCTGACGATCCTGGCCCGTGCTGATTCCGGCATCGAGAGCCTGGATGACCTGGCTGGCAAGCGCGTCAACATCGGTAATCCGGGTTCCGGTCAGCGCAACACCATGGAAGTGGTGATGGACGCCAAGGGCTGGACCGAAGACACCTTCTCCCTGGCTTCCCAGCTGGACGCGGCCGAAATGGCCTCTGCCCTGGCGGACAACAACATCGATGCCATGGCCTATGTGGTCGGCCACCCCAATGGCTCCATCCAGGAAGCCACCACCACGGTCGACGCGCGCCTGGTGCCCCTTAACGATGACGCCATCAAGGGACTGGTCGAGGAATATCCCTACTATTCCATGTCCACCATCCCGGGCGGCCTGTACAAGGGCAACGACGAGGACGTCGAAACCTTCGGTGTCGCGGCCACCTTCGTGACCAGCGCTGAAGCCGACGACGAACTGGTCTACCAGACCGTCAAGGCAGTGTTCGACAACTTCGACCGCTTCAAGCGCCTGCACCCGGCCTTCGAAACGCTGGATCCGAAGGACATGGTCTCCAATGGCCTGTCTGCCCCGCTGCACGAAGGTGCCGCTCGCTACTATCGTGAGCAGGGCTGGATCGAGTAACGGATTACCGTTACACGGATATCCGATGCATTTCTGCGCGGTCAGCCAGTGGGCGGCCGCGCAGTGCGTTGTGGACCGGCGACGAGATGAGCCAGTCACTGTCTCGTCAGCATCTGCAACGCGCCCGTTCATTCGGGCCTCAGGGGATGGTGGCCGCGGCCAACCATCATCACGATTCCTCTCCCAAGGCAGGGCACGCTTATGACTGAGGACAACAAAAGATCCACGGCGGCAGAAGTGGATCTTGAGGACATGGTCGCCTCCAGCGACTCAGGCTCGCGCAATCCGGCGGGTGGACCAGGCAAACTGCTGGTGGGGGTTGCCGCAGCGTGGTCGCTGTTTCAGCTATGGATAGCCTCGCCGCTGCCGTTCATGGCGGGCATTGGCGTCTTCAATGCCACCGAAGCGCGCTCCATACACCTGGCCTTTGCGCTGTTCCTGGCATTCATGGCGTATCCCGCCACCAAGCGCTCGCCGCGCGATCGTATTCCTTTGCAGGATTGGGTGCTGGGCATTCTTGCCGCCTGTGCCGGCGCGTACATGTTTGTGTTCTACGAGCAGCTTGCCCAGCGTCCTGGTGCACCGATTCTGCAGGACGTCATCGTCGGTGTGGCCGGTCTGGTGCTGTTGCTGGAGGCGACTCGGCGCGCGCTCGGGCCGCCACTAATGATCATTGCCTCGATCTTTATCATTTATTCACTGGCAGGCCCGTGGATGCCCGGCATTCTGGCGCATCGCGGTGTCAGTCTGTATGGCTTGGTCAATCATCAGTGGCTAACCACCCAAGGCGTGTTTGGTATCGCCCTGGGGGTGTCGACCAGCTTCGTCTTCCTGTTTGTGCTCTTTGGCGCCTTGCTGGACAAGGCTGGCGCGGGTAACTATTTCATCAAGGTCGCCTTTTCTCTGCTGGGCCACTACAAGGGCGGGCCGGCCAAGGCTGCCGTGGTGGCTTCGGGCATGACGGGGCTGATTTCCGGCTCTTCCATTGCCAACACGGTGACTACCGGCACGTTCACCATTCCGATGATGAAGCGTGTGGGCTTTTCCTCCGAGAAGGCGGGCGCGGTGGAGGTCTCCTCCTCGGTCAACGGCCAGATCATGCCGCCGGTCATGGGGGCGGCCGCCTTTCTGATGGTGGAATACGTCGGTATTTCCTACGTGGAGGTGATCAAGCACGCCTTCCTGCCGGCGCTGATTTCCTATATTGCCTTGATCTACATCGTTCACCTCGAGGCGCTCAAGGCCAATATGCAGGGCCTGGAAAGCTCCAACCCGCCGAAGCCACTGGTGCGCAAGGTGATCGGGTTCCTCGGTGGTCTGCTGCTGATGATGGTGGTGGCGCTGGGCGTCTACTACGGCCTTGGCTGGCTGAAACCGGTACTGGGCGATGCCACTCCCTGGGTCGTTGCGGTGGCGCTGGCCGTGGTCTATGTGGCCCTGCTCAAGCTCGCAGCGGGATATCCTGAGCTGGAGCTGGATGACCCCAACGAGCCTATCTACACCTTGCCGCAGACGCGCCCGACGGTCATGGTGGGTCTGCAGTATCTGCTGCCGGTCATCGTCCTGATCTGGTGCTTGATGGTGGAGCGTCTTTCGCCTGGGCTGTCGGCTTTCTGGGCCACGGTCTTCATGGTCTTCATCATGCTGACCCAGCGTCCGATCATGCACGCCTTCCGTGGCCGCGGCGATTTTGCCAAGGACCTGCGTGAAGGCGGCATGGACCTGTGGAACGGCCTGGTCACCGGCGCCCGTAACATGATCGGTATCGGTATTGCCACGGCGACGGCCGGCATCATTGTCGGTGCCGTGTCTCAGACCGGGGTGGGGCTGGTGCTCGCGGACGTGGTGGAAATCCTGTCCATGGGCAACCTGATGCTGATCCTGTTCTTCACTGCCGTGCTCAGCTTGATTCTGGGGATGGGGCTGCCGACGACCGCCAACTACATCGTAGTGTCGGCGCTGCTGGCACCGGTGATCGTACAGCTAGGTGAACAGAACGGGTTGCTGGTGCCGTTGATCGCCGTGCACCTGTTTGTGTTCTATTTCGGCATCATGGCGGACGTCACTCCGCCGGTGGGGCTGGCTTCCTTCGCTGCCGCGGCGGTCTCGGGAGGCGACCCCATTCGTACCGGGTTCCAGGCGTTCTACTACAGCCTGAGAACGGCCGCACTGCCGTTCTTGTTCATCTTCAACACGGATCTGCTGTTGATTGATGTAGCGCCCTTGCAGGGGGTATTGGTGTTCGTGGTGGCGACGATCGCCATGTTGATCTTTGCCGCGGCCACCCAAGGCTACATGCTGACAAGAAACCGCTGGTACGAGAGCATCCTGTTGCTGCTGGTGGCATTCAGCCTGTTCCGCCCGGGCTTCTGGATGGACATGATCCATGACCCGTACCGCAGTATTGCTCCGTCTGAATTTGTCGAGACTTACGGCAAGGTGGACGAAGACAGTACCCTGCGTATCCAGGTCAAGGGCGAAGATGCCTTCGGTGATCCTCTGACCACCTACATGACTCTGCCCGTTGTCGAGGGTGAGAGCGGAGAAGAGCGGCTGCTCAACCTCGGCCTTGAGCTATACATCGACGATGGGCGTGCCATGGTCGACATGGTGACCTACGGCAGTCAGGCATCGGATCTCGGCTTCGACTTCGATCAGGAGATCGTCGATATTCAGGCGCCGGTGGATCGCTGGCCGAAGGAGTTGATCTGGTTCCCGGCGCTGCTGCTGTTCGCCTTTGTGGTATTGGCGCAGCGCCGTCGTCGCTCGCATGATTCCACCGAGGCTACGGTCTGAGGAGGCCTGACATGTATCAGAAACTGTTGTTGCCGGTCGATCTCAACGAGCCCTCCTCCTGGGAGCGTGCCTTGCCTGTGGCGCTGTCCTTGTGTCGGAACTTTGAGGCCAGCCTGCACCTGGTGACGGTCCTGCCGGACTATCGCATGCCGCTGGTGGGCTCCTATTTCCCCAAGGATTTTGCCAAGAAGGCGCGGGAAGCGTTACAGAAGGCTCAGAAGGAGTTCATCGACCAGCACGTGCCTGATGACGTCCAGTCTCAGGCCATCATCGTCGATGGGTCCCCATGGGAGGCCATCATCAAGGTCGGCAAGAAGATCGATGCCGACCTGATCGTGATGGCGTCGCATACCAAGCGCAAGTTCTCTGACTACGTGATAGGCCCCAATGCGGAGCATGTGGTGCACCACAGCAAGTGTTCGGTGATGATCGTTCGCTGAGACGCTGGCAGGTCCAGGTGATAGACCGCTATCCGCAGCCCCCTCCTTGTGAGGGGGCTTTTTATTGTTGATGTGGCCTCCGCGGTACGGCCTCGAAGACGAGCGAGTGAGTGCCGTCGCAGGCACGTGGCTTTTTCGTAAGCTTGCGTAGGTTCAAGGCGAAGCCCCGGCCCATCAACTACAGTCAAGTGAGAGTCGACCGGCGCCTAGGAGCGCGAAACACCCCTTTGTCAGGCGCTAAGACTCCCATGACGGTTGTGCAACAACCGATGGAATCACTGGTGGCATAACGGGCCGATAGTACAAGCCCTTAGCCGTTGGTAGAGGGGGTGAAGATGATGAGTGCAGCAGCTTCACGGCGGGACAAGCTGGCAAGCGGCGCCAGGGTCAAGATCTCCATCAAGAATGTCGGTATGGGACGGCCAAGAGCATGGCTGGCTTCCGGCTTCGAGGACTTCAGGGCGGCAACGGCCGTCAGCCTTTCTTACGGCATGTTCTGGGTAGGGCTCAGTATCGCCGTCACGGCGGGCGCGTTGACCATGGGCCTGTGGCACTGGCTGTTGCCACTGGTGGCCGGGTTCATGTTTATCGGCCCGCTGGTGGCGGTAGGGTCCTACGGGATCAGTCGCGCGTTGGAAGAGGGCCGATCACCGACGTTGGGGGATGCATTTGGCGCCTGGCGCGGTCATGGCGGCCAGCTGGCGATGATGGGCGTGATGATGATGATCTTCTTTCTCGCCTGGATTCGCCTGGCCACCTTGCTGTTCGCGCTGTTCTTCGGTCTGCAGTCTCCTGATCCGGCAACCGTCTATGCCTCCTTGCTGACCACTCCCGAAGGGTTCGGCATGCTGGCCGTGGGGTTGGCGGTGGGTTGTGTACTGGCTTTTGGCGCCTTCTCGATCAGTGTGGTTGCGATTCCGACGCTGATGGATCAGGACCTGACGTTTATGGAAGGGATCGAGGCCAGCATCCGCTCGGTGGCCAGAAATTTCCGCCCGATGCTGCTGTGGGCGGCTATCCTGACCGGCTGTGTGTTGATCGGGATGGCGACCTTCTATATCGGGCTGGCCTTGATCTTGCCGGTGCTGGGGCACGCCAGCTGGCACGCCTACGAGGATCTCGTGGTGTGCGAGATGGTGGACGAGTCCGACGCCTGAGCCTGACGACAGGCGCCGGCGTAGGGCTCATCGCCTGGGTCTGGTGCCTGGGTCTGGCGTCTGAGAGTGATTCGCAGCGGCGAAGGGGCTTATCTCCTGTTCAGGGCCCAGTTTTCTTGAATCAGCAAAGGCGGGGGCCGCTTGCTGGACTGACCTTTTGTACGCGATGACGTACTCTACACCTGCGTAACGTGTCAGGAGAGGTCATGCGGGTGCCAGGGTGTTTTCGCCAAGTGGTCGTGCTGTTGGGAATGTTGCTGGTAGCGGAAGTGGGGCACGCCCACTCCTTGCCTGCTCCAGAGGGGCCAGTACTGCTGAAGATGTCAGGCGACATCGATAATGCCAATGTGGGAAATCAGCTGTGGCTGGATCGTCAGATGCTCGAGCAACTCGAAGGGCGGGAGCTTACGACCGATACCCCCTGGCACCGTCAGGCGAGTCGTTTCAAGGGCCCGCTTCTGCGCAGTGTCCTCGAATTGGCGGGCGTCAGGGCTGGGCACATCCGGGTGCATGCCTTGAACGGGTTTGTGGCGGATATTCCGGTGTCCGATGCCCAGCGCTACGACGTGATACTGGCGATGTCCCAGGACGATAACGTCATGTCGGTGCGAAATTTTGGCCCGCTGTTTGTGCTCTATCCCTTCGATGACCACCCTGAGCTGCACAACGAAACCATCCAATTTCGCTCGGTGTGGCAAGTGGATGCGATCGAGGTGCCTTAAGGCCTATGCGCCGTGGTGACAAGCCTCGGGCGGGTACGTCGAACGCCATGTAATGAGGAATCGGTGGTGCAAAGTGTGGTGGGAGGTGGTTTGCAGACCTGCAAGGAGGCAGTGCCGCGCGTGCACGTCGTTGAGGTAGCAGCAGTCAGAGCAGCAGCCAGCAGAGGCATCGTCGGCTCGTGTCGTCATTCGCTGCGGCGTAGGCGTGTGCGCCCGTGGCGGGAGGAGGGCGTCTTGGGCGTCCGCGTTACATGAGGCGTTATCCGCTTCGGCTTGTCTTCAGCGCCGTGGCCGCGCTGGCCTTTTTTGCCGCCGCCATGGTGGTGATCGGGCTGGTCGCGTGGCGCCAGGACAATCTGGCCCACCGGGTGATGGAAGACGTGACCTGGCACAGCTACAAGCTGGACCGGGACACCGTGCAGCTTCGCAACCTTCTGCTGTTTGGCGAACATGGAGCGCATGGTGTCGCCGATTTCAGGCTGGAGTTTGATCTGCTCTACAGCCGTTTAAACCTGTTTCAGCATAGCGATATCAGTGAGTTGTTGGAGCAAGCGCCAGCGGCACGCCGTCAGTTGTCGTTGATCACGGACCTGATGAAAGACCTGGACGCGGAAGTGAGTGTGCTGTCAGCACTGGACAGCGATACCTTATCCCTACTTGATCAGCGACTGGTCCGCCTGAGTACGGAGACCGAGCGCTTGATCATGGCCGTCAACGGCTACCTGGCCGAGGTCAATACGGAGGAGCGTCAGCGGCTCCAGTGGTTGTATGTGCTGTTGCTGGTGATGATTCTGGGCATGACCCTGGCAGGGGGCGTCATGCTTACTGTGCTGCTCAAGGAAGCGCGGGACAACGAGGCGTCTCGCAAGGCCTTGGAGACCTTGAGCGGTGAGCTGGAGATCAGTGCACGGCGGGCCCAGTCTGCCAGCCAGGCCAAGTCAGATTTTCTGGCCACCGTCAGTCATGAAATACGCACCCCGCTCAACGGCGTCATCGGCATGAGCGAGCTGTTGAGTGACCTTGATCTGCCTGAACGCGCCGATCACTACTCTCGCACGATCCATTCCAGTGCCCGTCAGTTGATGGGCATGATCGATGACATTCTGGACTTTTCCAAGATCGAAGCCGGCCGCATGGAAGTGGACCTGCAGCCGGTGCAGCTGGACCGGCTGGTGGAAGAAACCCTCGATCTTTTCCGTCCCAAGGCCCTGACCAAACGGCTGAAATTGCTGAGCCACATGGATGACACCTTGCCGCCGTGGATTGAAGGCGACCCCGGGCGGCTGCGCCAAGTGGTGCTGAATCTGCTGGCCAACGCGATCAAGTTTACCGAACGCGGCATGGTGCGTCTTTCAGTGACGCGGCTGGACGATGAGCGGATCCAGTTTGATGTGGTGGATACCGGTCAGGGTGTGGATGCCTCGCTGCTGCCCCAGCTGTTCGAGCCGTTCAGGCAAGGTGACGCTTCGGTGGCACGGCGTTACGGGGGGACAGGGCTGGGGCTTGCCATCTCCAAACGGCTGGTGGAGTCGATGGGCGGAGAGATCGGCGTCGACAGTCGCTGGGGCAAGGGCAGCCGATTCTGGTTCAGCTTACCTCTGGTGGCCTGTGAGCAAGACGAGCGTGCCATGCCGACGGCCCCCACCGGGCGCCCGCGGGTGGCCCCGAAGCAGCTGGCCGAAGCGGATCTGCTGGTGGTCGAAGATAACCTGGTCAACCAGGAGGTGGCCATGGCGATGCTCGAACGCCTGGGTTGCGCCGCGACCCTGGCGGCCAGTGGCAAGGAAGCGCTGGCACTGTGCGGCGAGCGTCGCTTCGATCTGATTCTGATGGATATTCAGATGCCGGACCTTGATGGTCGAGAAGTGACGCGGCGCTTGCGTAGCTTTGCCGACTGGCGGCGGGACGTACCGGTCGTGGCCATGACCGCAGGTGGAGCCAGCCATGATGAGGCAGACTGCCTGGCTGCCGGTATGAATGACTACCTTAACAAGCCGCTGCTGATGGGCACCTTGCTCAGCGTTCTCAAGCGCTATCTGCAAGGAGAGGGGCATGCTGTCGAGGGAGCGAGCGCGGCGACCTCGCTGATCAACGTCAAGACACTGGATGCGTTGGACGAGGGCCTGGGCGGCGAGCGCAGAAACGCCTTGGTCAAGCTGTTCGGGCGTCAGGCGCGAGCCCGGCTGCCGGATATCGAGCGGGCCTATCGCGAGGGCGAAGATGAACCCTTGGCGCGACTTGCCCACCAGCTTCGCGGTGAAGCCGCGGGAGTCGGGGCCCAGGCCGTGGCGGAAGCCGCCCAAGCCCTGGAATTCTGGGTCAGGGAAGGGCGTCCCACGGAAGCGCGGGGTGTGATCGACAGCTTGCCCGATCTGCTGGAGCGAACCCTGGAGGCCTACGCTCAGAGCCAATACCGTTTCCCGCTGGCATGATATTGGCTCCGGCATGGCTCTGACATGGCCCTGGCTCTGACATGGCTCTGACATGGCCTTGGCTAGAGCGCGGGCGACAGTAGCGTTACGCCCCAAGGGCAAGTCATCCTTGAGGAGTGATCCTTGAGGAGTGATCCGCGTATCGCGCAATGACCTGGGGCGCTGTCAAGAGCGGTAACTGGTGGGCAACGGCCGCCGCCAGCGCGGATGGCGCGGCACGACGGCGCGCTGGGGACTATAGCTTCCATTGACCGCCTCCAACGCCAGATCCAGGGCCTTGTGGGCGATGGTCTGGTGATCCTGGACGGCGGAGTTGACCGCCAGCGGCAAAAAGTCCAGCAGCCGGTTGTCACCGAAGCTGGCCATGGCCAGGCGAGAGGGAAGCCCTCCGCGGGCGATCAACTCGTCCAGCGCACCCTCCAGCAGAATGTATGAGGCGGTAACCAGCGCATCCGGCAGTCCGTTGGCATCCATGTACTCGCCAAGCATTCTGGCGCCTTCCTCCCGGGCATACTGATGGCCGCTGGCCAGCGTGCACTCCAGCTCGCGCCCTTCGATGCCGCGATGGAAGCCGGCGCGACGCTCGGCGGTGATCGACAGGTGGGGTACCGCGTCCAACCACAGAATGCGTTTTACCGAGGACGTCATCAACGACCGCGTCAGCTGTTCCGCTGCATTGGCGTCATCACTGACGACGCTGGCGAACTGGTCAGCCGACAGTCCTCGGTCAATGGCGATGACGGGCAGGCCCTCTGCCATCATGTCGGCGTAGAAGATTTCCGGCTGCTCCAGACAGCTTGCGACGATAAGTGCCTCGCAGCGCTGAGCCCGAAGTGCCAGGGCCAGGTCCTTCTCACTGTCCGGCTGGTCGTCGGAGCCCACAATCAGCAGCTGGTAGCCCGCGGCCCTGGCACCTCGTTCCAGGTGCTTGGCGAGCCTGGCATAGCTGGAGTTCTCCAGGTCAGGAATGATCAAGCCAAGAATGCGGCTGGTCCCTCTACGCAAGGCGGCGGCCTGGGCGTCAACACGATAGCCATGCTCGCGGACCACGGCCATGACGCGATCCACCGTGTCCTGACGAATGCGACGCTCCTTGGCCTTGCCATTCACGATGTAGCTGGCGGTGGTGCGAGAGACGCCTGCCAAGCGAGCGATTTCGGCCAGGGTCATGCGGTTTACTCCCTCTTGTGGATGCCACGGTATCGGCGTAGGTGTTGCCGGAAAGACGGCGGCGCCGGTTCATGCCTGCGCTGTCACGTACCTGCGCGAGATGCGCGCAGGGATAGTCTACCTGTTGGCGGTCGCGGTGCCCCCTGCCAAAGTCTTAACAAACGCGACTTGCCTTATGCGCTGAATCGTACCAGCATTGTGCCATGGTGAGGTGACACGATTCAGCTTTGTGGCAGATCAAACGCCAGACCTGGCCGAGCAGGGACAAGGCTCGCTGGCCCAGCAACGCCATGGTCCCGGCGATCCCGCCTGTCTCGTATCACCCTAGTGACTGTTCATTACCGGTGGGGCCCGCAGGAGCCTCGCCCAGGAGAACTTCAGATGCTGACGCTGAATGCCGACGACGTCTTGCTGGACTGTCGTGCCGAGAGCTGGCGCCACGCCCTGGATACGGCCTTCGACGCGCTGAAGGCGGCCGATCTGGTAGAAGATGGCTATCGCCAGGGACTGCACGACAGGGAAGCCCAGTCGTCTACCTGGTTAGGCAACGGGATTGCGATTCCTCATGGAACTCCCGCCAGTCGCGAGGCTGTGCGGCAGACAGGCGTACAGGTATTGCAGTTTCCCGAGGGGGTCGAGTGGCACGATGGCCAGCGGGTGCACGTGCTGGTGACGATCGCTGCCCAGAGCGACGAGCACCTCGATATTCTGCGTAGCCTGACCCATGTGCTGGACCAAGAGGGAGTGTCGCAGCAGCTGGCGGCGGCGACCACCGCCGCTGAGGTGGTGGCACTGCTTGGACGCAAGGTGGTGAGCGCCCGGCTCGACGCAAAGACGTTGGTGCTCAACCAGGCCGGGCAGGACATGTTTGACCTGCTGCTGGCGGGCGCGCAGCGACTCAGGCATCTCGGCCTGGTCGATGGCCGCTTTGTCGGGGACGTGCTTGAGCAAGCGCCTGCTGCCCTCGGCCATGGTCTGTGGCTGTATGCCAGCGACACCGGGGTGGCGGAGCCAGGCATGGCTGTGGTT
The DNA here is from genome assembly GCF_019802025.1 of Halomonas sp. DP5Y7-2. NCBI lineage: Bacteria > Pseudomonadati > Pseudomonadota > Gammaproteobacteria > Oceanospirillales > Halomonadaceae > Halomonas > Halomonas sp. DP5Y7-2. Next base: position 495,065 of record NZ_JAHVHY010000001.1, on the reverse strand, counting down.
ACCCCTGCCGCGGCCATCGAGCATCAGGGTGGCCGGATCAAGGCCGTGCTGTGCCTTGCGGCCCAGGGGGAGGCGGGTCGGCCACTGGCAGACGCGGTCCTGTCCTTGGTCGACGCCCTGGCGTCGACCCCGGCACCTGAGCTGGACGAGGGTGATGCCGATGCCTGGCTGAGCCTGCTGGCTGGCGAAGGCGGTGGCGTGGCTAGCCGGCGGGTGCAGCTGCTCAACGCTCATGGGCTGCATGCGCGCCCCGCCAAGGTGCTGGTGCAGAAGGCCCGTGAAGCGGGGGTGGCAGTGCAAATACGCCTGGCCGACGGAGGTGGCCAGCCGGTCTCGGCGGCGTCCTTGAGCAAGGTGATTGGCCTGGGTGCGCGTCGCGGCCAGGAACTCGTGCTGTCAGCGCGAGGCGATGGCGCTGAAATGGCCCTGGAGCAGCTGGCCGAGGCCATCACGGACGGTCTTGGCGAGCACGTTACGCCGCTGTCTGCCACTGCGACAGCGACACCCGCGGCGATGGCGGCAGACACGCTGGACAGTGAAGTCCCGACAGTGCCCCAGGAGGATGAACCTGTCACCGCGGTTGCCGCCTCTCCTGGACTGGCAGTGGCGCCGCTGTACGTGCTGAAGACACCGCGCTTCGACTATCCCGAGCATGCCTCCGACCCTGCCGCGGAAAAGGCCCGTCTGGCCGATGCCATTCAGCAGGGTGCCGATCAGCTCGAGGCATTGATTCGCAGTACCGCAGGCGGCGAGGTCGCGGCAATCCTCTCGATGCACCAGGAAATGCTGGATGATCCCGAACTGGCCGAGGCCTCGCGTGAGGGAATCGATGAAGGGTTATCCGCTGAGGCGGCCTGGTGGCAAGCGATCGACGTGGCCGCGCGGGCCCAGGAGCAGCTGGCAGATCGGTTGCTGGCCGAACGTGCCGCGGATCTGCGCGATGTTGGGCGGCGCGTGCTGGGCATTCTGTGTCAGATCGAACTACCGCAACCGCCGGATGAGCCTTACCTGCTGGTCACCGATGATATCGGCCCGTCAGATGTGGCTCGCCTGGACACCCAGCGTGTGAGGGGCATCGTCACGGCACGTGGTGGTGCGACGGCGCATAGCGCCATCCTGGCAAGAGCGCTGGGGATACCCGCCGTGGTGGGGGCTGGCGCTGGCGTGCTGCAGCTGACCAGCGGCACCGACATGCTGTTGGATGGCGACGAGGGCTGGGTCGTGGCGGCCCCGACGGCCGAGCGCCGCGAGCGCTTCGCGTCGCGCATGGAAGAGCTCGAGGCGCTCAAGGAAAAGGCGTGGGAGGCCCGTTTCAGTGAGGCGCGCACAGGCGATGGCCAGCGTATCGAGGTGATGGCCAATCTGGGTAATACCGCCCACGCGCATGACGCCGTCTCCCGCGGCGCGGAAGGCGTCGGGCTGCTGCGTACCGAGTTTCTGTTCATGGCCCACGCCTCGCTGCCCGATGTGGCCACCCAGGAGCGCGAGTATCGTGAAGCGATGGACGCCCTGGACGGTCGTCCGCTGGTCGCGCGCACGCTGGACGTGGGCGGTGACAAACCCCTGTCCTATTGGCCGCTGCCCCAGGAAGATAATCCCTTCCTGGGACTTCGCGGCATTCGTCTGGCCCTCAAGCGTCCCCAGGTCTTGCGCGATCAATTTACCGCGTTGATCAAGGCCGCCGCAGGCCGTCCGCTGCGCATCATGCTGCCGATGGTCAAGGATGTGGCGGAGTTTCGCGCTGCCCGCGCCATCTTTGATGAGGTGCTGGAGACGCTGGGGGTGAGTCATGACGGGGAATCGCTCCAGCTGGGCGTCATGATCGAGGTTCCCTCATGCGCCTTGCTGGCGCCGAGCCTGGCCCCAGAGGTCGATTTCTTTTCGATCGGGACCAATGACCTGACCCAGTACACCCTGGCGATCGACCGGGGCCACCCGGAGCTGTCTGCTGACTCCGATGGCCTGCACCCGTCGGTATTGAGGCTGATTCGAATGACCGTGCAAGCCGCTCATGACCATGGCAAGTGGGTCGGTGTGTGCGGCGAGTTGGCCAGTGATCGCCAGGCGATCCCGGTGCTCGCAGGCCTGGGCATTGACGAGCTGTCGGTCAGCGCGCGCCAGGTACCCATGGTCAAGGCCAGACTGGCGAGTGTGACGATGGACAAGGCGCGCGAGCTCGCCGCCCTGTCTCTGGCACAGCCCACCGCCAGTGACGTGCGCCGCGCGCTGGAGGCCCAGCAATGAGCCGGAACCAGGACGAGGCCCACAAGGCCCCGGTGCTGACGATCTCGGCCAATCCCGCGCTGGATCTATCGGTAGGGCTGGCGCAGCTGGTGCCGGGCGCCCTGCATCGCGCTGAATCGGTGGAACTGACCGCGGCGGGCAAGGGCGTCAACATGGCGCGAGTGCTGGCCGCGCTGGGCCATCCGGTGTGTGTGACCGGCTTTCTTGGCAAGGACAACGACGCCGCCTTTGTCGACGCCTTTGCCGACATGGGGGTCGAAGACGCCTTCGTGCGGCTGCCAGGGGCTACCCGTATCAATACCAAGCTGACCGAGCAGGATGGTCGCGTCAGTGACATCAATGCGCCGGGGCTGGCGCTCGAGGAAGAGCACTGGCAACGCTTGCTCGACACCCTGGATCAGCGCCTGAGCCAGCCTCAGCTGCGGCCTGCGGCGGTCATGATTGGGGGGAGTCTGCCTCCGGGAATTGCCCCCCAGGCCCTGGGTGAGTTGATCTCTCGGGTCAAGGCCGCCGGGATCCCGGTGTGGGCAGATACCAGCGGTGAAGCTCTGCGAGTCGCGGTCAAGGCCGGCGCCGATGCGGTCAAGCCGAATGTGGAAGAGCTGGCTGACTGGGCCGGGCGTGCGCTGCCCGGTGATGACGCCATCCACCAGGCGACCTTGGAGCTGTTCGCTGCCGGCGTCGGTGATGTGGTGGTCTCGGCCGGGGCTTCTGGAGTGACCTGGTTGGGTCAGCAGGGGCTGTGGCAGTCGCTTCCCCCTGCCGTCAAGGTCAGCAACACCGTATGTGCCGGAGACACCCTGTTCGCCGGACTGCTCCATGGGGTGCTGTGCGAGTGGTCTGCCGAGCAGGCGTTGAGATTCGCCACGGCGCTATCCGCCGAAGCGGTGCGCCATACCGGTGTCGGATGTAGCGACGCCGGCGACTTTTCCGATCTTCTTTCCGACACCAGGGTGCGACGCCGCAATGACGTCGAAGCCCGGGGAGTAATGGCATGAATGTGATTGTGCTGACGAACTGCCCGAGTGGCAGCGTCACGAGCTATCTGGCGGCTCAGCGCCTGGAGCCTGCAGCCAAGGCCAAGGGCTGGCAGGTGTCCATCGAGATGCATTCGAACCTGGCCAAGGTCGAGGCGCTGTCCAACGACACCCTGGCCGCGGCTGAACTGGTCATCGCTGTCGGCGAGCCGCTGGCAGGGGCGCATCGTTTCAGCGGCAAGCGGCTGTATCGCGGCCAGCTGGCCGACGCGCTGGGCGATCCTGATGCCTTTCTCGACAAGGCGGCGCGTGATGCGCAGGTTTTTACACCGCTCAATGACGGCGCCGAGGGGCAGTCAACGGGCGCTGCCGCGGAGCCGGGAAGCAGTGCGCGTATTGTGGCGGTGACCGCTTGTCCCACTGGGGTGGCGCACACCTTCATGGCGGCCGAGGCACTGGCGGAGGCCGGGCGTGCCTCGGGACACCAGATTCGCGTCGAGACTCAAGGGTCGGTGGGTGCTCAGGACCAGCTGACGTCCGAGGAAATCGCCAGCGCCGATGTGGTCATTCTCGCCTGTGATATCGAAGTGGACCCCAGTCGTTTTGCTGGCAAGCGGATCTATCGCACCTCCACCGGAAACGCCCTGAAGAAGTCTCGTCAGACGATCGAGGCTGCCTTGCAGGAGGCGAGCCTTGAAAGTGGTGGCGAGCAGGCCAAGGCCGAGTCCGCCAAGAGTTTCAAGGAAAAGGGGGTCTACAAGCACCTGTTGACCGGTGTGTCATTCATGCTGCCCATGGTGGTGGCTGGCGGTCTGCTGATTGCATTGTCCTTTGTCTTCGGGATCGAAGCGTTCAAGGAAGAGGGCACACTACCGGCTGCGCTGATGGAGATAGGTGGTGGCACCGCCTTTGCCCTGATGGTGCCGGTGCTGGCCGGCTACATCGCCTATTCCATCGCCGATCGACCCGGCATTGCACCCGGCATGATTGGCGGCATGTTGGCCTCGAACATTGGCGCGGGGTTTATTGGCGGCATCCTTGCCGGCTTTCTGGCCGGCTACGTGGCCAAGGCGGTGACGCGCTACGTCAGGCTGCCCTCCAGCGTCGAGTCGCTCAAGCCGATCCTGATTATCCCGCTGGTCGCGAGCCTGGTAACGGGGCTGGTGATGATCTACGTGGTCGGCGAGCCGGTGGCACAGCTGCTGACAGCCCTGACCTCGTTTTTGGAAAGCATGGGATCTACCAACGCGGTGCTGCTGGGCATCCTGCTCGGCGCGATGATGTGCTTTGACCTTGGCGGACCGGTGAATAAGGCGGCGTATACCTTCGGCGTGGGTCTACTGGCCTCGGAAACCTATGCCCCCATGGCGGCCATCATGGCGGCTGGCATGGTGCCTGCGATTGGCATGGGGATTGCCACTTTTGTGGCCGGGCGAAAGTTCGCAGATGCGGAGCGTGAAGCGGGCAAGGCATCCTTTGTGCTGGGCATGTGCTTTATCAGTGAAGGCGCCATTCCCTTTGCTGCCAAGGATCCGCTGCGAGTGATTCCGGTCAGCATGCTGGGTGGAGCCATCACCGGGGCCATCTCCATGCTGGTGGGGGCCAAGTTGATGGCACCTCATGGCGGCGTCTTCGTGCTACTGATCCCTAACGCCATCACCCCGGTGCTGTGGTACCTGCTGGCCATCGTCGCCGGATCGCTGGTGACAGGCCTTGGTTATGCGGCGATCAAACGCAGTGAGGTGTCTGCCATGCCCGTCGGCGAAAGCCACTGATGGAAAGATGACACGCTGCACAGGTGTGGTGCATTGATGTGACCCGAAGGGTCCTGTCGGTGCGATGGTCAGGCTCGGCCCCTTGGTGGGTCGGGCCTTTTTTCTGTAAAAGTGATTTTTTTCGAGAAGATAAACTGTCATTTGGCGAAGGTGCCAAGAGAAAGATGACGCCCACCGGCGCTGTGTCATAATGGCTTGGATTTTGCTTGATAAAGCATGTACCGACGTTGCCGCTGCCGCTGACTACCCTAGCCGCCGCGGTGTGGGCCTTACCGGGCCCGTAGTAACCCTTACCCTGGGTATCTGGAGGCGTTCGGCGCTGATCGCGCGGCGACTCCGGTTGATGAGGAGATCCCATGTCAAGCAAACCTGTCACATTGATGGTGGCACGCCGCGTCGCACGAGGCCGCTACCACGACTTTACCGTCTGGCTCGACGAAGGCCGTGAACTTGCCGCGGATTTTCCCGGTTATCTCGGTTCCGGCATCCTGGCACCGCCTCCCGGGGACGACGAGTACCAGATCATCTTTCGCTTTCAGGACTCCGACACCCTGGCCCGCTGGGAGCATTCTGCCTCTCGTCGCGCTTGGCTTGAGCGTGGTGCCGGGCTGTTTGATGCTCCGCTAGAACGCCGCGCGGTGGGACTGGACAGCTGGTTTTCGTCGCCTGGACCGAGAGTCCCCCCGCGCTGGAAGCAGGCCATCGCCATCTGGCTGGCGTTTTTTCCCGTGTCGCTGATGTTCCAGTGGGGGTTGGGGGATGCGCTGGCGACACTGCCGATGGTGCCTCGTGTGCTGGCCAGCACATTGATGCTGACGCCGGTCATGGTGTTCCTCTTCATCCCCCTGTCCACGCGCCTGTTGGCGCCTTGGCTGCAGGCCCCCACGCGGCGCCTGCCGCGGTTCAAGCTACGTCGAAGCTGAGCCAGCCGAGTTCACACCAGAGCATTGAGTCGTGACCCTGGCGGCACCTACACTCAAGGGAGCGCGGCGTGACACGCCGTGCGCCCCTGTGGGCAGGAGCCGAGGACCTTCAATGGCGGATAGGGATAGTGGTCTGGATAGCGGTCTGAACAGTGGTCTGGACAGTGGGACGGATAGCGGGATATCCGCCCCGGTCGCGCGCGACCACGAGGCGCTTGGCCTGAGCGTCGCATGTAGTCGCGATCCCCGGCCTGGGGTTGCGGCGCAGGAGTTGAAGCAAGGACTCGATCACCCCGATCTTGGGTTCGTGCTGTTCTTCGTCAGTGCCGAATACCCGCTGGACGAGCTGGCCGAGGCGATCGACGCCAGGTTTGGTGAACTGCCGGTGGCCGGGTGTACCAGCGCAGGGGAGATTACGCCAACTGGCTATGCCCGCGGCTCCATCGTGGCCATCGGCTTTGATCGTCGGCACTATGGCGTCGCCACGACCCTGATCGAGGAGCTGGACGACGTCACATTGCCGGACGCGCAGCGTCGGGTCGAGGCACTCTTGAGCAGCGCGCGACGACGCCTGCCGGGAGAGGCGTTTGCGCTGACACTGCTCGATGGTCTGTCGGCCAGTGAAGAGCAGGTGCTGGCGACGCTCGACGCCGCACTTGGCGGTATCCCGAGCTTTGGCGGCTCAGCGGGCGACGACAATCACCTGGCCCATACCCATGTGTTTACGGCAGGGCGCTTTCACAGTGGTGCTGCGGTTGTCGTGCTGATCACCACCCGCCACCCCTTCGAGGTGTTTTCGTCCCACCATCTCAAGGCCCGCAGGGAGAAGCTGGTGGTGACCCGTGCCGACGCCGAGGGGCGGCGCGTGCTGGAGCTCAATGCGCTGCCCGCCGTCGATGAGTACGCGCGGTGGGTGGGAGTGCCAGCCAGCCAGCTCGATGAAGGGGTGTTCGCCCGCTTCCCGCTGGCGGTCAAGCTGGGGGATGCCTACTACGTGCGCTCCATCCAGCGTGCCAATGCCGACGGCAGTCTCAGTTTCTACTGTGCGGTGGAAACCGGCATCGTGCTGACCGCGATGGCTGCCGAGCCCATTCTCACCGCGCTGGAGCACACCCTGAGCGGACTGCGGCAGCGGCTAGGCAGCCCGCAGTTGATCATCGGCTGCGACTGCTTTCTACGCCGTCTCGAGATAGAAGCCCTCGATCAGGTGGCAGAGGCCTCCCGCCAGCTGTCCGGGGCATCGGTGCTCGGCTTCAACACCTATGGCGAACAGCACCATGGCATGCACGTCAATCAGACCTTCACGGGGGTGGCGATTGGATCTGGCCGGTGAGCGACAGCCGAGTACCTTGACGACGGCGCTGGAACACGAGCTGGAGGAAGAGAACCGGCGACTGCGCAAGATCTGTCAGGCGTTGATGGAACGCGTCGAGTCGGCGGGCATGGGGTCGGCGCCCTATGGCGCCTTCGAACATGCCGTATTGCTGGCGGAGCAGGTGCGCGAACGTACCGAGACGCTGCACCGCACCCTCGATGAGCTGGCAGAGGCCAATGCGCGGCTGGAGGAGGCGCGGCGCGAGGCAGAAGCGGCCAATGCCTCCAAGACACGTTTTCTCGCGGCGGTCAGCCACGATCTGCTGCAACCCTTGAACGCAGCCAGACTGTTTGCCAGCGCTCTGGAAGAGCAGCAGCTAGGCCATGAGCCCGGTCGCCTGGTCCACCGCATCGATCGCTCCCTGGCGGATGTGGAGTTGCTGCTGGGGACGCTGGTGGATATCTCGCGGCTCGATGCGGGCGTGCTGACGCCGGATATCGCCCCCTTTTCAGTGGCGCAGCTGCTGGACGTGCTGGCGGAAGAATGCCGCCAGATGGCTGGGGCGCGGGGGCTGGCGTTGCGCTACGTCGCCAGCAGCGCCTGGGTCGCCTCGGACCTGGCCCTGCTGGCCCGCGTCATCCGTAACCTGATGTCCAATGCGGTGCGCTATACCGAGTCCGGACGCGTGTTGCTGGGCTGTCGGCGTCGGCAGATCGGTGGAGCGGCCTGTCTCGAGATTGTGGTCGGCGATACCGGACCAGGCATCGATGCAGCACGCCAGCAGGACATCTTCCTCGAATTTCGGCGTGGTGATGCCGACGCCAAGGCGCAGGAGCGCGGCCTCGGTCTTGGGCTTGCGATCGTCGAGCGCATCGCGCGCTTGCTGGATCATCCCATTCGGCTGGTCAGCCGGCCCGGGCATGGCGCCTTGTTCTCGGTCACGGTTCCCCTTGTCGAGTCGGTGCCGACGCCGCTGGAGACGCCCGACAGTCAGCTTCTGCCCGGGGAAGAGGTGCTGGCGGGCAGCCTGGTCTGGGTACTGGACAACGACCCCGCCATTCTCGACGGGATGCGGGCGCTGCTGGGCGGATGGGGCTGCGAGTCGCGGCTGGCGCTTGAAGTCAGCGAACTTGAGCAAAGCCTGGACAGTGCAGAGGCTGCGCCTGATACCCCCGCGGGGCCCAGGGTGGTGATGATCGATTATCACCTGGCCGATGACGAGGAAGACGGGCTCTCCCTGGCCCAGCGTCTTGCCGCCAGCGGGCGCGGTATCGTCCCGATCCTAATCACGGCCAACCACGACGCCGCCATCAAGCGCCGCTGTCGCGAGCAGGGCATCACCTGCCTGTTGAAGCCGGTGAAACCGCTACGGCTACGTCAGGCATTGGTGCATCTCTTGAGTTGAGGCGAGCGTGGGAGCCACTGGAAGGTTCGTGTCGCGACGCTAGGGAGGGGGTGTGTCGGTAGCACTTTGTTTGGGTGGGTGAAGTGACGCAGCTGACTTGGCGCCCGGTGTGCTGCCCTTCCCTACGTCTTCTTCCGGACCCTGGTCACGGCTGTCTGAAAACCTGGCTGCGTCGTAGTCGGCGCCTTAGCGGGTCCGTCGGTTTGCCAGGCAGGTCAAGAGGGTGGACTCGTCGGCGGCCAGGATGGCCTGCACTCGACTACTGACCCCGAGCTTCTTGAGAATGGCTGAAACGTGGGTCTTGACGGTGGTCTCGGCGATCTCGAGCTCCCGTGCGATGACCTTGTTGGAGGCTCCGCGGATGACCAATGAGAGCACCTCTAGCTGCTTTATCGTCAGCTGGTTCAACACGTCCACGGGAGTGGCCGTGCTCTGCGCGGGGGCGGGAGAGGGCCTGACGGCAGACAGCTCAGCTGGCCGACGCATGATATCCGCAGGCAGATAGATCTGACCGTCAAGAATCTGCTTGATCGCCGCCAGCAGGTCCGGGCGAGGTGTGGATTTGGGCAGGTATCCAACCGCGCCTAGATCCAGCGCCCCCAGCACCGTGGCTCTGTCACTCTCGGCCGATAGCACGGCCACTGCCACGCCGGGGAACGCACGCCTGAGGGTATCGAGGCCATCGAGCCCCGAGGCATCGGGCAGGTTCAGGTCCAACAGCACCAGGTCGACATTGTCATCGGCATCCAACGCCTGGGCCAGAGCGGCGAAACAGTCCGCCTCGCGCAGCGAGGCACCGGGCAGTCCTGCCTGGATCACCGCGGTGATGGCGTCGCGAAACAGAGGGTGATCGTCAGCCACCATCAGGCTGTACATGTCGGGCTCTCCGCGTTCTTCACGATGAGCCTCCTACCGAAGGAGGAGGCGCTCTCCTGCCAGGGCAGTATGTCGCATGCCGGGTCCGTGACCAAGACTGGAATGGCGTACAACGACAACATCCTGACAAAGGAGACACGCCATGATCTATCAAAACCCCGGACAGCCCGGCGCCGTCGTCAGCTTCGACGAGCAATACGGCAACTACATCGGCGGTGAATTCGTCGCTCCGGTGAAGGGGCAGTACTTCGACAATGTCAGCCCGGTCAACGGACAGGTGTTCTGCAAGATCCCACGCTCAACGGCGGAGGACATCGACAAGGCGCTGGATGCCGCCCATGCCGCAGCGCCGGCCTGGGGGCGCACCTCTGCCACGGAGCGCTCGAACATCCTGCTCAAGATGGCGGATCGCATCGAGGCCAACCTGGAAGCCTTGGCGGTGGCAGAGTGCTGGGACAACGGCAAGGCGGTTCGCGAAACCCTGAACGCCGACATCCCCCTTGCAGTCGACCATTTTCGTTACTTCGCCGGCTGTATTCGCGCTCAGGAAGGCACTGCTGCCGATATCGACGCACACACCGTGGCCTACCACTTCCATGAGCCGCTAGGGGTGGTCGGCCAGATCATCCCCTGGAACTTTCCACTACTGATGGCCACCTGGAAACTGGCCCCGGCGCTGGCGGCAGGCAACTGCGTAGTGCTCAAGCCGGCAGAGCAGACCCCCGCTTCCATTCTGAAGCTGATGGAAATCATTGGCGATCTGTTGCCTGCCGGGGTGGTCAATGTGGTCAATGGCTTTGGTGCCGAAGCCGGTGAGGCCCTGGCGACCAGCAAGCGGATCGCCAAGATTGCCTTTACCGGATCGACGCCGGTGGGGTCGCATATTCTCAAGTGCGCCGCCGACAACATCATCCCCTCGACGGTGGAACTGGGTGGCAAGTCGCCCAACATCTATTTTGCCGACATCATGAATGCCGAGCCGGAATTCATCGACAAGGCGGCCGAGGGCCTGGTGCTGGCGTTCTTCAACCAGGGTGAGGTGTGTACCTGTCCGTCGCGGGCGCTGATTCAGGAAAGCATGTATGAACCCTTCATGGCCAAGGTGATGGAGCGGGTCGCCACGATCAAGCGTGGCAACCCGCTGGACACCGATGTTCAGGTGGGTGCCCAGGCCTCCAAGGAGCAGTTCGACAAGATCATGTCGTATATGGACATCGCCCGTGAGGAGGGAGCCGAGTTTCTGACCGGGGGCAACCAGGCCAAGGTCGATCCGGCCCTGGATACCGGGTACTACATCGAGCCGACGCTGCTCAAGGGCAACAACCAGATGAGGGTGTTCCAGGAAGAGATCTTCGGCCCGGTGGTGGCTGTGACCACCTTCAAGGACGAGGAAGAAGCCCTGGCCATCGCCAACGATACCGAGTTTGGCCTTGGTGCTGGCGTGTGGAGCCGCGACATCAACGTGGCCTTCCGCATGGGGCGCGGGATTCAGGCCGGCCGTGTGTGGACCAACTGCTATCACCAATATCCCGCCCACGCCGCCTTCGGCGGCTACAAGAAATCCGGTGTCGGTCGCGAGACCCACAAGATGGTGCTCGAGCATTACCAGCAGACCAAGAACCTGCTGGTGAGCTACGACACGAATCCGCTGGGTTTTTTCTGATCCAATGACACTTGGCCAGTGGCAGCGCCGCTGGCCAAGTGGAGAGTCCGAGTGGTCGCGCCGAACCTGGCGCATGTTACCGGCGCCTGTTGGGCGCCCATCGCCTGGTCGTCAATGTCGTGTGCGTGGTGATGAGTGTGGTGTATCGCGGGTCCTCGACATGGGCGTACCAAGGTTTTCTCATGCCTGAAACAAGGCAAGGAGTCATGCCATGCAACGCACTATGGAAGCCGCCGTCGTTCGTCAGTTTGGTCAACCCCTGAGCATCGAGGAAGTCGAGGTACCGCGTCCTGCCAGAGGCGAGGTGCTGGTCAAGATTGCGGCATCGGGTGTGTGTCACACTGACTTGCACGCGGCTCACGGCGACTGGCCGGTCAAGCCCAATCCTCCTTTCATTCCGGGCCATGAAGGTGTCGGCCAGGTGGCGGCCGTCGGCGAAGGGGTCACCCATATCAAGGAGGGTGATCGCGTCGGTATTCCCTGGCTGTACACCGCCTGTGGGCACTGCGAACACTGCCTGGGGGGATGGGAAACGCTTTGCGAGTCGCAGCAGAACACCGGGTATTCGGTAAACGGCGGGTTCGCCGAGTACGCGATCGCCGATGCTGGCTTCGTCGGTCATCTGCCGGACAGTGTGGGCTTTGTCGAGATTGCTCCCGTGCTGTGTGCCGGGGTGACGGTGTACAAGGGGCTGAAGATGACCGATACCCGCCCGGGGCAATGGGTGGTGGTGTCGGGGATTGGCGGACTGGGCCATATGGCGGTGCAGTATGCCAAGGCCATGGGGCTGAATGTGGCAGCCGTTGATGTCGCGGATGACAAGTTGGAGCTGGCCAAAAAGCTGGGTGCCACGGTGACCGTCAACGCCCTCAAGGAAGACCCGGTGGCAGCGCTCAAGCGCGATATCGGCGGTGCCCACGGGGCCTTGGTCACGGCGGTGTCGCCGAAGGCCTTCGAACAGGCCCAGGGCATGGTTCGGCGGGGCGGTACCATTGCCTTGAACGGCCTGCCGCCAGGGGACTTCCCGCTGCCGATCTTCGATACCGTGCTGAACGGCATCACCGTGCGTGGTTCCATCGTCGGCACCCGTCAGGACCTGCAGGAAGCACTGGATTTCGCCGGTGAAGGCAAGGTCAAGGCCACCGTTTCCTCCGATCGCCTGGCCAATATCAACGACATCTTCGGGCGTATGCTGGATGGCAAGATCGAGGGGAGGGTGGTGCTCGATATGCAGGGCTAATGTGACCGCCCTGCACTGAAGACGTGTTGAGTAGGAGGGGGCGGTGGAGCCCAGGTTTCCAAGGCCCAGGTGCTTGCGTTCTGCCGCTCAGTCGCGGTGAAACACGTCGAGGTTCAACGTTTGGCTCTGACCCAGCCAGATGACCCCCTGAGTGTGGTCAAACAGGTCATCGTCGGTACCCAGGTGCACAAAAATGTCCATGTCGCCCCGGTGGATGGCGAGCCAGGGCACAATGGCACCGAAGTCTTCAGCGGCGAAGGAGAGCTGGCAGCTCCAGCGTGGGTGTGGGCCCACCGGTTGTTGATGAAAGCGCCCGACCTGCACGGCAAAGCGTGCCTGGCAGGCGTCTGCCAACGTCTGCGCCTGGGCAAGCCCGCAAGCATCGTCGTAGTAGAGGTGGGCATGGTAGTAGCGAATCTGATCGACATCGGGCATCGGTAAGCTCCTTGGTAGTCCTTGTAGCATCGCGCCAATGGAGGGATGGAGCAACGGTGGTGGGCTGGCTTGCAGCTTCACGACCGCACCAGCACCACTTCTCGCCAGTCTCAGTCCTGGTCAGCTCCACAGCACTCTCACTGCACCACTTTTATCAACGCATAAGAAAGCGGCGGCCCCTGGGGCCGCCGCAGTTGATGCTGATGTTGCAGGGTTATCTGAACGCCAAGGTGTTCAGGGGTCTTGCGTCGCCCCTTCCGGTGGCTCGCCGATGAAACCAGGCATGGCCGGTGTCGGCGTGCCCTGGCGGGCAATGGCCAGGAACTGCAGATGACGCTCGTATTCGCCGAGCACGTCGTCGATGACCTGGCCGCGGGTGTAGCCGTTGAGGTTCTGCCCCAGGCCGCCTTCCGCCAGATGGACGTCCAGACGCAGGTAGTAGTCGTCATCGGCGGGCAGGAAGCTCGGCGTACGCATGCGGTGTGGTCTGACCTGATAGACGAAGCTCTGCATCTCATCGAAGTCCACCTGCAGGGTCAGGCGCGGCAACGGCTCGCCGTCGATCTGCTCCTCACTCAGGGTGGCGGTCTGGCCACGGCGCTCGAGCTCTTCCACAAACTGGGCGAGGCCGGGACGCAAGGCGTGCTTGATGGTGGACTCCGCGCCGGCGCGGTTGGAGGTGTCCAGCGCGCGATCCAGGCGCTCCTTCCAGTTGCCTCCTTCACCGCTGGCCGCGACCAGCTTGCGCGCGTCGGCCTTTTCCTTCTCCGTGCGCAGCGCACGGGTCAGCCCGACCATGATCGCAAACATCACCAGCGAGAAGGGCAGGGCTGTGATCACTACCGCACTTTGCAGAGCGTCCAGACCACCGGCCATCAACAGGGCAATGGTAATCAGACCAATGATGGCAGACCAGAAGATGCGCAGGCGAATCGGTGCATCATGGTTCACGTCACGCAGGATCGAGGTGAAGTTGGCCAGGACCAGAGCCCCGGAGTCAGCGGAGGTCACGAAGAACACCACACCCAGCAGCGTCACCACCGAGGCGGTAATGCTGATATAGGGATATTGCTCCAGGAAGGTATAGATGGTGGTCTGCGGCGTGGCCAGAGCCTGCTCGCCCAGCACCGTCAGCCCGTCATTGGCGACCATGTCGATCCCGGAGTTACCGAAGATGGACATCCACGCCATCATGAAGCCCAGTGGAATCAGCAGGGCACCCATGGCGAACTGGCGAATGGTGCGCCCACGCGAGATACGAGCGAGGAACAGGCCAACAAAGGGCGTCCAGGCAATCCACCAGCCCCAGAAGAAGATGGTCCACCAGCCCTTCCACTGCTGTGCGTCGCTGCCGGCGAACGCATAGGTGTCGAAACTCTTGCCGACAAAGCCACCCAGATAGTCCCCGACGTTAAGCACCAGGGCATTCAGCAGATGAAGCGTATCGCCCTGGAACAACACGAACAGCAGCAGGGCAGCAGCCAGCAGCATGTTGAACTCGGACAGGCGACGGATGCCTTTCTCTACGCCGGTCACCACGGAAATGGTCGCCAGTATGACCACCAGTACGATCAGCACGACTTGCGTCGAAAGGCTCTCAGGCACGCCGAACATGAACGTCAGGCCGTAATTGAGCTGGATGACGCCGATGCCCAGGCTGGTGGCGATACCGAACACCGTGGAAATGACCGCGGTGATGTCCACCGCATTGCCGATCGGGCCGTAGATGCGCTTGCCCAGCAGCGGATAGAGCGCGCTCCGGATGGCCAGCGGTAGGCGGTGACGATAGCTGAAGTAGGCCAGAGCCATGCCCATCAGGACGTACATGCCCCACCCGGTCAGGCCCCAGTGCAGGAAGGTCTGGGGGACGGCCTGGCGCAGCGCAGCGGCACTTTCCGGTGCCATGTCCGGAGGGGTCAGGTAGTGCGACAGCGGCTCTGCCACGCAGAAGAACAGCAGGTCGATGCCAATGCCTGCAGCGAACAGCATGGACGCCCAGGAGAGTAGCGAGAACTCTGGGCGGGAGTGATCCGGGCCTAGCCGAATGTTGCCGACGCGGGACAGGCTGATCACCAGCACGAATACCAGATAGGCCACGGCGGCCAGCATGTAGTACCAGCCAAAGGTATCGTTGACCCAGGCCAGCCCTGCATCGAACAAGGCGCCTGCCTGCTCGGTCAAGGTCATGGTGAAGATGAGAAAGACCACGATGCCTGCCACGGCGCCATGAAAGACGACGGGGTTGAGACGATCGCGGGAGGCGTTTTCATGTTGTGACATGCACGTGCTCCCTAGAGGATGAAATGAGACTGAGCCGATCCGGCAACTTGCTGACCGAGGCCCTGCTGTGCCGGTCTCCGTAGCGCCGTCCTGGCATCTCCCAGCGGGCATTCCTTGCTGCTACGCCATTTCGTTAATTGGATGAGCAATTAACGAAATGGTGGTGACGGAGTGTCGCGATCAATGCCGTCTGGCCGAAGGCTCATTGTGCTGCTGCCGATAGGGCAGGTCGCCAGCACAGCGAGTGTTCGCGAGACAGTAAGCGCGACCCCAGCGGCGGCTCTTGGATGGGGTCGCTGACGATCCTATCCAGCCGTTGGAGGCTCACATTTTATTGATTGAACGTTCAATAAAATACAGAGTCCCGATGCATCTTTCAAGGTCGGCACCAAAAGACCGTGGAGAAAGCGTTGGGCATGGCGTGCAGGAATCGGGTCAGAGAACGGGGACGAAGGGTGGGGCCAAGGAGCGGGGCTGAAGAACGGGGCCAGAGAACGGGACTAAGTAGCGGGGCCAAGGAATGGGAAAGAAAAACGAAGACGAGAAGCGCGGCCGAGAAACCCACGCCATAAGGGGGCGATACCCATGAAAAAGCCCCATACCGGGCGGCATGGGGCTTACGAGGGGCTGCCGGAAAGCGATTCCGGCGCCTAGGGAAACACGGCATCGATGATGACGCTCAAGAGGCTACGGTGACTGCAGCGATACGATCCTGGTGACCGTCAGTCATTCCGAGGCCGCCTGCTGCGGTGGCGTCATCAGCTGCAACAGGCTGCCAGTGTTTCCTAGTGGGCGGGGATCAGGCCTCGGGAGCGTGGCGCTTGCCATGTTCGTGAGGATGACGCTCGCCGTGGCCGCGAGGACCTTGATCATGGCCCGGCATCAGGGCGTGCTTGAGCTCACGCATCTGCTGCTCGTCGAGGATGTTGGCCATCTGGTCCCTGGAGGACGTCATCAGCTCGCGCCATGCATCGTGTCGCTGTTCGTCACTCTCGAAGTCCTGGGCCTTGAGAGCCTCGGCACCTTCCTTGAAGGACTCACGGGCAGCGTTGAAGGCCTCGCGGTCTTCAGCGGACAGCTCCCACTTGTCGACCAGCGCATTGACGCGCTCTTCGCGCAGTTCATGACGGGCGCGCTCCAGCGCGGCCATGCCATCTTCCCCGAGGATCTCCTGGCGCTGTTCGCGGAAATCGGCGTTCAGTTCCTCGATGGCCTCGTGATGCTCGATACCTGCCTGCTTGAGTGCTTCGCGGGTGTCGGCGTCGATGCCGGCACGCTCATACAGCTCCGCGCGCATATCAGGGCCAGCGTGACGCGGTCCTTCGTGGCGATCCGGAGCCGCGCTAGCGCTCATCGCGATTGGCAGCAGGGCAGCGGAGATGGCGGCAGACAGCAGGGCCTTGCGAGCAAACGTGGTGTTCATGTGTGACTCCTTCAGCGTTGATGACCCTTTACCAAGGGTGATGTTGTCCGGGCGATGCCCTTGTTGACGTGATTTATCTTGGCGGGGTGTCGTGCAACTGACATGCAGCCAATGTGCAGAGAAGCGGCAAGCGCAGCCGACGTTATGCAACACGCTGTTCCAGTCAGAGCCGCCGTGGCAGGCGGAAGGCTCCAAGGCGGTGGTCGTGGCTGGTGGTGAGACGAGGCGGGTGGCGAGACAGGGAACAAGACTGGGTCAGGCGGCTGGAGGGACAGTGGGTGAAATTTTCTTCAATACCCGCACTAGCAGAAGCCTCAGGCTGAGGCTTTCCCCTGGGTGTGGAGTACGACATGACGTTTTCTGCTGATGAACTGTTGGCGATATTGGGATTTGCCTTGGTGGCGTCGCTTTCGCCGGGTCCCGTGAACCTGCTGATACTGACCGCCGGGATCGGCCACGGTAGCGCCCGAGCGATGCGACTTGCGGTAGGCTCATGTGCTGGCTTCACGCTCTTGCTAGGCGTGTTGGCGGCCGGACTTGGCAGCGTCTGGCAGGCGCTGCCGGTATTGCAGTGGGTGTTGAAGGCGGCGGGCGGAGGGTTCGTGGCGTGGCTGTCCTGGAAACTGCTGCAGGACCGCGGCGACTGGGGAGCAGAGGCCCATGGCACGGCGCCAGGGTTGATGACGGCGGCACTGATGCAGTGGCTCAATCCCAAGGCGTGGATCGCCTCCATGGCGGGGCTCGGGATCTTTACTGCGGGGCGAGGAGGGCTGGATATGGCCGTGTTTACCCTGACGTGGGGGACGGTCTGCTTTGCCAGTGCCTGCGTATGGGCATGGTGCGGGTCGCACGCGGGGCAGTGGCTGGCCGATGCGGGGCGTCGCCAGCTGCTGCAGCGCGGCTTGGCGGTGACGCTGATGTGCAGTGGCGTGTTGATGCTTCTGCCTTGAACGGAGTGGCCCCTCTATCATCCGCTGACGTTGCCCGTCCTTGGCCATCAATACGCCCAGAGCCGCCCCGAGGGCCGCAACAATCCGGCGGGAGATAAGCCGACTATGCGTGGCGGGGGAGGGAACCCTCGGCGTAGTGCCCCGGTGTGGTCGCCAGCAGTTTCTTGAAGGTTCGCTGCAGATGCGCCTGGTCGGCGAAGCCGCAATCGCTGGCGACTTGCGCAATCGGCTGGCCCTGGCGCAGCCGATCGCGAGCTTCGCGCACTCGCAGATCGATCAGGGCTGCATGGGGCGTGGTGGCATAGTGGCGCCGAAAGCCTGCGATCAGGCTGGTGGTGCGACAGCCCGCCTCCTGGCACAGGTCGGCGAGGCTCAGGTCATGTTGCCAGTCATCGTTCAGACGCTGCCAGGCACGGGCCAGGGCGTCGGGCGGAGCATTGCGCAGAGGCTCGGCTCGTGCCATCTGCTTGGCCAGCTCAGCCACCAGCAAGGCCAAGGCGGCGTCCCGTTCCATCCGGTCGGCATCGGCGGAGGCAAGGGTGTCAGTCAGGACCATGATGGAGCGGTGCAGCACGGGATCGCGACTGATCTGCCGAATCAGAGGCGGAAGGTCGTCCGTCGTTACGTCCAACTGGACGGCCAGCCAGGCGCTGTCGAGATAGACCATATCGTAGCCCCAGTCAGCGTCGCTCAGGGCATTGCAGGCATGCACGGCGCCGGGCTCTATCATCACCACGTCGCCTTGGGTGACTTCAAGGGAGCGGTGGCGATGGCGGAACTGGGAATGTCCTTGAACGATGGCACCCAGTGACAGGGTGTCATGGCTGTGGGCGGCGTGACTGAGGCGATGCCCCCCTCTCACCCGCCTGGCCTCGAGCTGGGGCAGGTCAGGGGCGCGCAGATAGCGGGACAGGGTGGCCGGAATAGTGCGCATGACGGGCTCTCTATCAATAAGGGCTCTCTGGTTAACAAGGACGTCTCGTTGACGAGCCGCAAGGGAGAGCAACGATAGCTACTGTTATCCATCTTCCCGCGGCAGGCAAGTGCCGTGGAGCCTGAGCTGGGTCAAGGGATGCACCCTGAGCACAGCGTGGCCGCCAGGGGCGGGGAAAAGGCTGACGGCGATCAACGAGTATCGCCACTTAGATGGATAAGGTGACTTACCTTTTATGCTGAAACGATCCATTGGCTGACAAGGCCGTCGGACACGACGCTGCGTGGCAAGAGCAGTGGGTCGATTTCCTCTGACAAGTGAGATCACCATGACGGACACTGCCACGTCCCGGGCGCAATCGCCCGAGGCGCTCAGCTATCGTGAGCTGCATCGGGATGCCAGCGAGTTTGCCAGCCGCTCCGACTATCTGGAGCACGAACTCAAGATCATGCGTCCCAGGCGCTTCAGCCTTAACTTGATCGGACGTGACTTCAATTTCGAGATCGAGGATCTGGTGCCGGCGATCGCAGGCACCATCGGTATCATCGCGATGTACTCGGCGGTGATGATGTCCTGGGCGGATGGGCTCTCGGCCGCCTGGCCAGATGTCCAGCTGGGCAAGGATTTCGCTATCGCCGTGTCACGGCTCGAGATGCTGCTCCCGGTGCTGCTGTTCTGCGTGCTGGGTTCGGGGATCTTCAATCCCCGTGCCAACCTGGCCGGCAACCACGGACCGATGATTCCGCTGATCGGCAGCATGGCGTTGGCCGGCGCGCATCCCCTGGCGCTGGCGCTTTGGATCGGCGCCTTTGGTCTGGGGCTGTCGTGGATCAAGGGCGGGTCGCGGCTGGTCAACCTGACGTCTCAAGGGACCGCTGGGGGGCTGCTGATCTTCCTCGGATTTTCCGGGGCCATCGGCCAGATCAGCAATCTTAAATCTTGGGGCCTGGGCCTCTCCGGCGACATGGGGTACGTCGCTCTGATCGTGCTGGCGGTGAACATTGTGCTGTATGCGGTGCTGGCTCGCCTGGGCAAGCGCTGGCTGGCCATTCCTGCCTGTGCGGTCACTGGACTGCTGGTGGCGCTCGCCTTGGGCGCAGGTGGTGACCTTGAGTTGACCACCGAAGTAGGCCTTCCGCCCTTGAGCCCAAGCTACTGGTGGGGCAGCACCGAACAAGGCTGGATGATGGGGCTGCCCAATGTGCAGCACTTTATCGCCTCACTGCCGTTTGCCATTCTGGCGGTGGCCATGTGGTCCCCCGACTTTCTCGGCCATCGCATCTTTCAGGAGATGAACTATCCCAAGGGGGCCGACAGGGTGCTGATGGACGTCGATGACACCATGACCATGTGCTCCATCCGCCAGGTGGTCGGCACTGCCCTTGGAGGAGGCAATATCACCTCTTCCTGGGGCACTTACATGATCCCGGCAGCGATTGCCAAACGACCGATTCCGGCGGGGGCGATCCTGCTGGGCCTGCTGACCATCACCATTGCCATTCTAGGGTTCCCCATGGACATCGCGGTGTGGCCACCGGTCATGTGCGTGGCGCTGTTGGTGGGGGTGTTCCTGCCGATGCTCGAGGCCGGCGTACAGATGATCAAGGAAGGGAAGGACGCCCAGGCGGCCGGGGTATGCCTGTTTGCCGCTGCGGTGACCAACCCTGTTCTTGCCTGGGCCGCGACCATGCTGCTCGACAATAATGGCTGGATCGGTGACCGCGAGCGTTCCGGGCGGCTGTCGCTGGCGGATCGGCTGGTCATTCCCGCCGCGGTGCTCGGTATCTGTCTGTTCGCCATGCTGGCGGTGGGCATGTTCGAGGGACAGTACGGGATTCCCGCGCTGTTCTAGATCGAGCGCACGTGCCAGACGCAAGAGGCCGCCCTTGGGCGGCCTCTTGCGTTGTCGGCGGGTGATCGCTGTCACTCTTCCGGCTGGTACTTGTAGCCGACGCCGTAGACCGAGCGGATGATTTCTCGTTCTGGCCAGATGTCCGCGATCTTCTTGCGTAGCTTCTTGATGTGGCTGTCCACCGTGCGCTCCGAGACGATGCGATGGTCGCGGTACATGTGATCCATCAGCTGCTCGCGGGCAAAGATGCGGCCCGGCGAATGCATCATGACCTTGAGCAGCTGGAACTCCACCGCGGTGAGGCCGAGATCCTGGCCGTTGGCCAGGGCGCGCCAGCCGCTCTCATCCAGGATAAGGTCGTGATTGGCCTGGCTGTCAGTGTGCCGGGCTTGGCTGCGACGCAGCACGGCCTTGACCCTGGCCACCACCTCTCGTGGGCTGAAGGGCTTGCAGATATAGTCATCGGCACCCAGCTCCAGCCCCAGCAGTCGGTCGACTTCCTCGACGCGGGCGGTGAGCATGACCACGGCAATATCGGGCCAGCGCTGGCGGATCTCGCGACACAGGGTCAGGCCATCGGTGCCCGGCAGCATCAGGTCCAGCAGTACCAGGCTGGGGCGTGACTCGACCTCGCTCAGGTAGCCCACGACCTGATCGCCGTGGTCAATGTGGTGGGTGGCATAGCCACTGCCCTGCAGATAGTCCGCCACCAGGCGTGCAATCTTGGGCTCGTCCTCGACGATCAGGATCGTGTCGGTGGCGGCGTCGTTATCAGTCATTCGGTGTCCTCGTGCTGCTGCAGGTGGTCGGGCAGGGCCGGAAAACGCAAGGTCCAGCATAACCCTCCGAGAGCGGAAGGAGAGGGAGTCATCTCGGCGTCGTGGGCCCGTGCCAGGGCGGTGGCGATGGACAGGCCAAGGCCACTGCCTCCGCTGGCGCGGTTGCGGGAGCCTTCAACGCGGTATAGCCGCTCGGTCAGGCGGGGCAGCTCGCTGGCCGGGACGCCAGGGGCGCTATCTTCCCAGCGCAGCAGCCAGTCGTCGGCGTCGCGTTCGAGTCGGACCCTGAGCTGCCCAGGAGCCTGAGTATAGGCGCAAGTGTTGTCGATCAGGTTATTCCAAAGCTGGCGCAGGCGCTGGATGTCACCACGAATCCAGGCAGGCTGCTGGATATCATGCTCCAGGCTGATGCCGTGGTCACTCAGCCAGCCCTCCGCCTCATCCAGGCGAGAGGACAGCTGCTCGCCCAGATCCAGCGGGGCTAGCTGCACTTCGAGCGCGCCAGCGTCACTCTGTGACAGCAGGCGCAGGTCGGCGACCAGTCGTTCCAGCTGGCCCACTTCCTGGGACAACGAGTGCAGATTGTCCTGATCGAGGGCGCGAATGCCGTCCTGCATCGCCTCGATCTCCCCACGCAGCACCGCCAGGGGCGTGCGCAGCTCGTGGGCGATGTCCGATACCCAGCGGCTTCTTGCCTCACGACTGGCCTCCAGGGTTTCTGCCAGCACGTTGAAGTCATGTGACAGGCTCGACAGCTCATCGCGGCCCCGCTCGGGCAGGCGAATGCTGTAGTCGCCTTCGGTCAGGCGCCGGGTGGCCAGCGCCATGCCACGGGCGCGGCGTCCCATCCACCACGACAGCGCGGCTGCCAGCAGCAGCGACGTCAGCGCCAGTGCGATCACGATGATCGTCAGGTTGCGCTGCTGCTGGGCCAGAAACAGTCGATCCATGCGGGCCATCAGCTGTTCCGGAGGCCGATACCCCAGGGTCCCGACCTGGCGCCCGGCACTCATGACCGGCAGCCAGCGAAGCTCTGCCGCCATGTCATCCTTGTCCGGTGGCAGGCCGATGACCGGCAGTCCGTTCTCGTCGTGCAGTACGAAATCCCGTGGATCCCCCAGGTCACCTTCAATCGACAGCGGTGGCAGGTTGTCGCCGGGCCATAGCTGTCGCCGCACCAGATGATGCCAGGCCCGCGGTGACTGGCGTAGCCATTGCCAGTTCTGTCGCCGCGCCCAGGCTTCGCCCAGCCCCTCCGCCAGGGTTTCGGCACGCCGGGTCTGGGAACGATCCAGGTATTCGATGAAGCCCTGATCGAGACTACGAGAAATGGCCACGAAGACCAGGCCAGCAATGGCCACGTTGACGACCAGAATAATGGCGAAAAGCTTCAGTCCCAGGCGTGAGAAGGCTGGGCGAAACAGACGTTTCGCGGACATGCGCGAGTTCCTTGACCGTGATGACAGTGGTTCCTGCACAGCATGCCATTGCTCGGCATGAAAAGGCGTCATTAACGGTGAAACCTTTGTGCAGCTTGCCGCCGGCGGTGGTTCAGGGGCAGGTATCGCCCAGCACCAACTGGGTGGAAAGGCGCTGGTGCTGAGCGGGCTCCAGGCCGAGTACCATGCGTGCTGCGACGCGTCCTTTCTCGATGCTGTTCTGACGTACTGTAGTCAGCCGAGGTGCGCGGTACTGTCCCTCTTCGATGCCGTCAAAGCCCGTCAGGCGCAGGTCCTGCGGCACCCGGATGCCGCGTTGCTCGGCCAGGGTTAGCGCGGTCAGGGCAATTCGGTCCGACATGCACAAGAGCAGATCGGGACGCTGTTCGGCGGGAAGGTCAAGAATCTCCGCGATCACGGGGGCACATACAGCGTGAACGTTTTCATCGATGTTCCACACCGGCACGTCGTCAGGGGCTATGCCTTGCTCGGACAGCGCGCGCTGGAAGCCATCCAGTCTGGCCCGGGTGATGGTGTGGTCGGCGCTTAAATAGTCCTGTTCCTGGCTGACCCGACCATTATGCGGCTCCACGGTCAGACGCAGACTCACAATGGCCGCACGTTGGGGCGCGTGGGTCAGAGCGTGGCGCGCAATGGCGTAGCACGCCTGTTCATTGTCGACGTGCACGGTAGGTCGAGCATCGATATGGAAATCGACGCCAACCAGAGGTCGTTGGGCGGGAAGTTCGTTGATCAGGCGGTCACCGGGCATCAAGCCGTAGACGATAAAGCCGTCGGCCATGCTGGCGGAACCCGGGTGGCACAGCGCGTCGGCCTGGCGCGGTGAGCCCGCCTGACGTCCCGACAACAGCAACAAGGTGTGGCCGTGGGCGTCGAGGACCTCGGTGACACCGCTGAGCAGCTCGCTGGAGACGGCGTCATTCAGGCTATAGGTAAGGGTTTCTGCCAGTACCACCGCGACGATGCGCGACTGCCCGGTGCGCAAACTGCGCGCCCGGGCATCCGGGCCGGGGTATCCCAGGCGGCGTGCCTCGGCCAGGATATGTTCGCGCAGCGCGCGCGACAGCTGATCGGGACGGTTGAAGGCATTGGACACCGTGGCCGTCGAGACCTTGAGGCGCTGGGCCAGATCCTTCAGCGTGATAGGGCGATCGGACGTGCTCACGGTGGGATGTCCTCCGATGCAGTCGCCAGCAGGGCTGCGATGGATGATGTCGTGCCGACAGTAAGCCTGGTCCGCTGCCAGGCGCTGACGCTTGAAGCTACAGTGACACCAGGAAGAGAATCAGCGGTGGTGACAGTAGCGACAGCAGAAAGCCACTGACCACCGCAATGGGCACGCAGCGAACGCCACCGTGCTGCTGAATGACCGGCAGGGTGAAGTCCATCGAGGTGGCGCCGCCGTAGCCGATGGCCAATGGCGCATAGCGGCGCATGACCAGAGGAATCAGTACGAAGGCCAGCAGCTCTCGCGTCAAGTCGTTGAAGAAGGCGACGCCCCCGAGCGCGGGGCCTAGGCGCTCACCGATCAGAATGCCCGACAGCGAGTACCAGCCAAATCCCGAGGCCATGGCCAGCCCCTCGTTCCACTCAAGGTCGAGCAGCGGGGCCGCCGCCAGCCCACCCAGCAGCGAGCTCGTTGCCAGCGTCAAGGCGATGTAGAGACCATGTCGGTTCAACAGGATCTGCTTGAGTGGCATGCCGGAATTGCGCAGCTGGCAGCCGATCAACGCCAGCAGCAGGTACAGCACCCACTCGGCGAGGTGCTCCGCCAGCTGGAAAGGGGTCGCCCCCCAGCGGCCGACCAGCAGCAGGCCGAGGACCAGGCCTGCAACGACCACCCCGACCAGCGCCAGTGAGCCAGCCATGGCGGCCAGTTTGCTGGTGGGCGCACCTTCAACGACCTGCCTTTTCCCCAGATCCAGTCGCAGTCGCCGCGACAGCCACCACAGGGCTGCCAGATTGAACAGCGAAATCACGCTGAACAGCGTCAGCGCTTGGCCGCCCATGCGCGACAGCTGGTTGCCGAGGTCTGGCAAACCCGCAAGGCTGATGCCCATCAGCAGCAGGATGAGATAGATGGAGGCGCTGACGCCTCGATTGATCCAGCCAAGCACCGCAGCGCTGCGAACGGGGATCAGGTAGCCCAGTACCAGGGGCAGCAGAACGATCAGCAGACCGCTAAACATGAAAGTGCATCCTTGCTTGATAGATAGAGTGCTTGTCGGCGCTTCCCAGAACGCAGGGAGAAAAGGAGATGGTCGGCCGGTATAAGGGGTGGCTGGATCGCTCCCATGGGCGATCCACTCGCAGCACGAAGCGCCCGGGTGATAGCCGCGGGCGCAGGTAGAGCGCTGGGACATGTCCCTCGCTACCCGCAGTGCCAACATAAAGCGCACTACTCTATGCAAATTTGGTCGGCCGGGAAAGCCGACCAAAGCGGCAGAGCGTCGTCGGTGCAAGAGAGGGGGAAGCGCCGCCGAGCGGAGGTCCGCGACCTCGGTTGGGATGGGGGGTGGGTCACGGGAGGGTGAGTGAGGTGAGTGCCAGCTCGCTGACCTGCTCGCCCCGCTTGGTATAGGTCACGCCGAGCAACAGGCCAGCAAGCTCAGGATGAAAGGTCACCACCATGTGTCGGTCGTCTTTGTCAGGGTCTGCCAGTCGAACCCTGGGCGCGTCGATAGAGCGTCCCTGCACTTCCATCCTGCGTGACGCCATGGGGGTGGCAATCAGTCGTTCCTGTTCGCCCTTGTGGTCGAGGTAGCGAAGCTCACAGGAGGGCGAGCAGCCATGCTGCTGTACCTGGCGAGACAGCTGAATCAACGCTGTCTGCCGATCAGGGGTCTGCCGCAGCTGCGGTGCATTGAGCTGGTAGCGCTTGCCGATACCTAGCAGCTTGTAGCCGCTGGCGTAACCAATGGCTTGAAGCTGTGCCCCCTGGCTCAGGAATCTCGCGCTTTCCTGACCTTCTGCAACGGCGACGCGAGCGCGCATATCACTGAGCCAATGTTCGCCCTCTGGCTGCAGACGGTGATGGACGGTGGCATCCGGCCAGCCGTCCACCGACAGGTGATAGCGAGCGTCGAAGGCCGATAGCGTCGCGGCCTGTGCCGTGACAGGCATGATCAGCAGCCACAGCAGACTGGCGCCGAGCGCCTGGCGGCAGTGGGTGACAAGTCGGCGATAGTGGAGAATAGAGGCCATGGTGTTATCCGTGCTGGCAAGTCGGGTCGCTTACTGTGGGAGGCCGATTCCGCGACAAGGTTCCGCGACGCTGGCGATGACGCGGATCAGTGGTTACGCTGCATGACAGCATGGTCAGCGTGAGGCGGGTCTGAAAAGTGCCTGCGCTCGTCGACTTTTCGGTCAATGCCTCGACCCTGCGCCGTTTCCAACGACCAAGGAGTCTGCCTTATGGCACGTTTGTTGCTGCTCGCGGGAGATTTTGTCGAAGATTATGAAATCATGGTGCCGTTCCAGGCCTTGCAGGCCATGGGGCACCGTGTCGATGCGGTCTGTCCTGACAAGAAGGAAGGCGATACGGTCAAGACGGCCATCCATGACTTCGAAGGTGACCAGACCTATACCGAAAAGCCGGGGCATCTGTTCGCGCTGAACGAGACCTTTGCCGACATCACCGTAGCAGACTACAACGGTTTGGTGATCCCAGGCGGCAGGGCGCCGGAGTATCTGCGCCTGGACGAGCGGGTACTGGAGGTAGTGCGCCACTTCGTCGACAGTGAAAAACCGGTTGCAGCCGTCTGCCATGGTGCCCAACTGTTGGCCGCCGCGGTGTCATTGTCGGGTCACCGCATCTCCGCGTACCCGGCCTGTGCGCCGGAAGTGCGCCTGGCCGGAGGAGAATTTGTCGACCTCGAGGTGACCGATGCGATCACCTGTGGCAAGTTCGTGACCGCGCCAGCCTGGCCGGCGCATCCGGAGTGGTTGCGCCAGTTCAACGCGCTGCTGTAGAACGCGCTGCTGTAGACAGCAGCGGGCGGTGGCGAGCCCCATGCTGGGGAGGAGACTCACGTGCGGGTGTCGTCGCCAATCGATTGCCGCAGGGCAAACGCCGCAAGTAAGCGTCGCAGTGAAACCCTGAAGGGTAACGATGAGGTACATCGAGGAAGCGTATCCCTATAGTTAGTGGTCGGTTCGGTGCCTCATTGTGCTGCTGGCGAGGCCATGAAGTGGGTGTTTGCTCGACGCCAAGGCCCCGTTATTCGGGCCTTGGTGGTCAGGCTGGCGGTTATCGGCGGAGTCACCTGTGATGGGGTTGACGTGAGTAGACGACTGGTCTAGTGTGCGATGTATGACGACTAAAGCTCCCACCAGAGACCTGTTGATTCAGGTCGGCATGACCACCTTTGCCGAGCACGGCTATACGGCCACGGGCATCAATGCGGTGCTCAAGGCGGCAGGCGTGCCGAAGGGGTCCTTCTATCACTACTTCGCCAGCAAGGAGGCGTTCGGCCTTGCGGTCGTTGAGTCTTTCGCGGAAGAGTACGACAAGCGCTTCCAGGACTTGCTGGTGCATTCTTCTGACGAGCCCTTTGCGCGGCTGCACCGTTATTTCGCTGAAGCGCGTCAAGGCATGGCGGAATGCGGTCACTTGCGCGGCTGTCTGATTGGCACCCTGGGACAGGAGATGTCGTCCCAAAGTGACTGCTTGCGAGACGCCCTTGACGGCATTTTCAAGCGCTGGGAAAGCTACTTTGCCAGCTGCCTGAAAGAAGGGCAGCAAGCAGGCACGATTCGCAGCGATATCTCCGCAGAGGCGATGGCATCGTTCATCCTGGCGGGCTGGCAGGGTGCCATGCTCAGGGCCAAGATGATGAGGACCTGCTCGCCCATGTCGGAGTTTGAGGACACGTTGCTGGCGTGTATCAAGGCCTGAGCCGCAAGAGCAGGAGAGCGTGAACCGCTTCGGCAGCATCGCGGCGACATTGCGGCAAGACGGAACAAGCGCCTGCACGAATGAGCCGCTGCATTGGGCGCAGCCCTGACGCCTCGCCGATAGCGCGTAGGCCTCGGGTTTCGCGCTGTTCGGGCGTCGCGACAAGTGCGCCCGGCGGCTCATTCCGCTCGCTGGACGTGTGTAGCGCTCTTAGTGCTTTTTTTTGAACGCAATCACTAATAGACTGGTCTAAAAATTTGTACAGAACGGTTGAAAATCTATTCAATAGTTGTACATTAAGTGTATTGATAGAAAGCGTCACTGGTGAGTCCCTTCCGGGATAGGCGTCAGGTTTCGACGTCAGGGCTAGTTTCCATTGCTAGCAACCAGGACGGGTTTCCAGTGCTGGCGGCCAGCGCTACTCACCCAGGCTGTCTAGCGGTGGCGTGATGGCATTGGCAGGACGGCCAACGGAATCTTTCGCCACGTGAGAACGTTGCACCAGCAAGAACGGCGACCTTTTTCATTTTCTTGCCAGATCGTCACGCCAAGACGATGACCACTGATCAGGAGGCTTTGTATGAGCGCTGAACAGGATCCGCTTTTTACCCCCCAGGTACTGGGTGATATTGAACTGCCGCATCGTGTCTTGATGTCTCCGCTCACGCGCTCGCGTTCCGCGCAGCCAGGGGATATCCCTCAGCAGATGAATGTGGACTACTACCGTCAGCGCGCGGGCGCCGCTCTGATCCTGAGTGAGGCGACGCAGATTTCACCCCAGGGAAAGGGCTATGCGTTCACCCCTGGCATTCACAGCCAGGAGCAGATCACAGGCTGGCGCAAGGTCACCGATGCGGTGCATGAGGCCGGCGGCCGTATCCATGCCCAACTGTGGCATGTCGGACGGATTTCCCATCCCGAGCTACAGCCCGGCAAGGCTGACCCGGTCGCCCCGTCGGCGATCAAGCCGGAGGGGGCCAAGACGTTTATCAGCGCTGAATCAGGCATGGTCGACGTGCCGACCCCCCGTGCGCTGGACGTTGACGAGCTGCCCGGTATCGTCGAGCAGTATCGCCAGGCCGCCATCAATGCGCGTGAGGCGGGCTTCGATGGTGTTCAGGTCCACGCTGCCAACGGTTATTTGCTCGATCAGTTTCTCAAGTCGGACAGCAACGCACGCACCGACGCCTATGGTGGCAGTGTCGAGAACCGCCTGCGCCTGCCGCTGGAAGTCGTGCGCGCCGTGGTCGACGTATGGGGCAAGGGGCGTGTCGGCGTGCGCATCAGCCCGACGGGCAGCTTCAATGACGTGCACGACCAGAAGCCTGAAGAGACCTTTCCTGCCTTCGCTGCGGCACTGGATGACGTCGGCATTGCCTACCTGGAGGTGGTCGAGGATTCCTTCCAGGGCAATCATGAGAACGGCCGTCCCGAAGCCATCATCAGCGCCATCCGTGACAGCTTCAGCGGCGTGTACATTGCCAACGGTGCCTACACCGCCAGCGAAGCGCGCGAGCGTATTGCCGCCGGCAAGACGGACCTGGTGACCTTCGGCCGCCCGTTCATCGCGAACCCGGACTTGCCTGAACGCTTCCGCCGCCATGCGCCCCTCAATGAGCCGGACTACGACACCTTCTACGGTGGCGATGAAACGGGCTACACCGACTATCCGTTTCTCGACCAACAGTGATGGAGACGGCTCCCCCGGAGAGCCGAGTCCCGCACCCCGCGGGGGTGCGGTGGCGCTTAGACACGACACCGTTAATGACACTCTTAACGGCACGCTAGATGACATTCTCAACGACAGTCTCAATGACGCATTCGGTGACGCTCTGAGGCCTTCGCGGAGCGACCCCAGACGGGCGTGCTTCGTGCATGACATGGGGCGACGGGTGTTTTTACCGAGCGTCGATGTCTTCACGGATCGATAATGGAGATCAGCATGGATATCAAGAACGTAAGTACCGACGGCATCCAGGACAAGGTTGTCATTATCACCGGTGCCAGCAGCGGTCTGGGCGAGGCGACAGCCAAGCGTCTGGCCAAGGGTGGCGCCAGGCTCGTGCTGGGGGCTCGCCGCGACGACCGCCTCAAGCGCCTGTGCGAGGAGATCAAGGCCGAAGGTGGGCAAGCCGTCTACCGGGTGACCGACGTGACCGATCGTGAGCAGGTAGAGGCCCTGGCACAGCTGGCGCGTGACGAGTTCGGGCGGATCGATGTGCTGGTCAACAATGCTGGCCTGATGCCGCTGTCGCCGCTGGACAAGCTCAAGGTAGACGAGTGGGACCAGATGGTGGACGTCAACATCAAGGGCGTGCTCTACGGCATTGCCGCCGTTCTACCCACCATGCGTGAACAGCACGAGGGCCACGTCATCAACCTGTCCTCCGTGGCGGGCCATGTGGTATTCCCGGCCGCTGCGGTCTACTGCGCGACCAAGTTCGCGGTCAAGGCGTTGACCGAAGGGCTGCGTCAGGAGTCCGGTGGCGAGATCCGGGCCACCAACATCTCCCCTGGGGCCATTGACACTGAATTGACCCAATCGATCAGCGATGATGATACGGCCAAGGGGGTCAATGAGCTTTACACCCTGGCCATCGACGCTGACGCGGTGGCTCGCGCGATTGCCTTTGCGGTGGAGCAGCCGGCCGACGTGGACGTCAATGAGCTGGTGCTGCGCCCGACCCGTCAGGAGCTGTAAGCTAGGCGGGAACATCGGCACTGAGTCAGCTGTCGGGTCATGTTGCGGCGAGGAGGGTGGCGCCGTTGCCACCCGACTCGATTTGCCGACGAACATGACGACAGCGGATCCCGGACTGAGCGGGATGATGCCCACATCACGTGAAGGAACATCATGAGCAACGACACACAGTACCAGCCGCCGAAAGTATGGAAGTGGGAAGGCGAAAGTGGCGGTCAATTTGCCAGCATCAACCGGCCGATCGCCGGACCGACCCACGACAAGGAGCTACCGGTCGGAAAACACCCGCTGCAGCTCTACTCCCTGGCGACGCCCAATGGCGTGAAGGTCAATATCATGCTGGAGGAGTTGTTGGCGCTGGGCCATGACCAGGCGGAATACGATGCCTGGTTGATCCGCATCGGCGATGGCGACCAGTTCTCCAGCGGTTTCGTGGAGATCAACCCGAACTCGAAGATCCCGGCATTGGTGGACCACAGCACTCAGCCAGCGACGCGGGTGTTTGAGTCGGGGTCAATCCTGGTGTATCTGGCGGAGAAATTTGGCGCCTTTCTGCCCACTGACCACAAGGCCCGGACCGAGGCCATGAACTGGCTGTTCTGGCAGATGGGGTCCGCGCCGTATCTGGGCGGAGGCTTCGGGCATTTCTACGCCTACGCGCCTGAGAAGTACGAGTATCCGATCAATCGCTTCACCATGGAAACCAAGCGCCAGCTGGATGTGCTGGATCGCCACCTGGCCGACCATGAATTCCTGGCGGGTGACAGCTACAGCATCGCCGACATGGCGACGTTTGCCTGGTACGGCCAGCTGGTCCTGGGCCGGCTGTACGATGCCGCCGAGTTTCTGTCGGTGCACGAGTACACCCACGTGCTGCGCTGGGCCAGGGCTATCGATGCCCGCCCCGCCGTCAAGCGTGGGCGCATGGTCAATCGCACCTTCGGCGAGCCTGCCGAGCAGCTGCACGAACGGCACGATGCCAGTGACTTCGACACGCGCACCCAGGACAAGATCGGCGGTGACAGCTGAGCAGTGACGTGATGCAAGATCGTTGATCAACGACCGCAGAAGGGCACCTCCATGAGGTGCCCTTTTTTTTCTGGTTCGCAAGGGTGTGTCAGCGATTCCAGGCCACAATGAGCGCTGCTATCAATAGCCTGCTTCGGGGTCCACGGTCTCGATCTCCTTGCCCTGGCTAAGCGCCTCGATGCTTGCGGCGACCTGGTCGAGGGCCTCGTTGAGCGGAGTAGGGCCAGCCATGTGAGGCGTCACCAGAACCCTCGGGTGGTGCCACAGCGGGCTGGAGGACGGCAAGGGTTCCACCGGGAAGGCGTCGAGCAGCGCCCCGCGCAGACGACCCTCCTGATGGTCATCGGCCGGGCCCAATGCCTGCAGCAGCGCTGCCTCGTCAATCAAGGTGCCGCGTCCGGGGTTGATCAGGCTGGCACCCTGGGGCAGTAGCGCCAGGCTGCGCTGGTTGATGATGTGGTGAGTCGCGGGAGTATCTGGCAGAAGCAGCACCAGGGTGCGTGAGCGTTGCAGCGCCTGCTCCAGCCCAGCGTCACCGTGCAGGCACTCGATATCTTCCAGCGACTTGGGCGATCGACTCCAGCCGAGCACCGGGTAGCCGTCGGCGGCGATGGTGGCGGCGACCTTGGCGCCGATGGCCCCCAATCCCAGTACGCCGACCGTCCACTCCTGCTTGTCGATGACGGCGTGTTCTCGCCACTGGGCCTGCTGTTGCTGGCGCTGATAGCGATCGAAGTCCCGTTGGAAATGCAGCAGGCCATAGCGGGTGTAGTCGGCGATCAGTTCGCCCATGCCCGCATCGCGCAGCTTGACGATCGGGACATCTCGGGGCAGGGCCGGATTGTTCAGCAAGGCATCGACCCCAGCCCCCAGGTTGATGATGCCCTTGAGGCCGGAGCACTCCCGCATCAGCGTCTCATCCGGTTTCCAGGCGGCCAGGTAGTCGGCCTCGGCGCGCTGCTGTCGATCCGTGTCTTGGCTCTTCCAGATGGTCGCGCCGGGTAGCCGTTCGCTCAATGCGCGCTGCCACTGGTCTGCCTGGTCGGTATGTACGATAACTTTCATGGACAGTCCTCTGCGGGCGGTAGGTCGGGTCTAGTAGACAATCTGCATCATGGGTGGCGGGGCGTCATCCAGCAGCTGCGCCAGGCGCCTGAGGCCTTCCTCCAGGCGTTCGATATCCGGCTCGGCGCCAAGGCTCAAGCGCACTCGTCGCGGGGCCGGAGTCTGCTCCACCATGAAGGGCGTGGCCGTGGTGATCGCCACGCCTTCCTGTTCGGCCAGTTGCTGCAGTTCCTCCGCGCGCCAGCTTCCCGGTAGCGATAGCCACACATGCAGGCTGGTGGGGCGAGAGGCGCGGCCATGCTCCGCCAGCAGGCGGGCGGCCAAGCGCTGGCGCTCGGCCAGCAGATCCCGTTGATGAGCCGCCATCTGATCCACGCTGCCGTCCTCCAGCCAAGCATTGGCCACTTCAAAGCACAGCGGCGTGGCCATCCAGGAGGTCGCGCGCAGGCGTGGCAGCGTATGGTGAAGCTGGCTGCGCGGTACGGTCAGATATCCCGCGCGCAGTCCCGGCATGGTGGCCTTGGTCAGGCTGGTGACATGAAACCCTTGGGTGGGGATGCGCGCGCTGACCGGGGCCAGGGGTTGGGGCTCAAGCAACGCGTGAACGTCATCTTCGATCAGCCAGACGCCATGCCGCTCGAGGATCGCGGCAATGTCGTCCCGACGGGCCTCGCCCTGAGTCGCTCCGGTAGGGTTGAGCTGGCTTGATGTCAGGCACACGGCGCGAGGCTTGAAGCGGCGACACGCGGCATCCAGGGCCTCCGGCACCATGCCCTGACCATCGATGGCGACGCCTCTCAGCTGGAAGCCAAGTGTTCGCGACAGGGCGATCAGCCCATGGTCGGTCAGGGCTTCGGTCAGCACCAGATCACCGTGTTGCACCACGCTGGAAATGGCCAGCATGATGCCGTGAGCGCCACCGTTGGTGAGGATGCGGTCGTCCGGCTCGCCAGGCATCCCCAGCCGCTCGTTCAGCCACCAGCTGGCCAGTTCGCGTTGATGAGGGAGTCCAGCAATCGGGCGGCACGCGGCAAACACGTCAGGATGCGCCGTGTCGGCCAGTTCCCGCAGACTGTCACGAAAGCGCTGATGATGGGCGGGAGGACACACCGGATGAGCAATCGACAGGTCAATCAATGCCTGTTCCGAGCGGGGCTCACCTGCGCGCAGATAGGCGGACTCGCGATTGTCGTCCAGCGCATTGATCCAGGTGCCACTGCCGACCCTGGCCTGGACCAGGCCCATTTTTTCGGCCTGTGCATAGGCGCGAGATACCGTTTGTACGCTGACGCCAATGTGCTCTGCCAATCTTCGGTGGGGCGGCAAGCGAGTGCCCGGCATAAGCTCACCAGAGCGTATGCCTCGGGACAGCGCCCGCGCAATGGCCAGGTACTTTGGCTGGCCGTCGTCGGGAAGCCCATCGATCAGGGCAGCGAGTTGGCCGAGTAGATCAATTGTCATGATGCAATAAAGCCTTTGACCGGGAGCTTATACGTAGTGCTAGTATCAGCAAGACGGCATTGATCAGTCATTGTCATGACGCTTCATGACGATTGTCATGACAATTCTTTCCTCCGCACGCTACAGGGGAAGCAATGCCGCATCAAGCAGACATTGAACGAAAGCGGCGAGGCCCCAGGCCCATCTTCGGCAGCGGTTGACGCCGGTTCGTTCAAGGCATCTGCAAGGGCGCGCCGGGCCTCTAGTTGCCCGGTTTTCGGTGATGACATTGTTTGGCGAGTGGTTTCATGATTCAGGTATCCCTGCCGTTCACTCGTGAGGAATACGCTCAGCGCCTGCAGAAGGTGCGTGCCGAGATGGCGATGCGAGGCATCGATGTGCTGATCGTCAGCGATCCGTCCAACATGGCCTGGCTGACGGGCTACGATGGCTGGTCCTTTTACGTACATCAGTGCGTCTTGCTGGGGCTCGAGGGCGAGCCCGTGTGGTACGGCCGGCGTCAGGACAGCAACGGTGCGCTGCGCACCTGCTGGATGGATCCGGACAACATCACCTATTACCCCGACTATTACGTCCAGAACCCCGACATGCACCCCATGGAGTATCTGGCGCAGTCGATCATGCCTGACCGGGCATGGTGTGAAGGGGTGGTCGGCATGGAGATGGACAATTACTACTTCTCCGCCAAGGCCTATCAGAGTTTGGTCAAGGAACTGCCCCACGCGCGTTTTCAGGATGCCAATGCACTGGTCAACTGGTGCCGAGCGATCAAGTCTCCGCGTGAGATCGAGTACATGCGGGTGGCGGCGCGTATCGTCGAGGGCATGCACTCACGCATTCTCGAGATGATCGAACCGGGTCTGGCCAAGTCCAAGCTGGTGTCGGAAATCTATCGTGTCGGCATTGAAGGCTGGACCGACAGCACCGGTCAGGTCTATGGCGGTGACTATCCGGCCATCGTCCCGCTGCTGCCGACGGGCAGTGACGCCGCGGCACCGCACCTGACCTGGGACGACACTCCCTTCCGCGAGGGGGAAGGCACCTTTTTCGAGATTGCCGGCTGCTACAAGCGCTACCACTGCCCGCTGTCGCGCACGGTGTTTCTGGGCAAGCCGCCCAAGGAGTTCGTGCGCGGTGAGTCGGCCTTGCTGGAAGGTATCGAAAACGGTCTTGCGGTGGCCAAGCCGGGCAACCGTACTGCCGATATCGCTCTGGCGCTCGGCGCGGCGATGGACAAGTACGGCTTTGACCGGGGGGGCGCCCGCTGTGGATACCCCATCGGCATCAGCTATCCCCCGGACTGGGGCGAGCGTACCATGAGCCTGCGCCCGTCTGACGACACCATCCTCGAACCGGGAATGACCTTCCACTTCATGCCGGGCATGTGGATGGATGACTGGGGGCTCGAGATTACCGAAAGCATCCTGATCACCGAAAACGGGGCTGAGCCCCTGGCCGACTTCCCGCGTCAGCTGTTCGTCAAGTAGACGTTTCCCCTGGCCGCTGCGGCGCTGCTGTCCCGTTGCCATGACAGGACCACAGCGCCGGATGCGATCTCACCATAATCCGGTGCCCATGACGGCATCGACATGCTTTCCGCAGATTCTGTTCTGGAGTTCCCATGAGCAAGCGCAAGAGCCCGATTTCCGCGACCGTTGATTTCGACGCCCAGGGCGTTCAGCACGGTTTTCTCAAGCTGCCGATTTCCAACGACGAGTCGGCCTGGGGAGCGGTGATGATTCCGGTGACGGTGGTGGCCAATGGCGAGGGTCCCACGGCGCTGTTGACCGGTGGTAACCATGGTGATGAGTACGAGGGCATCACGGCGCTGCAGAAGCTTTCGGTATCGCTCAAGCCGGAAGAGGTGCAGGGGAGGGTGATCATCGTGCCGATGATGAACACGCCGGCGGCCCAGGTAGGACGACGCACCTCACCGATGGATGGCGGGAACCTCAATCGCAGCTTTCCGGGAGACCCCGACGGCAGCGTAACGGAAAAGATCGCCGACTACTTTACTCGCGAAATGGTGCCGATGGCCGATATCGTGCTGGACCTGCATTCTGGCGGCCGCACCCTCGATATCATTCCGTTTGGTGCATCCCATGTGCTCGACAACCCCGAGCAGCAGCGTCAGGCGCTGGAAGGCGCCAAGGCCTTTGGCGCTCCCTACGCCATGATGATGTTCGAACTCGATGCAGCGGCCCTGTTCGATACGGTGGTGGAAAGTCAGGGCAAGGTCTTCATCGCGACCGAGCTGGGTGGCGGTGGCACCTCGACCCCCGAGAGCCTCGCCATCACCGAGCGCGGCATCGACAATATCTTGATTCACTTCGGCTTGAAGCAGGGTGAGGTAGCGATGCCCGAGACCCAGGTCTATCTCGATATGCCGGATGCCAGCTGCTACGTGCAGAGTGAACACACCGGGCTGCTCGAGCTGACCCACGCCCTCGGCGACAGCGTTCAACGCGGTGATGTGATTGCAAGGGTGTATGACATGACGCGCAGCGGTGCCAAGCCCATCGAGTATCAGGCCGAACGCGATGGCATCCTGGCGGCCCGTCGCTTTCCGGCACAGGTCAACATGGGGGACACCATTGCGGTGATCGCGGAAGTGGTGGAATCCCTGGGCGAGTCATGAAACTTGACCGTTACGATCTCAAGATACTGTCCATCCTGTCCCAGGACGGGCGCATCACCAAGTCGCGGCTGGCCGAAGCCATCAACCTCTCGGTCAGCCCCTGCTGGGAGCGGGTGAGGCGTCTGGAGAAGGCCGGCGTCATCGAAGGCTATTGCGCCAGAATCAATGCCG
This sequence comes from Halomonas sp. DP5Y7-2, assembly GCF_019802025.1. Classification (NCBI taxonomy): domain Bacteria; kingdom Pseudomonadati; phylum Pseudomonadota; class Gammaproteobacteria; order Oceanospirillales; family Halomonadaceae; genus Halomonas; species Halomonas sp. DP5Y7-2. Next base: position 458,572 of record NZ_JAHVHY010000001.1, on the reverse strand, counting down.
CCGCATTGGTTCGGCGCACACCCGTATGGGTGCAGATCGAGCTCAAGGCCCATAACGCCGAGAGCTTTCAGCGGTTCGAGGCCTTGGTTCATGCGACCGACGAGGTGACGGAATGTGTGGCCGTCGGTGGAGGGGTCGACTACTTGATCAAGGTCGAGACCGAGACCATCGACGCCTATCAGCGATTGATCGATGACTGGCTGACGTCGGATATCGGGATCGAGCGCTATTTCACCTACATCGTGACCAAGCAGGTCAAGGCGCCGCGCCAGGGGGTCGATATCGACGCCCTGAACAGCAGCGCTACTTGAGGCTCGGGCCGGGCCTCGTCAGGGGCCTGCCTGGGTCATCGGTTTGCACAAACCTGCATGGCAGAAAAAACCTCGATGTAGCGAGTCGGGACAAAAAAAATGCCATCTTCCAGCGGCGGCTTCAAAAAGTCCGTCCCTGGTATCTCCCTTACCATGACGTCATTGCGTGGCGCCTGCCATGGCATTGATACAGGTGTTCCGTCCCCCTGATGAGACGACGGAACCGACTAGGGAGGTAGCGTCATGAAGCTCAGCGATCCGCGTCTGTTTCGTCAGTATGCCTACATCGGTGGCAAGTGGACCCACGGTGATGAAGGCCGCGAAGAAGCGGTGATCAACCCCGCCAATGGTGAGGTGATCGGTCATATCCCGCTGCTCGAGCCGGCCCAGATCCGTCGTAGTGTGGACGTGGCCGACGAGGCCTTCGCCCAGTGGCGAGCCCTGCGCGCCGACGAGCGCTGCGAACGTCTGCTGGCGTGGTACGACTTGCTGCAGCAGCACCGCGAAGATCTGGCGACGATCATGACGCTCGAGCAAGGCAAACCGCTGCCCGATGCGCGTGGAGAAGTGGAGTATGGGGCCAGCTTCGTGCGCTGGTTCGCCGAGGAGGGCAAGCGAACCTACGGCGAGACGATTCCCAGCCACATTCCCAACGCGGCGCTGGGGACGATCAAGGAGCCGGTCGGCATTGCGCTGCTGATCACGCCATGGAATTTTCCGCTGGCGATGATCACTCGCAAGGCAGCAGCCGCCATGGCGGCGGGGTGCCCGGTGATCGTCAAGCCGGCCAACGAGACGCCGTTCTCTGCGTTGGCCCTGGCGGAGCTGGCCGAGCGTGCCGGAATCCCGGCGGGCATCTTCAATGTGGTGCTGGGGGATGCCGCCCAGGTGTCGTCGCTGCTGTGCGCCGAGGACCGGGTCAAGGCGGTGTCCTTCACCGGCTCCACCCGTGTGGGGCGACTGTTGCTGGAGCAATCCGCGCCGACGGTCAAGCGGGTGTCGATGGAGCTCGGCGGTAACGCGCCCTTCATCGTGGGCCCGGACATGGACCCCAAGGAAGCGGCCCTGGCCGCCGTGGCGGCCAAGTTCCAGACCGCAGGGCAGGACTGCCTGGCGGCCAACCGGATCCTGGTGCACGAGTCAATCCACGACGCCTTCGTGGCGCACTTTAGCGAGCGTATGGCCGCCTTGACCGTGGGCGACGGGATGCTCAGCGAAGTGGACCTGGGGCCGTTGATTCACCGCCGGGCGGTGGAAAACGCCCGTGCCACCGTGGACGACGCCGTCTCCCGCGGTGCCACCCTGGTCGCCGGGGATCAGACGGATGCTCCGGGAGAGAACTTCTTCATGCCGGTGCTGCTCACCGGCGTGACCCAGGACATGAAAGTATGGCGTCAGGAGTGTTTTGCTCCGGTCGCAGGCGTGACGGCTTACCGCGATGACGATGAGGTGATCGCTCTGGCCAATGACACCGAGTACGGGCTGGCCGCCTATGTCTACACCCATGACATCAGGCGGATCTGGAAGCTGCTGCGCGCCCTGGAGTTCGGCATGGTGTCGGTGAACTCGGTCAAGATGACCGGTCCTCCCGTGCCGTTTGGGGGCGTCAAGCAGTCGGGCCTCGGACGCGAAGGTGGCGCCACCGGTATCGATGAATATCTGGAAACCAAGTACTACTGCCTCGGCGCACTGGGCTCGGTCTCTGGCAGCTAGATGACAGCCTGCGGTGATGGACGACATGACCGCGGCAGGACGGTTGGCCCGTAGCAGGTACGGGCCGACATTGATGACGAAACGGCTGATCCGTTCTCTCGGCGAGAGCGGGAAGCGCTACGGGCAAGGAAACAAGGAAACCACATGAGCACCCATCAGGACCTGATCGATCGCGACCGCAAGGTCACCTTTCACGCCTCGACGCACCTGCGTGACTTCGCCCATGGCGACGCGCCTGGCCGCGTCATCACCGGCGGCAAGGGCATTCACATCGTCGACAAGGACGGCCGCGAATTCATCGACGGTTTTGCCGGGCTCTACTGCGTCAACATCGGCTATGGCCGCACCGAAGTCGCCGAGGCCATTTACCAGCAGGCGCTGGAGATGTCCTACTATCACACCTACGTTGGTCACTCCAATGAGCCTCAGATCGCCCTGTCCGAGCAGATTCTGAAGCTGGCGGGTCCCGGCATGTCCAAGGTCTACTATGGCCTGGGCGGCAGCGATGCCAACGAGACCCAGCTGAAGCTGGTGCGCTACTACAACAACGTTCTGGGCCGCCCGCAGAAGAAGAAGGTCATCTCGCGCCAGCGTGGCTATCACGGCTCCGGCCTGGCCACCGGCTCGCTGACCGGTCTGAAGGCGTTCCATGATCAGTTCGACCTGCCCATGGCTGGAGTGCTGCACACCGAGGCACCCCATTACTACCAGCGCAGTGCCGAGCAGGCCGGCATGAGCGAGCGCGAGTTCTCCGCCTATTGTGCCGAGAAGCTTGAAGAGATGATTCTGGCGGAAGGTCCCGACACCGTGGCGGCCTTCATTGGTGAGCCGGTGCTCGGCACCGGCGGCATCGTGCCACCGCCCGAAGGATACTGGGACGCCATCCAGGCGGTGCTGGCGAAGTACGACATCCTGCTGATCGCCGATGAAGTGGTCTGTGGCTTTGGCCGTATCGGCGCCGACTTCGGCAGCCATGCCTACGGCATCAAGCCCGACCTGATCACCATCGCCAAGGGCCTGACCAGTGCCTATCAGCCCTTGTCCGGGGTGATCGTGGGGGATCGCGTGTGGCAAGTGCTTGAGCAAGGTACCAGCGAGCTGGGCCCGATCGGTCACGGTTGGACCTATTCCGGCCACGCTCTGGGATGTGCTGCAGCTCTGGCCAACCTGGCGATCATCGAGCGTGAGAACCTGACCGGCAACGCGCGTGATACCGGCGCCTACCTGCAGAGCCGCATGCAGGCGGTGTTCGGCGATCATCCCATCGTCGGTGAGGCCCGTGGGGTGGGCATGCTGGCGGCACTGGAGTTTGCCGTGGATCCTGATTCCCGCCAGGCCTTCGACGCGAGCCACAAGGTGGGCCCACGGATCGCCGCCGCGGCGCTCGAGGAGAACCTGATTGCTCGTGCCATGCCGCAGGGTGACATCCTCGGGTTTGCGCCGCCGCTGACCACTACCCGCGCCGAGGTCGATGAAATTGTCGCCCGTGCCGAGCGTGCCGTGAACAAGGTCACCGATCAGCTGGTCAAGGAAGGCGTTCTGCAGACCGCCTGACGTCAGCGCTGATCTGCGGTGTGTGACATGGGGTCGTCTCCTTGAGGGAGGCGGCCCCTGTCGGTTTATACGCGGCGGCGGGGGCGCTGGAGGACGGTCGCCTTCGTCGCGCGCCATAAAAGGAGACAGCCATGCAAGCCTCCACGTGCTCTGCCCATGGCGTAAGCCTGGACCAGATCTTCAAGGCCCGACACCGGATTGCCGGCCAGGTGACACGTACACCGCTGGTGTTGTCGCGACCGCTGTCCGAACGCTTTGACGCTGAGGTGTATCTCAAGCTCGAAACCTTGCAGCCCACCGGCGCGTTCAAGCTGCGCGGTGCCACCAACATGATCGCCGCGCTGCTGGAGCGAGATGGACGCGATGCCCTGGCACGTGGCGTGACCACCGCCTCCACCGGCAACCATGGGCGCGCGGTCGCCTATGCGGCGTCGCGTCTCGGGGTACCCGCCGTGATCTGCCTGTCGCGATTGGTGCCGGCTAACAAGGTCGCTGCTATCGAGGCCCTGGGCGCCCAGGTTCGACAGGTGGGAGCCAGCCAGGATGAGGCCTTCATGGAGGTGGCGCGCTTGGTGGAGCAAGAGGGCATGACGCTGATCCCTCCCTTTGATGACCCCCTTATCGCGGCGGGCCAGGGCACCATCGGGATCGAGCTGCTGGAAGACCTGCCCGAGCTTGACCGAGTGATCGTGGGGCTGTCCGGTGGAGGACTGCTGGGAGGCATTGGGGCCGCGATCAAGGGCGTGCGTCCTGCTGCCCGCGTCAGCGGTGTCAGCCTGGCCGAGGGGGCCGCCATGCATGCCAGCCTCACGGCGGGCTATCCGGTAGAGGTGGACGAGGTCGAGAGCCTGGGAGACTCCCTGGGTGGCGGTATCGGCTTGGACAATCGCTGCACCTTCGAGCTGGTCAAACAGGTGATGGACGACCATTGCCAAGTGTCGGAGCGTGCCATCGCCCAGGCCATGGTGGACCTGCTCGAGCACGACAAGATCCTGGTCGAAGGGGCCGCCGCTGTCGGTTTGGCGGCCATGGCGCAGGGCCACCTGGACGTTCGCGGAGAGCGCGTTGTGCTGGTACTTTCCGGCAATGGCGTCTCGCTGGATACCCTTGACCAGGCGCGCCGGTGTGCGGCCGATGGCCCTCGCGGCTGAGGCCCGCACTTGAGGCCGCACATGAGACCAAGGCTTGATCCAGCGTCCGCCTCAGGACTTTCTTCACAGGGCACCGACAGGTGACAGGTGTCCTATCCATGACAAGGAGCCATGCATGCAGCTCTTCAACCGCGAACAGATTCGTCAGGCTGTCGCTATCGACCATCACGCCCTGGCAGCCGTCGAAGAGGGCTTCGCTGCGCTGGGGCGAGGCGAGGTGGTGCAGCCGCCGATCCTGTCCATGGCCATTGAGGAGGCCAATGGCGAGGTAGACGTCAAGACCGCCCATATTCGTGGTCACGACCGCTTTGCGATCAAGGTCAGCCCGGGGTTCTTCGACAATCCCAAGATAGGCCTGCCGAGCCTGAACGGCCTGATGATGGTGTTCTCGGCCCGCACCGGTCTGGTCGATGCGGTGCTGTTCGATGAGGGCTATCTGACGATGGTGCGCACCGCCTTGGCGGGCGCCATCGCCGCCAAGTACCTGTCCCGTGACTCCAGTCGCCGCGTCACCGTGCTGGGAGCCGGGGAGCAGGCCATCCGGCAGGTCGAGGCACTGCGGCTGGTACGTGACATCGAGATCGTCGATGTGTGGTCTCGGCGTGGGTCGGCTGCCGAGGAGTACGCCGAGACCATGCGTGAGGCGGGGCTTACCGTGAATGTCCACGATAGCGTGCGTGAGGCCTGCGCGATGGCCGACATCATCGTCACCACCACGCCTTCCCAGGCACCGATTCTGGAGGCCGCCGACCTGCCCGAAGGGGTGCATGTGACCGCCATGGGGTCGGATAGTCCGGATAAGCGGGAGTTGGCCGAAAGCGTACTGACGCGTGCCGACGCCTTTGTCTGTGACACCCGCGCCCAGAGCGAGTCCAACGGCGAGCTGAAGGCGTTTCATGGACGTGAGGTGCCGTTCAAGGTGCATGAACTGGGCCAGGTCATTGCGCGTGGGGATCGTCTGCGCCTGTCCGATGCCACCATTACCGTGTGTGACCTCACCGGGACGGGCGTGCAGGATACGGCCATTGCCGCCCATGCCCTGAACCGGCTGGGCTAGCGGCTCATCGCCAGAACGTCAGGGCGGTGATGGCCACGTTTGCCAACAACAGGCCGAATCAGGACGACTCCAGATGCTGGGGGAGGCTGCGCTGCCAATCGTTTTTGCTGAAACGAGATTTTTTGCGGAGGATAGAGGGGTCTTGAGTGTCTGGAGCTGTCATGCCCTCTCTACCTGCGCCTCTACGCCATCGGCGTAGATGGATCGTTATCCTGGCGCGACTTGGCTATACCGCCAAGGGCGTTGTCTATCTGCTGATCGGACTCCTGGCCGCGCTGGGGGCGGTGGGACTGGGCGGTGACAATGTCGGCACCAAGGAAGCCCTGGCTCATCTGGCGCGGCAACCGTTTGGCTCGCTGATGCTGGCGGCACTGGTGGCGGGTCTCTATGCCTATGCCGCCTGGCGTGGCTTGCAGGGACTGTTCGATGTGGAGAATCGTGGCCGTAGTCTGAAGGCCCTGGGCACACGGGCGGCGCTGGTGATCAGCGGACTCATCTACGCCAGTCTAGGCTGGTACGGGCTTGAGCTGCTGGATGATCCTCACGAGACCACGGGAGGGGCCGAGGAGCGAACAGCGATGCTGATGTCCCACCCTGGCGGTCTCTGGCTGGTGGCCGCACTGGGCCTGATCTTTATCGGTGTTGGCGTGCGCCAGTCTTGGCGTGCGTTGACCGCCAGCTACCTGGAGCGCTGGCGACGGCAGGACATGAGCAAGCGCCAGAAAGACCTCGCGTCAGGGCTCAGCCGCTGGGGCCTGGCCGCTCGCGGCGTGGTCTTCGCACTGATCGGAGGCTTTCTGCTGGCTGCTGCCTGGCAGGCCGACCCAGGCCAGGCCGAGGGGCTGGGTGGGGCCTTGGATGCTCTGGCCGCCCAGCCCTTTGGCCCATGGTGGTTGGCCGCGGTGGCAGGAGGACTGCTCAATTACGGCACCTACTGCGTGATCAATGCTCGCTTCCGACAGGTGAAGGTGGACTGATGCGCCCGGTGCCGGCGCATCACCTGCCGCGCTTGGCACGGATCGTCAGCGCCACCCCGGCGATGGCGATGACCATGCCGGCCAGGGATAGCGCCGGCAGGCCTTCATCGAAGAGCCACCAGGCCTCGACCGCGGTCACCGGCGGAACCAGGTAGAACAGGCTGGCGACCCGGGAAGCTTCTCCGCGCTTGATCAGCAGCATCAACAGCAGAATGGCCGCGATCGACAGCACCAGCACCAGCCAGCCAAGGGTCAGGACAAAGGTCAGTGTCCACTCGACCTCGCGGCTTTCCAGCAGCAGGCAACCCCCACCGAGCAGCGCCAGCGCGCCCAGATATTGCACCACGCTGCCCCCCAGCAGAGGCATGCCGGTGCAAAAGCGCTTCTGGTACAGCGTTCCCAGCGCGATACCCAGCAGCGCGACCAGCGTACAGGCCAGCGCAGGCCAGCCGAACCCGTCGAAGGACAGGGCCGACAGGTCCATCTTGCCGCCCAGCACCAGGCTGACGCCTGCAAGCCCCATCACGAGCCCCAGCCATTGCACCGGTGTGAGCCTCTCGCCAAGCAATGGGCCCGCCAGTGCCGCCGTCAGCAGCGGCTGCAGGCCCACCAGTAAAGAGGCCAGCCCCGCCGGCATACCCAGACTGATGGCATAGAACACGCCGCCTAGATAGGCCCCATGGACGAGGCACCCCGACACGGCGACGTGCCCCCACAGACGCAGCCCCCGTGGCCATGCCGATCGAGTGAGCAACACAATCGGTACCAGCAGCGCCAGGGTAGCGATGAAGCGGATGGTCAGAAAGGTGAAGGGCTCGGCGTAGGGCAGGCCGAATTTGGCACCGATGAAGCCGGTACTCCACAGCAGTACGAAGACCAACGGCATGGCTGCTGTCAGTCCGCCAGGCAGCGTCTTCGTGCTGCTCATGGGTGCGTCTCGGAGCACACGTCAGGCGCTGTGATGGTGGCGGCGACTGTGGCGGCGACTGTGATGGCGACTGTGGCGAATTCAGTGGCGCATGCAGTGGTGGTTGCAGTGGCGAATACGGGCAGCGATCCCGGCGACTGCCGAGAAGACAGGATCCGTTCCATGGAGAGGCTCCTTTGCGATAAGCCAGGGCCCGGAGGTTCGAGCCGTGAAAGCAGAGCCCATGATGCCTGAAAAGGCGGCCGGGCTGGAGCTGCCGATGGCCCGTCGCTGTCGTGCTTTGGTCGTAGGTCGAGACGTCGTCAGATGATTGGTCAGACCATGATTTAGATTGTTTTTACGGGTTTTTTTGCCTCTATGGGCACTGGTCAGACCAATCGGAGAAGGCACTTGCGTTGAAACACTGCGTTGGCCGTATTAGTGCTTTTCGCTAGCTTTTTTTCGACGACAGCCGTCCCGCGACAGGTGTGTGCTCTAGTGAATCAGGGCTCCGTTCCATCACAGCTTTAGCTGCAAAACGGTGAGCCGGCATATGGCTGCGCAGCAGCTCAAGCCGCACATCACCAAAGCTCTGATGCCGCATCGCTGGGGAAATACCTGCAGTCAGGTGGCGGATGTCTGCGCATGGACGCGTGCAGGGCCTGGATCCCATCCGGGAACGCCTGCGGTAGTCAATGCTGACGCCATGGATCGACAACAACAACGCACCTGGCACCGCCGACCCTCGGCGTGCCGATCCACCTGGAGTTTTGCCATGTCTCCGATCGACAAGTCCCGGCAAGATCAGCCTGGCATGTCTACGACACCTCTCGATACCCATGCGGCCGCTGCCAGCCCTGTGACGCCGGATCGCCGCCGCTTCCTCAAGGCTGCGGCGGTGGGCTCTGCCGCTGCGGTGGCGGCTCCCTGGGTCGGCAATGTGCAGGCTCAGCAGGGCATTCGCATCCGCATGCAATCGTCCTGGCAGCCAGGGACGACCGGCTATCGCATCTTCGAACAATGGGCTAACGGTGTGGCCGAGGCCACCAGTGGTGAAGTGACGATTGAGCCCTTTCCTGCCGGCGCCGTCGCCGGCGCCTTCGAGGTAGCCGATGCGGTTCGCAATGGAGTGCTCGATGGACAGAACTGGTTCACCGTCTACTGGCCAGGAAAGATGCCGGCTGGGGTGTTTCTGACGGCCTACCCCATGGGCCTGTCCGTGCCTCACCAGTGGGACATGATGTTCGGCGCTTACGGCGGCTTCGGTATTGCCAAGGATCTTTACCGCAAACAGGGTCAGGAACTGCTGGGCTACGTGCACCACGACCTCAACCTGATTCACTCCAAGGTGCCGTTGAGAAGCTTTGACGACTTCGCTGGGGTCAAGATCCGCATGCCCGGTGGCATCGTCGCCGAAACCTTCGCCAAGATCGGCGCCCGTACCACGCTGCTGCCTGGCTCAGAGGTCTATCCGGCCCTCGAGAAGGGGACGATTGATGCGGCGGATTACACCGGTGCGGCGGTCAACTTCGAGCTGGGCTTCTGGCAGGTGACCGACTACATCATCATGGGCCCGCCTTCGACGCCCTGTCTGCACCAGGCGGTCGACCTCATGGACATTGCGGTCAACCGCCGCGTCTACGAGCGCATGTCCGATCAGACCAAGGACCTGATGCACGACCTGGTCGCTGCCTACTCCCGCGAGCACTACGCCGCCATCCAGAAGGCCAACGCCGAGGCCTGGCCGAAGTATCGCGAGAAGGGTGTCGAGATCATCCACCTGTCAGAAGAGGATGCCGACCGCTTCCGCGATGCCGCGATCCCGCTGTGGTTCGAATGGGCCAACAAGGATCCGGATGCGGCGAAGCTGTTCCGCGCCCACCTCAACACCATGCTCGACCCGGCGGTGGCCCTGATCACCGAAGAAGACATCAAGGATTTCGAGCTCAACGCTTGAGGACAATCGCGACGCTGGGGCGCCAGCGTCGCGAGTACCTTTGAATGACTGACGTGCCGCCCGGGACTGCCCGATCGGCTTCGATGAATGGTCCGTGGTCGCCTGCAGCAAGCCGGCGGCCTGCGGAGGAGCGTCAATGAATCTTCAGATCGATTTCGTTCTGCCTCACTGGCTGTACTGGTCGGTGTTGGCGGGGTTGCCGCTGGTCGTGATGCTGTTGGTGGACAGAAGTTTTCGCCGCGGCGGTCAGGTCAGCGGCAGTGATACGGCCGAGACGCCTGTGTCGTCGGAGCAGGCTGACTATGTGCCGCCGGGAAATGCGCTGACGGCGGGTATCGACCGCATCTCGGGGTTCGCCGGTCGCTATGTGGCTTACTGGTCGCTGATCGCCCCCTTTGTCTTCACCTACGAAGTGCTGATGCGCTACGCCTTCAACTCGCCGACCAACTGGGCGCACGAGTCGATGACCCTGATGTTCGGCATGCAATACCTGCTGGCGGGCGCCTTCGCCCTGCGTGAAGGGGGGCATGTACGAGTCGATATCCTCTACCAGCGGGCGGCGCCGCTCAACAAGGCAGCGCTGGACCTGGTCACCTCGATTTTCTTCTTTATCTTCACCCTGGCGCTACTGACCACCGGGTGGCGCTTCTTCTCACAGTCGGTCAGTGATGTCTGGTGGTTTGGAGACAGCTACGCCAATGAGGTGTCCTTCACCGAATGGGCCGTACAGTATTATCCGGTTAAATTCATGCTGTTCCTGGGGGCATTGCTGTTGCTGCTGCAGGGCATCGCGCAGCTGATTCGCGATATGCAGTCCTACGCCCATCACCGCCAGAGCCACGCCGGTAGCCGGACCTTTGCTGCCGTACTGGTGGGGCTGGCTCTGCTGCTGGGTGCCTACACGCTGTATGAAGTGGTCAACATCGCTCTGACCGACTATGAAAGCCTGGCGATGAGCCTGGAGAATGCCCTGGCCACCGTCGGCATTGGCGAGCTGACGTTACTGATGTTCGGCACCTTGATGGTGGTCCTGGTGGCCGGGTTGCCGCTGGCCTTCGTCACCGGTGGGCTCGGTGTCGTCTTCCTGTATCTGGTGGGCGATCAGCACATGCTGAACCTGATGCCATCGCGGATCTTCCCGATGATGACCAATTACCAGCTGTCCGCCATCCCGCTGTTTATCTTCATGGCGGCGGTACTGGAGAAAGCGGGCATCATCGAAGAGCTGTTCGATGTGGTCTACAAGTGGATGGGGGGCCTCAAGGCCGGACTGGCCATCGCCACCATCATTGCCTCCACCTTGCTGGCCGCCATGGTCGGTGTGATAGGCGCCGCCGTTGTGACGATGGGGCTGATCGCCTTGCCGGCGATGCTCAAGCGCAACTATCAGCCCGAGATAGCGCTGGGCTCGATCATGGCCGGCGGCACCCTGGGCATTCTGATCCCTCCCTCGATCCTGGCGATCATCTACGGCGTCATCGCCCAGCAGTCCGTAGGCGAGCTCTATCTCGGCTCGCTGATTCCTGGTCTCCTGCTGGCGGGCATGTACGCCTTCTATTGCTGGATGCGGGGTACCTTGAACATCAAGGTGGCACCGCCGATGCCGGTGGAAGATCGCGTGTCCAGCGCCGAGAAGCTGAGGCTGTTGCGCAATATGCTGGCGCCCATCGCGCTGGTGATGTTGGTACTCGGGATCATCTTCACCGGCGTCGCCACGCCGGTGGAAGCGGCCGGTATCGGAACCTTCGGTGCCTTGCTGGTGGCGGCACTGCATAAGCGCCTGACTTGGCCCAATCTGCACGCCGCCTGCATGACGACCCTGGTGGCCACGGCGATGGTGATGTGGATCATCTTCGGCGCCAGCATCTTCGTCGGCTTCTACATCCTGCAGGGGGGCCAGACCTTCGTACAGGACCTGATCGCCGGCGCTGGGCTCGGTCCCTACGCGGTACTGGCGTTGATGATGGTGTTGCTGGTGGCGCTGGGCATGTTCCTGGATTGGGTCGGTATCCTGCTGTTGGCGGTGCCGATCTTCGTGCCGCTGATCAAGGGGCTCGACTTTACCGGGGTGCTGGGGCTGCCTGGCGTAGATCCCGCCGATGTATCGCTGTGGTTCGGGGTCATCTATCTGGTCAACATGCAGATGTCGTTTCTGAGTCCTCCCTTTGGCTATGCGCTGTTCTACATCAAGGGCGTGTGTCCTCCCCATATCACCATGGGGCAGATATTCCGCTCATCCTTCCCGTTCCTGGCTCTGCAGGCCTTGGGGCTGTTGCTGGTCATCCTGTTCCCGGCGCTGGTGACCTGGCTACCCAACCTGGCTTACGGATAGCGCCGGCTAGGCCAACGCTTCTCCCTGTCGCCGGAGCATCCGGTGGCAGGGGAGACAGTGCTTGGCTCGCTAGCCGCAGGCGCGAGTGTCGGCACATCCGCGCCGGCACGGCTGAGTCGCTGCCCCCACCACGTAGTGACAGAAACCGCGAGAAGTGTCCGCTATTCTGCTCTTCACCTGACGCAGCGTTGGCGTACCATGGGGTCAGCTCTTCACGCTGATGTCGCTCGCTGGAGACAGCTGGCTTGCATTCCGTAACACGATCGTGGGGAACCGATGCGAACGTGTGTCGTCACAATGGGCGAGCGATTGACGAATTCTCAATGACCTCCTGGAGGACTTCATGCAACGATTCACTGCCCTGATTACTGCCGCACTGCTCTCCGCCGGTCTGATGAGCGCCACGGCCCACGCTCAAGACGCCAGCGCCCAGGCATCGTCCAGCGCCGACGTGGAAGCAGCAGTACAGGCACAGAACTTCTCTGACGCCGAACTGCAGAAGTTTGCCGATGCGTCCAAGGAGATCGCCACGATTTCTCAGGATTACACCCAGCGCCTGCAAGAGGCCGAGGACCAGCAGGCCCAGCAGGATGTGCGCACCGAGGCCAACCAGAAGATGGTCGAGGCCGTACAGCAAAGCGGGCTCGAGGTGGAGAAGTTCAATGCCATCGGCCAGGCCATTCAGCAGAATCCTGACATGATGAAGCGCGTTCAGGAGATGGCGCAGTCCTGATAGGTGACTGTCCATAAAGACGCCCCCTCCGGCTTTCCGCCGGAGGGGGCGTCTTCGTTTTGGGGGCAGCCTTACGTCAGTGGCTGACCTGGAGGGCCAGCTTTCTTGCTCTGGCGCTGATGGTGAATGACGCAATCATTCCCAGCACGCTGACCAAGGCCAGGGTGAGGAAGATATTGTGGTAGCCAAGCGCCTTGTCCAGATCTAGCCAGTGGCCGAAAAGCGTCGCTGAGAACAGGTCGGGAGAGAACCCAATCACCGAAGCAATGCCTGCAGCGGTAGCCATCAGAGATGCCGGGATCTTGGTTTCACTGGCGATGGAGAACACGATGCCGTAGAGCGACAAGCTGAAGATGCCTGGCAGCAGGGAATAGAGGCTGACCATGGTCGAACTGGCATTTTCTGGCATGTAGATCACGCCGGTGTAGAGTAGGGCAAGGATCGCGAAAAGTACCACGAACCAGCGGCTGGTCGACTTGAACACCTTGTCGGCGATAAGACCACTGACGGGAGCGAGTATATAGAATACGTAGGTTCTGAAGATGGTAAGAATGCCAGACTGCTCAGGAGAGACCCCATAGATGTCGGTCAGATAAGGCGTAAAGTAGACGTTGCTGGAGAAAATCATGAAGGCGGCAAAGATAATGACCGAGAAGATCCAGAGCACTGGGCTCTTGAGCAGGACCACGATCTGCGAGCTATCAAAGTTATTGGTAACAAGGTTGCGGGACGCCTCGCGATCCTCCTTGATGAGGAACCAGACGACGGCTGCTGCAACCGTGGTACTGATGCCGTAAATCATGACAACGTAGAAGAATTGCTGCGACATGTCGTCCGAGAAGCCTAGTACCCACACAGCAATGCCATTGATGGCCGCGCCGAAGAGTCCGTTGCCCATGTAGTAAAGTCCATACATGAACCCTTGTTCTTTTTCTCCCCCGATCAGGCGAATCGTTTTCATGAGGGCACCCAAGAAAACAAACACGGTAGAGAACGATAGCAGGAACCAGATGGCCAGACTGATGCCATAGCCCATGTTGAAGGCGTAGATGAAGGTCAGTATTGACGTCGAGAGTAGCGATAAAATAATACAGCGCTTGGTGGAGCTCTTATCTGCCAGAATACCCCCAGGGATCATCAGCAGGGTGGTGCCCACCGTATAGATAGTGGTCAGTAGGCCAATTTGCTGATTGCTGATATCCATCGCCGCAATCTGGTAATCGTAGAATACATACCTGATGTAGGGAATGAGATAGATGGTCGCCCCGGCCGATGATAGCGCCAGTATCTGTAGATACTTAAATAGCCTTGAGTTCATGGGTATTCTCTGCAGATGGATTTACTTGAGGAGAGAAGAAGCATAATCGACAAGAAACGCCACGCCGTTGATCAGGCCGGCTTCTTGCATATCGAATTTCGAATGGTGTAGCGGATACTGTCCCTCACCTTTTCCGATGCCGATGAAGCCAAAGCACCCCGGAACTTTCTGGAGATATTCCGAGAAGTCTTCACCCGCCATGGAGGGCGCGACTGAGACAAGTGCGGACGCTCCAAGTGTATTGATGACGGACTGCTGTGCCAGCGATGAAAAGTGTTCGTCATTCTCGACGAATGGTGCTCCATAGAGGTATTCAATCTCGTAGGTTGCGCCGAACGATGAGGTAACACCCTGCACGATGGTTTCAATACGCTGCTTTATGGTGTCTCTCGTGTCATTGGAGAAGTAGCGACATGTGCCCTTGAGGTGGACGGTATCGGGAATAGCGTTGTGAGCGACTCCGCCATTGACCGCGCACACGCTGACCACGGTGGGAAGGAAGGGATCAACCTGTCTGCTGCAGATACTCTGAAGGCTGGTAATGACATGCGCTGAAATCAATACAGGGTCGATGGTCTGGTGAGGCATGGATCCATGGCCGCTGCTTCCTACGATTGTGATATCGAAGAAGTCGGCTTCTGCCATGCGCGGACCGCTATCGACAGAGATGGTGCCGACGGGAATATCTGGCCACACATGTAGTCCAGCAATGGCAGTCATATCTTCAAAAAAATCGCTTCTTTCGGCCACGATCTTCTGAGCGGCGCCCTCAAGCTCTTCATCAGGCTGGAAGATAAGTTTGGCTGTTCCTTTGAACGTGTCTCTGTTCTCCGACAGGAACTTGGCAGCAGTCAGTAGCATGGCGATATGGCCGTCGTGGCCGCATGCATGCATCACCCCTTGGTTTTTTGAGGAAAATGAGACGCCAGAGGCTTCCGTGACTGGCAGTGCATCAATGTCTGCACGAAGGCCAAGAACGACATCCCCAGGTTGACCTTCAATGGTTGCCAGTATTCCAGTACCACACACCTCCTTTTCATAGGAGATGTTTAATTTGTCGAGCTCATGACAAATACGCTCTGCCGTTTTAAATTCCTGCTGGCTCAGTTCTGGGTTTTCGTGGAAATGCTGACGTAGATCAATGGTGTATCTGGCGCTCTCTTTCGCAAACTCTAAAGGTGTCATGCTGATGCCTTCTGGATAGGGATTTAACTTCCGCTTATACGCGATGCGTTTTTTCGCGGAGCTGCTAGAGGTGTTGTCGATTAATATTTTTTAATAGCGCGTTCTTGTTTGCAATAAAAATGCATGGCGGTTTCGGATGAAAAATTGACATTCCTCTATGGAAAAGGCATTTGCTTCTGTTTTTACACGAACTGCTTGTATATGAGATGATTCACCATAATGACCTTTTTACGTCTTTCGGCTTTTCACTTGTTTTTTTAAGGACTGCCTGAGGAAAGCGCTCGCTGTACCAGACGAGGTAACGCTTTAGACTTACGAATTGTCTTCGGTAGATAAAAGCGGTGTTAGGAGCTGCAGTAAGAGCTGTGCTGGGAACTATGTCAGGTTCTTGATGTCGAGCCGCTTGCATGTGCTGCAAGTGAGAACTCTGCTCGTGTCACGCCCTGCGTTATTCATGTCAGTGCGGTGAAGAAAACACGCTGTGATCGAAACACTTGATAGGCATCCGTCATGCTTCACGCTGCCTGCGCTATATCCGCCATACTCGCCATACTCTGGCCAGTGTGCAGCGCACGCTGGTATTGCGGTGGGCTCGGGGTAGAGACGTTCCATGACAGGGGTCTGGCCATTCCGTGAAGTCCTGACATGATGAAGCGCGTTCAGGAGATGGCACCGACCTGGTCGGTTGCCCATGGGGATCACGCCAGGCGAACTGGCGAACGCGCCCTGCTGACTATCCGGATCAGCGGACCTTCTTTCCGTCAAGCTCAGGTCTCTCGACACTTTTGCCAGATGGCACTATTATTTTGACAGATGGCTGTCAAAGGAGCTCATAATGAAGGTTGCCGAATGTGCCCTCGATGCCAAGACGAGTTTGTTGCAACGCACGCTGGAGCGCCTGCTGGGCAAGCCTGCACCCGAGGCAACGACGGCCCTGTACATTCACGAGATGATCGAGAAGGGCTTGCCGTCTCGCGATGTATTGCGATTTGTCGAATCAGTTGACCTGCTTAGTGATAGGGCAATGGCCGTCAAGCTGATCGGTATGTCCGAACGCACGCTTTATCGTCGGATCAAGTCGCCGGAGCCGCTTAACACTGAGCAGAGTAGTCGTGCCTGGCGTTTCGCCGAGGTGCTTACCAGGGCGGAAGATGTGTTGGGCGATGCTGCTGAAGCAGAGCGTTGGATGGGAACACCGGCCTTGGGGCTTGAGGGGCGCAAGCCGATAGATCTTCTCACCACCCAGGTGGGGTACGAGCTGGTGGACGACCTTCTTACCCGCCTGGATCAGGGAGTGTACACGTGACATCCGCTGGCAAGGATCTGCTGCTGTGGCGGCTTGAACGAGAGCGGCATATGGCCAGCTGGAGCAGTGGTGTCGGTGCAAAGCTGGCTGGCGGACGCTGGAATACAAAGGGGCGAGCGGCGGTGTATGGGGCCTGCGATCCATCAACGGCGATCCTCGAAGTCGCGGTGCATAAGGGTTTCAAGGCGCTGGATACCATCCCCCATATGTTGTTGTGCGTGCGTATCACTGATCCTGGCAGCGTGTTTGAGGTAGTGCCCGAGGACTTGCCCAACCCCACCTGGTTGGTTCCTGGATCGCCTAGCCTTGGTCAGCAGTGCTATGGCGACGAGCTGCTGTCTCGTTATCCCTTTATAACAGTGCCTTCGACGGTCTCCCGACATAGTCGCAATATCGTGATGAATCCGCTGACGGGCCAGGAGAGCGTCGAGATCGTCGTGATCGAGCCCTTCGCCCTGGACCCACGGCTGCATCCTCCCGCCGAGTGAGCAAACGCTTTACAGCCATTGCCATGGCCCGCATCCTTTCTGCATGAGAGCGCCGAGCATGTAGCGCGCCTGTACCGGCACCGCGCGGAGGACACCATGGAAGCGGAACTGTTGGAAATCAGCCAGCACATGGGGCGCTTCCCGCCCTTTGATGGTCTCACGGATGAGCTGCTGGATGAGGTGGCGAGCCAGGTACAGGTCAGCTATTTCAAGGCGGGCTCGACGATTCTCGAGCTCGATGCGGTGCACGAGGAGTTCTGCTACATCCGCAGTGGCGCGGTGGAGGTCTCGCGCCGCAACGGCGAGCTTTACAACCTGCTTGGCGAGGGCGATATCTTTGGCCATTTCAGCCTGTTGCGCCACAGCAGAGTTCGCTTTCCCGCCAAGGCGCTGGAAGACAGTCTGATCTACTTCATTCCCGAGGCCATGTTCCATCGGCTGTGCGAGGCCGATGAAGCCTTCTCTGACTTTGTCGAGGTGGATCGCCCCCGGCTCGAGACGGCGGTCGAAAGCCAGCGCAAGAACAACGACATGATGGTGACGCGGATCCGCAAGCTGCTGACCCGCTATCCCGTGATGGTGGAGGCCCGTGCAACGGTGCAACACGCGGCCCGCCAGATCAGCGACTTCCAGGCGTCGGCCGTGCTGGTGCTGGACAAGCCCGGGGACAACCCCCGCTATACCTTCAAGGACAGCGAGGGCACCTACTGGCAAGTGACCGGGATCCTCACCGACAGCGATTTTCGTACCAAGGTGGTCGCCGAGGGGCTGTCACCGGATACCCCGGTAGGGGAGGTGGCGGGTCGTCGGCTGATCGCGATACAGTCCGATGAGTCGGTGCAGGAAGCGATGCTGTGCATGTTGCGTAACAACATCCATCATCTGCCGGTGATGCACCGCCGTTCGCCGGTGGGCATCGTGCATCTGTCCGATATCATTCGCTACGAGACCCAGAGCAGCCTATATCTGGTGAGCAATATCTTTCACCAGCCATCGGTGGAGAGTCTGGCCAAGCTGGCCCCCGACGTGCAGGCAGCGTTCGTGCGGATGGTGCATGATGGCGCCGACTCGCAGATGGTGGGCAAGGCGCTGTCGACCATCGGTCGCAGCTTTACCCGGCGCCTCTTGGAAATGGCGGAAGAGGAGTTGGGGCCGCCACCGGTTCCTTACTGCTTCATGGCGCTGGGTTCCATGGCGCGTAACGAGCAGAGCATTGTCACCGACCAGGATAACGCCCTGGTACTCTCCGACGACTTCGACCCGGCGCTGCATGACGAGTACTTTGCCACCATGGCCAAACGCGTCAGTGATGGCCTTGCCGCCTGCGGGTACACCTACTGCAAGGGCGACGTGATGGCCACCAATCCCAAGTGGCGTCAGCCCTTGGCGGTATGGAAGCGCTATTTCACGCAATGGATCGAGCAGCCCTCGCCGGAGGGGCTGTTGCACAGCTCCATCTTCTTCGACCTGGATACCGTGCATGGCGACAACCCGCTGGTGGAAGCCTTGCAGGACCTGGTGGCTACCAAGGCATCACAGCACAAGCGCTTCCTGGCCGCCATGGCGCGCAATGCTCTCAACCGTACGCCGCCACTTGGCTTCTTTCGGACGTTTGTGATGGAGAAGGACGGCAAGCACAACAACTCGATCAACTTGAAGCGCCGGGGCACCGCTCCCATGGTCGATCTGATTCGTATCCATGCCCTGGCCTGTGGGTCCCGTGCCCAGAACAGCTTCGATCGACTCGATGACATCGACCGCACTCAGCTGCTGGCGCCAGGCGTCAGTGACCGGCTGCGCTACGCGCTGGAGTTTCTGTCGATGTCGCGGATTCGCCATCAGGTCATCGATCTCGAGCATGAGCAGCAGCCGGACAACAACATCGAGCCCGAAAACGTGTCCAGCGAAGAGCGCCATCACCTGAAGGATGCCTTCCAGGCGCTCAGCAATGCCCAGAAGTTTCTCAAGTTTCGCTACCCGATGACGCACAGGTAGGCGGCCATGCCACTCCTTCGACCCAAGACACGCTCGGCCCCTGACTGGCACGACTACCTGGTGGCCCGGCGCCAGCAGAGTCGTCAGCGTGCCCTGGTGGACTTCTTTGCTGGTGCGGATCTGTCCCCGATCCTGCCCGTGCAGGAGGCCCCGCTGATGGCCCTGGATCTGGAAACCACTGGGCTGGACCCCAAGCGAGACGAGATCGTGTCGATTGGCCTGGTACCGTTCTCACTGTCACGGATTCGTCTGTCGGAGCGACGCTACTGGGTGGTCAGGCCGCACCGCACGCTCAAGGCCGAATCGGTCACCTTCCATCACATCACCCACGCCGATATCCAGGGAGCACCGCGCATCGAAGAGGTGCTCGAGGAGGTCTTTGAGGCGATGGCCGGGCACCTGCTGGTGGTGCACTATCGCCACATCGAAAGGGCCTTTCTGCAGGCTGCCGTGCAGGCTAAGTGGCAGGAGACTCTGAGTTTTCCGGTCATCGACACCATGTCCCTGGAGGCGAGAATCCATCGGCAATCACTGATGGCGCGCTTTCGACGCTGGATGGGGCGGCCGCCGGCCTCCATCCGCCTGCATGACAGCCGGGTGCGCTATGGCCTGCCTCACTACCACGGACATCATGCCTTGACCGATGCTATCGCCACGGCCGAGCTGCTGCAGGCCCAGGTCGCCGGCAACTACGCTCCGGAAACGCCCATCGGAATGCTCTGGAGTTGAGCCTTAGGCTGGCCTTCCCACAGCAGTGGCGGGTGGCCCCCTGCGACACTGCCGGGTCGTCCGTTCGGTGACCGTGTCAGCAGGCGATAGGTTTTTCCTCGATAGGGTTGATAGAGGATGGTGGTGGCGTTCTCGGGTAGCGGAAGCTGATCGTCGCTGGTGACGATGCGACCGTTCGGATGGGAAGCCCACCAGCGATCCACCTCGTCGTCCTCCAACTCGACCAGAGGGCGTTGCAGCCGGCCAAGATACTGGAACTGGTCCGCGTAGCGCCCGGCGTAGGCAACGGGAGTTCCGCGAGTCTCCAGCTGGTGGAGTCGCTGGGCCAGAGGAGTAAGGTCATAGCGTTGTGTCAGCAGCGGGCGGGTGCTGACCAGCAGGCAGGTCAGGGTGACCGGCCACACCAGCAGGGCCAGGCGCGAAGAGCGTTGAGGAGCAGCGATCATGGCCAGCAGCAGGGGAACCAGCGCCAGCGCGCGATAGCCATTGTGAACAGGCGTAACGCCTCCCAGTGTCTGCAAGAGCTCCGGCATGACCAGCAGCAGCGGGACTGCCAGCCATGGCATATGTCGTAGCCATCTGCCGTGGCTTGCCAGCAGTGGCTGCCCCTTGCCAGGCAAGCCCAGGCTGATCCACAGCGCAGCGAAGGGCAGTGTCGGGATCAGGTAGTGCGCCTGCTTGCCACTGATCAGGCTCAGTACAAGGACCGCTGGCAGCACGCCGAGCAGAGCCAGGCGGGCCAGTCGGGACGTCAGTCGGGGACGCCACCACAACGATGTCATCGACCAGGGAAACAGCGCCAGCGGGATTAGCGGCAGGTACCAGTACCAGGGGCGGGCGTGGGCAAAGGAATGACTGACCCTGCCGGCAAACTGGCCCCACAGGATGTCACGGGCATAGTCGGCTCCACCGGCCTGTGCCGCGGGCAAGGCCCAGGCCAGGCCCATGGCCAGGCCGATTGTCCCAGAGCCACAGAGTGCCATCGCGCTGGCGCCAAGTGAGCGCGGCGACCACCAGCCGATTCCCAGCGCCAGCGGCAGCCAATACAGCAGTATCACCGGCCCCTTGGCCAGCAATCCGAGTCCCAGCCCCACGCCGCTCATCACTACCCAACCTGTCCCCCCGTATCGCGCTAGGCCGACCAGGCCGAGCACTGCCAGCAGCAGGCAGGTGGTCAGCAGAATGTCGAACATCGATAGCGGCAAGAAGACCGACCAGAGCGTCATGCCCAGCAGTAGCCCGGGAGCCCAGCGCGCCTGTGCGACGCTTTGCGGGAATCCGACGCGAACAATGGCCACCAGCAGTGGATAGCTCAGTAGACCCACCAAAGGCACCGCAAGGCGCCCGACCGGGTCGTCGGTGCCGAAGATCACCCAGGCCAGATGAATGAGCCAGAACAGCAGGGGAGGCTTGTGGGCATAGGGCTCGCCATTGAGCTGGGGTACCAGCCAAAGGTGGTGCTGCCACATTTCCCAGGCAACACCCAGATAGCGGGTCTCGTCGATGGGCATCAACGGAGTAGATGCCACGCGCACGACGATCAGCAACGCTGCCGCCAGCATCACCGTGGTCAATGGTGTCAAATGGGGCAGGGGTAGCTTGGACAGGGAGTGCTTGGACATGACAGGGCTCCATCAACGGATGCCCGTCACCCTAGACGACAAACCTTAGCAGAGGCTTATCCGGCAGGAGGGTGCTGCTTTTTCAGGCGGCCATAACGACCGTCGGCGGCCACAAGGCCGCCGACGGTAGATGATACGAAGCTGTCAGGTCGAATCAGACGGCCTTGGGCTCGCTCATCAGGCCCTTGATGATGGCGTAACTGGCCACCAGCAGCACCAGCGTGAACGGCAGACCGGTCGACACGGCTGCCGCCTGCAGCGCTGTCAGGCCACCACCCAGCAGCAGGGCAATGGCAATGGCGCCTTCGATCAGTGCCCAGAACACGCGCTGCGGCTTGGGGGCATCGACCTTGCCACCTGCGGTGATCGAGTCAATGACCAGAGAGCCGGAGTCGGAGGAGGTCACGAAGAACACGATGACCAGCACGATGCCGATGAACGACGTGATCGACGCCAGCGGCAGCTCACCCAGCATGGCGAACAGCTTCAGCTCCAGTGCGGCATCCTGCACACCCTGGAAGCCATCGGTGATGTACTGCTCGATGGCGGTGCCGCCGAACGACGTCATCCACAGCACCGAGACCAGGGTCGGTACCAGCAGCACGGCCGTCAGGAATTCGCGCACGGTGCGGCCACGGCTGACACGGGCGATGAACATGCCGACGAACGGTGACCAGGAGATCCACCAGGCCCAGTAGAAGGCAGTCCAGCCCTGCACGAAGTTGGCGTCTTCACGGCCGAAGGGGTTGGACAGTGCTGGCAGTTCAGCCAGGTAGTGCCCCAGGTTGGAGAAGAAGCCGGTGGCAATCGCCAGGGTCGGGCCAACGATGATCACGAAGGCCAGCAGCAGGAACGCCAGCACCATGTTGACCTGGGACAGACGCTGTACGCCCTTGTCGACGCCCAGCATGATGGAGCAGAGCGCCACGCCAGTGATCGCGACAATCAGCAGCACCATGGTGGTGTCGGTGTTCGGTGTGCCAAACAGCTCGTTGAGGCCGGCGGCTGCCTGGGAGGCACCGAGACCCAGCGAGGTCGCCAGACCGAACAAGGTGGCGAACACCGCCAGGATGTCGATCAGGTGTCCAGGCCAGCCCCACACGCGTTCACCCAGAATCGGGTAGAACACGGAGCGCATGGTCAGCGGCAGGCCCTTGTTGAACGAAAAGATGGCCAGCGACAGGCCGACAATGGCGTAGGCTGCCCAGGGGTGGAGCCCCCAGTGGAAGATGGTAGCGGCCATGCCCAGATTGACGGCGGCCTGTTCATCGCCAGCGGCGCCGCCAAGAGGCGCCCAGTCAGTGCGAATACCGTTGTCACCGACGGTCGTGCCACCCAGCGCCGTCGAGAAGTGCGACATCGGCTCGGACACGCCGTAGAACATCAGGCCGATGCCCATGCCGGCGGCGAACAGCATGGCGAACCAGCCCATGTAACTGTAGTCAGGTGTCGCGTGAGCACCACCGATACGGACCTTGCCCAGAGGGGTGAAGATCAGCCCCAGCGACAGCAGCACGAAGACGTTGCCGCCCAGCAGGAAGACCCACGACAGGTTGCTGGTCAGCCAACCGCGGATGCCGTTGAAGAACGGCTCGGCGCTGGTCTGGAAGGCCAGGGTCAGGATAACGAACACCAGAATCAGCAGCGATGAGACGGAGAAGACCTTGCCGTGCAGGTCGACGTCCACGCCGAAGGATTTGGTGACGATATTGTCCTGACCGATGACGTAATCGGTATCGATCAGATTGGCGGGCCCGTCCGGGGCCGGTACCCCCTCGCTGCCGGTATCGGCGCTCGAGGGCTTGTGGTTAGGGTCTGTTTCCACGTGCGATCTCCCTTGCGTTTGAAGATGAGGTGCAAAGTGTTGCTGCCGTCAAGCCATGCTGCTGTCACTCGTTGCTCGTTTGTTGTGCCAGTCTGTTGGCCGTGCCTGCCTGAAGTGTGGCCTGTCTGAAGGCGCTTGCCAGCGGCATCTTCAACGGCAGGGGCCGAGGACGCGCTGCCAATGCTGCCACAAGCATGTCACATTCCGCGGCTGTAGAGCGTTCCCGCGACGACAGCGTGGAGGACATCAACGACAGCAGGGGCGCCCTGGGGCACCCCTGAAAACGGCCGCGTCGGAGTGACGCAACACGGTAAAGTGGGCTCAGGCTTCGCCCAGCCACTCCTTGACGACGTCCGGATGGTTCTCGACCCACTGCTTGGCATTTTCATAGGGGTCGGCGTCGTCTTCCTGATTCATCAGCATGACTTCGCCCATCATTTCCGGGGTCCACTCGAAGTTTTCGAGAATCGAGTAGGCCTCCGGCATGTCGTCCTCGAGCCCCTGGCGAACGATGGTGTGAATCTGCTCGGCACCGCCGTAGACGCCCTGCGGGTCGTCGAGATACTTGAGATCCCAGCGGGCGAACATCCAGTGCGGTGTCCAGGAGGTCACTACGATGGGCTCGCCGCGGTCGATGGCACTGCCCAGTGCCGCCGTCATCGTGGCGCCGCTGCCAGTGCGCAGGTCCAGATCGAGATCATAGGCATCGACCACTTCCTCGGTCAGGCGCATCAGGCCCGCGCCGGGATCGATACCAATGATCTCGCCATTGAATTCGTCAGCGTGGTCGTTCAGCTCGTCAATGGAGCTGATATCCGCGTCCGCCGGGACCACCAGGCCGAGCTTGGTGCCGTCGAGGTTGACCCCTGCATCGACCAGTTGGTTCTTGAGGCGAGCGTAGTAGTCCTCATGGGTGGTCGGCAGCCAGCCGGCCAGCAGTGCATCAGCGTCGCCGCTGGCGACGGACTGCCACATGGCGGCGGCGGACAGGGCGGACGTTTCGACCTCGTAGCCGGCCTGTTCCAGTACGGCACGAACCACGTTGGTAGAGGCGACAGTGGAGGACCACTCCACGTAGGCCAGGTGCACGGAGCCCTTGTCCTGGGCGTTCACGCCAGTGGCGACGGCGCTGACGGCCAGCGCCAGGCCGAGGGTACGGGTTGCCTTCAGTGACATGCTGTGACTCTCCTTGCGATGAGTGAAACAGGTTCCATCAGCCGTGTTTCCAAGCTGTTAAAGCCTGAAGCAGGCGGTGGCATCTTGCAAATGGATGGGGCGCGCGGGCGTCAACGGCCGTGCCCCATCCGTCGCTGCCAGCCCTTACTGCTTGCGTTCCTTGCGCAGTGACTGGGTCAGACGGTCGAGCAACATCGCCAGAATGACCACGGCGATGCCAGCCTCGAAGCCGTCACCCGGGCGCAGGCGCTGGATCGCGCGCCAGACTTCGCTACCCAGACCGTCGGCGCCGATCATGGCCGCAATGACGACCATGGACAGGGCCAGCATGATGGTCTGGTTGATGCCGGCCATCACGGTCGGCAGGGACAGCGGCAGCTGAACCTTGAACAGCTTCTGGCCTCGGGTGGCGCCATAGGCGTCCGCGGCTTCGATCAGCTCCACCGGCACCTGGCGGATACCCAGAGTGGTGAAACGAATCGCCGGGGGCATCGAGAAGATGACCGTGGCAAAGATCGCGGATACCGAGCCGATGCCGAAGAAGGGGATAGCCGGAATCAGGTAGACGAAGGCCGGCATCGTCTGCATGAAGTCCAGAATCGGCATGATCGCTCGGTACAGCCTGTCCGATAGCGCTGCGGCGATGCCCACGGGCAGTGCGATGATCACGGCGACCAGGGTGGCGATCACCACCAGCGTGAGGGTCTCGATCATCGGATCCCAGAGGCCCAGGTCCCAGATGAGTCCCAGGCCAATCACTGCACCGATGGCAAGTCGCGGGCTGGCCAGTTTCCAGCACAGGCCGGCGATGATCACCAGCAGAGCCCAGTCGGGAAGCCACATCAGTGCATCGTTGAGACCATCAATACCGGTCTGGGTGAATCGCGAGATGCCACGGGTAACACCAGAATACTCTGTGGTCAGCCAGTTCAGCCCAGTCTCGATCCAGTCTCCGAGGGGAATGCGAGGAATCTCGATCGCCATTATTGATCTCCTGCCTGTGCCAGTTCATCCAGTACCGCGCCCTTGACGACGACGCCCAGCAGGCGTCGTTCGTCGTCGATCACGGCGATCGGGAAGCTCTTCTCGTTGAACAGGGCGAAGAGATTATGCAACGGCTCGTCGGGGCCCACCGTGCGGAAGTCCTGCGTGAGTACCCCATCGAGACGATCCTGACCGGCCTGAATGGCCGTATTGGCAGCGTCTGCCTCGACCAGCCCCAGCAGCTTGCGGTCTCGGCTGGTGACGTAGATCGAGTCCATGGCGTTTTCTTTCATCTTGCGCAGCGCCGTACGCGGACCGTCATCTTCTCGCGCGGTGGCACGCACCGGACGCATGGCGCTGGATGCCGTCAATACTCGCGACATGTCTACGCCTTCAATAAAGCGTTCCACGTAGTCGTCGGCGGGCTTGGTCAGGATTTCCTCGGGCGTGCCGATCTGCACCACTTCACCGTCCTTGAGCAGCACGATGCGATCACCGATGTTCAGCGCCTCATCCAGGTCATGGGTGATGAACACGGTGGTCTTCTTCATGCGGTGCTGAAGCTCCAGCAACTCCTGCTGCATGTCTTTGCGAATCAACGGATCCAGCGCCGAGAAGGCCTCGTCCATCAGCAGCACGCTGGCGTCGTTGGCCAGTGCCCTGGCCAGGCCCACCCGCTGCTGCATACCCCCGGACAGCTGATTGGGATAGGCATCCTCCCAGCCCTTCAGGCCAACCTGGGAGAGGGCGTCGCGGGCCGTCTTGGCTCGGGTATCCGCGTCGATGCCGCGAATCTCGAGGCCGAATTCGGCGTTTTGCTGCACCGTGCGATGGGGAAACAGAGCAAAGTTCTGAAACACCATTGAAAAGTGCCTGCGACGGCATTCCAGTAGCGCCTTGTCGGACAGCTGGGGAATATCTTCGCCATCGATGACGATCTCGCCTTCGGTCGGCTCGATCAGCCGGTTCAGACAGCGAATCAAGGTGGACTTGCCGGAGCCGGACAGGCCCATGATGACCAGCAGCTCACCTTCATGGACGTCGAAGTCGATGTTCGACAGGCCCAGCGTCTGGCCGGTTTTCTCGAGGATGTCGGGACGCTTGAGTCCCTCGTCGCGAAGCTTGAGCGCCTTCTTTGGCTGGTCGCCGAAGACCTTGCTCAGCCCGCGAACCTTGATCTTGACGGATCGGTTATCGCTCATGGGTACGGGATGCCTTTTCAGGTGACGTGTTGGCTCCCAGGCGCTCGAACGATGAAGGTCGACGTCATGCGGTCGTTGGCGTCGGCGTTCGTCGTCCAATGCTGGAAGCTAGGCCTCGGGGCTGCGGCTTTCCCTGCCGCAGCCGCGCTGGGTGAAAGCATGCCATCTTTCACCGTTGAGGCGCAGAAAAGTGCAATACCCTAAAGGTCTTTGAAAGATCATTCAAATTAAGCATGGGGGCGAAGAGTGCTTGAAAGCAATCTCGCGCAGCGCAAGGGGTTGTGCATGAGAGCTATCGCCACCCATGCCGTTTAGGCATGGGAGCGAGGAAGTTTTGTGGCTTTTCGCGACGGGCTGTGGGCCTGTGGCAGGGGGCCTCAGCGAGCCCGTGAGAGTCGGATCAGGCGCCCCGGGTTGGCGTCGGTCAACAGGTAGACGGCCCCTTCGGGACCCACCCTGACGTCGCGTATTCGTCCCACTTCGCCGTCGAGAATGACCTCTCTTTCGATCAACTGATCGGCGTCGAAACGCAGTCTCACCAGGCGTTCGCTGCGAAGGCCTCCGGCCAGCAGGTCACCTTGCCAGTCCGCAAACTCATTGCCGCTCACCACGGCCAGGCCCGAAGGCGCGAAGCGCCCTTCGAAGACGTGCAGCGGGTCGCGCTTGCCCGGTGCGCTGTCCACGCCCAGTGGCAGGTTGGTGGCGTAGTCGCGGCCACGGGTGACGTCCGGCCAGCCATAGTTATCCCCAGGCTGGATGAGGTTGAGCTCATCACCGCCACGAGGACCATGTTCGGTGGCCCACAGGCGACCATCGGCGGCCAGGGCCAGCCCCTGGGGGTTGCGATGACCGAGGGAGTAGAGTTCCGCTGCCGCGCCCTCGATAGCAGGGTTGTCAGTGGCTGGCGCGCCCTCCGCCGTCATGCGCAACAGGCTGCCGGCATGGTCTCGCGCATCTTGTGCCCGCTCGCCATCGCCACGGTCGCCGATGCTCAGCCACAGCAGACCCTGGTGATCGAACAGCAGCCTGCCCCCGTAGTGACGTCCAGGTCGAGAAAATCGGTTCTGCACGAATACCGGTTCGACGCGGCCGAGCCTTTCACCGTCCCACCACACGCGAGACACAGCGGTGGCATCGCCCTCGGCGTCTTCATCCTGGGAGTCGTCAGTCTGGGCGGGACGCGCCCAGGCAAAGTAGAGCCAGTCGTGGACGCCGTCGCCATAGTCCGGGTGCAGGGCCAGGTCGAAGAGTCCGCCTTGTCCCTGGGTCGACACCTCGGGCAGCCCCGTCAACGTGTCGACCTGGCCGTCGTCGATCAGGGCGAGCGAGCCGTGCTGCTCGCCGACCAGCAGGCGTCCATCCGGCAGGAACGTCAGCGACCAGGGGGTATCCAGCGCGTCCGTGATCACTTCCAGGGCCACCGGATGGTAGAGCCCGGGCACTTCGGTCGGCGGCGGTTCCGCCCAGGCGGATGGGGCCGTGGCGGTCAATGACAGGGTCAGGATGAGGCGGCGGATCATGCAGTCTCCCGTTGATCAAGATGCCTGGCTCCGACAGCACCGCTGTCTCGACAGACGCTACAACAGCAATGCCAGCAGTGCCGGCAGATAGATCAAGGATAGCAGGGTGGAGCAGAACACCAGGCTGGCCACGTAGGCGGGTTCGCGTTGGGACTTCTGGGCAAACAGGTAGTTGAACACTGCTACCGGCATGCTCATCTGCACGACCAGAATGGCAAGGGCGGTGGGTGGCAGCGATAGCCAGGTACCCACACCCCAGGCCACCCCGGCCGCCATCGGAATCCGCAGCAGGCTGAACCAGACCCCTGAACGCAGGCTTCTGACCTGAATACTGGCCAGGGATACCCCCAGGGTGATCAGCATCAATGGCACGGTGAAGCCAGAGATAAGGTCAACGCTGTTCTGCAGCCACAGCGGCAGCTGGGTGTCCGTGAACAGCAAGGCCATCGAGATAAGGATGGCGTAGACGGTTGGGGTCTTGATCAATGACTTGAAGGGATTGCCACGGCTGGCCAGCATCGTGCCCAGGGTGAATTGGAACAGCGAGACCGTGACCATCACGGTGATGCCGAAGGCAAAGCCTGCCTGGCCAAAGGCGTAGAGCACGACCGGCAACCCCATGTTGCCGGTATTTGGGTACATGGTGGGCGCCAGCAGCACGCGCCAGTCCCGACGCAGGATGACGGCCAGCAGGAAGGTCAGGGCGGCCATGGCGCACAGCACCAGCGCGGCTGCCAGCATCGTTCGGCCAAAGCTCGACGCATCGATGTCGGCGCCGGCCAGAGAGGCGATGACCAGCGACGGGGTGCCGATGTTGAACACCAGCTTGGTCACGAAGGCCACCGGGTAGTCGAAGCCGCGTCGAATCCAGAAGAACCCGAGGCCTGCTCCGGTGATGACCGGGGCCATTACCGCAAAGAGTTCGGCAAACATGGAAGCGCAATCTCCTGGAGGTTGGGGAGGTCAGCGCTCACGCGCCAGGCGCGAGCGCTCGGCCTGGCGTTCAAG
This sequence comes from Halomonas sp. DP5Y7-2, assembly GCF_019802025.1. NCBI lineage: Bacteria > Pseudomonadati > Pseudomonadota > Gammaproteobacteria > Oceanospirillales > Halomonadaceae > Halomonas > Halomonas sp. DP5Y7-2. Next base: position 429,522 of record NZ_JAHVHY010000001.1, on the reverse strand, counting down.
CGACATGGTCAGTCTTTCGATCAAGCCCGCGGTCAGGCGTTGTTCCACGGGATCATTGCCGTGCTGTTCCAGTGCCTCGAGCAGCTGCTCGCCGGTAGCACGCATATGTTCGGGTGGCTCGCCCCGGGCACTGGCGCCGTAGTCGTCTGCCAAGGCTGCGGCAAAGCGGTCGAGCGCCTGTCGTATCGGGGTTGCCTGTTCGCCGAGGCGGCGCCTCAGGTGCAGGCTGGCGTAGCCCAGGTCCAGGCCGACCAGCCCCAGCGATAGCAGATAGCGCCGCTGTTCCGGGAGCGCATCGTCATGCCGGGCGAGACTCAGCAGGCGGTCGGCCATGGTACCACCAAAGCGCGTTTCTGCCTGGTGCGGCGGTCTTTGCCACAGTCGATGCAGGTCGCTGACCGTTGCTTTCACCAGGCGGCGCTTGCGCACCGCCAGGGGGAGGCCCGGCAACAGGCGAAACGCCGTGACCACGGTGGAGAGGCCGATCACCAGTGCAATGGCGCGGTTGAGAAAGCCATCGAAGGTGAGATCCATGCCATTGCCGGGCATCGTCAACAGGATGTTGCCGATGGTGAAGGCCAGGCAGTACCCCATCAGCCGCGGATTGGCGGCACCGAGCAGCCCGACGAACAGTGGAGGCATGAAGACCAGCGCCAGGGTCACGATGTCGTTGGCCTGGGCCAGCAGCACGTGTCCGAACAGGAAGGCACTCGGTATGGCCGCCAGCATGCCCTTGAGGAAGGTCGCGGCGACCATGGCAGGGTTGTCGCGAGTGGCGAAGAACGCCGAGAACAGGGTGCCGACCAGCATCGCGACCTGGCCATTGTCCCAGGCGGTGTAGCGCCAGAAGGTCGCCAGCAGGGCGAACACCAGTCCTGCCCGCAGACCATTCAGGGCTGCTGCCAGGTGGTCCCTGTGCCACGCCAGGGCGGGTGCCTTCAGTCGGCGTTTGCCAGGGGTATGAATGGCCTCACGCGCATCGAGGATGACCAGCGCATGGCCCAGGGCTTCGCGCATGCCCATATTGAGACGTAGCTGTAGCAGGGCCTCGGCGCCGTCACGGTCCCCGGTCGTGGCCGGATCGAGATGCTCACCAGCAGGTCCGGAAGGGGGGCTGGAAGTGACGCCAGACGTGCTGGCAGACGTGTTGAGAGACGTGCCATCAACAGCGCCGCGACAAGGACCGCCTTTGTCGATGCCGCGCTCGACGCACTTGAGGGCGCGGTGGCGAAGTTGCAGCAGGCGCTCACGGGCCTGGCTCACCCCTTGCCCCTCGGCGCTAAGACGCAGACCTTCCGCCATGTCCCGGGCCAGCTGGCGGGTCTCGGCGGGCAGGCGATCGCCGTGGTAGCGCAGCAGCTGCTGCAGGGCATGCAGGATGGCCAGCAGGCGTGAGGTGCGACGTGTCAGCACATGGCTGGCGCGAATACGTCCACTGCCCTCCGGGCCTTCATAACGTGCCGCCTGACTGTCGGTCTCAAGCTGGGTCAGTGGCGTCAGGGTGGCGGTCAGGGTGGACTGCAAGGCGCCGATGTCGTCGCTGTTGTTGAGGCGCAGGGCACCATGGAGAAAGGCATGATTGACCACCTGGTCAGCCAGGTCGGCCAGGTGGTCGCGTACCTGGATCGGCCACAACAGGGCACTGACCAGGGTGGCGCAAATGGCGCCCAGGGCCAGTTCCGACAGGCGTGCAACGGCAATCGCGAACAGCCCCCCGGGGGCACTGGCGGTGATGATCACGATCAACATGGCGGTGACTGCCGCCATGATGCAGCCGTAGGACGCGTTGTTGCGGGTCAACGAGGCGGCGTAGGCACACACGGATATCCACAGCGTCAGGCACACCAGGGCTGGCGTGGGGGCCTGAACAAAGGCAGCCATGATGGCGATGCCGACGACACAGCCGATGAGGGTGCCGCTGAGCTGACTGATACCTTTTTCAAGGACCATTCCGCTCATGGGGCGAATCTGCAGAAAGGCGGCGGAGATCAGTGCCCAGTAGGGGCGGTCGAGGTCGCACCAGAGCGCGATATACAGAGCCAGCAACATGGCCAGCGTCGCCTTGATGGCAAACTTGACCGCGCTGGCCGGCGGCGTCAGATAGGCGTGCCACCACACAGAGAACGGCATCAGCGCGACTCTTGCTGGACGCGTACCGTAGCGGTCATGCCTGCGCTCAGTTCAAGCCCTTCGGGTAGCTCATCCAGGGCAATACGCACGGGAATGCGTTGTGCCAGGCGTACCCAGCTGAAGGTCGGCTCGACTTGGGGCAGCAGCTGGTTGTTGGGCGCCGTGTTGTCGTCGGCAATCCCGCGACCGATGCTCTCGACGTGGCCAGCCAGCTCGATATCTCCGCTCATCAGAATCACCGTGGCGGGATCCCCGACCGCAAACGCTGGGCGTTTGGTCTCTTCGAAGTAGGCGGTCACGTAGTAGGACCCTTCTACCACCAGGGCCATGACGGCGGTGCCACGGGTGACGTAGTTGCCTTGGGCAAGCTGCAGGTTCAGCACATGCCCTGCCGCCGGGGCGGTGACGTCGGTGCGCTCCAGATCGAGACGCGCGCTTGCCAGGTCGCTGCGGGCCTGATCCAGGGTGGCGGCGGCCACATCCCGGTTGCGATTGGCGCTCTCCTGGTTTTCGGCACTGATGGCCTGGCGGCTCAGTTGCGCACGACGAGACGCTTCATGCTCACGCAGCGCCAGTTCCGCCTCGCGCTGGGCGACGATGGCAGAAGCCTTGTCGAAGGCCGCTTGATAGCGCGCCTGGTCGATACGAAAGAGCGTCTGTCCGGCGTCCACGCGAACGTTGTCGTCCACGGCCAGCTCAGTGGCTCGGCCGGAGACATCGGGGGCAATGGTGATGATCTCTGCGCCGATACGGGCGTCCCGTGTCCAGGGCGTATAAAGGTAGTAATGCCAGAGCCATAGTCCGCAGGCGATGGCGGCGGCGACCACGATCAAGGTGATCAGCGCACGTAGCGACTTGCGCATTCAGGTGGCTCCAGGGGTAAGGGCACCGAGCCAGGCGAAGGCAGCGGTGCAGATGACGAACAATGAGGTATCCAGCCACGCCTCGTGCCAGTAGCGGGAGCTGCCCAGCCAGCGATGCAGCAGCCAGCGCAGTGTCGCGGCCAAGAGCAGGCCGAGGATCGCGTAGACCAGCAGGGGACTGAAGTAGATGCCGCCCAGGGCGACTTCCTTGAGCGCCATGGAATCTCTCCTGGGCAAACCAAGTGCCGGATGCGTTACGTGAATCGAGTAAGCCAGAGCGAGTAAGCCAGAGAAAGGTTAGCAAACAACGGACGTTGACGGCAGCCCTGCCGTCCCATGTCGCGTCTTTGCGCCTGACGTTGGTAGTGAGGTAGCGGCTGTTGATGTGGAGGAGGAGCTGACCTGCGGGAGGTGGCCTATGGGGAGCAAGCTCGCGACGGCAGAGGCCTTGGATCAGCCAGCGGCTTGGCGGCGCGCAAGTGGCTCCTGGCGCTGGCCGATCCAGTCGGTAGGCACCGCATCACGCAGGTGATCCAGCAGGGCAGTGACCTTGCGCGGCTGATGACCGAAGCCATATAGCAGTGTCACCGGCAGGGGCGTCAGCGACCAGTGATCAAGGCAGCGCACCAGTTCCCCAGGGTGGTGACGCTCCCGGGCTTCAACCATCCACACCGGCAACACGCCAATGCCCCGGCCGCGCGCAATGGCATCTACATGCAGCATGGACTGATCGACCCGAAAACGAGAGGCCGGCGGCTGAAAATGCACCTGACCGCCCTGGCGGTGAGTCAGGGTGATGCCGTTCTGGCTTTCCCCCATCAGGTCAATCCAGGCGTGGTGGGCCAGGGCATCCGGGGATTCAGGCTCGCCGTGGTGGGCGAGGTAGTCGGGATGGGCATAGATGCCACGCTCCAGAGCGCCAAGGCGCTCCTGGCGTAGGTTGCCGTCCTCTACCTGGCCAAGCCAGACGCATACACCCTGGAAGTCGGGGTCCCTGGCAGCCACTTCCCCCGTGCTCAGGGTCAGACGCACGGCGGGATGTTTCTCGAGAAAGGTCTCCATCACACCACCCAGCCAGCTACGGGTAAGGGTGCGGTGTGCCTCGACATGGAGCTCGCCACTGACGTCTTCGCGCAGGCTGTCGAGGGTGCGCTGTCCCTGATCGGCCAGCTTCAGTATCTCGCGACTGATGACGTAGTAGCGCTGTCCTGCTTCTGTGGGCAACAGCTGATTGGCCTGTCGCTTGAGCAATGGCTGGCCTAGACGTGCCTCCAGCTGACTGATCCGCCGGCTCAGGGTCGACTTGGCCAGGCCCAGCTGAATCGCACTCTGGGTCAGGCTTCCGGTCTCCATGACACGGTTGAAGGCTAGCAGTTCGTCGAGGTCAGGCATCACATCACGCAGGCGTGCTGAAGAAGAGGAAGAGGCCTTGCAGTATGCCATGCGCTGACGCGGATGAAAATCATTCTCTAGGGCTGCGGCGCAGCGTCGCCGAGGCAAGAACGGGGCCCTCGCGTGTCTCTCGTGACGTTCGAGCCACAGATCCCGATTGCGGATGGCCTGTTGCGAAGGGTGCAACGCGGTGTTTTGCAGCAATTATGAAACTTTGATGGAAGAATCTAAATGATAAATATTCACATTCATAAAGGCTTCGTCTTTAGACCCACGACCCAGCGGGCCGAAGCCAGAGCAAGAGCCACCAGGTGGATTGCCACCTCACTCGGAGCGAAAAACGATGTTGTCTCACCCCCTGCCGCGCCATCCTCTGTCGATCAGCATTCGCCGCCTTGCCGTCGGGCTGGCGGGAGCCTCCGTATGCACGGCCCTGCCGGTGTTGGCCGCTGATGATGTTGCCCTGGATGACGTGGTGGTGACAGCCGCCGGGTTTGATCAGAGCATCGCCGATGCACCGGCCTCGATCAGCGTGGTGACCCGGGAAGACCTGGAAAAACGCTATTACCAGGACGTGACCGATGCGCTGCGCGACGTTCCGGGGGTCATCGTGACCGGCGGTGGCGGTGGTGACAATGGCTATGACATCAGCATGCGCGGCATGCCCGCCAAGTACACCCTGTTGCTGATCGACGGCCGTCGTGTCAGCACCCGCGAGACCCGTCCCAATGGCAGCGCCGGCTTCGAGCAGGATTGGCTGCCGCCGCTGCAGGCGATCGAGCGTATCGAGGTGGTGCGTGGCCCGATGGCGACCCTTTACGGTTCCGACGCCATCGGCGGTGTCATCAACGTGATCACCCGCAAGGTGGCCGATGAATGGCACGGCAACCTGCAGCTGGACACCATCCTGCAGCAGGACAGCGATTCTGGCGACAGCCGGCAGGCCAACTTCTATGCCTCTGGGCCGCTGTCCGAGGGACTGCTCGGGCTGACGGTGTACGGACGCGCCACCCAGCGGGATGAAGACAACATCATCAATGGCTACGAAGACAAGCAGGTCCAGAGCTTGACCGCGAGGCTGTCGCTGACGCCCTCCGACAATCATGATCTGGCGCTCGAGGCCAGCCGTACCGAGCAGGATCGCGAAGCCTTGCTCGGCAACAGCGTCGACCCGGACGGCTGCCGTGGTGGCTGTGAAGACAGCTTTGACGAGTTCACCCAGGAATACGTGGCACTGACCCATACCGGTCGCTTCTCCTTCGGTACCACAGAGACCTACGTCCAGCGCGAAGAAGCCCGCAACAAGACTCGCGAGATGGAGATCACCAACACCAACGCCAAGTCGAGCCTGGTCATGCCGCTGGGCGCGCATATCGTCACCGTCGGCGCCAGCTTCGAAGAGGAAGAGCTGGACGACCAGACCTCGAATCAGATTTCCGATCTGACCAACGTGCGCAACAGTCAGTGGGCCCTGTTTGCCGAAGACGAGTGGATGCTCCTCGACGACTGGTCGCTGACCGGCGGGGTGCGTATGGATCACGACGAGAACTACGGCTCTGAAGTCAGCCCCCGCTTGTACAGCGTCTGGCACATGACCTCCGACTGGACGCTGAAGGGCGGTGTCTCCACCGGCTACCGGGCACCGGATCTGCGCGAGATCACCCCTGGCTGGGGGCAGGTCAGCCGCGGCGGCAACATCTACGGCAACCCGGATCTCGAGCCGGAAACGTCGGTCAACAAGGAACTGGGGCTTCTGTACAACAATGCCAGCGGTCTGTCTGCCAGCGCCACCGTGTTCCACAACGACTTTGACGACAAGATCACTCGGATCGCCTGTCCGGTAGATATCTGTACGGATGGCCCCAACCAGTTCGGCAGCAACCCGACCTACCGAGTCAATGTCGATGAAGCCGAAACGCAGGGCGTCGAGCTGTCGCTGTCGACCCCCATCGGCCAGTCGTTGGAGCTGTCCGCCAGCTACACCTACACCGACTCTGAACAGAAGAGCGGCGAGTACGAAGGCGAGCCTCTGACCCAGCTGCCCGAGCATGAATTCTCCGCCAACCTCGACTGGGAGGTGAGCGACCGTCTGTCCCAGTGGACACGCGTGACCTATCGCGGCGACGAAAGTCAGCCCACCACCGGACCGTCGCAGAGTGCCATCGTGGCGCCGGACTACACCTTCGTCGACACCGGCATCGGCTATCAGCTGACCGACGCCGCTCGCGTCAACGTCGGCATCTACAACCTCTTTGATGAAGACATCGACTACGACGAGTACGGCTACGTCGAAGATGGGCGCCGCGTCTGGCTCGGCTTGAACGTCGACTTCTAAGGAAGAGCGTCAGCGTCCCGCTCTGTCGAACGCACCGTTCCGATATGAGCGAGGAGGTTGGGCAAGCAACTGCAACTGAGATTGATTACTATATCGTTCCACATCGCCCCTCCTCGGCATGTCACCGAGGAGAGGCGTGCGACAAGGAATAGAGAAGATGCGAGCAATGTCCCGTAAAACATCCGCAGGGGTGGTGGCAGCGATCGGCCTGGCCGCTCTTGCCCTGTTGGCGCCTGTCAGTGCCAGTGCCCAGCAAGATAGTCGTGTGCTCGAGACCGCCAACGGCAAGGTCACGGTCAACGGGCAGCCGACGCGTGTCGTCACGCTATACGAAGGGGCGTTGGACGCTTCTCTGGCTGCCGGGGTAACGCCGCTGGGCGCGGTGGCGACGCGTGCTGCCGAGGATGTGGCGGACTATCTGCGCGATGACGTTCCCGATATTCAGATCGTCGGTACCTCCGGTGAGGTCAATGTCGAGGCGGTGGTCGGGCTCAAGCCTGACCTGATTCTGGCCTCCTCGCGTCTGTCTGACGAGACTTACGCGCTGCTATCCCAGCTGGCGCCGACGATCGTGCCCACTACCCAGGGCTTCGATGCCAATGCCTGGAAGGATGAGGCCCGCCTGTTTGGCGCCGCACTGGGGCATCAGGACCAGGTGGACGCAGCCATTGATGCAGTGGAAACCCGCGCCGCCTCATTGGCTGATCAGGTCGCCGAGCGCAGCGCGGGTGACAGCGCTTTCCTGATCCGCTGGATGCCCCAGGGGCCGCTGGTGATGTCGACTCGGCTGTTTTCCACCGGCTTGCTCGAGGCCGCTGGCCTGGACGTTCAGGACGATGGACTGGTGCCTGACAACCGTCCGCATAGCGACCCGCTGAGCCTCGAGTCGCTGTCGCGTGTCGACGGTGACTGGCTGTTCCTTGCCACGCTCGACGAGAAGGGACAGGAAGCGCTGGCCCAGGCGCGCCAGAGCGATGCGTTTGCCCGGCTGTCGGTGGTCGAGAACGATCGCGTCGTGGCGGTGAACGGTCAGCTGTGGACCAGTGCCAATGGTCCCATCGCCGCCCAGGCTGTGCTCGATGACATCGAGCGGGCACTGGAGGTCACTGCCGCACCGTGACGTCACTTCGACATGTTCCAGGAGGGCCATTGGTGGCCCTCTTTGTGTTGCTTGGGCTCGCCGTCATGGCGAGCCTTGCCGTGGGTGCGGGTGAGCTCGGTGTGGTCGACTCTCTGCAAGTGCTGATGGGGCAGGGGGGGGAAGAGGCGTCCTTCGTTGTCTGGCAGCTGCGACTGCCGCGCACCCTGGTGGGCCTGGTAGTGGGCATTGCCCTCGGCGTGTCTGGCACCCTGCTGCAGTCCATGACCCGCAATCCGCTGGCTGAACCTGGCCTGCTCGGCGTCAGCGCGGGGGCCGCCTTTGCCGTGGCGCTGATGTTGCTGGCGGGAGGCAGCCTGCTTCAGCTGCGCATCGGTGTGGCGCAACTGGGGGCGCTGGCCGGTTGCCTGTGCGTGCTGGGCGTCAGTCGCATCCGTGGCTTGGGCAGTGATCCGATTCGTCTGGTGCTGGCGGGGGCGGCATTCTCGGGCCTGCTGGGGGCCCTGACGTCGCTTATTCTGCTGACCGACCGCCGCGCCGCTGACGAGATTCGCTTCTGGGTGGTCGGCAGCCTGTCAGGACGTCAGCTGGAGGACTTGCTGGCGGTGCTTCCGAGCATGGCGATCGCGGGACTGGCACTGATCGTGGTAGTGCGACCGATGGCCAGTCTGGCCCTGGGCGAGCGCGCCAGCGCTGGGCTTGGGCATCACCCCGGCAGGCTGCGTCTGATGGCGGTGCTGATCGTCGCGGTACTGGTGGGCGGAGCCACCGCCGTGGCCGGCCCCATAGCGTTCGTGGGGCTGGTGGTTCCCTTTGTCGCCCGCGCCATCGCCGGGCCTGAGCTGCGTCGCACGCTATGGCTGTGCCTGCCGCTGGGACCGCTGCTGGTGTTGACCGCCGATGTCGTCTCCAGACGGCTGGTGGCACCCTCTGAAATGCCGCTGGGAGTACTGACCGCCCTGTGCGGGGCACCGGTACTGATCAGCGTTGTGCGCGCCCGTCGCCTGCCGAGTCTGTAATGATGTCGATGCCTTCTTGTTCCTCACATAGCCCTTCGAATAGCCCTTCGCATAGCCCCTCACATAGCCCTTCGCATAGCCCCTCAAATAGCCCCGCCACGCTCCCGGAGAGCGCCGAACATCGCGGCCCGCTGCCACAGGGCATGTGGCTATGGCGTTATCGCGGGATCAGCCTGCTGCTCGACCGGCGCCATTGGTCAGGGGTGCTGTTACTGTTGGCTGCGCTAGGACTGGCGAGCCTTGCCTACCTGTGTCTCGGCGAGCAGCACCTGCCTCCACAGACCCTGTGGGACGTCATGCTCAACCAGGCGGGGCCCCTTGATACCTTCGTGGTCGAGCAGCTTCGCCTTCCTCGCCTGCTGGCGGCGCTGTCCACTGGCCTGGCCTTTGGACTTGCCGGCTGCCTGATGCAGACCTTGGCGCGCAATCGGCTGGCGACGCCGGGCATCATTGGCATCGATAACGGCGCCACCGCCTTTGCGGTGGCCTCGGTGCTGGGCATGGGGCTCAGCCTGGCGCCTTCCGCCATGGCGCTGGCCGGGGCGGCGACTGCCGCTGTGCTGACCTTCGGCCTGGCCGCGGGAGGGGGCGCCCGTGGCTATCGCTTTATCGTGGCCGGGATAGGGGTCGGTGCCATCTTTGGGGCAGTGACCCAATTGATGCTGTCGCGGGCGGCCATCGATGTGGCCAATGCAGCCTACCCCTGGACCGTAGGCACGCTGAACGCGCGTCCTGCCGGCGCCGTGCAGGTGTTGGGTGTTGGGCTGCTCGTGCTGGTGCCGCTGGCGCTGTGGCTGTCGCGGTCACTGGCATTGATGCGCTTTTCCGATGCCGTGGCCACCGGCCTGGGGGCACCGCTCAAGCGACGCCGGGCCCAGGTGCTGGTGGTCTCGGTGGCGCTGACTGCCTTGGCCGTATCAGTGGCAGGGCCGGTGGGCATGGTGGGGCTGCTGGGCCCTGAAGTCGCGCGCCACCTCTGCGGCAACCGTCAGGTACCGCTGCTCGGGGCGGGGCTCGCCGGGGCCATGGTCATGGTGGTGGCCGATCTGGTGGGACGGTTGTTGCTGTCTCCGCTAGAGCTGCCCGTGGGTATCGTCACCGCGGTCGTCGGTGGCCCCTGGCTGATCTGGATTCTGGTGCGCCGCTGATGAGGCCTCGGTTGAGTGGTTGCCCATGGTTGGGCGCACGTCTAGAGCCTATTTAGAAAATTTAGATAGTTGAGAGAGTCTTGATGTCACTCCCATCATCGTCACCGCAACAGCCTCGGCCGATGGCCCCAGAACCCGCCCCCTACGTGGTGGAAGACCTGGTGCTCAGCCATGGCCGCCTGCGCGTCATCGACGGCTTGAACCTGACCATTCCTCAAGGCCAGCTCACGGCCATCGTGGGGCCCAATGGCTGCGGCAAGTCGACGCTGCTGGCGGGACTTTCACGGCTGCACACGCCGACACAGGGCAAGGTCTGGCTGCAAGGCCAGGAGCTCAAGCGCCTGAGTGCAAGAGACCTGGCGCGCCGCATTGCCTTGCTGCCCCAGGAGGCCTCCGCCCCCGAGGGGCTTAGCGTCAATGATCTGATCCGCTTCGGTCGCCAGCCTCACCAGTCCTGGTATCGCCAGTGGAGTGAGGAAGATCAGGCCGTGGTCGCCCAGGCCATCGCCAGCGCGGGACTACAGACGCTTGCCGAGCGTGGTCTGGAGACGCTCTCCGGAGGCCAGCGCCAACGAGCCTGGATTGCCATGACCATCGCCCAGCAGACGCCCATTATTCTGCTGGACGAGCCGACGTCGGCGCTGGATCTTGGCCACCAGCTGGAGGTCTTCGAGCTATTGCATCGGCTGGTGCTCAAGGGGCGCACCATCATCATGGTGGTGCACGACCTGACCAGCGCATGCCGTTATGCCGACCATCTGGTGGCGATGCGGGACGGTAAGCTAGTCGCGGAGGGAAAGCCGCAGGAGGTGGTGACACCTGCCCTGGTCAGGCAGCTCTATGACGTTGACTGTTCGCTGGTGGAAGATCCGCTGACGGGCAAGCCGCTGCTGGCAGGCTTGAGGCGGTCCGAGCAGAGCTGACGCGATGCTGAGCCCAGGGACGTTAGACCTATCCAGGAACGTTAGACATATAGTGCGGGCCTAAAACGCAACACACCCGGTCGATGACCGGGTGTGTGATGGCGTCAAAGGATAGTAGCCTGTGACGTTCAAGCTACCCCATTAATTGGCGGCATCTTGTGCAGCGTCTTCGGCATTGTCGCCAGCGTTTTCGATGGCATTACCGGCGCTGGTCAAGGCGTTGGCAGTGGCGGACTTGGTGGTCTGCCAGGCACTCTGAGCGCCTTCCTTGGTGTCCATCCAAGCCTGTTGCACGTTGGTCTTGGTCTGATTCCACCAGGTGTTGGTGTACTCAGGCTGTGCGGAGATTTCATCCTGAGTGATGTTCAGGTGAACGGAGTATTCGATGTTGTCCAGGCTGTCGCCGTTGGTGGTCTGAACGGTAAAGTCGCCGGTCTCGACCACGTACTGGTTTTCGCCCAGGTCGAGCAGGTCGCCTGCTTCCACCACGATGGCGCGGATTTTCATGTCATTGTCGAGCAGGATATCCTCGACTTCGCCCACCTCGTCCTGGCTTGAGCCTTTGGCAAAGACATCGGCATCGAGCAGCTCTTCAGCGGAGTAGAGGCCTTGCGGCTCGCTGTGTGCGGCCTGATTCGCGCCCTCGTTGTGATGATCGGCAAGGGCGGTGGTGCCCACGGCCATGGAGCCGGCGAAGACAGTGCTTGCGATAGCGGTAGTCAGCAGATTCTTGCGGATCATTCCTTTTCTCCTTCTGGCGAGTGGTTCTTGCGATCCTCTCGGTTGCGGCGTGTTCCAGTGCAGCAACCTGTCTTGCTTGCAGCGACGCAAGGATGCTCATCGCGACGCTGTGATATCTATTGTGGAGGTTATGTACAAGATTTCAAGGGCGCGTTGTGAAAGAAATATGTAAGCCCGTGTTGCTGCTTCATGACAGGTTCAGGGAAGCGTATAGCCCGACGCCATGGGGAAAAGGCACGGCGGTTGAGCCGCGCGTAACGCTGCGAATCGGCGGCGCAGGCATTTGTGCAGTGTTTCCCTTGCGTCGACGGTTCGCTCTGGGACAATGCACGCCCTGGTGTGGCAAGCCAGCCATGACAAGCCAGTCGTCACAAGCCAGCCGTGACACGCCGACAACCATGGACCTGGTCACACGTTGCCAAAGAGGCTGCGCCCAGTGGTGGTCTGTGAGCGTGGAGAAGTCCTGCGGCGTAGAGCAGCATTCAGCGAGCTAAATTCCCCCTGAGAGGCGTGAGTCATTGGAACTATTAAGTGTCGTCTACCGCTACTATCGTTGGCCCTTTGTCGGGGTGATGCTGCTGAGCCTCGTCAGCGCGGCCCTGGGGATTGGAGCGATCGCCTTCATCAACCGCCGTCTGATCGAAGTGTCGGGAGACGTCGGCAGTATTCTGCCCCAGTTCTTGGGCATTGTAGTGGCGCTACTGGCCGTGACGCTGGCTTCGCAACTGGCGCTGACCACGCTGGGACATCACTTCGTCTATGGACTTCGCTCGCGTCTGGTCAAGCAGATTCTGGACACCGATATCGAGCGCCTGGAACGTCTAGGCAGTGCCGAATTGTTGGCCAGCCTGTCCAGCGATGTGCGCAATATCACGATCGCTTTCGTGCGTCTTCCCGAGCTGGTTCAAGGCATTGTATTGACGCTAGGCTCAGCGCTTTATCTCGGCTGGTTGTCGCCAGGGCTGTTGATCGTGACCAGCCTTTGGGTCGGGGCGACCATGGCAGCCGGAGCCTGGTTGGTCAGACGCGTGTATCGCCATCTGTCCCAGGTGCGCGAGACCGAGGACGCGCTGTACCGCGATTATCAGGCGGTCATTGATGGTCGCAAGGAGCTGGCGCTCAATCGTGACCGAGCCCAGGCACTCTTTGAAGACACCTACGACCGCGATGCCCGGCGCTATCGCCACCACATCATCCGCGCCGATACCTATCACCTGAGCGCTGTCAATGTGTCCAACATCATGATGTTGGGCGCCATCGGTGTGGTGTTCTATCTGGCCAACGGGCTGGGCTGGGCGTCTACCGAAGTCGCGGCCACCTTTTCGCTGACCCTGTTGTTCCTGCGCACTCCCCTGATCTCTGCGGTGGGCGCCTTGCCCACGCTGCTGAGCGCTCAGGTTGCCTTCGATAAGATTCGTGGGCTGGATCTGGCTGAGCCCCGTCAGGAATTTGGCCGTCGAGCGGCGGTGAGCGGAGCATGGCAAGAGCTACGGCTGGAGGGCGTCAGCTTCCGCTATTCATCGTCGCATACCTCTGCAGGGGACTCTGGTGGATTCGTGGTCGGCCCCCTCGATCTATCGCTTAAGCGAGGTGAGCTGGTGTTTTTGATCGGTGGCAACGGCAGCGGCAAATCCACGCTGGCAAAGCTGTTGACCGGACTGTATCGCCCTCACGAGGGCAGCATGACGCTCGATGGCAAGGTGTTGAATGACAGCGATCGAGAAGGGTTTCGTCAGCGCTTTTCCGCGGTGTATACCGACTTTCATCAGTTTGACACCCTGGTCGGACCCGACGGGGCCTCGCCTGACCCGGTACTGGTGGAACGCTGGCTCGATGTGCTCAAGATGCGGGACAAACTGCACTTCGATGGGCAAAGGGTGACCAATCCAGAGCTGTCTCAGGGACAGCGCAAACGCCTTGCACTGCTGATGGCGGTGGCGGAGGAGCGCGACATCCTGTTGCTCGACGAGTGGGCGGCGGATCAGGATCCGCAGTTCCGGCGTGTGTTCTATCAAGAGTTGCTACCCAAGCTGCGGAGCATGGGCAAGACGGTGTTCGCCATCAGCCATGACGATCACTATTTTCAGCACGCTGATCGACTGCTGGAAATGCGCGCCGGACAGTTGATCGAACTCACCGGGGAAAATCGCGAGGCCGCCAGTCGTGATGCCGTGGGACGCCTTGAACAACATTAGCGTACTCACCGGTCCGACAGTGAAGGCTGGGCAGCTAAGGCGCCCAGTGGGCCAAGCCAAGCTAGGAAGTCAGTAAGCTCGCCCTGACTGGCGCGTACCGTGATGGTACGGGAGGGCTGGGAGAGCTGCCCGGAGAGCTGCCCGGAGAGTGGCTGGGAGAGTGGCTTGGAGAGCGGCTTGGAGAGCGGCTCGGAGGAGGAGATCTTGGCGGGTTAGGTCGTAGCGATATGCCGATCGTTGACCGTAACCCGCATTTGGTGGAGAAGCGTTGACTGCTCGTGGAGGATAAATTGCGAGATTAAATGAAAACAATTAGCATGTAGATGTTGTTGTTTTCTTGAGCAGGATTCCCATTGGCGTTCCTGCTTGGTCGTTCGCTCTGACGCTGCCTCCGAGGTTCTCCATGCTCCCCCAGCACCACTCACTATCCCGTCACCCGCTTGCACGGGCGGTTCACTATGCCACCGTGCCCCTGATCGTCGGGTGGGTTCCGATGGCCTCGCTGGCGATGGCACAGGAGGAAGCGGTCACCGAGGTCTCCAGTGACACCATGGTCGTGACGACGTCTACCCTGAAGGTCGATACGCCGGTGCTGGAGACACCGAGGTCAACCTCCCAGGTCTCCCGAGAAGAGCTCGATAACCGCCAGGTCAACAAGTACGACGAAGTGCTGCGCTACCGCAGCGGCGTGGTATCGCAGCCGTTCGGCCAGGACAACAAGGCAGATTGGTTCTATATTCGCGGCTTCAATGGTGAAGACTCGCTCTATCAGGATGGCTTGCGTCAGTTCCGCGAGGGTGGCTACTTCTGGTGGAGCACCGAGACCTTTGGTCTGGAAAGCGTTGAGTTGCTCAAGGGGCCTGCCTCTATCCTGTACGGTGAGGCGCCTCCCGGTGGGGTCATCAACGCCATCAGCAAGCGCCCGACGGAAGACCAGCAGGGGCTTATCGAGCTGCAGTACGGTAGCGATAACCACGAGCAGGTCGGCGTCGACGTCTCCGGCCCTGTGGCCGGCCGCGACGATGTTCGCTATCGCATGGTGGGACTGTTCCGCGAGAACGATGCGCAGATCGACCACGCGGACAACCAGCGCGTCTATCTGGCGCCGAGTCTGGCGGTGGATTTGTCCGACGATACCAGCATTACCTTCCTGGCAAGCTACCTGAAGGATCATGGCACCCCCACCAACGGCTTCAAGCTGCCTTACGGCACCGTCGACAGCACGCCTTTTGGTCGGCTCGATCCCGAAGACAACCTCGGGGAGCCGGGCTACGAGCGTCAGGAGCATGAGCAGTGGGCGCTGGGCTACGAGCTGTCCCATCGCCTGAATGACACCTGGGACATCGAGCAGAACTTCCGCTACAGCCATCTGGACCTGCTGGAGCGCGACGTCTATGTGTCTTATCTGCTGGATGATCGCAATGCCCAACGTGGCCTGACCTATCGCGATGGTGACTTCGATGCGGTCACGGTAGACACCCGTGCTATCGGCCGCTGGTACAGCGATCGTACCGAGAACACCCTGTTGCTTGGCGTCGACTATCAAGATCTGGATATCGACTACGACAACTACGATGACTTCGCCTTCGGCTTGCCCTTCGATATCTTTGATCCCGAGTACGGCAACTTCACGCCGTCATCGCGGACAGGTAGCGACCATGATGAGGGCAAGGAGCAGCTTGGCTTCTACGCTCAGAACCAGCTGCGTCTGGACGATCGCTGGATCTTTCTTGCCGGCCTGCGCCATGACAGCGTGGATGTGACCAATCGCATCAACGGTGAAGATAATGGCGGTGGTACCGAGGATGAGACGAGCTTCTCCGGCGGTATCATGTACCTTGGCGACTATGGTATCTCGCCATATCTGAGCTACAGCGAGTCCTTCTCACCGCAGATCGGCACCGATCCGGACGGCCGCGCCTACCGCCCCAGCGATGGCGAACAGTGGGAGCTGGGGGTGAAGTATGCACCTGACTGGCTGGATGGTTATGTCACCGCGGCAGTCTTCGACCTCAAGGAAAGCGATACCCTCTACACCAGCGGTGAGTCGGCCAATCGCCAGGGGGGAGAGCGGGAGTCCCAGGGCTTTGAGATCGAGGGGGTAGGCTACGTGACCGATGACCTCAAGGTCACCGCCGCGTACACCTATACCGATGTACGGGTAGACTTGAGTCGCGAAGAGCAAGACCTGCGCGCGGGTCTGATTCCGCGCAACCAGGCGTCGCTGTGGCTGGACTATGAAGTGCCAGGAGCCCTGCATGGACTTAACCTGGGCGGTGGCGTGCGCTATGTGGGCGAGACCAAGGACAATCCTCGTTACTCGGATACCCAGGTGGACTCCTACACCTTGTGGGACGCCAAGGTCAGCTATGACATCACGCCGCAATGGACCGCCCAGGTCAACGTCAACAACCTGACCGACGAAGAATATGTGTCCGGTTGTGACTACTGGTGCTACTACGGTGAAGAGCGCAGCGTGGTAGGCAGCATCAAGTACCGCTTCTGACCACAGCACGTAGTCTAAGTGAGAACGCCCGACCAGGCTCTGCCGGTCGGGCGTTTGTGTGTCTGCCGGGAGGACGTCATGGCTGGCGTTTCAAGAACAACGCTGTGAAGGTGTCGGCGCCTTGTTGACCCCTGCCTGGGCCAGTCGCTCGCCGTCTGCGACCTCGCTAAAGCGGTCCAGCAAGAGCTTCAGCTTGGGGGTAATCCAGCGCTCGCAGAACGGCCGCGAGGGGTCGCTGTAGAAGTAGTCCTGGTAGTCCTCCTTCGAGGCGCGAAAGTCCACCAGTGGCAAGACCCGGGTGAGCAGGGGGGCGTCGAAGTCGTCCTGCAACTGGGCCAGGGTGTCTCGAGCCGAAGCCGCCTGAGACTCGGTCAGCACATAGATCGCCGAGCGATAGCGGTCGCGGCGCTGGTGGTCTGCGGTGGCCCGGTGGGTGTAAAGGTGAATCTCGATCAGCACGTCGAGGGGCAGTCGAGAGGGGTCATAGTCCACCACCACGGCTTCATGAAAGTCCGAGTGCTCGCCGTCGGCGGCGACCCAGCCCTGATGGACGGATTCGACTCCCTTGAGCGACTGGTAGACCGCCTCCAGGCACCAGTAGCAGCTGCCGCCGAGGGCCAGGCGGCCGAGGGAAGGACGGAGCAGGGGCAGGCTGTCGTGCATCGGGATTCCCTCGTTTGCGGAGCGGTTTTGTCACCGATTACACCTTTAGCTTACAACTTTCGCAGCCCCCACATGAAATAGCTGCCGCCAAGAATCGAGGCGACCAGACCGGCAGGTATCTCCTGGGGGAATAGCAGCTGTCGCCCGACCCAGTCGGCCAGCACCATCAGCAGGGCGCCGATCAGCGCCGCACCGGCCAGATGCAGGCGAGCGCGAGAGAACCCCATCAGCCGCGCCATATGAGGAGCCAGCAGGCCGACGAAGGACAGCGGCCCGACGATCAGCGTGGACGCGGCAGTCAGCACCGCCACCGTTGCCAACAATCCCAGGCGAGCGTTTTCCACATGGATGCCAAGGGCCTTGGAGGTGGCGCTTCCCAGCGGCAGGATATCCAGCCAGCGGGCCAGCAGCTGGGCAGCCAGGGCGACGGCCGCACCGGCCACCAGCACCACCAGCGCCGAGGTCGGGTCGACGTAATAGGTCGAGCCAGACAGCCAGGCCATGACCTGTTGCCCGCGGGGGTCGCCTCCCACCATGATGATGGAGCGCACCGCGTCGAACAGCGCCGTGATGGCCACGCCGCTGAGCAGCAGGCGCTCGGGCTGGAAGCCGCTGGCGCGGTTGAGTGCAACCAGCAGCGCTAGTGTCACCAGCGCCCCCAGGGTGCCGGTTCCCAGCAGCAGCAAGTGGCTGGGTCCGGGCACCACAAAGATGGTGATAATCAGCGCGATGGCTGTGCCACCACTGATGCCCAGCAGTTCGGGGCTTGCCATCGGGTTGGCGGTGACGCGCTGGATCAGGGTACCGGCGATGGCCAGCAGGGCGCCGCTGCCAGCGGCCGCCATGATCCGTGGCCAGCGCCAGTCGAGTACCTGGACCTCTGTGCTCAGTGACCAGCCCGTGCTGGTTTGCCCGGCGAGTATGCCGACCAGCATGGCGATCACCAGTGCCGCTGCGAGTCCTGCCAGCAGCGGGACAGGCGTCGAGGTTCGCAGCACCAGGGGAGCCGATGCCGGTGGTGGCCGACGGGGCGTCAGCTTGAGCCGGGGGATCAGCCACAACAGCAGGGGAGCACCCAGCATCGCCGTGGTAGCCCCTGTGGGAAGCAGTGTCGGCAGTGCGTCGATGCCGCCTTGCAGCACCAGGTCGGTGACGGTCAGCAGCAGCGCGCCAAACAGCATCGACCAGCCCACCCGCGCCGGCAGCCGTCGGGCACCGGCCATACGTGCGATGTTGGGGGCCGCCAGACCGATAAAACCAATGATGCCGACAGTAGCCACCACGCAGCCTGTCAGGAAGACCGCCAGGCCGAGGCCGCCCAGGCGCAGCCACTTGAGTGACACGCCGAGGCTCTTGGCGCTGGCATCATCGAGCTCGAGCAGTGCCAGCGGGCGAATCAGCCAGATGGCCAGGGCGCCAGCGACCAGCACGCGAGGCAGCAGGTAGAACACCCCGTCCCAGCCATTCTGGGCCAATGATCCTGCACCCCATACCAGCACCCCCTTGAGCGCCTCCTGGTTAAACAGCAGCAGCACGATGGCCAGGGCGCCGAAGTACAGATTCACTACCAGACCACCGAGCACCACCACGCCAGGCGACAGGCCGCGCCGCCAGCCCAGCGCAAATACCAGGCCCATGGCCAGGGCGCCGCCGGACAGGGCGACCCACTCCCGTCCAAGGGCGAGCAGGCCCGGCGCCACCAGGGTGGCGATCATCAGGGCCAGGTTGGCCCCACTGGCGACGCCCAGGGTGGTGGGTGCTGCCAGGGGATTGCGTAGCACCTGCTGCATCAACACTCCAGCCAAGCCCAGGGCTGCGCCGGCGGTCAGGGCAATGGCCAGTCGCGGCCACCAGCTGTAGTGCAGTACCAGTGACGAGGGGGTGGTCACGTCAAGCGAGGACAGTGCGGCCAGGGCAGAGCTTGCGCCACCCAGGCCTTCAAGGGACTGCCACGCTGCCAGCAGGCAAAGGGCGACGAGCACCGCGGCGGTTGCACTCAGTCGGTGTGATTGCCAGCTGCGGGTGTCAACGGCCTGCATCAAGGGTCTCGCTATCACGGGAGGAGGGTAGGAGCATCGTCGTTTCGCGCTGGGCGGAGCGCGTCGTTGTTGTGGTGGCTGCGGGGCTGTCTGCACCCAGAGCCTCACCCAGCTTGCTGGCGAAGCGGTTGGCAGAAGGCAAGGCACCAAAGCTCCACACCGGTGGCAAGGTCACGACGTCGTTTCGTTTGACGCTTCCCAGATGGCGCCATAGCCCGCTGTCGGCCAGCGCCTCGCGCACTCCCGCAACATAAGGTTCGACCACCACGATACGGGCCTGTGGGTAGTTGGCCAGCTGTTCGATGCCGATCAAGCTGAAGCCCCAGACATTGGTGGTGCCGGTCCAGGCGTTGGTCAGGCCCATCCGCTCGATCACGGCCTGATACAGGCTGTGGTCACCAAACAGGCGCACGTGACGCTCATCCATGAACTGGATCAGCAGCAGCGGGCGCGTGTCCTCGGGAAGGCGATCGGCAATCTGCGCGATATGCGCCTCGCTGCTGGCAATAAGGCGCTCCGCCTCCGCCTGGCGGCCGACCAGTTCGCCCAGTTCGCGGGTCAGGGTCAGTGCTTCGTTCCAGAAGTCACCGTCCCCGCTGTACATCGAGAATTGCTTCACCTCGGCAATGGCCGACAGTCGCGGTGCCAGATTCGCAAACATGGGAGAGATGACGATCGCGTCCGGGTTCAGGTCGGCCAGCAATTCCAGGTTGGGCTGGGTGCGCAGGCCAATATCGACACTCTGAGCGGGTGCTTCGAGCCCCACCCAGCTTTCATAGTCATCGGTCTGGGCCAGTGCCATGGGCGGCGCCTCCAGGGCGACCAGCGTTTCTGCCAGGGTCCAGTCGAGGCTCGCGATGCGTGGTGAGGCCAGACAACTGGCGGACAGTGACAACACTCCCAGCGCCAGTGCTGTCAGCCAGCATGAACGCAAGGGGCGCGGCAATCGTCGAAAAAGCGGGCGGGCTGGCAGTGAAAGCCGACGGAGCATCATTGCACCAGGGCCACGGCGTGCTCGCCACTGGGGTGGGGCATGACCTGCATCGGGATGCCGTAGATATCCTCAAGGACGTCTCCGGTCATCAGTGTCTCCGGGCTTCCCTCGGCGATGACCTGGCCGCTGTGCAGAGCCACCAGGCGGTCACAGAAGCGTGAGGCCATATTGATGTCGTGAAGCACGATCACCACGCCCAGGTCGAGCTCACGGCTGAGCTTCTTCACCAGGGTCATCACCTCCACCTGGTGAGCGATATCCAGGGCTGCCAATGGCTCATCGAGCAGCAGCAGACGACTGCCCTGGGCCAGCAGCATGGCGAGCCACACGCGAGTACGCTCGCCCCCGGACAGGGTGTCCACCAGGCGCTCGGCAAAGGCCTCGGTGTGGGTCAGTGCCATGGCCCTGCTGACGTGCTCCTGGTCGTCTAGGCGCGAACGCCCGAGCAGTCCCTTCCAGGGATAGCGGCCAAAGGCGATAAGCTCGCGGCAGGTCAGGTTTTCGGCCCCAGGCAGGTGCTGGGGGAGGTAGGCCACCTCCCTGGCGAAGGCACGGCGCCCCCAGCTTTCAAGGGGCTGGCCGTTGAACAGGATGCGTCCTGCGCTGACCGGTTGCTGCTGCGCCATCAGCTTGAGCAGGGTGGACTTGCCCGAGCCATTGTGGCCGATCAAGCCATGCACGCGGCCCGCGTCGAAGGTTAGGCTGGTGGGGGCCAGCAGCGTCTTGCCCGGAATCGTGAAAGAGGCGGACTGAAGGTCGAACATGAACAAGGGCTCCGCTGGGTCGTCCGGGCGATCGGAATTACACTCTTAATGGATAGGAATGGTTATCAATTTGTTTGCTGTTGTCAATCCGATGTGTCATCAGGGAACATCGGGCAGTCGCCGTTGGCTAACCCTTGTAGAAGAGGCGTAAAAGATGCCACCCTGTGGCCTACGGCATCGGGCCTTGCCGAGGTGAGCCAAGGTCGCTGAAGCGACGCCGCTGGACGAGAACTTTTCCAGCGCTGCAGGCGCTAGCGAGACCGTCGCGACTTGCCTATAGTATGAGGCCCACGATGACGCAAGCTGGTGAGTGGGATAGGATTATCCCCCTGAATCAGCCCAACTTTACAAGGAAGGAGGTATCACCATGGCACATACTCTGCCGGAACTGCCCTACGCCTACGACGCACTGGAACCCTCCATCGATGCGCAGACCATGGAGATCCACCATTCTCGTCACCACAACACCTACGTCACCAACCTGAATGGTGCGCTGGAAGGTACTGGTCTTGAAGACCTGCCGGTGGACGAGCTGGTTGCCAACCTTGAGCGTCTGCCTGAAGACAAGCGCCAGCCGGTCATCAACAACGGCGGTGGTCATGCCAACCACTCCCTGTTCTGGACGGTGATGTCCCCGAACGGCGGTGGTAACCCGAAAGGCAAGGTGGCTGACGCCATCGAAAAGGAACTTGGCGGCTTTGATGCCTTCAAGGATGCCTTTACCAAGGCCGCTCTGGGCCGTTTCGGTTCTGGTTGGGCGTGGCTGTCCGTGACTCCGGACGGCGCCCTGGTGGTGGAAAACACCCTCAACCAGGACAGCCCGCTGATGCACGGCAACACCCCGGTACTGGGGCTGGACGTGTGGGAGCACGCCTACTACCTGAAGTATCAGAACAAGCGTCCTGACTACATCGCCGCCTTCTTCAACGTGGTGGATTGGGACGAAGTCGAGCGTCGTTACCAGGCAGCCACTGCCTGATCGACACCGGCATGACGTCATCACGACGTCGTCCGACCTGCTAGCAGGTCACGCGCCGCGGCCCCAGGGCCGCGGCGTTTTGCTGTGTAGTTGTTGTGTAGTTGCCGCGTATTGCTGGTGTCGGCGGCCGGGTCTCGCCCTGCGCCAGCGTGTTCATGTTGCACGTCATCAACGGCTTCGCATTCTCAGCACCCGTGTCTTCGCCCCGTGCCGAGGGCGCGAAGCGCTGGCACCGATGTAAGCCGCAAGGAGCCACCACTGTGTCCACTTCCTCCAGCCTGCAGGCCTTGGGTCGCCTGTTGCGCTATGCCCGGGGCTATCGTCGGCGAATCGTCGCCGCGACCCTGTGCTCGATTATCAACAAGTTGTTTGATATCGCGCCCGAGATTCTGATCGGTGTCGCCATCGACGTCGTGGTCAATCAGGAGCAGAGCTTCGTCGCCCGGTTGGGCTTCGTCTCGGCGTCGTCCCAGATCATTGTGCTGGGGGTGCTGACCTTCTTTATCTGGGCGGGAGAGTCACTGTTCGAGTATCTGTTTCAGATCCTCTGGCGCAACCTCGCCCAGCGCCTGCAGGCGGACCTGCGACAGGACGCCTACGAACACGTGCAGCGTCTGGACATGGGCTTCTTCGAATCGCGTTCATCCGGCGAGCTGGTGGCCACCATGAACGACGATGTCAACCAGCTCGAACGCTTCCTGGATGGCGGAGCCAACTCGCTGATCCAGGTTGGGGTGACCGTCGTGGCGGTGGGAGCCGTGTTCTTCGTGCTGTCCCCGTTGATTGCGCTGCTGGCGTTTACCCCGGTGCCATTGATCCTTTGGGGGGCCTTCGTGTTTCAGCGCAAGGCGGGGCCCTTGTACGCCGACGTGCGCGAAAAGGTGAGCGTGCTCTCCAGTCGGCTGTCGAACAATATTCAGGGCATGGCCACCATCAAGAGCTTTACCGCCGAGGCCCGCGAGGCCGAGCGGCTGAAGGCCGACAGTGAAGCCTATGTGGATGCCAACAGTCGTGCCATTCGCATCAGCTCGGCCTTTATTCCGGTGATTCGCATGGCGATCCTGACCGGCTTCCTGGCGACCTTCATCGTCGGCGGCATGCAGGCGCTTTCAGGCGAACTGAATGTGGGAGCCTACGGTGTACTGGTGTTCCTGACCCAGCGCCTGCTGTGGCCGCTGACAGGGTTGGCCCAGGTCATCGACCTGTTCGAGCGGGCCATGGCCAGCACGCGTCGTATCCTTGATCTGATTGCCACACCCATTCGTGTGCGCGATGACGGTCAGACCACGTTGCCGACCCCGGTCCGGGGGGAGGTGCGGTTCGATAAAGTAAGCTTTCACTACGCCGAGAGCCATGCGGGTATCGATGATGTGGATCTGGTGGTGCCCGCTGGACGCACCCTGGCGCTGGTCGGCCCCACGGGTTCCGGCAAGTCCACCCTGATCAAGCTGCTGCTGCGCTTTCACGATCCCGACCAGGGGCAGGTCGTCCTGGATGGCATTCCGGTAGCGGAGCTTCGCCAGAATGCGCTGCGCGATGCCATCGGACTCGTCAGTCAGGACGTCTACCTGTTCGAGGGCAGCGTGCGAGACAACATCGCCTACGCACGACCCGAGGCAAGTCTCGATGAAGTCGTCCGTGCTGCCCGTACTGCCGAGGCCTGGGAATTTATCGAGCGCCTGCCCGATGGCCTCGATACCCGCGTCGGCGAACGCGGCGTACGGCTGTCCGGTGGCCAGCGTCAGCGCCTGTCCCTGGCCAGGGCGCTGCTCAAGGACCCGCCGGTGCTGGTGCTGGATGAAGCCACCAGTGCGGTGGACAACGAGACCGAGGCCGCCATCCAGCGCTCGCTGGCGCGGATTGGCAGCGAGCGCACCGTGATCATGATCGCCCACCGCCTGTCCACCATCGTTCACGCCGACGACATCGTGGTGATGGAGCTTGGACGAGTGGTCGAGCGCGGCACCCACCAGCAGCTGATCGAACGCGGCGGACGCTATGCTGCCCAGTGGCAGGTACAGACCGGTGAGGCCGCCCAGTCGGCTCAGGTCATCTAGGCTGTCCGCTGGCGCTATCAGCTCCGCGCCAGCGCCATCAGCTCCGCGCCAGCGCCATCAGCTCCGCGCCAGCGCCAGCCTCAGTGTCAGCGGCAGTAGCCGTGCCTGTAGCAGAAGCCGTGCCTGCGGCAGAGAAGAGGCCCATCGCGCTTGGCGGCAAAAGTCGCCAAGCGGGCCCGGGGCGTCTAGGGTGAGTAAGTCACTACACACTTTGCTGCGCCGGGACAGCAGGGGGTAGTGACGGAGCCTGATGATCAGGCCAGCTCCCGGTACAGCAGCGAGCACATCGCGCTCGCGGGAGGAACTGCCATGGGCATATCGGCCAAGCAGCGTCCTAAGGCCGCTCAATCAGAGCCGCTCGAGACACAATGCCCTGAGACGGAATGCCCTGAGACGGAATGCCCTGAGACGGAATGCCCTGAGATAGGCAGTCAGGATACGGCCAGCCATGACACGGGCGCGCTCGATATGGGTCGCCACGACAGCAAGCGCTGCGATGCGAATCGCCTCAGTGCTGACAGTCTCGACGTATCGGATCACCGGGTGTCAGGGGGTGTGGCGCGAGAACGCTCGAGTGCATCGACCTTGGCGGGTGAGCAAGGGCCTACTCAGCCAAGCCGAGAGCCGTCGAAGTCCGACGACAGTCGCGGCGTCGATCCTTGCGGTGACCGGGTGGATCAGTTGCTGGATGACATGGCGGCGTTGCTGGATTTTGCGCTGGAAGCGGAAGGCGTGCCGCTGGATGTGGATCTTTCCGCGTATTATCGGGCGCGCCAGCAGCAGAGGCAGAACGTGCCGTTAAGTGGCGCCGACATCGACGGTCTGGTCGCCTGTTACCGTGAGCTGTCGCGCCGCTACCCGGGCATCTCCCCACGCACCTTGGCGGCGACACGTCCCAGCCGGGAAAGCGGCAGACTTCGCGATAGCCGCACCGGGCGCTACCTGATGCGGCTGTGGCAGTGCACCGCGGCGGTGGTGATGCTGGCCATCATCTCCAATGTGATGATGTCAGCGATCGGCGCGGAGGCAGGCATGACGGTTGGCGCTGGTGCGCAGGCCACTCTCCTGGGATTTCTCTACGAAGGTCTGCGTCACACCGAGGCGTTTCTGTATGGAGCGCTCGGGGCCTTTGCCTTTGTGCTGCGGGTCACCGCCAGCCGACTCTACAGTCGTACCTTCGACCCGGCGCGTATTGGCGAGCACGTCAATCGCATCGTGCTCGGCACCCTGTCGGGAGGAGCGATCGTGCTGTTCGTTTCTCAGATTCCCAGCGACAAGGGCGCAGAGGTCGCGCTCAGCGGCGCCGCCCTGGGATTTCTCGCCGGCTACAGTATCGACTTTCTGTTCGGCACGCTGGACCGAATGATTCGCGCCTTGCTGTCCGATGGCAGCACAGACAGTGCCAATCGTGCTGCAAGGGCAAGGCGTGACGCCGATGTGGTGGAAACCCTGGATGAGTTGATGAGCCAGCAGACCGACGCCGAGACCCGGCGCCGGCTTGAAGGCATCATCGAGACGCTGAGACAGCGCCAGCGAGTCTGAAAACGGCGGCTATCCGCTCATCGCCTGGGGCAGGTAGGTAGCGATGCCGGGGAACAGGCTCATGATCACGATGGCCACGATCATCAGCAGGAAGAAGGGCACCGTGGCACGGGTGATCGACATGATGTCGCGGCCGGTGAGTCCCTGGATCACAAACAGGTTGAACCCTACCGGCGGGGTGATCTGTGACATCTCGACGACGATGACCAGGTAGATGCCGAACCAGATCAAGTCGAAGCCGGCCACCTCGATCACCGGCATGATGATCGAGGTCACCAGCAGGATCAGCGAGATACCGTCGAGGAAGCAACCCAGCACCAGCAGGAACAGGGTCAGGACCACCAGTAACCAGGCCGGTGACAGGCCCATGGCGCCGATCTTCTCGGCCAGGTCCATCGGCAGCTGGGTAAAGCTCATGGCGGATGCCAGGAAGGAGGCCCCGGCAATGATGAAGGCGATCATGCAGGAGGTCCGCACCGCGGCAAACAGTGCCTCCTTGAAGATGGCGGCGTTGAAGTGGCCGTTGGCCCTGGCGATCAGCATGGACAGTACGACGCCGGACGCAGCGGCCTCGGTGGGCGAGGCGAGCCCGCCGTAGATGCTGCCAAGAATACCGCCGATCAGTGCCAGCAACGGCAGCAGCTGCAGGCTGCCGGTGAGCTTCTGGCGCAGCGGCATGGCGCTGTCGCGCTTGCCCACCGCGCCCCGCCGATTGCCTACCAGCAGTGACCAGCCGATGACATAGGCCATGAACAGCCCCAGCAACAGCAGACCGGGTCCGACGCCTGCGATGAACAGTCGCGAGATCGACTGCTCGGTGACGACGCCATAGACGATCATCATGATCGATGGCGGAATCAACAGGCCCAGGGTCGAGGCGCTGGCCAGGGTTCCGATGGCCAGATCGTCGTCATACCCTCGGCTCTTGAGCTCAGGCAGCGTCATCTTGCCGACGGTGGCGCAGGTCGCCGCAGAAGAACCGCACACTGCCGCGAACAGCCCACTGCCGATGATGTTGGAGTGCAGCAGGCGTCCAGGAAGTCGGCCGAGCCAGGGCGACAGCGCCTGGAACATGTTATTGGCAAGCCCCGAACGGAACAGGATTTCGCCCATCCACACGAACATCGGCAGGGCGGTCAGGTCCCAACCGTAGCTCGCGCCCCAGAAGTCGGACGCCAGGATAGGTCCGGGCGCCAGGGGAAAGAACAGCGTCAGCACGATAAAACCGGTGCCAAGCAGGGCGTAGGCGATCCATACGCCGCTGCCCAGCAGCAGTGCCAGGGCCAGCAGGGTAACCAGACTGATGATCAGCATAGCGACGGGCTCTCCACGCAGGGGTAGCAAGGGGGCCGTGCGACAGGGCAGGGGATGTCAGTCATGGCCAGCCTCATCATCCGGGGCCTGGAAGCGTTGTGGTGCCTGCAGCGCCTGGCGTGCGGTATCGAGCAAGGCCTCGGCCAGAGCTAGGCTCATCATGACCATGCCGATCAGCAGCACCAGCTGCGGAATCCACAGGGGGATGGCCAGCAGCCCCGACGAGACGTCGTCGTATTCCAGGCTCTCCTGCATCAGCTGCCACAGCGACACGCACAACAGCGCATTGAGCGCCGAGGCGATCAGCAGACAGGCAAGTTCGGTAAAGGCCCGCACCGCCGCAGGAAGACGCTGAATCACCAGCGACATGCGGATATGGGCATGATGGGTGAAGGTGTAGGCCATGCCGAGAAATGTCGCGCCCACCAGCAGGAAGGAGGCCAGCTCCGATACCCCGGTGATTTCGAGGCCCAGGCGCGAGCTGCCGGCCATGACCAGCACGGCGTCCAATAGTCGAAACATTACCTGCAGGGTAATCAGCGTGCAGATGGCGACCATCGAGGCGGCCGCTCCCCATCCGCCCAGGCGGTAGATGGGCATCAGGCGAAATGTCATGAGTATGCTCCCACCGGAGGGCGGACAGGATCAATCAGCGCGGATGGCCTCCAGCGATCGGCAATCCGCGCTGCCTTGACTCACTCGATGTTGCTGCGGTACTCCTCGATCAGCGCCTTGGCGCGATCATCCGCGCGGCTCTCCCAGTCCTGGAACAGCGTGTCGCCAGCCTCGGAAAGGGCTTTAGCCACCGCATCAACGGGCTCGGATATGGTGATGCCATTCTCCTCAAGGGCCTGGGCGCTGCCTGCCATGTCGGCCTTGCTGGCTTCCCAGCCACGCTGTTCGGCCTGGGCGGCGGCCTCCAGCAGTGCGTCCTGAGAGGCCTGGTCGAGACGGTCGAAGGCCTTCTGATTGACGAAGATGATGTTCTTCGGGATCCACAGGTTGGCATCGGTGAAGTGGGACACGTAGTCCCACGCGGCCATGGACTCACCGGTCGACACTGAGGTGATCATGGCGTCGACGCGTCCCGTGGAGAAGGCCGTCGGAATATCCGACTCCTCGGTTTCGGTGGGTAGGCCGCCGAGATTCTCGGTCAGGCGCTGGGTATTGATGTTGGGAGCACGCACCCTGAGCCCTTCAAACTGGGCTGGATCGTCGAGCGCGATGTCGGTGTAGATGCCTTGGGAGGGCCAGGGCACCGCGTACAGCGGTTTCATGCCCTGTTCAGCGAACAATTCTTCAATGACGGGCTTGCTTGCCTGCCACAGCGCCCATGCCTCGTCGTAGCTGCCGGCGAGGCCCGGCAGGGTGTCGAGTTCAAAGACGGGGGATTCGTTGGACAGAATCGACAGGAAGATCTCGCCGGCCTGGACGGTGCCACGCCTGACCGATGGCTTGATCTCGCCATGGCTGATCAGCGAGCCACCCGAGTGCACGGTAATATCCAGCTCACCGTCGGTGGCCTCGCGGACATCGTCAGCGAACTGTTTGGTGTTGACGGTGTGAAAGCTGGCGTCGCCGTAGGGCGTGGCCAGGTTCCAATCGGCGGCCTGGGCGGCGGATGCCAGGCCCGTCAGTGAGGCAACGGCAACCGCCAGACGAAGAGAGCGGAGACAGGGCATGATGGCGAACCTTGTTGTTGTTGAGTGTGTTGTTGAGCTTGTCGTCGAGTGAGTCGTTGAGTCTGTTGTCGAACCTAGCGATGAGGCGATGCTTGCGTCAGCGTCAGTGAAGGCGGCGTTGAAGATCAACCGACACCACTGACGCAGCCCGGACCGGTGGTCAGGCCTTCTTGAACAGCTGGCTGTCGCGATCCTTGAACGCCTTGAATTCTAGCGCGTTGCCGGAAGGGTCCTTGAAGAACATGGTCGCCTGCTCGCCTGGCTCGCCCTTGAAGCGAATATAGGGTTCGATCTCGAACTCCACGCCGTGGGACTTGAGCTTGTCGGCCAGGGCTTCCCAGGCTGGCATCTCGAGGACCACGCCGAAGTGCGGTACCGGCACGCCGTGACCGTCGACCGGATTCTTGTGGGCAGCGCTGGCGGCATCCTTGAGCGCTGGATTCAGATGGCAGACGAACTGATGGCCGTAGAGGTCGAAGTCGACCCAGGACTCAGAGCTGCGGCCTTCGGGGCAGCCGAGAAAGTTGCCATAGAATTCGCGGGCTTCGTCGATATCGCGGACCTGGATGGCCAGATGGAAAGGATCGCTGACAGCCATGGGAAGTCTCCGGTTGGATAGGGCGTTATTGACAGGGTAGTGTCAGTGATTCTTGGCCGGGTGAGCTGCTGTCGTCAATCTTGACGCTGAATTTGTTGCTGCGCAGCGATGACGCGAGTCTCGGGGCGATGCCGGTACGCTGCCCGGCGGCTTGATCGAGAATTCAGACAGCGACATCATTCAATGACACTTCATCGACAACAATAAGGTGGCCCTATGCCGATCCCCCTCCTCAACTGCGATGTCGGCGAGAGTTTCGGCGCCTGGAAGATAGGCCGCGATGCCGACGTGATGGCGTATATCGACTGCGCCAACATTGCCTGCGGCTTCCATGCGGGCGACCCCGACGTGATGCGTCGCACCGTCGGCCTGGCGGTGGCCAACAACGTGGCCATCGGTGCGCACCCCGGCTACCCGGACCTGGTCGGGTTTGGACGGCGCAGCCTGGCGGTGTCGCCGTCCGAAGCGGAGAACCTGTTGCTGTATCAGATCGGCGCGCTGGATGGTGTGTGTCGAGCGGAAGGCTCTCGAGTCCGCTATATCAAGCCCCATGGTGCCCTGTACAACGATATGGCGGTGAACAGCCCGGCGGGCCAGGACCTGCTGCGCGCGACCATGCGCGCCGTGCGTGCCTACGATGCCAGCCTGCCGCTGCTGGTGATGTCCACCGCCGATACCGATGACGTCCGGGCGTTGGCGGCGGAGGAGGGCGTTTCCCTGTGGTTCGAAGTGTTCGCCGATCGAGCCTACGACCAGCAGGGGCGGCTGGTGTCTCGGCGTGAACCGGGAGCGGTGCATCATGATGAGTCGACCATCGTCGCCCAGGCGGTCACGCTGGCCAAGGGGGAGCCTCTGGCGGCCCGAGACGGGACCCCGCTGCAACTGCCTGCGGATACGCTGTGCGTGCACGGTGACAACGAAAGCTCCGTGGCCGCCGTCCGGGCCATTCGTGAGGCCTTCGACCGACTGGAGGAGGCATGACGCCACGCCCACGACTGGAGACAGTCGCCTTCGATAGCCTGATCGTCAGGCTGTTTGATGCCATCGACGAAGCGCATATGCCCTGGGTGCTGGCGGCCACCAACGCGATTCGCCAGCGCCTTGGCGACGCTGCCCTGGAGGTGGTGCCGTCCTACACCACGGTACTGGTCCAGATCGATATCCAGCGACTGTCGTTGGCGGAGGCCCGGACACGCCTCATGGCGGCACTTGATGGACTGTCACCCCAGGCGGCGGAACAAGGCACCCTGCATGAGATTCCTGTCTGGTACGACCCCTCCGTCGGTCCTGAGCTAACGCTGATGGCGCGCCGCTCCGGGATGACGGTCGAGGAGGTCGTCCGCCGTCACTGTGCGCGTGACTACAGCGTGTTCGCGCTGGGCTTTGCGCCTGGCTACGGCTTTATGGGGCTGGTCGAGGACGCTCTGGCGACGCCGCGGTTGAAGACCCCGCGCCAGAAGGTGGCCGCGGGCAGCGTGGGTATCGCGGATCGCCAGACGGCGGTTTACCCGGCTCCTTCTCCCGGTGGCTGGAACCTGATCGGGCGAACCGCGGTGAAGCTGTTTGATCGCGAGCGCGAGGGCTACACCCTGTTCAAGCCCGGTGATCGCGTGCGCTTTGTGGCCATCGACCGCGCTACCTTCGAGGCGCAGGGCGGCGACACCACCCCCCAACCCCCGGCCGAGGAGAGCGGCGCATGAGTCTCAAGGTGGAACGTGCGGGACCCATGGCACTGGTGGTCGATGGTGGACGTGGTGGGGTGCGTCATCTTGGCGTGACCCAGGGCGGCGCCATGGACTGGGTGGCGCTGGGATGGGCCAACTGGCTGCTCGGCAATGCTCCGGACGCCGCTGGTCTCGAAGTCATGGTGGGGGGGCTTGAGCTGGTCGCCGAGGCCGATATCTGCGTGGCGCTGGCGGGGGCGGATCTCGCTGCGCGACGTGACGGCGAGGCCATCGCTCCCGGTCAGGCACTGACGCTGAAGCAAGGACAGCGACTGGTCTTCGAGCGTCCCAGCAAGGGCCTGCGCGCCTATCTGGCTCTCCCGGGGGGCGTGGCCGGAGAAGCGGTGATGGGGAGTCTTTCGAGCACCGTGCGGGAGGGCCTGGGCGGTCTGGATGGCCTGGGACGTCCCCTGGTGGCGGGTGACCGCGTGGAGGCGAAAGCGCCACACCAGCGTGTGAACTCGCGAGAGCTGGCCCCAAGCGCGGCAACGCTGACTGCCTCATCGGAGCCGCTCGAGCTGGCGCTGGTAACGGGCGCTCAGCTCGCAAGCTTCGACGGACACAGCCTTTACCGTGCCTTCAACCAGGACTGGACCATCGATCAGCGTGCCGACCGCATGGGCATTCGCCTGACCGGGGCGCGCCTTGAAGGCCGGATGAAGGGCATGGTGTCGGAGGGTATTCCGCTGGGTGCGGTGCAGGTGCCTCCCGACGGCCAGCCGATCATCCTGATGAACGATCGTCAGACCATCGGCGGCTACCCGCGTCTGGGTGCGCTGACGCCGCTTGCCTGTGCACGCCTGGCCCAGTGCCTGCCCGGGACACGGGTCCGCTTCAAGGCGGTGTCTCCCGAACAGGCTCGGCGGGACCATCTGCAGTGCCTGCATGCATGGCGTACTGAGTGATCGCCGTCAGACTCAGAACTGATAGCTCACGGTAGCACTGACGCTGCGCTCGGCGCCGAAGTAGCAGAACTCGAGGGAGTTGCAGGACGCGACGTAGTCTTCGTCCAGCAGGTTGTTGACGTTGAGTCGAGCGCTCACGCCCTCAAGTCCGACGCGGCTGAAGTCGTAGCCAAGGGTGGCATCGACCAGGGTGTAGTCCGGAACCGACTTGGTGTTGGCGCGATCTGCCTGGATATCGGCGTGGTAACGCACCCCCAGGCCGGTGTTCAGGCCGGCCAAAGGTCCGCGGGCGACATCGTAGTAGCCCCACACCGAAGCGATATGCTTGGGTGAGTAGATGGCGTCGTTGCCCTCTTCACCGGGGACATCGCTCTCCTCGTAGGTAATGTCGGTGTAGGCGTAGCTCGCCTGCATGCTCAACTCGTCGGTGAATTGGGTGCGGGCTTCAAGCTCAATGCCTTGGGACTCGATCTCACCAATGGCGCGGTAAGGGTCAGTGGGCTGCTCCTTGGTCGCCACATTGTCTTGAGTGATGTGGAACAGGGCGATGGAGTATTGGTCCTGGGTGCCCAGCGGCTGATATTTCAGGCCGGTTTCCACCTGCTCGCCTTCCATGGGCTCAAGCAGATCTCCTGATGCATCGACGAAGCTGGTCGGAGTGAACGCCGTGGAGTAGCTGACGTAGGGTGAGACGCCGTTATCGAAGGCGTAGAGAAGGCCGGCCCGTCCACTGAACTGAGTTTCATCCAGTTCGGAGCTGTCACCGCTATCGCGATTGGTATTCTCGATGTCGACCCAGTCGTAACGGCCACCCAGGGTCAGATGCCAGCGGTCCCAGCTGATCTGGTCCTGCAGGTAGACGCCGGTCTGCTCGAGCTCGTGGGTCTCGCGGGTGGTCACCGCGATGTCGCCGACGGGGCCTGCACCGTAGCTGGGGTTGAAGGCATTGATCTGCGGGAAGGCGCCACTGGACCAGGTCACCTCGTTTTCCCGTGTCTGATAGTCGACCCCCGTCAGCACGCGGTGGTTGAGCCCGCCGGTGGTGAAGCTGGCCTCGAGCTGGTTGTCTACCGTCCAGGCTTCCAAGTCCTCATCGGCGCCTGAATAGTAGCGATAGAGCTCAGTGTCGTTGGCCCAGCCATAGGCATAGACCTGGTCCATGGTGACATCCGACTCCAGGTACCTGAGCTTCTGGCGAGCGATAAGCCCGTTGCCGAAGCGATGCTCCAGCTCATAGCCGAAGAGGTTCTGGTCACGCTCGAAGTTGTCGTAGTCGTCTTCGCCTTCGAAGAAGGTGTTGTCGATGTGCTGGCCGGCGTGGCTGGTCACGGTGCCCTCGTAGGGCAAGCCCGCGTGATAGCCGCCTTCGGGTTCACGAGACAGGTAGGCGTTGAGGTTCAGGGTGGTCGCGTCGGTGATGTCCCAGGTCAGTGACGGTGCGATGGCATAGCTTTCTTCCTCCACCGGGTCGAACTGGGTATCGGCGGCGCGGGCGACGCCGGTCAGGCGGAAGGCGGCGCGCTGTCCTTCGTCGACGCTACCGGTGATATCGAAGGCCGCACGGCGCTGGTCGTTGTTGCCAAAGCCGACCTGGACCTCTCCGGTGGGGGTATCGGTGAAGGTCGGCCGCTTGCTGGTCAAGGCCACCAGGCCACCGGGGGAGGCTCGACCGTAGAGCACCGAGGCCGGGCCCTTGACCACCTCGACACTTTCCAGCATCCACGGGTCAATCTTCAGTGAGCTGTAGCTGTTGCTGTCGCCCATCAGTTTCAGGCCGTCGAGGAAGGTATTGCTCACGCTGCCGTCAGAGAAGCCGCGCAGAACGATGTAGTCGTAGCGGTTGGATGCACCGATCTGATTGGTATAAACACCTGGGGTGTAATCCAGAGCCCGCTGCACGGACTGGGCACCGCGTCGCTCGATGTCCTCGGCGCTGACGCTGGAGGTGGCCTGCGGGGTCTCCAGAAACGGCGTGTCGGTCTTGGTGGCGGCTTCACCGGTGACCGTCATGGTGCTGAGTTCTGCGCTGTCGGCCGCGCTGTTGTCGGCGGCTTGTGCCAGGGCGTTAGCAGAGAGCATCAGCGACGACAGGCCAAGCATCGCCAGCGATGCACGAGAGATGGCGGTCGCGAGTGGCGTCGACGCCCATTGGCGGCGCAGGCCGGGGGAGGTCATTGTGTTCATGGAAGGGCTTACCGTATGAGTCGAGCCAGGAGATGGCGTTGGAAGCGTGTTTTTCGGTAATGCGAATTATTCCATTTTAATGGCGCCATCTTCCTATGCGTATCGCCAAGATCCTTATGCGCGGTGACAGGCTGTTGAACGATTGCCGTGCCAAGCTGGTGGGAGTGCTGCGGCTATGCGTGAGCCACCGCCTAGCCGACATCCCTGGGAGATACCCCGAAGCGACGGCGGAAGGCGGTGGAAAAATTGGAAGCATGGCCGTAGCCGCTGTCGAAGGCGGCCTGCTGTACGCTGGCGCCCCGAGACAGCAGCTCATAGGCCAGCATCAGGCGGCGTTCGCGCAGGTAGTCGAAGACCGAGACACCGAACAGGCGCTGGAACTTTGCGCGTAGACCGGATTGGCTCATGGAGGCGAGCTCGGCGAGTTGCTCGAGGCTGTAAGGGTGAGCAGGGGCATCGTGCAGGGTTTGACGTACCCGCTCCAGGCGCTGGCGTTCTGCCAGCTGCAGACCGCTTTGATGCGCTCCGGGATGACGCAGGCCATGGGCCAGCAGCTGCAGTCCGATCGCCTCCAGCAGCAGCTGTCGCTGTCCTGCCGAGGGTTGCGGCGTGACCGCCTGCTCAAGCATCGGTGCCAGATAGCCGGGCAGGGGCCAGACATGCAGGTGAGGGCGCGGCGAGTCGAGAAGCTCGGTGATCTCAGGACGTTGGCTGAGTGCGTGGATGGCCGCTTCGTCGAGGGACAGGTTCAGCGTGCGCAGGCGCTGGCCGGCGTCCTGGTGCACACGCAGGGCCACCTGGTCGGCGAGCCTGGCGCTGAGCGCGCTGCCGGCGGAAAGGCGCTGGCGACGCCCGCCCTGATCTACCTGAATGGCGCCCTCCAGGACGACGCAGACGAACAGGGGGGAGGCCATGGTGGAGCAGGAGTCATACGGCGTCAGCACCTCGACGTCGGAAAACGTCAGATGCCAGCCAGGGCGTACCTGCTCCTCGATCACACGCCCCCTGAGCACGGCCAGGTCGCGGGCCACCTGGGGCGAGCGCATGCCGGCGAAGCGATAGTCGATGCCGTGGCGTTGCGCAAAGCCAAGAAAGTCACCGGCGCGAATGAGGCGTGGCTGGATGCCTTCGGCAGGCGCGCCGACGAGAGGGCGGGATCGGGCTGGGGGCATCGTCAGCCGGCGGCAACGCGAGACGTGGCGTTGCGCAAGGAGGGCCGACGCGCCTGGCGCTCGCCTTCGTCCTTGGCCGCAGGGAAGGTCTGCACCACGCTGGAGGTGTCGCCAGATTGGTTCTGGTTCTGATTCTGGTTCTGGCGCTTGGCCGCGGCGCGGGCTGCCAGGGCATTGTCATCCAGCGGGCAGGTGCCGCAGTAGGCCAGGTCATCCAGGCGGTAGCGTAGGCAGCATACGCGGCGAATGCGCTGGGTCTCGCCTTGATCGTCCTGGAGGTAGCGAACCGGCATGAACAGAGGGTTGCGCCGGCCATCGGGATACACCCGGTGATCGAGCAGCCGCAGCGCTTGCTCGGCGGCGTCGGGTGAGCCCATGGGGTGTGTGTGAGCCCCACGGGCAAAGTAGTCGAAGTAGCCGCCGAAGTTGCTCCAGAACACCTTGGGCGAGGCGCCGGAAACGCAACCCAGCATGTCGATCAAAGGAGCAATATGGCCTTGCAGCAAGCGCTCGAAGCGCTCGAAAGCATCCAGTGATGGCAGCGGGGTGCCCTCATGGCGTAAGGCAATACCGTGGGTGCAGCCTGATTCGTTGAGATAGATCCCCATTTCGTCCAGTGCCACCGGCAGGTCCCGCTCCAGCAGCAGGTTGGACGCCAGCGTGTGGGCGGCAAGCTGGCTAAAGTGCCATTTCGACCACAGTGAGGCAACGGCCTTGAGATCCTCTCCCTTGAACTGAGTGGTGTAGCGCTCGATCAGCTCGTCCAGCACGCCAGGCTCGAGCAGTGTCTCTGCTGGCATGGCGTCGTCGGGCAAGGTCGCTGCCACAGTAGGCACCGTGAGGTGTTCCAGGGGACCGCAATACAGACGGGAAAGCGCTGATGTCATGGGGCGTCCTGCAGGCCGGAGGCTTGAGGTCGAAAGACCAACGGCGACTACAGTAGATTAAATGCGAATTGTTATCAAGAGTAATGATTCTCGTTAGCTGGTGCTACTCTGATGGCTCGCCACACCTGGCTTGCGCTCGGCCCTTCTGCCAGGTCCGAGCACATGTCCACGCGATCAAGGGTCATCGAGCGACATAGCACTTGTGCTCGGCCCTCATGGACGACGCCTTCATGGTCAGTGGATCTCCAATGCCAGTGAATGCTGACGCTATCGGCATCGGCGGTGGTTCCAGCGTCGGCGCCAGCCACGTCCTCGACCAGTGTCAGCTGCACGCCACCGGCGGCGCTGGTGGCGTCGTGCTCATCGAGCCAGCCGAGCAGGGCGACCTCGGCACACTGCTGTACCGGTGTCAGCGCGGACGCGCCACGGTAGCCGGGTAGATAGCGCCTGCCCTGGGCTTCGGCCTGCAGCATGGGTAGCGCGTGCTCGGGATCGATACGGCCGTACTTGCGCACCGGAGACAGCACGATGATGCTGGCGGCGAAGCGGCAGCCACCCAGGTGGCTGCTTTCCCACACGTCAAACGGCAAGCGCTGCTGCTCGACCGCGTGCGCCAGGGCCTTGTAACTGCGAAAGCCATAGCGTGCGCAGCACTTGTCCTTCTTGCCATGGGTACAGCACAGCACCACATCGTCGCGTTGGGGGAGCGATGGCCAGGCGGACAGGTCGGAACCCGAGGCCAGCGCCTCGGCGAACGCCAGCAGGGCATCGAGATCCAGACGCAGGCGTTGGCGCTCTGGCATCAGCATGACCTCGTGGAGGCCGTCTGGCTGGTCGCGCCGGTGAATCAGATTGACCCGGCGACCGCTTGCGGCCAACCCATCCAGGCTGTCTTTCAGGCGCTGTGGCATGTCGCTGGCGTGGCGCAGGTTGCGCTGCCATTTGGCCCGGGGCCAGCTGATCAGCAGGTTGCGCTCGGCGTGGGCGCCGCTGCCGGGCAAGGGATCGTCCAGCTGGCGGCTGAGGTCGGTGCAGAAGGTCTTGTTGATCACGGCGGTATTGATGGTGGTGTGGCTGGCGCTGTTCATATCGGCACGGGGATTGCTGTCACGATACTGGTTTTCACGAGGCGGGATTTCACGGTGCGTGGGGTGCCGTCTCAGGAAGGCCGCGTGCAGGCGGCGGCTTGGTCGCGGTCTTCCAGCAGTGGGCTGCCGGCCCTGTCCGAGCGTCGCTTGAGCGGCACGCACAGCGGCCTGCCGCTGGCCGGGTCGTGAATCACCTGGGCGTCCAGGTCGAAGACCTGCATGAGGTTGGCGCGGGTAAACACGTCAGCCGGCGTGCCGCTGGTGATGATGCGGCCGTCCCGCAACATTACCAGTTCGTCGGCGTAGGCGGCCGCCAGGTTCAAGTCGTGGAGCACCAGCAGCAGGGTGCGACCCTGGTCGTGGGCAAGGCCGGTCAACAGCTCGAGCAGATCGACCTGAACCTTGAGGTCGAGAAACGTCGTGGGCTCATCGAGCAAGATCAAATCGGTCTGCTGGGCCAGGACCATGGCGATCCAGCAGCGCTGGCGCTGACCTCCGGAGAGGGCGTCCACGTGACGATCGGCGAACTCGGTCACGTGGGTGTAGGCCATGGCTTCGGCGATGACCTCGGCGTCACGACGAGCGTCACGCTGCCATAGTCGCTGGTGCGGGAAGCGCCCCATGGCCACCAGTTGGCGCACGCTGAGGCCTTCCGGGGCGGTCGGTCCCTGGGGCAGCAACCCCAGCCGTTTGGCCACCTCACGGGTCGACTGATGGTGGATCGCCTGGCCATCCAGCAGCACTTGTCCCGACTGCGGGCTAAGCGTTCTCGCCAGTGTCTTGAGCAGCGTCGACTTGCCACTGCCGTTGGGCCCAAGCAGTACCGTCAACTTGCCCGGTGCGATGGTGATGTCGACGCCATCCAGCACCACCCGGTCTTCGTATCCCACTGTCAGGGCTGTCCCCTGAAGTCGATGTGACGCGGCCTGGCGAGGGGCCGGGCGCGAAGGCTTTGGCGGAAAAGAGGGGGACGACGACATGGGGCGCGTCTCTGCTGAGGGCAAAATGGCTGTCGACGGTATGACAAAACATTCTCATTTTCAATCTGGCGAAACAGCTTGCAGCACTGTTCGTGCGCTTTTGACCAGTCGTTTAAGCACAAAATCTTGTGAGGTTATGACGAACGGTTCGTTCGAACATCATGGACAGCGCAAATTCGATTAATTAGGATAATCGTTCTCATTTAGAGATGCGGTAGTAACAACGACGCAGCACGATATCAGATGAGAGGCGTGCAGCAGGACCTCCGCTTGCGGAGACCCATTGGGAACAGGGAAGGCTTGACCGTCATGTCGGCCGATGTCGTCTCTCGCGCTGGAGTCACCGCCTCCGCCACGGGCGAAGGGGGCGACAGGCCTGAATCAGTCGCTGCGCAGATCATTCGAACGATAGCTCCACAAGGAATAACGCACGACATGAATCGTCATGCTCTATGGCCCACCGTCTCACTACTGAGCCTCGCCATTGCTCAGCACGCCGCGGCGCAGACCAGCGCTTCCTCGTCTTCCTCCGATGCAGCCCGTGCAGATCAAGGGCCGACCATGGTGGTGACCGCCTCGCGGACCAATACCACCAAGGAAGACTCGCCCCAGACGGTGCGCATCATCACCGAGGAAGAGATCGCTCAGCAGCTCGATGTGACCACGGACTCGTCGCAGATCCTGAGCAACCTGCTGCCGTCCTACTCCCCCAACCGCCAGAAAATGACCGGCAGTGGCGAGACCCTGAGGGGCCGCACGCCGCTGTTTCTGATCGACGGTATTCCCCAGTCGAACCCGCTGCGTCCCACCGGCCGTGAATCGCACACCATCGACTTTTCCCAGGTCGAGCAGATCGAGGTCATTCAAGGGGCCAACGCGACCAACGGTGTGGGGGCTGCTGGCGGGGTGATCAACATCATCACCAAGCGACCGGAGCCGGGTAGCTTCAACCAGCACTTCAGCGCGCAGCTGACCACGCCCACCAGTGAACTGGACGGCGACACCCTGAGCTACAAGACCGATTACGGCTTCAGCGGCAATGAGGGTGCCGTGGACTACGTGTTTGGCCTCAGCTATGAGGACCAGGGGCTCTATCTGGATGGCAAGGGCGATCCTGTCGGGGTCGATAACACCCAGGGCGATCTGATGGATTCGCGCAGCTATGACCTGCTGGGCAAGCTGGCCTACTGGATCGACGACAACCAGCGCGTGCAGTTCACCCTGAACCACTACGACATCGAAGGCCACAATGACTACGTCAGCGTGACCGGCGATCGCGATGCGGGCATCCCGACCACCTCCGAGCGTGGCACGCCCGAGGGCGATGCACCCTACAACGAGGTGTGGACGACGGGCCTGAGCTATGACAACTACGACCTGGCTGGCATGCAGCTGAGCGCCCAGGCGTACTATCAGGATTACGAGGCACTGTTCGGAGCCACCGATTCCGGCACCTTCCAGGACCCGTCGCTGGCGCCGTTGGGCACCTACTACGACCAGAGCTCTGCCAAGACCGAGAAGTTCGGTACCAAGGTCTCGCTGACCAAGGATGACCTGTGGGATGACCGACTGAAGCTGACCGGTGGCTTCGATACCCTGTTCGACGAGACCGAACAGTACCTGTACGGCAGCGGCCGCACCTACGTGCCGCCCACCGACTACACCGACCTGTCACCGTTCTTCCAGGCCGAGTTCGCCCCTGTCGATTCCCTGCTGCTGTCCGCCGGCGTGCGCTACGAGTACGCTGAGCTGGATATCGATGACTACCAGACGGTATGGGCCAACAACGGTGTGGACGTGGAAGGTGGCAACCCCGACTTCGATGAAACGCTCTACAACGTGGGCGCCGTATGGAAGCCGGTACAGGGTGTAAGCCTGTTCACCAACTACTCAGAAGGCTTCTCCATTCCCGATGTGGGACGAGCGCTGCGAGGGATCGATACGCCGGGACAGTCGGTCGACAGCATCGACAACCTGCGCCCCATCGTCACCGAAAACATCGAGACCGGTGTGCGCTACGAGAACGATCGGCTGGCGGCTGAGTTGAGCTACTACGAGTCCACGTCCGACTTCGGCAGTCGTCTGACCGAGCAGGACGGTGTCTTCATCATGAACCGTCAGGAAACCCAGATCACCGGCATCGAGGCCTCGGTGGACTATGCCTTTACCGAGCGCCACTCTGGTCGTCTGGCCTACTCCCATATGACGGGGCTGTACGACAGCGACAACGATGGTGATCTCGACGCCGAGCTGTCCGGCCTAGATGTGTCGCCGGACCGTCTGGTCGGCAGCTGGTCCGCCAACTGGACCGACAAGCTGTCCACCTTC
This sequence comes from Halomonas sp. DP5Y7-2, assembly GCF_019802025.1. Lineage (NCBI taxonomy): Bacteria > Pseudomonadati > Pseudomonadota > Gammaproteobacteria > Oceanospirillales > Halomonadaceae > Halomonas > Halomonas sp. DP5Y7-2. The sequence continues at coordinate 389,271 of NZ_JAHVHY010000001.1, read as the reverse complement.
CTGCAGGCCAACTACGCCTTCGACGAGTCCTACGATGAAGAAGAGCGTGAGTTCGATGGCTACCTGCTGGTCGACGCCGCGGTGGGCTATCGCCTGCCGACCGGCAAGATCAACGTCGGCGTTTCCAACCTGCTCGACGAGGACTACATCACCTACTACTCCCAGAGTGCGCTGGTCAACGACGACCGCTACTTTGCTGGCCGTGGTCGCACCCTGACCCTGGGCTATAGCGTGGAGTTCTAGGAGCGAACGTTCAGGAGCGCTTGATCAAGGCCCGCCGTCAGGACGGCGGCGGGCCACTTGAGCGGCCCTGGCCAATCGCTCGCTGACGCAGCACAGCACACCTTCACCACGGTCATCACGACCATCGTCCGATCAATCGTCATAACAACCGCTACAGCAACACCATCACAACAACGCAACAACAACACCCCTTCGCCTAGTGACTAGCCAGGAAAGCGCGACTTTCTCAGGCCTGCGGTCGTGCGCCGTAGCCAGAGAGAGCAACAAAGGATGGAATCCTTGCGGAGGTTGCATATGCAATTCCCCTTACAGACTCGCACCCCTGGCGAGATTGCTCGGCATGCCTCGCAGCATGCCCTGCTCAACGGCATCATCAAGGAAGTGGGTATTCCCCAGGACTTGCTGAGCCACCACTGGCCTGCCCATCGGCAGGGCCTGCCCCACACCGATAAAGGATGGCCGCTGCAGATTGCGTGGTCACCGACGCTTAGCTTGTTTGTGCTGGTCGACCGGCATTCGGCGTTGGGCGTTCATGCCTATGTATCGGAGCTGTACCTGCGGCGTCCTACGGACCCGCGTTGGCGCCCGGCGCAGACGGCTGAGCTGGTAGCGGCATTGCTGGAGGACGGGCCCTGGCGTGACGCCTTCCCCAATCCGGAATTCCGCGACCAGGTTCTGCTGAGTCAGCGCGTGATGGAAGATATCCTGTCACGCGCCGACCAATCTGATCGTCGCAGCGAGCGTCCTGAGCGGCACCCCCTTGGCGACTATGCGTCCAGCGAACAGGGGCTATGGTTCGGACATCCCAACCACCCGACCCCCAAGGCGCGGCAATGGCCTGAGGATCTTCCCGATGCCGGCGTTGCCTGTTCGCCGGAGTCGGGTATCGCAACACGTTTGCACCAGTTCTCGTTCCCGGCAGAGGGCCTGCGCATCAACAGCAATGGCCCGTCGCCGCAGGAGCTGCTGCAGCAGGCAGCGGATCAGGCAGCCGACAGCGCCGACGACCGCGTGGTACTGGCCATGCACCCGATCCAGGCCGAGCTGTTCCGGCGCTCGCCCCAGGTCGCCCCCTATCTGGCCGACGGGCGGATTCGCGATCTTGGCGCCAGCGGCTTCGAGGCGGTGCCCACGGCGTCCATGCGTACCTGGTACCTGGAGGATCACCCTTGGTTCATCAAGGGCTCGTTGAACGTGCGCATCACCAACTGCGTGCGCAAGAACGCCTGGTACGAATTGGCCAGCACGCTGGTGATCGACCGCATCATGGCGCAACTGGTCGAGGCGGGGGATCCCGCGCTTAAGCGACTGGAGGTCGCCCGCGAGCCCGCCACGCTGCACTGGACGCCGAGCGACGATGACGCCGATGGCCAGGATCCCGAGGTGCGCCGCTGGTTCTGTGAACAGACCGGCATCATCCTGCGCGACAACTTCTGCCGTCGCTTTGGTGCCGAGCGCTGCCTGTTGTCCGCCACGGTGTTTGCCCGGGATACCCAACTGACGCCGATGGTGCTCGATCTGGTCGGGCGCAGCTATGGCGTCGGCCCCGCGGACAGCAGCGACGAACAGCGACTCGACTGGTTCCGTGCCTACTTGAAGACCCTGGTAGAGCCGGTGCTCGCGCTGTACTTCCGGCACGGCATCGTGGTCGAGCCCCATCTGCAGAATTGTGTGCTGGTGCATCAGCAAGGACGCCCGCAGCGGATGCTGCTGCGCGACTTCGAAGGCACCAAGTTGACCGCTGACCTGGGCGTGGACTGGCTGGCCGGCGAGACGCTGGATCCCCGTGTCCGCCAGTCGATGGTCTACAGCCGAGAGAAAGGCTGGAATCGCATCGCCTACTGCCTGCTGCTGAATCATCTGGCGGAGGCCATCCTGGCATTGAGCTGGCAGCGTCCTGCCCTTGCCGATGACCTGTGGGACGCCACCGCCGACGAGCTGGCGCGAGTAAGGGACCGCTTGAGCGAGATGTCACAGGCATCTCCCGGGAGGGCTACCCCCGAGCTTGATGCGCTGCTTGCCGGTGACGCGCTGCCATGCAAGACCAACCTCAAGCTCAGGCTGATGGCCCAGGCGGATCGGCATGCAGAATACGTGCGCTTGCCGAGCCCCTGGCGCGCGGTGTCGAGCCCGCGCCGGGAGGTGGCCCATGGTTGATGTCACCCTGAACCGCCCGTTGGCTGACGCTGTGCCGAGGGGCGACGCCGCTGATACGCCAGTGGTGGCGGAGCGTTCTGCAGCAGTAGCCCCTGGTTCCGCTCACGCCATCCCCGAGGCGGTGCGCCAGGCCATATTGGCCCATCAGGCAGACGCCCAGGACCCGGTCGCGGCCTTCTTCTACGACCTGGAGGCACTGGCAGAGCGGGCGCGCTGGATGATGTCGGCGTTGCCCAAGGGCGTCGAGCTGTTCTATGCCATCAAGGCCAACAGCGAGGCCCCGATGCTCAAGACCCTGGCGCCGCTGGTGGATGGTTTCGAGCTGTCCTCCGGCGGTGAGATAGCGCGGATGCGCCAGGCGACCCAGGCGTTGCCCTGGGTGCTGTCTGGCCCCGGCAAGCTGGATAGCGAGATGCAGCGCGCCATGGACGAGGGTATCGAGGCCTTCCATGTGGAGAGTCTCGGTGAAATTGCGCGTCTTGAGCGCCTGGCGGCAGCGCGAGGTGAGCCGCAGAGCGTGCTGCTGCGTATCAATCCGAGTCTGCCCGAGTCGCTGTCCAGTCGCTTGCGCATGGCGGGCACCGCCACACCGTTCGGCATCGACGAGGCGGAACTCGGCGCGGCGGTCGCGGCGGTGGAGGCAGCGTCCCACCTCAGGCTGGTAGGCTTTCACGTGCACGCCATGTCCCACCAGCGCAGCGTGCACAAGCACAAGACACTGCTCGATAGCTATCTGGATCGCTGGCCGCGTTGGCGAGCACTGGCCGAACATCCGGCGTCGGTCACCCAGCTCAATGTGGGGGGCGGCATCGGCGTTGACTACCAAGCGCCATCTGCCCCGGGCGAGCAGTTCGACTGGCCGGCGCTGTGCGCTCATCTGGGACAGCGCCTTGAGCACATGGACGATGCGCCACGCCTGCGCTTCGAGATTGGACGCTTCGTCTCAGCCTTCTGCGGCTATTACGTCATGGAAGTGATCGACACCAAGTCGAGCCACGGCGAGAACTTCGTGATCTGCCGTGGCGGCACCCACCAATTTCGCCTGCCCGCCGCCCAGGGCCATGACCACCCGGTGGTTGCGCTGTGCCCATCACCGGCCGAGGGCCGCTCTGGCGCGCAGGCGGACGCCAAGCCCGCTGCCACAAAACGCTGGAGCGTGGTCGGCCAGCTGTGCACGCCCAAGGATGTACTGACACGCGCCGCCTGGCTCAACGACCCGGCGCCAGGGGATCTGCTGGTGCTGCCCCTGGCCGGGGCCTATGGCTACAACATTTCCCACGCCGACTTTCTGTGTCATCCAAGGCCCGAGCAGTGCTTTATCAGCGCGCCCGGCCGCGTGGCTATCTATTGACGTCGAGGAATCCCATGACATTACTTACCTCCGCGGCAGCCGCCACGCGGCCCTTTGCCGTGGCTGCCAACTGGCAGCATCGCCAACGCATCGAACGCCGCGTCATTGGCCAGCTGCTGCAGACATTGCTGTACGAAGACGTGCTCGAACCCATCAGCGAAACCCGCCTGGAGGCCTCGTCGGCGTCCCCCGATGCCGCCGACAGATCGCTGTTCCGGTTGAAGGTGGGGCCGGGTCGCTACCGGGTCGAAGGGTTTCGCTGTCACAGCTTTGCGCTGGTGCGCCTGGATCATTCGAGCCTGGTGAAGGAAGCCGCAGATGGCGATGTATCGCCGACCCTGTTCGAGGTGCTGGATGACCTCGACCATGCCCTTGGTGGCGATGGAAAACTCGGTGCGGGCTTTATTCGTGAGCTGACCGAAACCCTGATCAAGGACCTGCAGTCGTCCACCGTCGCAAGCCCGGGTAACGGGATCGACCCGCGCCAGCTGGATGCCGATGCCCTGGAGCAGGCCTTCACCGATGCCCATAGCTATCACCCCAGCTACAAGTCACGCCTGGGATTCAGCCTCGATGACAACCGCCGCTATGGCCCGGAGTTCGGCCAGGACCTTCGCGTGCTGTGGCTTGGCGTACCGCGGCGGCTGGCCCATCAAGGGGCTTCCTGCGGCTATCGGGTAGCGGCCATGGTCGAGGCCGAGGCGGGCGCCGAGGTCGAGTCGGCGCTGTCTGGGTGGCTGCAGCAGCAGGATTTGACGCGCGATCAGGTGGTACTGATGCCGGTCCATCCCTGGCAGTGGGACAACGTGCTGGTTGCGGCGCTGTACCCGGAACTTGCCCGCGGCGAGATCGCTCTGCTGGGGGAAGGACAGCTGAGCTACCGGCCCCAGCAGTCGATCCGCACCTTGTCGCCGGTGGGGAACGCCGAGCGCGATGCGCCGCGCCCCTACCTCAAGCTGGCGCTGGGTATCACCAATACGTCCAGCACCCGCATCCTGGCCCGTCACACCATCACCAATGGGCCCATCATCACCGCTTGGCTCAAGACCCTGGTGGACAGCCATACGACGGCCAAGGCATCGGGCATGGTCATCCTCGGTGAGGTGGCGGGCGTTGCCCTGGACGAGCGCGCCTTCCCCGGGCTGCGCCATGACCAGGTGTATGGCCAGGTGGGCGCGCTGTGGCGAGAGCACATCGACGAGTTCCTGGCGCCCGGAGAGCAGGCGGTGCCCTTCAATGGGCTCAGTCAGTTCACTCGCCAGCCCGACGGCGAACCCGACGCACCTTTCATCGCCGACTGGATCGAGCGCCACGGCCGCGACGCCTGGACGCGTCAGCTGGTGATGGTGGCGACCTTGCCGATCATCCACCTGCTGTTTGCCGAAGGCGTCGGGCTTGAGTCTCACGGCCAGAACATCGTGGTGATCCACCGCGATGGCTGGCCGGTGAGAATCGCGCTCAAGGACTTCCACGATGGCGTGCGCTACAGCGAGGCCGCCCTGGCCCGCCCGGAGCTGGCCCCCAGGCTGGAGCCACTGCCCGCGGCTCATGCCGCTCGCAACCGCAACTCCTTCATCGTCACCGATGACCTGGATGCGGTGCGGGATTACTCCTGTGATGCCTTCTTCTTCATTGCCCTGGCCGAGATGGCGATCTTCCTGAAGCGTCATTTTGGCCTGGAGGAGAAGACCTTCTGGGCGATGGTCGCCGACGTCATCGTGGCCTACCAAGAAGCCCACCCGGAGCATGCCGAGCGCTACCGCAGCTTCGACGTCTTCGTCCCCGAATGGGAAGTGGAAGCGCTTACCCGCCGGCGGCTGTTTGGCGATGACATTCCCCAGGTCAAGCGCGTGCCCAATCCCCTGGCTGAGCACGCACCGGGCGGTGCAACGCCGCGCCAGCACCAGGGCGGGGAGCCGATGCCATGCTGAGAACCAATCAACTCAAGCTCGCCCTGGCGCAAGGGCGCGAGGTGTTTGGCGTGCTGGCGTCGCTGCCTACGGCGGCGTCGATCGAGCTGATCGCCGAGGCTGGCTTTGACTTCGTGGTGATCGACTGCGAACACGTGCTGATCAACCCGGAAACCATCGAGCACATGATTCGCACCGCAGAAAGCTACGCGCTGACGCCGCTGGTGCGGGTCGCCGATGACGATCCCAAGACTCTGCTGCGGCTGCTGGATGGCGGCGCCCAGGGCATCGTGTTGCCCAGTGTCGAAGATCCCGTGCGCCTGGCAATGGCGGCCCAGGCGTGCCGCTATGCCCCCCAGGGCACCCGCAGCCTGAACGCCGGAAGGCCGGGTTCCTTCGGCAAGCACTCCCTGGCCGAATACGTGCACAAGGCCAACGACGAGATTCTGGTGGTGGCGATGATCGAGAGTCGCACCGGCGTGGAGCGCATCGACGCGCTGTGTGCGGTCCCTGGGGTGGACCTGATCCTCGAGGGCGCCGCCGACCTGTCGCAATCTCTGGGTGTCACCTGGCAGACCGCTCATCCCGAGGTGACCGATGCCTTGGCCAGGGTACAGCGTAGCGCCGCCGAGCACGGCATCCCATACGCCGCCTTCCTGCGTCACGCTGGTGCCAAGGCCGAGTGGCGCGAACGCAGCGTGCATACCTTCATGCTGGGCGATGAACGCGGTATTGCCTTTCGCGCCCTCAGCCAGGCATTGCAGGAGGCCGCGTCATGACCCGGCCATCCCCAGACGCTGAAGGCCTGGCGTCATCACCCACCCCTGATCGCCCAACTATCCAACAGGAGGCCCCAAGTATGGCGTCCATCGACGGTTCCTCATCCTTTCGCGGCACTGATGTGCCTGTCACTGATTCGGCTGTCACGGGCTCAGCTGGCGCAGATTCATTTGTCGAAACACCTGGCGCCGGCGAGCAGATTCTGGCGTTTCTCGTAGACGGCCTGCTGGTCGAGGAGCTGCTGGAGAGCGCCAAGCTGCGTGAAGACGACGATGCTGCGCGGCGTCAGGCCACCGCCTGGTTTGGCGCGGCAGTGGTGCAGGGCCAGACCCGTCTGTGGGACTGGCAGACACCCCAGGGCGAGCGCCTGGTCATGCTGCTGGAGCCAGGCATTGTCCAGGCCTGGCAGAAGGTGCCGGCGACCCCTGTGCTGGTCGTGCCGGACGCTGATTCCAGCGCTATCGAGCTGGATGCGCCAGCGCTGATGCGCCTGCTATGCCAGGCGAAGGGGGAGCCGGAGCAAGCGCTAGAGACAGGGCCAGCCGAGGCCAACGGTGACCAGCCCCACAGCGGCTTGACCAAGGGCCAGCAGGTGTTTCTGCGTGCGCTGGAGGACAGCCTGTGGCAAGCCGAGGCGTCGATGCATCACGGCGTGCGCACCGATGACCTTGCGGCGCTGGATACCCACGCCCACTTTGTGCGGACGGAGCAATGGGCATCGCTGCTGGATCGCCCCTACCATCCGACGGCCAAGGCCAAGCAGGGCATGAGTGCCGATGAGTACCAGGCCTACATGGCGGAGTTCGCTCGTCCGGTGGGGCTCGTCTGGGTCGCCGTGGCGCGCCATCGGCTATGCACCGGCGCCGGCCTTGAGGCGGCAGACGGCGGTGACGTGGACAGCGTGCCCGCCGACTGGGTGCTGGCCCATGATGAGCGCCAGGCGCTGCAGGATGAGCTGAGAAGCAAGGGTATCGACCAGACCCACGTGGCCTTGCCGGTGCATCCATGGCAGCACGAGCATGCCCTGCCGACGTGGTTAGCCACGGACCTTGAGGAGGGGCATTGCGTGACCCTTGAGACGGTCACCGGGGGCTGGTGGCCGACGTCATCACTGCGCTCGCTGCTGTCTACCCGCTGCTCCGAGCACAGCCTGAAGCTGCCTATGGCCATTCATTCCCTGGGCGCATCGCGCTATCTGCCCGCCGTGAAGATGATCAATGGTGATCTCAGCGCCAGGCTGCTGGCCCAGGCCAGGCAGCGTGACCCGGTGCTGGCGAGTGCCCTGCACCTGTGTGACGAGGGCAAGTGGTGGGCCTACATGCCCGAAGATGCCAGCCTGTTTGACGAAGCCCCGCGTCATCTCAGCGCCATGGTGCGCAGCTATCCGCGGGAGCTGCTGGCCCAGCGTGATGTGCAGCTGGTGCCCATGGCGACCCTGGGGACGCCACTGCCGAGCGAGAACACGGCAAGCGCCCACCACCTGTTCAGCGACTGGATGGACCAGCGAGGCATGGAACATGGGGCCGAAAGCGCCAGAGCCCTGTTTGGCGAGCTGTGTTCGCGCTTCTTCGAGATCAACCTGCGCATGTTGCGTCTCGGGATGCTGGCGGAGGTCCATGGTCAGAATGCCGTGCTGGTAGTGCGTGATGGCCAGGTCGAAGGGCTGCTGCTCAGGGACCATGACTCGCTGCGCATCCACGTCGGTCAGCTCGAGCGTCACGGCATGCAGGACCCGTGCTACCGGATCAAGAAGGGACACGCCAATACTCTCTACCACGAGAGTCAGGAGGCCCTGGTGTTCTGGCTTCAGACCCTGGCCATCCAGGTGAACCTGCGCGCCATCATCGACACCGTGGCGGGGCATTTCGGCCTGTCGAGTCGGGCCCTGTGGCAGGATCTCAGCGCGGTGCTGGACGGCGTGCTCGACGCCGTTCCCTTCGAAGATGGCGAGCGTCGTCGATTGAAGGCGGTGCTGTTCGAGCGCGAAAGCTGGCCTTACAAGCGTCTGATCGCACCGATCATCGAGCGCGCCGGCGGCCCCGGCAGCATGCCCTTCGGTGTCAGCGAGACCGTCAACCCGCTACGGGCCTGCCAGGGGGAGCCGACGCATCAGACAGCCGAGGCAACGGCCTGCGTCGAACAGGGTGTCAGTACCGCAAGCCTAGCCGACCGCCAGAGGACGCTGCAGCAAGCCTGATCTAGCGTAAGAAAGTACGCGGCGGCATCGGTGAATACCGATGCCGCCGTTTTTTGTGCGCAAGACAGGGGCTATGGCAGGGGCTATGACCGGGGCTATGACAGGGGATATTCAGCGCAGCCAGTCGGGGTGCTCGCGTAACATCGCCTCGCGGCGGCTGGCCTCTTCGGCTTGCTTGGCCAGGGCGCGCTCCGCCAGTGCGTCGGCGCGATGGGGCGGCAGCACGAACAGACCGTCGTCATCGCCGACAATCAGGTCGCCGGGTTCGATGGTGACGCCGTCAATGGAGACAGAGGTGTTGATCTCACCCTCCAACGACAGCGAGCGGGTGGTCAGCGGGCTGGTCCCCCTGGCGTAGATCGGTAGCGATAGACGAGAGAGGGCGTCCCAGTCGGTAATGGCGCCATTGGTGACGACCCCGGCAAGTCCCTTCTTGAGCGCCGCGTAGGCGCGAAACTCCCCCCAGCAGGCGCGCTGCTGGTCGCTGCCCACGTCGATCACCAGCACATCGCCGGGCTCTGCCTGGATCAATGCTTCGCGGATGATGCTGCCATCGATATGCGGGATCTTGACCGTCAGCGCCGTGCCCAACAGGCGAATGGGACGTCGAATCGGCTGCAGCGACGCGATAGCGCCGAGGTCACTGAAGTGGCCCAGGGTGGAGGTCGACAGGCTGCCCAGGCGTTCGATCTGTTCGTCACTGAAGCGCTGCTGTCGCGGCGCGATGTAAAACATGCTGGTCTCCTTATTGAAAGACGAGGCTGTTTGAACAAGACGCTGTCAGCAAGACGGTATCAGCAAGACACCAGTGCTGACGTGATTACGCCTGGACCCGGCAGTCCCGCTGAACTTGATCAGCACTTCAAGCAGCACCTCAGGCTACTGCCGGTGGCGATAGAGCAGATAGACGAAGAACGGGGCGCCGACGGCAGAAACGAAGATGCCGGCCGGCAGGTCCTTGGGCAGAAAGGCCACCCGTCCCAGCAGGTCGGCATACAGCACGATCAGGGCGCCACACAGCGCGGCCGTTGGTACCAGGCGCGCCAGGCTGCGTCCTACCAGGCGAGCCGCCAGGTGTGGCGCGACCAGCCCGACAAAGCTGAGTCCGCCGACGAAGGCGACCGCGGCACCGGCCAGGGCCACGCTCAGCGCCAGCAGGATCAGGCGGCTCTGTTGCACGTTGACCCCAAGCCCCAGGGCGACGCTGTCACCCAGCGCCAGGGCATCCATATGTCGAGCCAACGCGAGACTGGCCGGTAGGGCGATCAACAGCCACGGCAGCAGCGACAGCACGTCCTGCCATTGGGCGGCGTACAGGCTGCCGGTCAGCCAGACGTAGGCGTGCAGCGCCGAGGCATCGTCGCTGATCACGATCAACAGCGTAGTGGCAGCGCCCATGGCCGCTGAAAGGCCGATGCCCACCAGCACGACGCGAGAAGGTTCAAGCCCCGCTCGCCAGGCCAGGGACACCACCAGCAGGGTGGCCAACACGGCCCCTGCGAGTGCTGCCAGCGGCAGCAGACTGATGCTCAGCGAACCGAGAAGGCCTGCCAGGAAGATCACGGCCGCCAGCGCTGCGCCGCTGGTGATGCCGATCACGTCCGGTGAGGCCAAGGGGTTTCTGACGATGCCCTGGAGGATCGCGCCGGCGCAGGCCAGCGCGGCGCCCGCCAGCACCGCCAGCAGGATGCGTGGCAGCCGAAGCTCCCAGATGATAAAGCCGACGTCGCTGTCTGCCGGTGCCACCAGGGCGCCGAGCACCTTGGGCGGCGACGTGGGGAAACTGCCCAGGGACAACGACAGCCCCATGCTGGCGAGCAGCGCCAGCCCGAGCAGGGTGACCACCCACAGGAAGCGATATCGTGCTGTGCGCTCCCGTGGCGAAGAGCAGCCCGGTGAGGTCAGGGAACTGCTGCTGTTGAGGCAGGTGTTCGCGCGGTGATTGGCGGCGGATGTCGACAAGGTGTTGTGTCCCTGGGTCATGTCGCCACCTGCCGTCTGCGCGCCAGGTAGATGAAGAAGGGCGTGCCGAGCAGTGCCGTCATCACCCCGACCGGCACCTCCTGGGGTGGCATCAGAAACCGCGAGGCGATATCGGCGGCCAGCAGCAGGGTCGCACCCAGCACGCCACAGGCGGGCAACAGCCAGCGATGGTCGATGCCGATCAGGCCGCGAGCCATGTGCGGCACGATCAGCCCGACGAAGCCGATCATGCCGGCCAGGGCGACGGAGCTTCCCGCCAGCAGGATCACGCAGAGGCCGAGCAGCAGCTTTAGCGTACCCACGCGCATGCCGAGGCCGGTGACCATCTCGTCGCCTAGCAGCAGCGCATTGGCATGACGTGACAGAACCGCGGTGATAGCCAGCGCCAAAATAAACAGGGGCAACAGGGGCACCACCAGATCGAGCTCGCGACCCGAGACGGACCCCGCCAACCAGTACAGCACGCTCTCGAAGCTCTGCTGGTCGAGGATCAGCAGGCCCTGGCTGAAGGACAGAAACATGGCGCTGACGGCAACCCCGGCCAGCACCACCCGCAGCGGAGACAGTTCACCGCGGCGTCCTCGGCTGAGCGCCAGCACCAGCAAGGCGGCTACCAGCGCCCCCAGCAGCGCCGCCCAGACATACTGCCCTGGGGCATGCAGCGGCAGCAGCGATACCGCCACGACGACGAAGAACATGGCGCCGGCATTGATACCAAGGATGCCAGGCGAGGCCAACGGGTTGCGGGTCATGGTCTGCATCAGCACCCCGGCGATGGCTAGGCTTGAGCCGGTCAGGGTCGCAATGACGGCCCGTGGCAGACGCTCGGAGACGATGATGATGTGGTCGATTCGGCCTCCGTCGTAGGCGCTCAGCGCCTGCCAGACATCGCCCAGGGTGATGTCGGTGGTGCCCAGCGTCACGCTCGCGGCGAAGGCCGCAAGCCACAACAGGATGCCGAGCACGAGTCCTGCCGAACGGGTGGTGGTGCGGTCAAGCATCAAGAATCCTGCTGGTCGTCAGTAGCGCGAGTGGAGCTGTGGGTTTTGGCAGCGGCTCTGGCGTCAGATGCGAAGGCCAGCTGGCAGTCGTTGGGGCCGACAGGCGCCTGTTGGGACATGCGAGCCGCCAGCGGCGTCGAGTCAGCGGCCAGCGGCAGTGAGCGGGATGCGGAAGCGGCGGACTCAGACGATGCAAGCTGGGGAAAATAGTGACGGTACAGGTCATCGAGCATGGCGTTGGCCGCCAGAATACCGCCACCCATGATCCAGTTGACCGTATTGACCTCATACACCCGTCCCGCCTGTGCTGCCTTCAGGCGCTGCCACAGGGGATGCGCGGTCCAGTGACGGTAGGTGGCCAGGATGGCCGGGTCGTCTTCCAGCAGCACGAAGATGACATCGGCATCCAGCGTCGGGATATTCTCTTCGCTGGTCAGCTTGATGCCCCAGCCCTGGTCGCTGGCCGCATCGGGCTGCTCGAAGCCGATCTCGCCGAGAATGCTTCCGGCAAAGCCGGTGGAATACAGGCGCAGATGATCGCTCTTGAAGCGAACCACGGCCGCCTTCTGCGGCCAATTATCGCCCAGGCGCCGCGCCAGCCGCTGACGCAGGTCGGCGATGCGGGCATTCCAGCAGGTCATCAGCTCGCGGGCCTGGGCCTCGCGGCCGGTGGCTTGTGCTACCTCGTCAAGGGATGACCTGAAGTCATAGACGTTGGCCGCGAAGCGGGTTGGGGCGATACGTTCCAGCAGCGGGCGAACCCGCTCGTGGCGAAAACGCGTGCCAATAATGACGTCAGGGTCGAGCCAGGCGATCTTCTCGAGATTGGGCTGGGTTTCCAGGCCCACATGCTCCACCCCATTCAGCGCCGGTCGCAGATAGCGGTAGGTGGGCTTCTCCATCCAGGCGTCGACCACTCCAATCGGCGTCAGGCCTAGTGCCACGGCACTGTCGGTGGCGCCCTGGTAGAGCGTGACCAGACGCGGAGAGGTGGCTGGAGGTGGCGCCGTGTCCCCACGCGCCGTTTCAGCAAACAGCAGCATGCCGGCCAGCAGTGCGATGGCGGCAAACAGCAGAGCGCCCGACAGCAACGCCAGCAGCTTTAGCAGCTCGCGCAGCGCCGAAGGCGCTGCGCGGGAGCGCAAGGGCCTCGGGGACGATGGCGCTGCGCGGGGGCGCAACGGCCTTGGGGGCGATGGCGCTGGCGGGTGCGATGATGGGCGTAACGTGGGAGAGGGCATCATGGGGCGGATCCGTCACGTAAGCATGTGGGCAGTGTGATGGCGGGTTGCCCGGCCCAGCCGCCAGGCCAGCGGCAGGCACAGCAGGGCGATCAGGGCGAGCGCGGTGAAGGCTTCACTCAGGGCCTGGGCACTGGCGCCAACACTGGCGTCACTACCGGCGAGCTGGTCGACCCGGGCATCGTAGTAAAGCGATAGCGCCACCAGCCCCAGCGATGCGACCAGGCGTCGGGCCATATTGTTCATGGCGGAGGCTTGGGTCATCTCGGCGTCAGGTAGCGCGCGTACGCCGACAGTCGTGGCAGGCAGGTAGCCGCAGGCAAGGCCGATCCCGCGAAGTCCCATCCAGGCCCCGACCAGCCACACCGGCGCAGCCGGTGACATCAGGGCGAGTCCCATCAGGCTGATCGCGGTCACGCCGAGCCCCACCAGCAGACACCATTGGGGCGGGTAGCGGTCGATCATGCGGCCGGCCTGGGGCGAGCACAGTGAGGCGGTAAGGGCGGTGGCCAGAAACACCAGTCCGGTGACGAAAGGACTGGCACCTAGCACCTGCTGCATCCACAGCGGCGTCAGCAGGACGCAGCCAAACAGAATGATCGATTGCAGGCAGGCCAGCACCACGCTCAAGCGGTAGGCCGAGTGGCGAAATAACGACAGTGCCAGCAAAGGTGCCGTGGTACGTTGCTCCACCAGGACAAAGGCCACCAGGCAGGCGATTCCCGCGGTCAGCGGCACCGCCACACCAATGGACAGCAGGTTTTCAAGGGTCTCGACCCGTCCTAGTGCAGCAAGCACCGCGCCCATGCCCAAGGTGATCAGCACGAAGCCCGGCAAGTCGAAGCGACGCTGACGATTGGGCGCTTCACGCCGCAGGCAGCGCCAGCCCAAAGCCAGGCCGAGCAGTGCAAAGGGAAGGTTCATCAGAAACAACGCACGCCAGTGGGTCAGCTCCAGCAAGAGACCGCCCACCGTGGGACCGATGGCAGGCGCAATCATGACGGCAAAGCCCCATATACCGCTGATTCGGCCTCGCTGCTCAGGCGGGTAGGCGGCAAAGATCAACGCCAGGGACAGCGGGATCATCAGTCCGGCAGCGGTGCCCTGAAGGGCGCGCGCCATGATGATGCCCGACAGGCTGTCGGCCATGGCACCGAGCAGGGACCCCGCCAGAAATCCCGACAGCCCCAGCAAGTAGATCGTGCGGCGGCCGAAGCGGTCGGCCAGGTAGCCGGTGAGGGGCATGCTCATGGCCATGCTGATCATGAACAGCGTGATGACCCAGTTTACCTGGCTGGCGCTGGCCTCGAAGGTCACCATCAGCTCTGCCACCGCGAGGTTGAGCGCACTGTTGTTGAGGCTCACGGTAAAGGTGCCCAGTAGCACGCTGGCCAGTACCCAGGCGCCTCCTGGCGTGACCTCGGCGGTATCGTCGTCAGTGGCCCGCGGCGGTGACGCGTCATTACCCAGGGCATCCTGGTTCTCGTCAGCTGTGCCAGCGCGAGAGGACAGCGCGGTGGGCGAGCGAGAAGAAGACGGTGCCGAGGGGCGAAGCGTGGACATGAAGCGTCTCACCGTAGTGATAAAGCGTGAGCATCGAGGGGCGATGATCATGCCATGCCGCAAAGGCAAATGCAATTCATTATCAAATAAGGCGTTGCCGTCAGCAACCGGGGGCGCCGCACGCTGTTTGGCAAACAAAAGCGCCAGACCCAAAGGCCTGGCGCAGCTGACAGTAGCGGATCTGGATGGGTGTCAGGACATAGCCCGATGGTAGGTCTTAGAAATCCATCGTCCAACCCAGGGTAAAGGTGCGTCCCCGACCCTGGTAGTCATACAGGTACTCTGGACCATAGTAGGGAGAGTAGAACATCGCGGCGCGCTGACCCCAGACCGTGGAGTATTCTTCGTCGAGAAGGTTGTCGATGCCAAGGGTCAGGCGGCCGATGTCGATGTCCTGAGCCAGGGCCAGGTCCACCGTGGTATAGCCATCGATTTGACGGTCGTTGTCATCTTCGAGGTTGTGGGCATGGTTGGCCTGCAGGCGCGCGCTGCGACCCGCGGCCATATCGTTCCATCCAACGAAGGCCGTCGCCGATGACAGCGAGGCGTAGCGGGCGTCACGCTTGTTCCACTGTCCGTCGTCGTCTTTCTGTTCCGAGCGGACCAGGTGCAGGGTGCCGCCGACTTCGAAGCCCCCGTCCAGGTAGCGAGTGACAGCAGCCTCAAGACCGTAGTCACGCTTGTTTTCCTCAACCACGCTGACGGACAGGTCTTCGGCGTTTTCCACCGCCTTGTCAGACCACGCATAGTAAAGTGCTGCCTGGGTGCTCCAGTCGGCGTTGTTGAAGCGCCATCCCAGCTCTACCTGATCCGTCTTGATGGCATCCAGCGGGTTGTCGTCGACGCTGACGTCGGCGCTCTTGCCGTAATACTTGGCAGGATCGGGCAGCTCGAAGCCTTGACTGAACTGAATCCAGTTCTGGTGACCATTGCCATAGTCGTACAGCGCGCTGGCATTGAGCAGCGTCGCGTCGTAGTCATTCTCGCCGCCGGGGATGCCATTGAAGTCGTCGACCTCGACATCCATGTGCTGCTGACGAACCCCCGCAGACAGGGTCAGCCCCTCGGTTACCCGCCAATCCCCCTGGGCGAAGCCTGCATAGCCATCCACTTCATAGCTGGGGTAGCGGGGGACCACGTCACTGCGCTGCTGAGTCAGCCCGCCACTGGCGTTGGACGCAGCGATATCAAAGAGCATCTGGTTGGCGTCGAAGGACTCCCGGTCCATGTCGACCCCATAGGTCAGTGACACGCTGTCGCTCAGGTCGGCGTCAAATAACGCCTTGATGCCGCCAAGGTCGGTGTTCTGCTTGGAGGTACGAAACTCGATGCCCTCAGATGTCGCGTAGGGGAAGGCGTTGAAGCTGGCTTCCTCCTCCCGATAGAAGGCCTGCAGGTAGAAGTCCTGGCCCAGCAGGTCAGCGTGATGATACTGCAGGTTGACCATGCGACGGTCGGTCGCCGGGTCCCGGTCCGATGAGTAGCCGTCACGGATCTCGGCACCGTCCAGGTTGCCCAGGGTCAGGTTGGGGAAATACAGGCCGCGATCCCCTTCATAGGCGGAGCGGTAGAGCTGAGCCCCTAGCGTCAGTGTCTGTTGTGGCGCCAGCCTGACATCGACGCTGCCCATGATGTCGATGGAGCGGTTGTCCTGCAGGTCGGTCTGGGCGATATCCGGGAAGATCTCGTCACCGCGACCGTCGTAGAAACGGCCGTTGTCCTGATACGCCACCGCCAGACGACCTTGAATCTGCTCGTTGCCGCCGCTGATGTCCTGGGCGAGACGAAAATCGGCATCGTCGCTGTCATTGAAGCCGCTGGTCACGCTGGTGGCGGTGGAAAAGTGGCGCCCGGGACCTTCCCCCTTCTTGGTGACGATGTTGATGATGCCGCCGGTGGCACCTCCGCCATACAGGCTGCTGGCGCCGGACAGCACCTCTACGCGCTCAATGTTGAAGGGATCAATCGCATCGAACTGGCGCGAGAGACCGCGAGAGCTGTTCAGCGAGACACCGTCGATCAGCACCTGAACGCTACGGCCACGCATGTTCTGGCCGTAGTTGGTGCGCCCCTGAGGGGCCAGGTCCAGACCGGGCACCAGACGACCAAGGGCCGTTTTCAGATCCGCGCCAGTGGCGATCTGGGTGTTCAGCTGTTGCTGGTCAACGACCCAGACGGCACCGGGAATCTCACTGATCGATTTGGGCGTCCGCGAGCCGACCACCACCATGGTGTCGGCGGTAACCTCCGCTTGCGTAGTGGTCGCGGCAACGGAAGTGTCGTTTTGTGCCAGGGCCGTAGCAGGTGTTGCCAGGGTCAGCAGCAGCGCTGCGTAGCCGGAGCGGCAGGGCGTTCGCGGTGATGCTGAGTCGCAGGCGAGGGGGAAGCGAATGGCGTGGGAAAGAGGGTGTCTGGAGTGCATGAAAGGATCGCTGAATAAGAAACACCGCCGCCATTAGGCGTGTCGGCGAAACAACGCGTGAAAGCCTCTTCGGGCTTCATCGCAACCGGCCAGCAGACATCGAAGGGGCAGCTGTCGCTGCTGGCGCAAGCAATATAACGAATTGTGGAAATAATGCGAAGCGTTCGTATTAAAGCTTGTGGTTTGTGCACGTCAAACTCCCCCCCTCGCCGACCAGAGGCACAAGGCGTAGGCTGGATGCCTCTACTACACGACGATCAGGAGGCTTGATGACACGGGTAAAGATCCTCAAGCAGGGCACGATCCACTGCTTTCCTCCCGGGCTGCGTGACGACCAGGGCGAGCTGGTCAACGCCGAGATTTCTGCGGTGGCCTACGATGGCGAGCGACTGCTGATGGCCAGCGACAAGCCGATCCCCGGTCACGAGCGTTCCGCCGCCTTCAGCCTGCCGTTGACCGCCGATGGTCCCGACGACAACCGCATCGACTACCTGACCCAGCAGACCATCAAGGAAGCGGTGAAGTATGAAGACTTCGCCCTGACCACCGATGGGCGCCACATGATCGCCACCACCGGCTTTGATCGCATCGACGACGAGACTCACGATCTCAACGCCTATAACCACCTGCTGATCTGGCCCCTTCACGAGCCTGACCGGGTCCAGGTGGTGGACCCCGACCCCCGCGACGGCGTGGAAGGCTCGCTCGAGTTTCGGCGCAAGATGGACGCAGCCGTAGGCGAGCCCTACTACAAGATCGAGGGTCTGGCCGCGATTCCCGGCGAGCGTGGCGATGGCCTGCTGTTGTTCGGCATCCGCGAGCAGGGCAAGGCCCACGATGACTTCGACTACGTGCGCCGGGTCATCGGTGCCCATTACATCATCAACGACAATGACAACCTGGAATTTGTCGATGCCCTGCATGACGTCTTCAGCTTCGACCCCGGCGAGTACGACGGCGTGGACCACGTTTGTGGCCTGTCTAGCCTTGAGTACGATCCCTACCACGGCCAGCTCTACCTGCTGACCAGCTTCGAGACCGAAGAGGGCGACGACGAGGTCATCGGCGGCTATCTGTGGGTGATGTCGCTGCATGACTTCCGCCAGGGCAGGACACCCACCCTGGTGCGCGACGAGAACGACAAGGTGCTCGAGTTCGAACACAAGGCCGAAGGCCTCGCCGTACTTGACCGCGAACGTCTGTTCGTCGCCTACGACAACGACCGCAACTACGACCTGCACAGCGTCAGCGAACGCGACGAACGCCGCTGCTGCGAAGCCCCCTACACCATCCTTGGGCTGGTGCAGTAGACCCAACGTCATCCAGGCACCGCACAGCGCCACATCGCACAGAAGCAAAGCGGGACACGGAGGCGACGACTGGAGAGCCCTGGAGAGCGTCAGTGAGCGATAGAGGGCGAAGAGCAATACCGCGTGAGTAGAGGTGTGGGTAAAAGGCGCGTCAGAATGGGCGCGGGAAGAAAGGGCGCGGGGAATCGGTGAAAGGAGAAGGGCGCCGCGGGTACGCCAGCGGTACAGCCAGTCGCCAAACCGGTTCTTGAGGCGCCCGATCGATGATGTGACCAGGGCTGTGATGTGAGGAAGGGCACAGCCGAAACGCCTCGAAGACTGCCATACTGACCAGTGGCAAGCGTCCACCTGAAACCCGCTGGCCTACGGCCGCCGCATTCGCTATCATACGTCCGCGCTGATAAGGGCCTATAGCTCAGTTGGTTAGAGCAGGGGACTCATAATCCCTTGGTCGTAGGTTCAAGTCCTACTGGGCCCACCATTCAAATCAGCGTCCTAGCCGAATCGGTTAAGTCCTTCCGAGAATTTGGTGTCCGTAACGGCGTCCGTTGTGTCATCCCTGGCACCCGTCTCAAGCCGGCACGCTCTCTTCATCCTGGTAGATCCTGGCAGTTGGAAAGCCGTCGTCCGCAAGACTGGGTGGCCTACCACTGCCCGCACTTTGCATTCGTTTTGGCACCAAGCGTGATGCCCAGGACTGGGCACTTCGTACCGAAGACGACATGGTGCGTGATATCTTTGCATCGCATATCCAGCGCGGTGTCTCGGAATGCATGACGCTCGAAGCCGCCCTCAAGCGCTATCTCGCCGACGTTATCCCGACCAAGAAGCCCCTAAGCTCTTGTGAAAAGCCCAGAAGAGCGAACGCCACAAGGCCGGCACGCTGATCGAGCACTTGGGCAAGTACTCCCTTGCGGCCTTGACGCCGGAGCTGATCGCCAACTACCGCGACACCCGCCTGAACCGCATTGGCGATGCAAGGATGGGCCTCGGCCTGACCTGCAATAGCTTCTGGTAAGGTCGAGAGCTAAGCGTCAGCGGGATAAGAGTGGCGCTTGAGCCCTCATAACAATGCTCTGGAACCAGGCGAAGAAGCAATCTGTACTCATTTTTTTTGCTTCCGTGGCTTAAGGCAGAAGACAGCTGGCCGATGAGTAGAAGTAAGGCATTCCGGTTGGGGGCGATGAGGTCAGTGCTCACAAGCCAATGCAGATGCTAAAGCGGTATACGCACCCTCGGGCGTAGGACTTGGTTGAGCAGCTGGATACATTGAGTGATATCTAATGCACAAGATGATAGTTTGAGATAGTTTAAGGGAATGTTCGGGTGGCTTTCGACCCATAATGGACGTACCGATTAAGACAGCTATTACATCATACGGAGTTATGTGGCATGCGTAGTAATGAGTGCCATCCTGCCGAATAAAATAAAGATATAGGAAGTTCAATCGACAAAGAGAAGACAAGCTTTCGGCATAGCATTCTTTAGCTTAGATAATGAAATAGGAGAGTCCTTTTGTACAAGATCGATAGATTCGAAATTGATGGTTTTTGGCACCGTTTTGATGCCGCTTGAGGCTTTAATTCTGATGTTAATATAATTATCGGAAAGAATGGTACCGGTAAGACAACTTTTATGAATATCTTACATGGCGTTTTAGCTGTAGATATTAACTCGATAGAGGAAAATGATTTTAAATCAGTAAAGATAACTTTAGTCGATGGAAAGCGAAAGAAGACAATTAAAGCCACTAAGTTAGAGGATGAGCGATATCCATTCTCCGTTATTGAGTATCAAATATCTCAAAGAAAGTTTACACTTCGTCTTATGGGGCTCCAAGAGCGTCGCTATCCAACATCTATTAGAAGAAGATTCCAAGAAGAAGCTTTAAATCTTCGCCAAGAGTTAGAAGATCTCGTATCAGTGTCCTCACTGTCTGTATATCGTCTTCGACATGATGATGACTACGAGGTTCGTGACAATCGAGGGACCCGTGTTGTTTCACCTGTGGATTATAGGCTTGGACAGGCATTAAGAGGGCTTACCCAATACCAGCTGGGACTTTCTCAGAAAGCTAGAGAGGTTTCTGCAAAGTTGCAAACCGATGTTTTAGCATCAATTCTTTATGGCGAAGAAGATGCCAAAGATGTAGGCTATGAGCTGGATTTTGATAAATCAGAAGAACAAACTCGCCTGACTTCTGCTTATGCACAATTAAACTCTTTAAATTCTGAGATTAGAAAGAAAATACGCGTTCATGTGAATGCGATTGATGAAACAATCACAAGTATTACCGGGAAAGTGAAGTCGAAAGAAAAAAGCTCTGATAAGAAGATAGTGGATATAAAGCCGCTTGAAGCGCTGCGAAAAACGCGAAGAATTATTGACCTTTCTCTGGAGGCAAAGAAGGAAACTCAGGAGATATACGCACAGATTGAAAAATTCTTGAGTATAATAAAAGATTTCATAAAAGATAAGAAATTTGAATTCGATTCAGGAAGTCTAGTTATAAAAACCACACACGGAATAGTTGGGCATGAGCGTCTTTCTTCTGGTGAAAAGCAACTAATTATTTTGTTGGTAGAAGCCTTGCTTCAAGGTTGTCGCCCACACGTATTTTTAGCAGATGAGCCTGAGCTTTCACTTCATATCGCGTGGCAGCGGATGGTCATACCTGCAATTAAAGACCTTAATCCAAGTGCGCAAATTATAGCAGCCACACACTCACCAGAGGTCGCCTCAAAATATTCAGATTCGATTTTTGATATGGAGAGTTTGATTAATGGCTGACCTCGAGTATTCGGTTGAAGCAAGAAATACCCTCAGTGCATTTTATCGTGTTGAAAGAATTGTTTATGTCGAGGGGGAAGACGATATTATTTTTTGGGAGTTTTTATTTGAAAAGCTTGCTGGTATTAGTGTCAAAGCAGAAGAAGCAGGTGGAAAGGGAAAGCTAGAATCTAGAATGGATGAAGTGAGGAATGGAGAAGCTAATTTTTTTGTTGCTATTGACAGTGATTTTGATTGGATGAATGAGGATTGTTCTCATCCGAAAATTTATTCAACTTTCGGGTATTCTATGGAGAATTCTATGATTACAGAGGAGTCATTGCAAAAACTTATATGTAGGGTTGCAAAGGTTTCTAGGCATCAAGTGAGTACAGAAAAGTGTCGAGAATGGCTGTTTAGTATAGAAGATGCTGTGCAGTCGCTAGTTCTAGCAGATGCTGCCAATCGACACCAAGACGCTGGTCTTTCTGTAGTTTCGGATAATTGCGACCGGTTTCTTGTATCAAAAAAATCCAGCCAGTTGTCCGCTCAAAAGATCTCATCGCACATTGAAGGTCTTGATATAGATATTCCTCAAGAATTTAAGAACAGATTTTCATTTCGCATGAATACGAAAGGGTTGAGATTGATTGATGTTATACGAGGGCATTTTCTGTTTTCAGCAGCTTTTCGATTTGTAAAGGAGTACGTAGCAGAATTAAAATCATCAGCATCAATATCTCAGGAAATGCTTTTTGGTGGTTTAATGCTAGCTTTTGAGGCAAGCTTTGACGAAAATCATAGGCATTATAGCTATTATCGAGA
This sequence comes from Halomonas sp. DP5Y7-2, assembly GCF_019802025.1. Lineage (NCBI taxonomy): Bacteria > Pseudomonadati > Pseudomonadota > Gammaproteobacteria > Oceanospirillales > Halomonadaceae > Halomonas > Halomonas sp. DP5Y7-2. Next base: position 367,519 of record NZ_JAHVHY010000001.1, on the reverse strand, counting down.
CATCTTTGAAAAATAAAAATGACAACTGTCTGCACTGAGGATTAAAGAAACATGCGGCATCTTGCTACGACTCAAGCTACTCCATTTTATCTGCTAATGGTCCCATATTTATATATTACTAGCCCAAGCTTAGCCGCCTGGCCGACACCGTGCCTTTAAGTTGTGCGTGCTATTTATGTGTAATAAATTGTAAGTGAAGTGACCCCCTCCCGAGCTGCACAGACTATAGTGCAGCCATCAGGAGGATGAAATGAACAACGAACCTACCGTCAAACGCTGGGCCGCGAAGCGCAAGGCCTCCGTGGTCATGGACATCTTCAAGGGCAAGACCACAGCAGCTGAGGTGGCCCGCCAATACGATCTCACCGTCTCCGAGATCGAGGGCTGGGTCGATGAGGCCCAGCGGAGTATGGAAAACGGGTTCAGGGCTCGCCCGAAGGACGTCCGCGAGCAGTACGAATCTGAACTGCGGGAGACCAAAGAGGCGCTGGGTGAGGCCCACCTGCAGATCTATGCGCTAAAAAAGTTTCGCCGCCTGCTCGACGAGGACGAGAACTCGTAAGGTCGCTGCAGGCGGAAATGGTCCAGCAGGGCCACGTGGTGTCGCTCGTCAAACTCTGTCAGTGGTTGGGGCTTCCCCGGCGGAAGTTGTATTACCGTCCGAGGCCGCGGCGACGCAAGATCAATACGGAGCTAACCACCAGAGTGAAGCTTGCGCTGGAGCAGTTCCCCACCTACGGCTATCGCCGTCTGGCGTGCGTCCTGGGGGAGAACCGTAAGCCGATCCAACGCATCTTGCAGCTCAAAGATTGGCAGGTGCGCAAGCGGCCCCAAGGCTTCCGGCCGCGTGCCCGGAGCCTGCCGTCCGTCGCCTCTCGGCCTGATGAGCGTTGGGCCACCGACCTCACCCATGTGTGGTGCGGTAAGGATCGGCGGGCCAGCCGGGCGGTGATCATCGACTGTTGCACTCGAGAGATCCTTGGTTGGCGATTGTCGGACAACGGCAGCAGCAAGACGGCTGAAGCAGCGCTGGAAGAGGCTCTGGTACATCGATTCGGCGCACTGAGTCGGACTCATCAACCGCTGGCCCTGCGCTCTGACAACGGCCTCGTTTTCAGCAGTTGGCACTATACAGCGACAGTGAGGGCCTACGGGCTCACATAAGGGGGGGGCAAGAGTCCTGGCCCTCGAAGCCTCTATTAGGGCCAGCATGGTACCTATCGTCATGTGCAGGCGCATTCGTGCGCTTCACGCTATCATTGATAGCATTGTAATCACATGGAGAGTCTGGCATGGCTTCGATCACGATCCGCAACTTGGATGAGCAGTTGAAGGCTCAGCTTCGCATGCAGGCGGCAAGGCATGGCCATTCCATGGAAGAGGAGGTTCGCATCATTCTACGTAGTGCCTTAAACCAGCCTCAGGCAAAGGGGCTGGGGACTCGCATACGTGAGCGATTCGCAGACGCGGGAGGCATCGAACTGGAAGTGCCGCCTAGGTCTGAGCCACGTGATCCGGGCTTCGGCGCATGATTGTTCTCGATACCAACGTGCTATCCGAGCTGATGCGGCCTGTGCCAAACGCCCGGGTTGTCGACTGGCTGGACAGGCAGGATGCTATTTCCGTGACAATTTCCGCTATTACAGTCGCTGAAATTCTCTATGGCATCGAGCGCCTGCCCGACGGTAGGCGCAAACGTGGTTTCGCAGCCATGGCGGCGGCAATGTTTGAGGAAGATTTCTCTGGCCGCATTCTATCGTTCGATAGCGGGGCTGCGATTCACTACGCAGAGCAGGTCGCTGCCAGCGAGAGTGCAGGAAGGCAGGTTCACATGGCCGATGCCCAAATTGCGGCTATCTGCATCCAGCATGGAGCGGTGTTGGTGACACGCAACGTAAAGGATTTCGAGACGTTGAGCGTCGAGACGACCAACCCTTGGGAAATGGGCTGATATCGGTACACTGACGGTACAGTGGTTGGTTCGGGAAGGTTCCACTAAATTTCGCTAAGCTTCTGATATTCCTCTTTTTTAATCCTTGTTAGATTGCGGTAGATTTCGTAGAATTTTGATTATCTTATTGATTTAAAAGCGAAATTATAATTCCTTGGTCGTAGGTTCAAGTCCTACTGGGCCCACCATTCAGACCAGCGTCTTACGACTTCCCTTCCGAGAGTCCCAACGTCCAAGGGATCCGTTTCAGTAGTCAGTTTCAGTAGAGCGCCGATCCTTCAGTCCCCTGGAGACTTTACATGGCCACCATCGTCAAGACCCCCGCCGGCAGCTAGAAAGCCGTTATCCGCAAGACCGGCTGGCCTGCCACCGCCCGCACTGTGCATTCGTTTCCGCACCAAGGGTGACGCCCAGGACTGGGCACGCCGCACCGAACACGAAATGGTGCGTGATAGGGGGGAATCGCAAATCCAGCGCAGTGCCTCGGAGCGCATGACGCTCGAAGCCGCACCCAAGCGCTATCTCGCCGACGTAACCCCGACCAAGAAGCCCTAAGCTCTTATAGAGAGCTCAGAAGTGAATCGCCCGGTCTACCCGACCTATTTTAGAGAAGGCGGCCACTGGCGAGCTGTGTGCACCACACTCAGTACCCGCACCTGCATCCCCACAATGTCATAGACCAACATATAGCTGGGATGTACAACCAGCTCTCGGGATCCCGGAGCACGGCCAGGCCGTCCACTGTCAGGCTGGTCCACCAGCTGTGCCGCCTTCTCTGAAAACAGTTCATCCAACGTCAAGGCTGCCAGCGGGTTCTCAGCTTCTATGTAGTCGTAAATGTCGTCACGATCCTGGATCGCCTCTGGCGTCCAGACCAGCTCCATCATTTAGACTTCGCCAGACGAGCACGGGTAGCTGCACGGCGGGCAGCAGACCTTGCTTCCACATCGGCGGCAGGTATCAGATTTCCAGCGTCTGCCGAGGCCCGTGATTGCTCCACCTTGGCAATCAGCCAGGCATCATAATCCTGCGCTTCCTGCTGCTGCGCTACATAGTTGCGCATAAAGTCGCGTAGAAGCTGTGCCCCGGTACGATCGTGAGCCTTGGCCGCATTGGCAAACTGTGCTTTCAGGTTTTCGTCGACCCGAAAGGTGAAGGTAGCATCGCTCATGACACCATCCTCATGTGTTACACGGTAACTACAGGGTAGCACAGAGGGTATGCCATGCATCCACGCGCATCCGCCATGAGCAGATACGTGAGCGGTACATGTCGATTGATAGTTCAGGACGCCGGTTCTGCCAGTCTTTCATCGCAGAAACTGGGGCCTGGTGCTTCAATGCCTTCTGCGGGATGTAATGATTGTACAGCCAGCAGTACCGTTTTAGCGTTTGCTCCAGGTCTTCTCCGGAGACATAGCGACGCGTCGCCAAGAGGTCACTGATACAGCCATTGAAGCGTTCGACCAGTCCGTTGGTTTGAGGGTGGCCCGGTCGAATCAGGCGGTGCTCCACGTGGTGCTCTGCACATGCCTGGTCAAACGGATGCTGTTCGGTGGGCTTGCGCTCTCCACCAAAGGTGAAGCGATCCGTGAAGCTCTTGCCATTATCCGTCAGCACCTTTTGTACCTTGAACGGGGCCTTCTCAACGACCCGATAAAAAACGCTTCAGCATCGCTTACCGCCTGGCGGGAGCGCAGCTCTAGATAGACCCAGCGCGTAGCTCGGTCGATGGCAACGTACAGATAGCGGTGCTGCGTCTCGTCAGGCATCTGCGGCAGATACTTGATATCGAGATGGAGGTAGCCCGGTTCGTAGTCTCGAAAGGACTTGGGCGCCTCCTTCTTGCCCTCCTGGTCCCTCTTAGCCAATTGGGCCAAGGTGGGTACCTGGCGGCGTTTCAACATCCGGTGGAGCGCCGCTCTGGATAGCGTGGGGTGCAAAAACTCCCAGGCGACGACGAGCAGGTCGTCGAGCCCGAGACGAAGGAATTCGCGTGCCGCAATCAGCACCTCTTCCTGCTCGTGAAGTGACTCCCACTTTCACGATCTACGTCATTGGCCAGTCAGCTGGCGGGTAGCGGAGGGTGTCGATCCAACCTCTATCTGGCCAGGAGGCCTCCGTGATAAGTGGCCCCAACTCCATATAGACGTTGGGGAGATATACGTACTTGAGGGCGGAGGAACATCCTCGCTTAGTATATTGCGTCGTGCCCTTGCCAGTGTACCCCGATGACGACCATCGCATTCTGGATGGTGCCAGGTGCGAGCTACCCGAATGCCCAGCTGTGTGGGCGCATGAAGGGACTGGCGGAAATTTGCCGGCTCAAGAGTGATCCAGGATCTGGAATGACAGAGTTGCGGCTTTGACGAGGGTGTCACAGACATAGCCCTGAACACGAACGGTCACCTCGGTCTTGAAGCCGGGTGGCCGTTCGCGTTTTCTGCAGCGCTTTATGGTTGCTGGTTCAGCTCTCGGGGGTCATTGCTCGGCGATGTCGAAATCGCCATTGGTGCGTACGTAGAGCAGTGTCTCGCCGTCGGCACCGGTGGCGATGTCATGGGTGATCTCGCCCTGTGAACCGAAGTAGCTGCCGGTCGTCAGGTGCTGGCTGTCGTTCTTTCCCTCGGTCTCGTGGGTCAGGTCGCCCTTGATGACCACGGCGCGGAATTCGTCGGCGTGGCTTGTGATCTCAACCGAGAAATCGGCTGGCAGTTTCACCAGACGGCCACTCATCTGTCCGGCGTCCGGGTTGCCCCACAGGAAAGCGGTCTTCGGGCCTTGTACTGCGTCGTCGCTGCCCGGAAGGCTGATCCAGCGTATGTCATTGGCATCCAGCCATACCAGGTTGTTTTCGGCGACATTCAGCGGCTCTTCATCGTTGTGGAAGGCCTCGGATTCTGGCTGTACCAGATAGGGCCCTTCATCGATCTCGATGTAGGCCATGTTGACCTCGTCACGGGCTGCGGTGATATGAGACTCCCCCGCCGGCTGGATCCAGAACGAGCCTGCGGGCAGCCACTGCTCATCGGCGTTCTTGTCATCGTTGTGAACCTCGCCCTGGATGACCACACCACGATAGGTGATGTTGTGGATGTGAGGCGGTGAGGAGAAACCTTCATTGAACTTCACCAGGAAGCCGGAAGCGCCATCCTTGGTGCGGTCACCCCACAGGTCACCTGCGGCCGGGCTCTGGTCACCGCGCAGCGGATTGAGATAGCCCCAGTCGATATCAGACTGCTGGACGACTTCGCTGGTTGGCGTGAGCGAGGACTGGCTATCGGCGTGGGCGGTGATGCTGGTAACGGCGATCGAGAGGCCAAGTAGAGCAAGGGAGAAAGGACGTTTCATGATGGCTGCCTGTCTGTCTGAGCATTGAAAGGAAAGGCGCATCGCCGATGCGCTGGCAATCGACGCGGTGAATTTTGGAAGGCACAGGCGGCGTGATAAAGCGGCAAAGGGGGGAAACACTATTCGTCAGAACACGATAATCTGGCGCTGATGCTGGGCGTTGTGCTGTGGGTCGACGCTAGGGTGAAGCCACGACATGCGGCGTTTCTTCTTCCTAGAGACGATGAGAATTCCTCGATAGGTCACGGCGGCGCGCCCTCAACACCGTGTGGCATTGCGGGTGAAAGCTGGCCTGGGGCAGTTCCCCTACCTCTGGCTATTGGCTATTGGCGATGTGGCGAGATGGGGAAAGCCTTCGTCTCGACTATTGAATTTCCAGCGGATTAAGCGTCAGCGCGTGCTTTCTCACGACTTCCAGCATGGCGGTGGCAGCGGCGGACTGTAACGAGCGCGCCGGTGTGATGATTCCCAGCGTGCGTGGAACGGTGGGGTGCGTCAGTGGGCGCCACTCCAGCCCCTCAGACGAGATTTGTTTAAAGCTGAGGGAGGGTAGGGCGGCGACGCCTTGTCCGGCTGCGACCATGCGTCCTGCTGTGCCGATCTGACTGACTTCGCACATGACGTCCATCTCCGCATCGAGGTGTTGCAACACCTCGTCGATGGCCTGCCGGGTGCTCGAAAGCCGGCTAAGGGCGATGACGGGATAGGCGATCAACTCCTCCCACTTCACCTCGTCCTGGTTCAGCAGGGGATGTCCATGGGGGCAGACCGCAACGAAGTGGTCGTCCACCAGCGATTCGAAATGTATGGCCTCTGCCCCGCTGGGCTTCACCGAAAAGCCGATATCCGCTCGCTGGTCCCTGACGAGTTCATCCACCTGGTTGGCCAGGACATCATGGACGTTGATGGCGATGTTGGGGTACTGCCGCCGGTAGTCCGCCAAGACGGCAGGGAGGAAGCCGGCCGCGAGGGTCGGAAGGGCGGCTAGCGTCACCTTGCCGCGTTCCTTGTTGAAGAGTTCGCCGATATCTCCCAGGGCTTCGTCCCAGTCACTGATCAGGCGCCTTGCGATAGGCAGAAAATAGCGACCTTCCGGGGTCAGCTGGATCCCCCTGGGCGAGCGGTTGAAGAGCATGCCCCCGACCGACTCCTCAAGCTTTCGGATGGCAATGCTCAAGGCCGGTTGAGAGAGGTGCAGGCGTTCGGAGGCCTCTATGAAACTGCCGTATTCTGCGACGGCCACAAATGCCTTCAACTGTCGGATGGATGGTTGCATAAAAAAAGTAAAAGTCTCGTTCGTTTAAATATATTAGACAAATACCGGCATTCTTTCCAAGGTGTGGAGGTCGCAAGACACTCGTCTACTGGACGCCAATAATAGATAACACCAGAGAGAGCTACGCCATGTCCTCATACAAGACGCCGCTGCTGGCTGCCATCCTCAGTGCCGGCCTGATGTCCGCTGCTGCCCAGGCAGAAGATCAGCTGCTTATCGGCTCCACCTCTACCTCCTCCAGCCAGTACGGCTATTTCGTGGCCGTCGGCCAGATCATCAACCAGAAAGTCGAAGGGGTTCGCGCATCGGTCGTCGAAACGGGAGCCACCGTCGACAATCTTCGCCGGATTCTTCGCGGTCAGCTCGATATGGGGCTTGTCACCACCAATGTGGGCTATCACGCCTACTCGGGCGAAGGTGAGTTTGCTGATCGGCCGGTAGATAACCGTCTGCTGTGGGTGTATTCGGCAGCCCCGCAGAATGTGGTCATGCGCGAGGATGCCGGGGTGTCGTCGTTGACCGACCTGAACGGAGTTGGTCTTAACCCAGGTATTACTGGGTCGGCTACCGAGGCGACAACGCTGGCCGTCATGGAGACCTTGGGCATCTCACCCGACTACGTGCGAGGCTCCACCACCGACGTCGTGGCCGGTGTGAAGGACAACCGCATTGCCGGTTACGTCAAGTCCGGGGTCGGCAACAAGCTCGACGGATCCTCCATGGACGTCGCCACCTTTACGCCGATTCAGGTGTTGTCACTGGACGAGGATCAGGCGAACACCCTGCGGGAGCAGATGCCTGACATCTCCGTGGTAGATATTCCAGAGGGCGCGGCCGAAGGTATGCCTGCCTACACCACCTGGAGCTTCGGCCTCGCCATGCATTCGTCGCCGGACCTGGATGAGCAGATGGCGTATGACATCGTCAAGGCGGTCATGGAGAACCCAGATCCGCAGGTGAGCGCATTGGCCAACCTGGCGAATGTGGACATCGCCGAACTCACGTTGGAAAGCGGCACGGTTCCCTTCCATCCAGGCGCCGCTCGCTATTTCGAAGAGCAGGGCTACGAGATTCCTGACCACCTGCAGCCGGTGGAATAATCTCAGGAGCCCGGTTCCATGCGTAATAAAAGCTTGATGTTGGTCGCCCTGGTTCTCGGTGGCTTCATTTTCTACACCTCGGCAACAGGGCCATTCGATAGCCTGGTACATCGAAGCGTTTTTCTTGCGCTGGTGATTGGACTGGGCCTTCTCAGCTTCCCTCTGGGCGCAGGCAAGCCATGGCGTCCAGTTGGGATCACCGTTGATGTCATGCTTGCCGTTGGTGCCATCACCTCCTGTCTCTATGTCACGGTAAAGGCAGATGACATCCTGTCGACGCTGCCCTGGGCGACCACTCAGGACAAGCTCATGGCAGCGACGCTGGTGCTCACCATCCTGGAAGTCGCGCGGCGTGCCATCGGCTGGATTTTTCCCATGCTGGTAGCGCTTGGCATTGCCTATGCGCTGTTCGGCAATCTGCTGTCTGGCCCGTTGAGTCATCGAGGTTTCGACACCGCTTTTGTGACCGAAACGCTTTTCCTTGGTGACCTGGGAATCTGGGGCATGCTGCTTGGTGTGGCGGCGACCACGATCGCTGCGTTCGTCTTGTTCGGATCATTGCTGCTGCATACGGGAGGGGGCCAGACCTTCATTGATCTGTCGATGCGCATTGGAGGCCGAAGCCAAGGTGGAGCAGCCAAGATTGCCACGGTCGCGTCGAGCCTGTTTGCCATGGTGAGTGGCAGTGCGGTGGCCAATGTCGCGACCACAGGCAACTTCACGATTCCGATGATGAAGCGCTTGAAGTATCCCGCCGCTTTCGCCGGAGGCGTCGAGTCGGTGGCCTCGACGGGTGGTCAAATTGCACCGCCCATTCTGGGAGCCGCCGCATTCATCATGGCCGAGATCCTGGGCGTCAGCTACGTCACTATCGCTCTGGCGGCGCTGCTGCCTGCCGCTCTCTTCTATGTGGCAGTGTTTTTTACCATTCACGTGGTGGCGGTGCGGCGTGCGCTGCCGCTGGTGCCCGAGGCCGACTTGCCACGCTGGCCGGACGTACTGCAGTTCAGACGAATCGTGCCCATTCTGGCGGCCCTGGGCGGCCTGTTCGGTGGCGTACTGACAGGCTACTCCATCCAGTACTCCGCGTTTCTGGGCATAGCGTCGCTACTGCTGTGCTACGTGACCTTCGGCATTCTGGACCGCACACCCCCCGCGCAGATGGTGCGGATGCTCATGACCGGGCTTGAAGACGCTGGCAAGGGCATGGTCATCATCGGTGTCCTGCTGGCAGGGGCTCAGATCCTCGTCGCGATGCTCAACATGACCGGTATCGGAGTGACGCTATCCACCCTGGTGGTGAGCGTGGCCGGCGAGCAGCTTTTCCTCGTGGCGCTGATCGTTGCCGTTATCTGTCTCATCATGGGGATGGGCATTCCCACCACCGCGGCGTATGTCCTGGTGGCCGCTGTTCTGGCGCCGGCCTTGACGCGTATGGGCGTTGAGCCGCTGGTCGCCCATCTCTTTGTCTTCTATTTTGCGACGATCTCGGTGATTACCCCGCCGGTGTGTATCGCGGTTTTCGTTGCGGCAGGCATCGCTCAGGCGGGATGGTTGAATGTGGCCGGTCATGCCGTACGCCTTGGCGCCGCCACCTACATTATTCCCTTCCTGATTCTGGCCTACCCCGCATTGATTGGCATGGGCGGTGCGTGGGAAATCACCACCGCAGCCCTGCGAGCCCTGGCGTTTGTCCTGGCCTTCGCCGGAGCCTTGGGTGGAGCCCGATTGACAGGGCGTCGCTGGCTGGATGCCGCCATTCTCCTCATCGTCGGCATTCTAGCGGTCTTGCCGGGCCTGGCTCCGGGCTTGGTTGGCGTCATCGGGCTGTTTGCCCTGTATGGCTGGGCTTGGAATGTGGCACGTCGTAACCAGCTGCAGGGAGCATCATGATGAACGATTCCGAGTCTGTGATAACGCGCATTGCGATAGTGGGATGCGGCACGATTGGCATCTGTTGGGCCGCCTATTTCCTTTCGCGTGGGTTAGAGGTCAGTGCGTATGACCCGGACGCTTCTGCAAGAGCCGCTTTTGCAGATCTTGTGGCTGCCGACATGGAAACACTGGGGGGCTCTCCACGTGAGCCCAAGGTATGTGGCGCTCTAGCTGATGCCGTCGAGCAAGCGGAGCTGGTGGTGGAGAATGCGCCGGAGTCAGCAGAGGTGAAGCGTAGGCTGCTGGCTGACATTCAACGGCTGGCCCTTCCGTCGGCGTTGATCGTCAGCAGCACGTCGTCGATGCAACACTCCGATATTGCCTTGGATGCTCCGGAACCGTCGCGAATCGCGATTGCTCATCCCTTCAACCCTCCCCATCTGGTGCCGCTTGTCGAGCTCTACGGGACGGATGCAGAGGTTGTCGACAGGCTCGCCACCTTTTACCGAGGCATCGGCAAGCAGCCCGTGGTGATGAAGAAGGAAATGGTGGGGCACATCGCTAACCGTCTGACGTCTGCGGTGTGGCGCGAGGCGTTGTACCTGCTGCAGGAAGGGGTCGCCAGTGTCGAAGACATCGACCGGGCGGTGACCGCGGGCCCGGGAATGCGCTGGGCGATACAGGGTCCTTTTCTGACATATCACCTGGGGGGTGGAAAGGGTGGAATCAAGCACTACTTAGAGCACCTGGGTCCGAGTCAGCAATATCGCTGGGCCAGTCTGGGCTCCCCGACGGTGGATGAGGCGCTCAAGAGTCGTGTCGTCGCTGGTGTCGAACAGGCGGCTTGCGGTCAGTCACTGAGCGAACTTTCTGCTCAGCGTGATGCCCAGTTGGTGGCGCTGCAGCAAGCCATCGAGGCTGCACCTCAGTCTGCACAACCGCCCGCACACCAGCCCGCAGATCAGCCCGCGGAGGTGAAGTCATGACATCACCTTGCTTGTTGATGGTCGCCCCCAACGGCGCTCGACGTACCCGGGTCGATCACCCGCAAATCCCGCTGACGCCAGAGGCGCTAGCCGCCGATGCGCTCGCCTGCCGTGATGCGGGGGCGGCCATGGTGCACTTGCACGTGCGTGAACCTGATGGCCGTCATCTATTGGATGTGGCTGCCTATCGAGACGCGCTGGGCATGATCCGTGCAGCTGTCGGCGATGACATGGTGCTGCAAGTCACCAGCGAGGCGGGTGGGCGTTATGACCCACAGGCCCAGAGGAAATTGCTGGAAGAGCTTCGTCCTGAATCCGTCTCGGTAGCCGTGCGCGAGCTGTTTGGCGACCCTCAGGAGGTCGCAGCGAGTGGCGCCGTTTGCCGTAACCTTCAGGCCGAGGGGGGCAGTGTGCAATACATCCTCTACTCCGTTGAGGACCTGCTCCACTTCAACCAGCTTCGCGATACTGGGGTCTTGCCATCCGGCAAGAGCTTCCTGCTGTTTGTCCTGGGACGCTATGAGACACCGCCGGTGGCGGATCCGGCTCGCCTGCCTGAATTTCTGAAAGCCCTGACACCGGGTGATAAGTGGGCCGTCTGCGCCTTTGGGCCGACGGAAGCCGAGTGCATGGGGTTGGCCGCAGCGCACGGTGGGCATGCCCGTGTGGGTTTCGAGAACAACCTCTGGCGCCCCGATGGCACTCTGGTGAAAGACAATGCGGAGTTGGTGCGCTTGACGCGCGAGCGGATTGAAGCCAGCGGCCGCAGCATCATGAAGCCTCGTCAGGTGAGAGAATTCCTTGGTTTGCCCTTGGTGAGATCCGGGAGGCTCGCATGACTGTTGTCGTAGGCTGTGGGGCGGGTTTCTCGGGTGACCGTACCGACGCGGCGGGGCCACTGGTGGAAGCTCTGCTGCACTATGATGCGCCGCGTGCCCTGATGTTCGAAACGCTGGGAGAGCGAACCCTGGCGGCCGCTCAGTTGGCGCGTCTGCAAGACCCCAGCAGAGGGGTAGAGCCCCTGCTGGAGGCGTTTCTTGCCCCCGTTCTGGGTGATTGTTTGCGTAATGCCATTACCGTGTTGGGAAACTTCGGTGCGGCAAACCCTGAAGCCGCAGGTGACCAAGTGGCAGCGATGGCACAACGGGCTGGCGTCAAGGATGCCCGCATCGCGGTGATTCAGGGGGATGACGTTCGCCAGCAGATTCACTCGCTTGACTGGCAGCCGTGGGAGGGCGAGCACCGCGAGCTGCCAGACAGCAACGACGTGGTGGCGGCCAATGTGTACCTGGGGGCGGATGCACTGGTCGAGGCACTGGCGCAGGAGGCACAGGTGGTGGTCACAGGACGTGTCGCCGATCCCGCCTTGGCCTTGGCCCCTCTGCGCTACCACCACGGATGGGCGCGCGATGACTGGGACCGGATCGCCGCCGGGACCTTGGCGGGCCACCTGATTGAGTGTGGTGCACAGGTGACAGGAGGGTACTTTGCCGATCCCGGGGTCAAGGATGTTCAAGGCATGCACTGCCTGGGATATCCCATCGTCGAGGTAGAGCGCGATGGCAGTCTGATAGTGACGAAACCTCCAGGTACAGGAGGCTTGGTGACGGAGCAGACGGTCAAGGAGCAGCTTCTTTACGAAATTCATGATCCCGCCGGCTATGTGACACCGGATGTGGTGGTGGACTTGACGGGCGTTGAGGTGCGGCAAGTGGGCCGTGATCGCGTATCGGTCAAAGGGGTGCGAGGGCACCCAGCGCCGGACAGGCTCAAGACGACCGTCAGCTTTCTGGATGGTTATCAAGGGGAAGCGGAAATTTCCTATGCCGGGCCTAACGCAATGGCTCGAGCAAAGCTCGCCCAGGATACGTTGCAGCGGCGGTTGGCAACGCGCTGCCCCGCTGACATGAGGACTCGCTTCGATGTCATTGGTATTTCCAGCGTGTTCGACGGTGATGCGGCAGTGTGGCGAGACAGTCCAGGAAGCTCCTCCGAGGATATTCGGCTGCGTCTGGCGGTGGAGCATAAACAACGTGCGGCGGTTGAGCTCGCGACACAGGAGTTGCTGGCGCTGTATTGCTGCGGCCCCGCTGCAGGTGGCGGTGTGCGTCGACACCTGAACCGCCGGCTCAAGACGGCCTCGTACCTGGTTCGCCGCCAAGATGTCACACCCAGCGTCAGCATCCGCAATGGGAGTTGAGGATATGTCTCGTGAACGACGGTCTCTTTATCACTTTGCCCATGCTCGCGCTGGCGATAAGGGCGACCGACTGAACCTGGCCGTTTTCGTCTACAAGGACGAGCACTACCGCTGGCTACTGGATCAGGTGACCGAGGAGGGGGTGTATCAGCTCTTCGCTCATCGTGGTGTCACCGGGGTGAAACTCTATCCCATGCCTAACCTTGCCGGGATCAATCTTGTCCTGGAAGACGTCCTTCAAGGGGGCGTAAACGGTTCGCTCAACCTGGATGGCCACGGTAAGACACTCTCTTCCCTGCTGCTTTCAATGACGGTCGAGAGCCCCGTTTCGCGATAAATGGGACGGGCGACCGACAAGGTTGTTACGGCTACCTTCAGAGGGAACGTGGAGGACGTGCCCGAGGTCCGCTGAGTGGGCAGCCAGGTGCAGGCGACGGTGCGGCTTGCGAAGCAAAAGTGGGGCGAAGGGTGTTGCTCCCTGTCGCATCGTCTAGTGCTGCTGTGCTTTACAGCGGGGAAGACGTCAGGCGGATGATCACTCCGCCTGACGTGATTCGAATAGCTACGTCAGTGCTTGATCATGACATGTCTGACACAGGTGTAGTCTTCAAGACCGTACATCGACATATCCTTGCCATATCCAGATAGCTTCTGGCCGCCGTGCGGCATTTCGCTGACCAGCATGAAGTGCGTATTCACCCAAGTGCAGCCGTATTGCAGCCGGCTCGAGAGGCGATGGGCGCGCCCGATGTCCTGGGTCCATACAGAAGAGGCGAGGCCATAGTCGGAATCATTGGCCCAGGCTAGCACCTGCTCTTCTTCTTCGAACGGGGTCACGGAGACCACTGGGCCGAATACTTCGCGCTGTACAATTTCGTCGTCCTGACGTGCACCCGCGATAATGGTTGGGGCAAAGAAATTGCCAGACCGGTCGAGGGCCGTCCCGCCGCTGACCACTTCAATATGCGGCACGGCTGCAGCTCGCTCTACAAAACCTTGTACGCGCTTCAGGTGGTCTGCAGTGATCAGGGGGCCCATTTCGACGTCTTCTTCATCCTGGGAACCGACCTTGATCTGGCCCACCGCGTCTTTCAAGCGGGACACAAAGTCTTCATAGACGTTTCGTTGGACATATAGGCGGCAGGCGGCGGTACAGTCCTGGCCAGCATTATAGAAGGCGAAGTTGCGGATGCCTTCCACTGCATCATCAAGGTCAGCGTCGTCAAAGATCAGTACCGGCGCTTTGCCCCCTAGCTCCATATGCATGCGCTTCACGCTGTCTGCAGTAGACGAAACGATAGCACTGCCCGTACCTACTGAGCCGGTCAGAGATACCATGCGTACCTTAGGATGACCTGTCAGGGGTTCGCCGACCGTGTTGCCTCGTCCATGGACCACATTGACGACCCCTGGTGGAAAGATGTCGGCCATGGCACTGGCGAGTGCCAGGCTCGTCAAAGGAGTGTGCTCGGACGGCTTGAGTACTACGGTATTACCCGCAGCAAGGGCCGGAGCAAGCTTCCATGACGCCATCATCAGCGGATAGTTCCAAGGTGCGATGGATGCCACTACTCCCAGTGGGTCTCTGCGGATCATGGAGGTATGCCCCTCCATGTACTCACCTGCAGCAGACGCACTCATGCACCTTACCGCGCCGGCGAAGAAACGAAAGACATCAGAGGCACCTGGAATCTCGTCTTCAAGAGACTGCCGATAAGGCTTTCCGCAGTTGTCTGACTCCAATCGGGCTAGCATTTCTTGGTGAGAATCAATCCAGTCAGCCAGTGCCAGCAGCTTGGTAGCGCGAAATGCTGGTGTCGTCAGCGACCAGCTGGTGAATGCTGCATCGGCAGCTGTTACGGCTTCCTCAACCTGCTCAGAAGTTGCCTCATTAAGCGTGCACAGGACTTCATGATTGGTAGGATCAAGAACGTCCAGAGGAGCGCCTTTACCTTGACATAAAGTGCCGTTGATCAATAGCGAGTAATCCATGGAATATCCTTACGCGAGAGTGGTATCAAGGCGTTGACCAAGCAAGCGGCTAAGCCCTTCGATCTCTTTGCCATTGAGTTTAACGAAGTAGTGCATGGGCGGGACGAGCGTCCAAATAAAGCAACCTGGTAGTGTGACTAAATGCACGGTTGCACTGGAGTCAGAGACTCCCCGCCGGTAAGTTGCCATTTCAATATCAATCAGCGATGACAGCGTTGACAGCTGGGGATGCTGAGCAAGCCAGTCACTGGCAGCCTGCTCACCAGACCATTGCGTTCCCTTTCTCCAGTACGCTTCACCGAGAGGCGCCTCAAGGTTGTCAATCTTCAGGGTGATGTCTAGCTTGTAGATTCTAGAAAAGAAACGGCGCTTCTCGACGTAGCGCAAGATCATATCGCCACCATCGAAGCTTCCCGATCGGCTCATAGGGCCGATACGTTCGCTGCAACCTAGTTGCTTGGCCATGAGTTCGAACGCCATGTTTGCGCGCGTTTCGATGTTGGAGAAGAGTCTCATCGAGCGGAAGCCTCAGTCACTGGAGCGCTGTCTTCGGGACTGGTGGTATTGTGTTGGGCGTATAGTGATCCCAGAGGCGTCGGTGTGAACAATGGAATCTTCTTGAACTTTAACCAAGCCACTGCGTAGACAATGATAATGGTCATGAAGCCCCCTGCGATCGCGTAGATCTGGGCTTTCATCGCTCCTTCGGGATGAATGGTAACGATCATGTAGATACAGGCCGCGATACCCACTATTTGGGGAATCGGAAAGAAGGGGGTCGAGAAGGGCCGATGTACATTGGGATACCGCTTACGCAGGATCATGACGTTGATCTGGGCAATAACGTAGGAGAGCAGCCATGTCACGCAGGACGCCAAAATCATGGTAGCGATAAGGTCCATGCTGATGCTCAGCATGAAGGGGATGCACAGTAGAAGAAATACGCTAAAAATGCCTACCCAAGGAGTACGGAAGCGGGGGTGGACATAGGTGAAAGCTCGAGGCAGTAAGCCCTCTCTGGCAAGGCCGTAGAGCATGCGAGGTACAGCAGCCATGTGCGAGTTGATGGAGCTGGCACTGGCGAGCACCGTAATCATGACCATAAAGATCTTTCCAGCCTGCCCGAACAGCGCCCCGGCCCCATCTACCTGAGGAGCAGTAGAAGATTCGAGCACGTCGAGGGGAACGTAACGTGCGATAGCTTGGCCGAACAACATATCAGCGACAAAGATGGTCAGAAGGCCAAACAACATGGCCTTGGGAATCGTCTTTTCCGGCTCTTTGACTTCTTCCGCCATGGGAGCGACGTACTCGATGCCAACGAATAGCCAGATACCGAGTGCTAATGACTGAAGTACGACTTCCCACCCTTTAGGGTTGAACGGAACCTGAGTGGGATCTGTGTGAGTACCCCATTCCATCAAACCCAGTACACCCATGACTGATGTACCTATGATCATGGAGCCGGTTGTGAATACCTGGACGGAGCCGAATACCCCGACTCCCACCAGGTTCACGGCAAGGAAGAGCACCAGGAGAACGACCGCGACGAACGTAGCACTGATGCCAGGGACCAAGCTTTGTGCCGCGAGCCCTGCAGTGATCGACTCCATGGCTCCGGCAGCCGACACCAGTACAATGTAGCCGCCAAGAACGCTGACAATTGCCATGAAAGGGCCCATGGCTACCATCGTATAGTCGCCGATCATCCCCGCTCCGGGCATGAAAGATGAAAGCTCAGAGTAGGAAAAAGATACAAGGATACTCACGATCATCGCGATAAAGGCACTGACGATAAACGCTGGGCCCACCAGGCCCATGCTATAACCAAGTGTCACCATGGTGGTGCCAGCCACGACCAGCCCCGTACAGGTGGAGAAAGCTCTCCAGAAGCCTAGAGTTCTTACAAGTTCGTTGCTCATTTTTGTCGTTCCACTGTGATGGATATTATAAGGC
The DNA here is from genome assembly GCF_019802025.1 of Halomonas sp. DP5Y7-2. Lineage (NCBI taxonomy): Bacteria > Pseudomonadati > Pseudomonadota > Gammaproteobacteria > Oceanospirillales > Halomonadaceae > Halomonas > Halomonas sp. DP5Y7-2. Next base: position 350,833 of record NZ_JAHVHY010000001.1, on the reverse strand, counting down.
AGGGCTCGTTGTTTTATTTAAACACTGCATTCAGGAGCTCAAGATGTGACGCCCGCGTCAAATAGTGATGATGGAGTCTTGATGGTCAATATCTGAGCGGTCGCCAACGATTTTTGTAGCGGTAGACGAGAGATAGCGTGTTTTCGTGTACGTTTAATTGATCAGTAGTAAAGCGTCCTAGTAGTTATATGCCTGGCGGATGATGTCTAAGTAACTGTCGACCGTCATTTCTTTGGCATTACTAGCGTCTGAGATATTCTGTTTTGATTTTTCAGCAATGCTATGAAAATCCGCTTCCTGGACGCCGGCTACTTCAGAGAATTTCGGGATGCCGAGCCGTTGGCTCATGTTGAAAAGCACGTCGACGGCAGCCCTGGCGGCATCTGCTTCGCCGAGTTGCGGGTCAACCCCCAGGGCAAAGGCTACTTGAGAATGCCGTTCCAGATCCGCGTCACAGTTATGTCTGAAGATAAAGGGCAGGAAAATGGAGTTCGCAACTCCGTGAGGAGTGTCGTACATGCCTCCGATGGCTTCTGAAATGCAGTGCACGCTGGCGATGTCTGCATTGCCAAAAGCCATACCTGCGATCAGGCTGGCGACCATCATTTGCTCTCGCGCGCCATGGTTATCGCGTTCTTCTACCGCAGGGAGAAGGTTTGAACTGATCAGGCGAATGGCGTGCAGCGCTAGAGCGTCACTGATGGGGTTAGCCATCTTTCCGGTGTAGGCTTCTATCGCATGTGTTAACGCGTCCATTCCCGTAGCTGCCGCGATTGCCGGAGGTAGTTGGGCAGTGACCTCCGTATCGAGTAGTGCTAACTCAGGAGCTAGCCTGACGTCCAGCAGGCTCATTTTATACTGTCGTGCAGAATCGGTGATCACCGAGAAAAAGGTGACTTCGCTCCCCGTACCCGCTGTAGTCGGAATAGCCACTAGAGGAAGAGGGTCGGTGACAAGGGTATTCTCGCCTTCATAGTCCTCGATAACTCCTTCATGAGTCATCAAGACCGCGATCGCCTTGGCAGCGTCAATAGCGCTACCACCCCCTACCGCCAAAAGGCCTTCGATATCTGCACCCCGATACTCGTTGGCTATGCGATTACAATCTTCGCTGCGAGGATTGGGCTTAACCTCAGTCGTTACCTTAAAGCTGATTCCCGCATGTTCAAGGCTTGCATAAATAGGAGAGAGAAGCCCTGCGGCTTCGATGCCCGGATCAGTGACTATCAGGATGCGTGTCAACTGCATTTCCTGAAGGTGTTGACCTACCTGTGAGCGCAGGCCCGGTTCCATCACGATTTTAGTGGGTAGCACAAAGGGAAAGTTCATGGTGTCTCCAGAGCTGTTATTATACGAGGGGCATGGACGGGCATTCGCATGCCATGAAGTTGTCAGTCAAGTGGGGAATGTCTAGCCATGATGTGCCTTACCACGCTGTAGTCTTGGAGCGAATCACTCGAAAGCTCCTTTCCATAGCCGGATCGCTTCAGTCCGCCGTGAGGCATTTCGGTAGCTAGCATGAAATGGGTGTTGATCCACGTGCAGCCGTATTCGAGTCGGCTGGCAAGATGCATTGCCTTATCCATGTTTGTGGTCCAGACGGAGGAGGCAAGTCCATATTCGGTATCGTTCGACCAATCCAGGGCCTGAGATATTTCATCAAAGCGTGTGACTGTTACGACCGGGCCAAAGACTTCACGCTGTACAATTTCATCCGACTGAAGACAGCCAGCAAGCAATGTTGGTTGGTAAAAGAAACCGCTCCCGGAAGGAATTGCCGCGCCCGTAATGCGTTCCACGTGGGGTTCTGTCAATGCCCGTTCGACGAAGCTGGCGACGCGATCACGCTGGCGTAGGCTGATCAAGGGGCCCATATCGTTGTCTTGATCGTTGCGCTGGGCAAATCGGAGCCGTGAGACGGCGTCGCCCAGCCGCTCTACCAGGCGGTCATGAATACCTGATTGGACGTAGATGCGGCACGCTGCAGTGCAGTCCTGCCCGGCATTGTAGTAGCCGTGTCGGGTGATGCCTTCGACCACGAGGTCCAGGTCAGCATCATCGCAGACGATGACGGGAGCTTTGCCACCAAGCTCAAGGTGGGTGCGCTTGAGTGAATTGACCGCCTCTTTCAACACCTTTTGGCCCGTGACGATGTCTCCGGTGAGGGAAATCATCCGAATATCGGAGTGTCGGGCTAGCAGGCTGCCTACGTTTTCACCACCACCACAGACGATGTTGAGACACCCCGCGGGGAGTATGCCTTCTAGATGGGTGGCCAGTTCAAGAATCGAGAGTGGCGTGTGCTCAGATGGCTTGAACACTAGGGTATTACCCGCTGCAAGCGCAGGAGCGATCTTCCACGCCGCCATCATCAGTGGATAGTTCCATGGGGCGATGGATGCGACGACACCAAGTGGTGCTCGCTGAACCATGCTGGTATAGCCGGGAACGTACTCAGCACTGAGTTGCCCATATTGACAGCGGACGGCCCCTGCGAAGAAACGAAAGACGTCGATGGCTGCGTTCAGGTCGTCGTTCAGTGCCTGATGCAGAGGCTTGCCGCAGTTCAGTGATTCTATTTGTGCCAGGGAAGAGGCCCTTTCCTGAATCAAGCTGGCAATTTCGAGTAGAGCTGTCGAGCGCTGCTGTGGCGTCGTGCGTGACCAAGTTGCCTGGGCGCGACCGGCAGCGGCGATGGCCTGCTCGACTTGTTCCATGCTTGCTTCCCGGACCTCAGCGATCACCTTCCCAGACGTGGGATCATGGATGCTTTCAGCTCGGCCCTCACCTTCGACGAGACAGCCATCGATAAGGAGCTTTGTAGTGAACGAAGGGCATGGGACTGAGGTCATGAGATTCTCGCTTGCAAGGATGGGAGCCGAGTCCAGCGACGCGCTCTTTTACGCAGTTCGGCAAGACTAAGCGGGAAGCAAAGTATCGACAATTTCTTATTTTCGAGGGTAGGTATCGATTTTTCTGTGGGCTCGAGGATCAAGAAGGACTTGAGGAAGTAACCGGTGCACTCAGCGTCTGGTGTCACCGTGACCGCCGCGAACGACGGACAGGAAGGCATCAACGAGGGCTGGACGCTGTGATCCCCTGCGCCAGGTAAGGCCAACGTCCAGGGTGTCGTTCAAGTCATGCAGTGAACGTGCCTCGATGATGTCGCCCTCAAGCGACCAGGGACGGTATGTCATGTCGGGCTGTATCGAGAGTCCAAGGCCGGCAGCGACCAGACTGCGTACTGCCTCGGTTGAGCTGGTTCGCATGGTGATGTTCGGGGGAGTGCTAAGGCGTTGCCAGAAAGCACGGGCGCTATGCTCCATTTCATCCACGTTCAACTGAATTAGCGCCTCTGCCGCGACGTCAGCGAGAGAGATGCTGTCATGCTCGAGAAGAGGGTGTCTCGCGGGTAGCCAGAGACGGTAAGGAGAATGCACCAGTACTTCGGTTTGCAGTGCCTGGCGATTGGACAGGTTGGAGAGTATCAGCACACCGACGTCAATTTCCCCGCTGACAAGCAGGTGTTCAACATAATGCCGCTCGTCTTCGACCACGGTGATCTCGACTCGCGGGTAGGCCAGCTGAAAGCGCGTCAACAGGTCGGCCAGGAAGTACCCGGCGACGAGACTTGTCACGCCGATGACCAGCTGGCCGGACTCTTGATGCGTCGCTTCCTGTAGATTCCTCTTGGCGTTTTCTACAGTGCTCTGAATCAGGTGCGACTGGCGCAGGAACTGATGACCTTGATGGGTTAGCGTCATACCCTTCGCGCTGCGGGAAAATAGCGACACTTCGAGCTCTTCCTCGAGCTGCTGGATGGCCAGCGTCAGAGTCGATTGAGAGACGAATACTGCCTGGGCTGCCGCTGAGATGGATCCCAGTTCAGCGATGGCGATGAAGTAGCGTATTTGCTTTAGGGTCATGGTCTAGTATTTAAAAAAACGATGGCGTGCTTAGGGTATAGGGTTTTTCTGCTTGGTGTCAGATCACGGAGCAGTGAGACGTTGGAGAGCATGACGTCCTGGACCCAACAAGCTGTCTCGTTCATGGAGGTGGAGAGCCCATAGCAGGAAGGCGAGTGGGCTGGTAGTCAGGATTTTGGTCCAGATGGCGTTCGCCGTTTGGCTGCGCGAGCGATCTTGGCTAATAGAGCTCAACCTCCAGCAGGAGAGGCGAATGGGTCCTTTGGGTAGCGAGGCCAGCGCTTCGTTTCATCACTCAGGCATCTCACATTCGGTCAGTGCTGTGGCTGTCGCTAGTGTGCATAATCGTCAACAGCATGCAGGCGAGCAACGATGACTCGCTGACGGAAAAGGGAGCCCTGGAGCGTATGCTGGTCTACAACGCCACCAAGCAGCAGTTTATCGATGATGTGCGAGCCAACGTCATCACCGACGCCATCGAGAACGAGGTGGCGCGTAGACTGAACCGCAACTCGCCACGCAGTGAGGTGACGTCCTGGGAGAACTCCCTGCGCTTCATGATGAGCGTTCTGCTCGACGAGGGCATTCCTGCATCGGCGGGGGTCGCCATCGAGTACAACATTCCGCTGACCAATCGCCGGGTGGACTTCATCCTGACCGGCAAGAACCACCAGCGGGACGATGCGGCGGTTATCGTGGAACTGAAGCAGTGGCAGTCCGTCGAGGTGACGAAGAAGGATGCCATCGTGCGCACCCAGTTGGGTGGTGGCGTGCGCGAGACCAACCACCCGTCGTATCAGGCGTGGTCCTATGGCGCGCTGATCGAGGACTACAACGAGACGGTACGCTCCGAGTCGATCCGCCTGGTGCCCTGCGCCTACCTGCACAACATGAAGCAGGGGCACGCCATCAATGATCCCTTCTACGAGCACCACACGCGCCGTGCGCCGGTCTTCATCTCGCAGGATGCCCTGAAGCTCTCCGAGTTTTTGAGCCAGCACATCAAGTACGGCGACAGCAACGACATCATGTATCGCATCGAGCATGGTGTGATCAAGCCGAGCAAGAACCTGGCGGATGCCCTGGCCTCGATGATGCAGGGCAACGCCGAGTTCCTGATGATCGACGACCAGAAGCTGGTCTATGAAACTGCGATCGATCTTGCGCATCGCGCAGGCAGCGGCAATAAGCAGTGCCTGATCGTCAAGGGCGGGCCAGGTACCGGCAAGTCGGTGGTGGCGATCAACCTGCTGGTGGAGCTGACGAAGCGCGAGATGATGACCCAGTACGTCTCGCGCAACTCGGCCCCTCGTGAGGTCTTCAAGAAGAAGCTGACCGGCACGCGCAAGAAGACGCACATCGACAACCTGTTCAAGGGCTCAGGCAGCTACGTCAATGCCGAGCCGGATACCTTCCATGCGCTGATCGTCGACGAGGCGCACCGCCTGAACGAGAAGTCGGGCATGTATCAGAACCTGGGCGAGAGCCAGATCAAGGAGGTGATTGCCGCGTCATGCTTTTCGATCTTCTTCATCGATGAAGCGCAGCGTGTCACGCTGAAGGACGTGGGTACGGTCGAGGAGATCCGGCGGCGGGCGGCCGAGGGCGGCGCCGAGATGCAGGAGCTCGAGCTGGCGTCGCAGTTTCGCTGCAATGGCTCGGATGGGTACCTCGCCTGGCTCGATCACGCGCTTCAGATTCGCACCACGGCCAACACCGACCTTGAGGACATCGACTACGACTTCCAGGTGTTCGATGACCCGAGTGCCATGCGCCAGGCGATTCTCGAAAAGAACCGCAAGGCCAACAAGGCACGTATGGTGGCGGGCTATTGCTGGCCCTGGGCCAGCAAGAAGGACAAGCAGGCCATGGACATCGTGTTTCCCGAACATGGCTTCGCCGCCCAGTGGAACCTCGATGACGACGGCATGCTGTGGGCGATCGCCGATGGCTCAGCAGAGCAGGTCGGCTGTATCCACACCTGCCAGGGGCTCGAGTTCGACTACGTCGGCGTCATCATCGGCGACGACTTCGTGATTCGTGACGGCCGCGTGGTGACAGACGCGGCCAAGCGGGCAGGTCAGGATCGCTCGGTGCATGGCTACAAGACGATGCTCAAAAATGATCCTGAGCATGCCCATGCCCAGGCGGATCAGATCATCAAGAACACCTATCGCACCTTGATGACGAGGGGCCAGAAGGGCTGTTACGTCTATGCCACGGACCCCGAGACCCGTGAGTACTTTGCGGCCTTTGCTCGCTCTCAAGCAGCGGCTGAGCGGCTGGATGCGCCCGAGGAAGCCGAGACGCTGGATGGCTTGCATCTTCCCATCGTGACGCGTGATCAGGCCGCGCCGTTCGAGCGCCATGTGCCCGTGTACGATCTGAGCATCGCCGCCGGTGAGTTCAGCGAGATGCAAATCGCCGACGCCGAGCACTGGGTCGAGCTGCCGGACTTCATGCGTGCGAGCCCCGACCTGTTCGTCAGCCGGGTAGTGGGGGAGTCGATGAACCGGCGCATCCCCAATGGCGCCTGGTGCCTGTTCCGTGCCAACCCCGGCGGCACGCGGCACGGGAAGGTCGTCGTGGTGCAGCATCGCGCCATTGAGGACCCCGACCATGGCGGCAGCTTCACGGTGAAGCTGTATCAGAGCGAGAAGGTCGAGGAGTACGGCGAGTTCGTGAACCAGCGCATCGTGCTGAAGCCCCAGACCAACGCCTTCGGTTACAAGGACATCGTGCTCGAGGACGAGCTTGAGGATCTGAAGGTCATCGGCGAATTCCTCTCCGTGCTGTGAGCGAGTGGGCGGTCGGATCGCCGCCTATACCGATGCAGGCTAGATAGCGAGCGGCAGAGCAGGCATGCTCACCGCTATCCGATACCGCAGAACCAGGTGAGCCCTAGATGTTAGACCCGTTCAAACAGCTCCGTGACGCCATGGACCAGTTCGCCACCGAGCGTGACTGGGACCAGTTCCACTCCCCAAAGAACCTGGCCATGGCGCTGACGGTGGAGGCAGCTGAACTGCAAGAGTGCTTCCAGTGGCTGACCGAGGCGCAGTCCAGGGAGCTGGATGAGCAGCAACTGGCCGCCGTGCGCGATGAAATTGCCGATGTTCAGCTCTACCTGATCCGGCTGGCGGGCAAGCTGGACGTGGATATTGAAGCGGCATGCCGGGCGAAGATGGAGAAGAATGCGCAGAAGTATCCCGCCGACCAGGTGAAGGGGAGTGCGAAAAAGTACACGCATTATCAGGATTGACGTGATGTGTCTTCGCCTGTCGGTGCTGCTTGACCGCTGAGCACGACGCTGGCCCGAATTCCCCGCCACCTGGCCGTCAGGTGGCGGGGCTTTTGCATCATGCCTTTCGTCATGAGCGGGCTGGTGTTACCTGTGATAGCTCAGGCGCTGCGATTGTCGCGCTTGAGAAGATAGGCGGCTAGGTAGAGCACCGTGAAGACTAGCCCTAGAGCGGCCGCGGTTCCGAAGACATTGCGGCCATCGCCCGGAACAAGTTCCAGGAATGAGGTCAGGAACTGTCCCAGGAAGATCGCCATCGTCAGGTAGGAGAGATTGCGACCGCGAACCGAAGGATGGCTGCGTTCCACCGTCATATGATTGAGCAGCGGGATGGAGAAACCGAAGCCCAAGCCGGCTAGTAAGGCCCCGACATTCATCAGGGACATGCTCTCGGCCTGCTGGAAGATGAACAGGCTGGCGGTATAAAGCAGAAAGGCCAGCACCAGAGTCGGCATTTCGCCCAGCGCACGCGACACCTTCGGCATCAGCATTGCGGCCACCACCGCGACCAGTGAGATTGCCGCCAGGAAGATACCGGTGGCTGCCTCATCCAGCCCGAGAAGATTCAAGCGCATGGGCAGCATGACGATGGCCGTGAAGAATAGCGTCATCGAGATGGCTGCTGCCAGGTAGGTGCCATGAAGCGAGGATAATGGCGCGGCGGCCTGATTCTGCCCGGGCTCTGCCTCAGGGGCGGAAGGGGACTGTCTCGGCACCATTATCCACAGCATGGCCAGTAGCCCCCAGGCCAGCAGGTAGAGTAGGAATGGCATCTGCCAGGCGATACCCGCCAGTACGCCACTGACGAGCAAGAAGATCACCCCACCAAGCTCGATGGACATGCCCTGCTGGGAGATCATCGCCAGACGGGCATGACCGTGATACCACTCTGAGATCAGGGTGGTGCCGCCTGCCATCACCACCGCTGTCACGCCACCCAACAGGATGCGATCGGCAAACACGGCGACGGTGCCCTCCAGCAGCGCCCCGCCTGCTCCCAGCAGGCCATACAGCAGCAGCCCCCCCACAAGCGAGGGATAGGCACCGATGCGATCTATCATGCGCCCGGCGATCGGCGCGAACATCACGGCACCCAACGACGGCAAGGTGATCAGCCAGCTGGCATGACTTTCCACCTGCAGGGCAGAGGCGATGTTCAGAAGCCCGGGGGCTACTACGGTTCCCACCATGATGGTCAGGCAGGCAATGGCCAGCAGTGTGAAACGGCCACCGGCAGAGAGAGTTGGCGAGGACTCGCGTGCACCCTGCGCGACGAGTCCAGTGGTTGATGTCGTCATATAGGCTCCACTCGTGTTCAGGGCCTCCGTATCAGCGGATGCGCGGCATCGGCCTACCCAAGTAAGAGGCAAGGAGGGACGCGAAAGGCAACAGCTAATGGAGGAAGGCTTAGCAGGCCCTCAGATTAACGAGTACAGACTTATAGTAGAAATGACGATAATCGATATGACTTATACTATCTGAGCATCAGTAATCCTCGAGGGCAGTCATGGAACTCCGCACTCTGAAAACCTTCGTCTCGGTGGCGACGCACAGAAGCTTCTCGGCCGCTGCACGTGAGCTGCATACCGTGCAGCCCGCTATCAGCCGCCAGATAGCCGACCTCGAAGCCGAGTTGAACGTGAGTCTGCTGTGGCGCAATACCCGGGAAGTGCGTGTCACGGCGCCGGGAGAGGCATTGCTGGAGGAGGCGCAGGCACGCAAGCGCGTGGCGATGGCAGCCAGCGGCCAGACCGGCACGCTGCGTATCGGCTATATGAGCTCGGCCTGCGCGAGCTTCGTGCCCGGGTTGATGCGCGATTTCGCCGCCACCCACCCAGAGGTGAGTCTGACCTTGAATGAGATGAGCGCTCAGCAGCAGCTGGATGCATTCGGACGTGACGAGATTGACATCGGACTGTCGCGTCCGCTCCCCGTCGAGCACCGAAACGCCTTGGCTACCCTGCCTGTCTACGAGGATCGTCTGATGGTGGTTGTGCCGGAGGGGCATCGTCTGGCGCACCGCAAGCGGCTCGCCCTCAGCGAGCTGGAGCAGGAAGACTTTGTGCTATTTCAGCGCAAGCATGCGACCGGGTTGTTCGACCAGATCATCAGTGCCTGCGGCGATGCAGGCTTCTCGCCGCGCATCCAGCGCCAGCCAGCCTTGATGCAGACACTGCTCAGTGAGGTCGCGGCTGGGGTGGGAATCGCCATCGCGCCCGGCTGCATTCGACGATTGCAATGTGATGGCTGCCGGTTTATCCCATTGCGCCCGGCACTCGGGGCAGTGCCGCTGGAGTTGCACTATCCGACGACACCGGGACGACCGGTGATCGACGCCTTCGTCGCACTGGTCGAAGAGCGCCTCCCCGCCATCCGCCAGCAGATGGCGTGAGGCTCAAGCAGGGGCAAGGACGGGCTGGTCGTTGGTGTAAACCTCTGGCCACGGAGGACCATGGCTACTGAAAGTGGCAGCCGCTTAGCTCGCCGTTAGAGTCTCGGACTAGGCGCCGCATGGAAGGGCCTGCCTGATGCCGCTTGAAGCTCTCTACATGTTTAAGAGGCTTCCTGCCAAGTACCACAATCATACAAGGTGAACGAACAGGGTTGTCGACGCCTGCCAGCAGCGAGTAGACGCTTGTATCTTGAAGCACTTTTCTGAAGTGTTTAAGCGCTAGCCTATGACGCATCATTATTCCAAGCGCAGGGTATAACGCGACGACCAGCAGGGGAGCTCAGTTCCAATGTGACATCATCAAGGCCTTGTTTACCGGCGACTGGGAGTACCTCAGTTGGCTGGATAGCTTCGCTATCGTCTCAACAGGCTTCAGGAGGAGTGCCTGCTTTCCGCATGCCGAATACGCTTCATCGTGTGATTACCTGCTATCAGGGGTAACGGGGCCGAAATCTCACTTTTCCGGTGGTCCGGGTCCTTGGAGAAAGATTACCTTTGCCTGAGACTCGCAAAGCCCCCTCTTGCGAACTCCATCGTTCAAGGGGCCGGTCCCAAGCTACATGAGATGAGAAGGTAGGCGCCGAGCTTTGCCTCGCAGGCCCAGCCAGGCGTTGATGAAGAGGGTCAACAGAATCAATGAGCCGCCGAGCAGGGTCGCCTGTGGTGGCTGCTCATCCAGCCAGTACCAGACCCACAGTGTGCCAAAGACTGCTTCAATCAAATAGAACAGCGCCACTTCCGCCGATGGCAGGTGGCGGGTCGCGTTGTTGATCAGTGCGGTGGCCAATGGCATCTGCAATAACCCCATCAGCGCCAATACGCCGTAGCTTTGTGTTGTCAGGGCAAATGGCGTTGCCATCGGCCAGGCAATCAGTGCCGATAGGCCGCCACCTATGGCGATAAGGGGGAGTCTGTCCAGCTTCGGGTGACGGCGCAGCAGGGTGAGGTTGCCCCCGACAGCCGCCGCCGCGATCACCGCATACATATCTCCCAGCAGTCCTTCGCTGGAAAGCGACCCCGCGAAAACGATCAGCATGCCGGCCATGGCCGCCGAAATCGCTAACCAGATCCGCATGGCAACCGCCTCATGCAGAAAGCAACGCGTGAAGATGGCAGCAAACAGCGGGGCGGCACTCAATATGACGACAACATTGGCGACCTTGGTGTTCATGACGGCGAGGACAAACAGACTGGACGTGATCGCCAGCGTGATGGCGGAGCACAGGGCCGCGGCGGGATGTTCTTTCAGTGTTGCCAGCCGTCGGCCGCTTAGGCACAGCAAGCCGAGCGAGAGTGCCATCAAGGCGCCTCTCCAGAAAATGATGTTCCATCCATCCGTCGCCGCCAGGCGGACCAGCAGACTGTCGAAGCTTAGAACGGTGACGCCTGCCGCCGCCATGGCAAGGCCGCGTCCGTGGCCATGTAGAGGGAAGAACATTCAGTGGGCTCCTGCTGAGATGTGCGTTGGTCCTGGGGTCAGTCTGGGGTGATGGCGACGATGTCACAACGTCCCAGGCAGGATACGAGCCCTGCGCCTGGCGAGCTGTTCTCTTTACGACAGCATGGTTGTTGTCTTTTCCCCAAGGGCAGCCGCGATCAGCCAGTCCCTGAACAGGGGCGGGGCGCTAGCAAGCGGGCGACGGCGGTCGCGCACGACGTACTCAGCAAGGCTGGTGTTGTCGCTATACTTGCCATCACGCACAAGCTTGCCGCTGGCAATGGCGTCAGCGGCCATGGAATGCCGCGCCAGGCCAGTGTGGCGCGCCCCTCCCGCCGAGCTGTGTAGGCTATAGGGCAGGCCATGCGGCTGGCGTACGCGCAGCCACCCGGAGAATACGATGAGCGAACAACGCCCCAAGCCCGAGGCCGGTGGCCCTGCGCTGGAAGGCCATGCCGTTGAGCAGATTCCCGCTAAGACACTCCGCCCCCGTGAGCCTGCGGTGCGCTGGCTAACGCCTGATGAGCTAGCCGACTTACGTCGTGATATGGCCGAGTCGTCGGCCTGGATGCGCGCTGAACTCAAGCGTCGTAGGGCGCGTAGGCAAGACCAGTAGCACGTTACGGGGTTGGAGCTTGCTCCTGTCGTTCCGGCTGACGAGTGGTTGTGATTCAGATGAGACCACGGTGGAGGCGCTGTCGTGGTCTAGTGGGTGCCGTGGTGTGGTCGGTTGCTGAAGTGGTCCAGGGGCAGGCAGTGACAGGTGCTCTTCGTCTTTTCCCCAGTTGCCTTCTAGGGCTTGTCTGAAAAGTGCCTGCGCTCGGTAATACGGCGTTAAAAATCGTCTGGTACGCCAGCCCGGTCAAAATACTCATTTACACCACGTAAACTGCGCTTTCTCAACGATTTTTTCCTTATCTAACCTTCGCTCGTCGACTTTTCGGACAGAGCCGAGTCACCCGCGTTCTTTCATCGCCGGTGGCGAGTAGATCTGCTGCTGCTTTTCATCATTGTCTACGTCGTTTCCTCCAGTAACCACCGGGCGAACAGCTGCGTTGGGCGATGGGGCAGGCGCTGCCGGCGGATGGCAACGTAGTAGGCGCCACACACCATCGCTGTGCGGGAGGCCTGTACCAATTGGCCCTTGGATAGCTCGGCTTCGACAAAGTAGGCGGGAAGTACTGTCGCGCCGAGGCCATGTTCGGCGGCATCGAGCAAGAACCGGAAGTGCTCGAAGTGCTGGCCTGGAATCGACTTTATGGCCTCGCCATCGAGCCCGGCGCCTTGTAGCCAAAGGTATGTGGAAGATAGCTGAGGGGTGGGAGCATAGCTGCCGTGGTGCAACACCGGGTAGCGCAGCAGGTCTCTGGGGTCGTCTATCGGGCCATACCGCTCGAACAGGGCCGGGGTGCATACGACCACCAGCTCGCCTTGAATCAGGAAGTGGCTCTCGAACTCTGGCCATTGTCCGTCCCCGTAGAGAATACCCACGTCAAAGTCTTCGCTACCGTCGTAGAGGTGGCGAAGATCATTCATGATGTCGGTAGTCACCTCAGGGTGCTTAAGCTTGAAGTCCCCGAGTCTGGGCAGTAGCCAGCGAGAGGTAAAGGAAGGCTCCGCGCCGACGGTGACCAGGTCAGACGTTCCACTGCTGAGCGAGCGTGTCACGCCGTCGATCTGGTGCAATGCTTTCGATACCACGCTCAGGTACTGCTGGCCACTGTCTGTCAGGCTCAAGCGCTGCTTCTCCCGGTGAAACAGCGCGCAGCCAAGCTCGCGTTCCAACTTCTTGATCTGCTTGCTGACAGCGCTCAGGGTCAGGTTGAGCTCTTCCGCCGCCTTGGTGATGCTGAGATGACGGGCCGTCGTCTCGAAGCAACTGAGCGAGATCATGGTGGGCAGCTGACGACTCATCGGCGCGGTCCTGAAGGGTCATTCCGTTTTGGAATGATCTATGGAAAATAGATCGATATCACGTATCTGACAAGTTCCTTACTCTACCCGAGTCGGCCCGAACTGGGGCTCGTCCAACGGTAGAACAGGAACAAGACATGGGACATCAGGACACGCGCGCGGCGCTGCGAACCGATCTGGCGGCGGCCTATCGACTTTTGGATTACTACGGCTGGAGTGATCAGATCTTTACCCATCTGTCAGTTCGGGTTCCAGGTGACGAGCCGACATTTCTGATCAATGCCTATGGTCTGTTACCCGAAGAGGTAAGCGCATCCAACCTGGTGGAGATCGATGCTTACGGTAATAAAGTTGGAGAGGTGGATAGTGAGGTCAATCCCGCCGGGTTCACCATACATAGCGCTATCCATCTCCACCGGCATGACGCAGCATGCGTGATGCATACCCATACCATGGCCGGAATGGCCGTGTCGGCGTTGGAAGAGGGCCTGCTGCCGATCAATCAGACGAACATGGCCTTTTATCAGCGCTTGGGATACTACGACTACGAAGGCATTCCGTTGGACCTGTCCGTTCGGCAGCGCATCGTCGAAGCGCTTGGCAGTCACCAGGCGATGATCTTGCGAAATCATGGTCTTCTTACCGTGGGTCGCAGTATTCCCGAGGCCTTTTTCTACATGTATTACCTGAACCAGGCCTGCGAAATCCAGCTCGAGGCGATGAAAAGCGGTCGTCCGCTGGTCCTGCCCTCGAATGATGCCTGTGAGTTTACCGCCCGACAGTTCGAGCACCCCGACTATCATCAGGAAGGTGTTGACCTGGTCTGGAAGGCGCTGCGGCGCAAGCTGGACCGCATGGATCCGAGCTACCGGCAATAGTCCCTGGCGAACCGCGGCACGTCGTTCCGGACGACAGTGCCAGACAGGCCGTACCGGGACGTTGGCCTGATACCACAATGGAATCCTGAAGCTGGATAACTATAACAAGGTGGCACCCATGCAACATAAATCCGAATCATCGGCCGTGACCGATGAGACAACGCATCGCTCCCATCGCTATAGCGCTGCGCAACTTGCCAAGTTCCTGCTGCCCACTCTTCTTGGCGTGCTGTTGTTCCTTACTCCCATCAGCGTCGATGGCCGCCTGACGGTATTGATTGCTTTCGTTATCGACTATATCAATGACGTGATAAAGCCATTGATGGTGCCGGTAACCGTTGCCGTTGCGGTCATTCCCAGCGCACTGACGGTGCTGGTCACGTTCAGCTCGCTAAAGGAGCATCCCAATCGCTTCGTGCAGCTGCTGAATCCTGGAGTCGGATGGACGCTTATCAGGGTGGTAGGAGCCACACTGATGCTGATGACCTACTTCCAGTGGGGGCCAGAGTGGGTATGGCACCGCAACACCGGGGGCGTATTGCTTTACGACGTCGGGCCCGTGGTACTGGCCATCTATTTCCTGTCGGCCTTGCTGCTGCCGCTGCTGACCGATTATGGGCTAATGGAGTTCGTCGGTAGCCTTCTGTCTAGGGTTTTCGTCAAGCTGTTCGGGCTGCCGGGGCGTGCCGCTATCGACAGTCTTGCCTCCTGGCTGTCAGCGTCCGCCGTGGGCATTATCCTGACCACGCAGCAGTACCGACAGGGCTTCTATACCAGTCGAGAAGCCTGTGTCATCTCGACCAATTTTTCGATCGTGTCGATCGCTTACTCGTACCTGTTGCTGAGTTTGATCGGAATGCAGCATGTATTTCTACCGTGGTATGCCGCCGTCGCTTTCACCGGCATTGTGTGCGCCATCATCGTGCCAAAGTTACCGCCGTTGCGGGGTAAGCCCGATGCGTACCATCCCGTTGTGGGTCAGCAACTGGTGATGGACAAGCAGGCAGGGGAAGGGCTGTTTGCGATGGGGCTGCGTCGAGCAGTAGAACGTGCGGCCTCGGCTGCGCCACCGTTGGAACTGTTCAAGCGCAGTGTGCATGTCAGTCTCGATGTGGCGATCTCCGTATATCCCACGATGATGATCATTGGCTGTACCGGATTGGCGTTGATCGAGTTCACCCAGTTCTTCCACGTGCTGTCATTGCCTCTGGTGCCATTTCTCGAACTGCTGCAGCTGCCAGAAGCTGACAAGGCCGCTCCTGCGCTGCTTGCCGGCATTGTGGACAGCATCATGCCGCCGTTGCTCGGCGCCGGTATTGAAAGTGAGGTTACTCGGTTCGTGCTGGCAGGTGTCGCGGTCAACCAGATCATCTTCTTCACCGAGGCCGCGATCGTCCTGATTCGAGCAGGGATTGGTTTGAAGCTGAGGGACCTCATCGTGATTTATCTGCTCCGCGTACTGATCTCCTTGCCGATACTGTCTCTCCTGGGCCACCTGATCCTGGGATAAATCTGCCAACGCCTGCGGCTAGCCTGTGTCATGTCACTGCGCTAGTCGCTGGAGGCATCTTCCGGTTTGAAAGGGCTACATCATGGACGTTTCTCGTCATTATCTGTCTTCCAATACCCGTCCTTCTGCAGCAACTGCCGAGCTGGTCTTGACCAATGGCCGGTTCTACACGGTGGATGACGCGACGCCCTGGGCTGATGCTGTAGCGATCTCCCAGGGGCGCTTCATCGCCGTCGGCAGTGCCGACCAGGTTGCCGCCCATATCGGTGAACATACTCGTGTGGTGGATCTGGGTGGTCGCTTTGTCATGCCTGGCCTTTACGACATGCACACCCATCCTGACCTGGCGCTGGCACCTGGCTACGCAGGATACCTGGATGTCGGACTCGAGGACCCGACGCCAGAGCAGGTTAGCCAGGCGATCTTGAGTTACGCCGACCAACATCCGGGGGATGGCTGGATCTATGGCGCTTATTTTGTGCGGTATACCTTCAAGCAGGCGGGCATCGTTCCGGATCGAGCCTGGCTCGACAGTATCGTGTCGGATCGCCCGGTGGCCATTCTCGACCGCTCCTGGGGATGTATGTTGGTCAACTCGATGGCGCTGGAACTAGCCGCTATCGATGTCAACACTCCGGACCCTCGCCATGGTTACATCGAACGTGACGGTATCACTGGGGAGCCCACGGGCATCCTGGTCGATGGTGCCTACGCGATGATTCATGCCGCCATGCCGCCCTCTCCGGCGCATGCCCTGCAGCGAGCCTATCGTGAGGGCGTGCAGTTCCAAAGCGGACGTGGGGTGGTCGGCACCAAGTTTGTTCATGTGTGCGAACACCGTCTCGATGCGTTGCGCACCATCGACCAGCAAGGACAGCTGACAGTGAGGGTCGAGGCGGCGATCAGCTGGCAGGATGACATCTTCCCCGTGAAGCGCCGGTGGGAGCTGATAGCAGGGGAGCGGCACTTCTATCGCAGTGCTCGGCTTAATGCCAACGCTGTCAAATTTCACTTTGACGGGACTCATGAGTCGCGGTCGTCGTACTTGTCGACCCCCTGGGCCGAGGGCAGCGCCTGGCGCGGTCACCTCAACCTGACGCCTGAGCATATCAACGACATGGTCGCGGATATGGATCGCAAGGGCATTCGCGTGATTGCGCATTGCACCGGCGATGGCGCTTCTGATCTGTTTCTTGATGCTGTGGCCGAGGCTCGGCGACGCAACGGTGGCAAGGGCATGCGCCATCAGTGTGCCCACAGCACCACCTTGCTGGATGCCAACTTGCAGCGCTTCAGCGAACTGGATGTCATTGCCGAGTTTTCCCCGGTGGGGTGGTTCCCCTCTTCGTTTGCCTATGCTCGTGCTGTGTTTGGCGAGGAGCGCATGCAGCGTGCCTACAACTTCAAGGGCGTGTTGGATGCCGGCGGCGTGGCGGTCATGGGCACCGACTGGCCGGTATCGAGTCTGGACCCCTGGATCGGCTTCGAGGCAATGGTGACCCGAGAGAATCCCTGGGAGGAGACGGACGCCAGCTTCTATGGCGAGCCGATCAGCCTGGAGCAGGCTATTCGCGTAATGACCATCAATGGCGCCTGGGCGATGGGAATCGAGCATCAAGCCGGCTCGATCTCGGTCGGCAAGTCGGCTGACTTGATCGTGCTGGACCGCAACCTCTTCGAGGTTGCCCCACGAGGCAATATTCACGCTACCCAGGTAGACCTCACCATGCTGGAAGGTGAGTTTGTCTGGGACGCACAGGGAGAGTTTTCCGGCACGGTGCGCGAAGCCGTATGGCAGCGCGATATTCCTGAATTTTGAACCGCCCAGTCCGAAGGGATGAGTCCGCATGAAGCATCAGCATTTCCCCCCTGTTCCGGTCACCATCGTGTCGGGCTTTCTGGGCGCCGGCAAGACGACCTTGCTCAACAAGATTCTCAACAGTGACATTGGGTTGAGGATGGCGGTGATGGTCAACGACTTCGGTGCGATCAATATCGACCGTGACTTGATCGTCAGTGAGACGCAGACCATGGTCAGCCTTGCCAATGGCTGTATCTGCTGCACCGTAGAGAGCGACTTGATGGAGCAGGTGTCCCGCTTGCTGGCTCTCAGGGAGCAGCGTCCGGAGTACATCCTTATTGAGGCCAGCGGCGTCTCCAACCCTAGCAAGATAGCCGGGACATTGCGTTATCCACAGTTTCAGGACCAACTGGTGATCGACAGTGTCCTCACGGTAATAGACGCAGAGCAGTTTGATCAGCTCGAGGGCGAGCTGGCGGCCCTGGCGATGGAGCAGCTCGATATTGCCGACATCGTGGTACTCAACAAGTGTGACCTGGCGAGCCCTGCGCAGGTGAGGGCGATGAAGCAGCGCTGGCTATATCCCGGAGTGCGACTGCTGGAAGCGCGCTTTGGTGAAGTGCCGCTGGAGCTGGTGCTGGGCGTTGGGGCCTTCGATCCTGTGCGCCTGGAGTCCTCGCATGAGTGCGGTGCGCACTGCACGCACGCAGATCACGCTCACCAGTTTGAAAGCTGGAGCTGGAGCAGTGATCGGCCGCTGTCATTGGCGGCGCTGCGGAGGGTGCTCGAATCGCTGCCGTCGAGTGTCTATCGCGCCAAGGGTATCTGTTGCCTGGCAGAGCTGCCGGATCGCCGTGCAGTGCTGCATCTGGTGGGCAGTCGCAGTGAGCTTGAGCCCGGTGCTCCCTGGGCGGAAGACCAGCCCATGTCGCGCGTTGTGGTCATCGGTGAGCGCGGACAGCTGAGCCTTCCTCAGCTGGAAGCGGCCTTCGAGGGATGCGTGGCGTAAGCGCCTGTTAGGCCAGCTCGCTGGCTGATAGTTGAAGCGCCTCCCCCGGCAGCAACAGGTCGTCGCCAGGGGAGGCCTCCGGTGGGTCAGCTATCAGACCTTATGCCTTCAGGCTGTCGAGCAACAGCTCGGCGACGCCCTCAGAGGACATCGGGTTCTGGCCGGTGATGATCAACCCGTCCTGAATCGCGAAGGCGGTGAAGTCGGCCTTCTTTTCGTACAGACCACCTTGCTGCTGCAGGCTGTCTTCCACCAGGAACGGCACGATCTCGGTGAGGCCCACGGCGGCTTCTTCGCCATTGGTGAAGCCGGTGACGCGCACGCCATCGACGAAGGGGGTGCCGTCTGACTTCTTCGCCTTCAGCAGCACCGCAGGGGCGTGGCAGACCGCGCTGACGGGCTTGCCAGCGGCGTGGAACTGCTCGATCAGGCGAATGGAGTCTGCATCATTGGTCAGGTCCCACAGCGGGCCATGGCCGCCCGGGTAGAAGATGGCATCGAAATCCTCGACCTTCATCTCGGACAGCACCGCGGTGTTGGCCAGGTCACGCTGGGCTTGCGCGTCCTGGTCGAAACGGCGAGTGGCGTCTGTCTGGAAGTCTTCGCCTTCACTGGCCGGGTCGAGCGGTGGCTGACCACCCTTGGGAGACGCCAGCGTGACCTCGACACCGGCGTCTTTCAGCACGTAGTAGGGGGCGGCCAGCTCTTCGAGCCAGAAGCCTGTCTTCTTGCCAGTGTCTCCAAGGGTATCGTGGGATGTGACAACAACCAGTACCTTGCTCATGGGGCTCTCCTTGATCGTGCGGATGTATCCGCAGGACGTGATGATGGGGTTGACGCCTAGACGTCGTTTAGCGCGTTGGCATCAGGTGCACTTCGCGGATGTTGGCTCGCGGCGCTGCTTGGATGGCGTACAGCACGGCGTCGGCAACATCCTGCGGGTGCAGCTTGTCCGGCTTGGGCTGGTCAAAGAAGGGCGTGTTGACCATGCCTGGGGTAATCGTGGTGCAACGGCCCTGCCACTCGGCCATTTCCAGCGCCAGGTTCTGGCCAAAGCCGTAGGCGAACCACTTGCTTGAGCTGTAGATCGACCCCGCATGGGTGTCACGCCCCGCCACCGAGCTGGTGAGGATGAAATGCCCCTGACGCGCTCTCAGGTGGGGCAGAGTGGTGTGGGCGGTCCACAGCAGTGCGTTGATGTTGATATCGATGACGCGCTTCCACTCTTCCGGGTCTCCCTGCTCCGTACCCGCTTGGCTGATGCCGGTGCCAGCGTTAGCAAAGGCAACGTCCAGGTGGCCGTAGTGGGCCACCGCACGCGCCACGACGTCAGCCATCTGATCGTAGTCGGTGGCATCGGCGGCAATCGCCAGCACCTTGTCGTGACCCAGTTCCTCGGCCAGGGCAGCAAGTCGCTCTTCGCGGCGCGCCGTGACGACCACCTTGTGACCAGCTTCCACCAGCGTGCGCGCCGTGGCCTCGCCAATGCCGCTGGATGCACCGGTAATCAGTACGATCTTTTCGCTGGCAGTGTCTGTCATCTGTCCACCTGTCATGATGGGCTCCTGTGAGTCGAGTGCTGAGTTCACGTGTGGTGTCACGGTAATGTCTGCTCGGCCATCGTCATAATCGATAGTGCGGATAGCTGCTATTATCGAGACAAATAGTTGGTGGCTCGCCGCCACGTCAGACGCTGCTGTGGGTGCCCTGGATGAAACTCAACTACGACCTCAACCTGCTGCGGACCTTCCATGCGTTGTACCTGGAGCAGAACGTCACCCGTGCGGGAGAACGTCTACATCTCAGCCAGCCGTCAGTAAGCGCTGCCTTGGGACGCCTGCGGGAGCTGTTCAATGATCCGCTGTTCATACGTGATCGCCAGCGCATGCGTCCGACAGAGAAGGCGGACCACCTCTTTCCCGTCATCGAGGCAGCGTTGACCGATCTGGATGGCCTGATTACCAGCGAGCGGGACTTTTCTCCCGCCACCGAGCAGCGCCATTTCGAGATCGCGGCCAACGACTATTTCGAGGTGTTGATTCTGCCCGCGCTGGCCGGGGTCCTGCGCGAACAGGCGCCAGGCATCACCTTGCAGGTGCGTCGCCTGTCACAGGACATGAGCGAGGCTGGGGTCATGAGCGGCACGACCGATCTGGCGTTTGGGCGCCAGGTCGATCCTCCCGATAACCTGGTCGTGCGCGAGGTCATCCGCGAAGGGATCGAGTGTCTGGTCGGAAATGGGCACCCGCTGCTGGAGCGGCTGGAAGGAAGTGGGCAGATGGCCAGGGACGATTTCGAGCGCTATGCCCATGTCCTGGTGCAGCCCCATACGCGCTTGAAAAGCGGTATCTTCAAGCAGCTCGAAGGCCAGGGCTTGAGGCGTGAGGTGGCGTTGGCCGTGACCTACTTCATGGCGGTGCCCGCGCTATTGGAGCGGTCTTCGCTGATCGCCAGCCTGCCCACAGGGCTTTGCCAGCATTTCCAGCGACAGTTTGCGGTGACCCCGGTGGCGCCGCCGGTGGCCTTTGACGCCTTTCCCTTCCATCTCAGCTGGCATCGCCGCTATCAAAAGGACCCGGCACACCGCTGGCTGCGCGAACAGATCATCGCGTGCTGTCGCAGGCTGCCTGATCAGGGCGAGCTAACGTAAATGCGTATGCATCAGCCCGGCTTTCCATCCTTCGCGCTAGCGCCTCACGCCAGCTGGCGATACTGGCCCTTGAAGTACAGCAGGGGGCCGCTTGGGGAAGCCTCGCCCTGGTTGAGTCGGAGCGCCTTTACCTCGCCAATCACGATAAGGTGATCCCCGGCGACGTGCTCTGCGTGAATGTCGCAATCGAGCCAGTGCAGGGTATCCGGAATCAACGGGTTGCCTAGCGGTGATGCTTGCCACTCGATACCTTGCCACTTGTCGGCCCCCTGGCGGGAAAACTGATTCGAGATCGGCGCCTGTTCAGCGGACAGCATGTTGACCGCGAAGCGACCGGCCTGGCGGATCTTGGGATAGCTGTACGAGGTCGATTTGACGCTGAAGGAGACCAGCGGCGGATCCATCGAGACACTGTAAAAGGACTGGCAGGTGAAGCCGATCGGCTCAC
Organism: Halomonas sp. DP5Y7-2; assembly: GCF_019802025.1. NCBI lineage: Bacteria > Pseudomonadati > Pseudomonadota > Gammaproteobacteria > Oceanospirillales > Halomonadaceae > Halomonas > Halomonas sp. DP5Y7-2. The sequence goes on along the minus strand of NZ_JAHVHY010000001.1, from coordinate 329,506 downwards.
CCTCAGCAAGAGAAGAGATCACGGTGATTCCGGACGCATAGTGCCCAAGGGCCTCGCGGAAGCGGGCCGGCTCGATCACATCCCTCGGCATGTGAACTTGGCCGGTCCTTGCCGTAGCGGGTGAGCCAGAAACAGCGGGTGAGCCAGAAACAGAGGATGAGCCAGAAACAGCGGGTGCAGCGGGGTCTGAAACAACGCCTGAAACAACGTCAGAAGATGGGGCAGGGAACGACATGGTGACTCCGGAAACGTCAGACGGCATGGCCGCCGCGAGGCAATCACGGCGGCCATGGGAAAGAACGGAGGGTGCGCGCCTGGTTTAGCGTGTCAGCTCCTGGCGGACAATCGCTGCCCCCTGACTGAGGGCATCCATCTTGGCCCTGGCGACCTGGCGGGACAGCGGCGCCATGCCGCAGTTGGTGCAGGGATAGAGCTTGTCGGCGTCGACGAACTGAAGTGCCTTGCGCAGGGTGTTGGCCACCTCTTCCGGGGTCTCGATGGTATTGGTCGCAACGTCGATGGCACCGACCATGACCTTCTTGCCACGAATCAGCTCGATCAGCTCCATCGGAACCCGCGAGTTGTGGCATTCCAGAGAGACAATATCGATGTTGGACTGCCTGAGCTTGGGGAAGACCTCTTCGTACTGGCGCCACTCGGAGCCGAGCGTGCTCTTCCAGTCGGTGTTGGCCTTGATGCCGTAGCCGTAGCAGATGTGAACGGCCGTCTCGCACTTCAGGCCCTCGATCGCTCTTTCCAGCGTGGCGATGCCCCAGTCATTCACTTCATCGAAGAAGACATTGAAGGCCGGTTCATCGAACTGAATGATATCGACCCCGGCAGCCTCCAGTTCCTTGGCTTCCTGATTCAGAATCTTGGCAAATTCCCAGGCCAGTTTTTCCCGGCTCTTGTAGTGACCATCGTAGAGGGTGTCGATCATGGTCATGGGGCCGGGCAGTGCCCACTTGATGGGTTGATCTGTCTGGGCCCGCAAGAAGGCGGCATCGTCCACGAAGACGGGCTTCTGGCGGGAGACGTCTCCGACGACAGAGGGCACGCTGGCGTCGTAGCGATCGCGGATGCGCACGGTCTCGCGCTTTTCGAAGTCGACGCCATTGAGGTGTTCAATGAAGGTCGTGACGAAATGCTGGCGAGACTGTTCACCATCGCTGACGATATCGATGCCGGCATGGCGCTGTTCGTGCAGGGCCAGGCGCAGCGCGTCCTGCTTGCCTTCCACCAGCTCGGCTTCCTGAAGTTTCCAGGGGGACCACAGCACTTCAGGTTGTGCGAGCCAGGAGGGTTTTGGAAGGCTGCCGGCCGTCGATGTCGGGAGCAGTGTTGTCATGATGGATAGCCTTGTCAGAAGTGAATCAGTGAGCGTAATTGGCGGACCATTGTTCAAGAATCGCGCGGTAGGGTTTGATGAAGCACTCTTCAACAAACTTCCCTTGCTCGGTCGCGAGCTGGCTGCGTTCTTCTCTGTCGTAGACGATCTGCGTCAATGAATAGTCCTGCTGCTGCAGGCTCGGCTGGTAGGACTTCCCAGCAGCTGAGTTGGCGTTGTAGATCTCCGGACGATAGATCTTCTGGAACGTATCCATGGTGCTGATCGTGCTGATGAGCTCCAGGTTGGTGTAGTCGCCCAGCAGGTCGCCCATGAAGTAGAACGCCAACGGTGCGACGCTGCCCGGGGGCATGAAGTAGCGAACCTTCATGCCCATCTTGTTGAAGTACGCATCCGTCAGCGAATGCTCCTCCTGCAGATACTCGACACCCAGCACGGGATGATGATTTTCCGTGCGGTGATAGGTCTTGGTGCTCGACACGCTGATGCAGATGACGGGGGGCTTGTTGAAATGCTCCCTGTAGGTGTCCGAGTTCACGAAGGCCTTGAACAGGTTGCCGTGCAAGACACCGAAGTCATCGGGAACGCTGAAGGTGTCCTGCCCCTTGTTGTGTTCCTTCAGCACCAGGCTGAAGTCGTAGTCCCGGACATAGGACGAGAAGTTGTTGCCCGCGATCCCTTCGATGCGCTCGTTGGTGTGTGTATCGATGATGCGGGTCTTGAGGATTTCAATCAGCGGCAGGGCACCGTCACGGGTGGACGTATCCACGGCCATTTCTACCGAAATGATCTCCAGTTCCAGCCTGTAACGGTCACCCTTGGGGTTGTCCCAGTCAGCCAAGGCATTAAAGCGGTTGTCGATCATGCGCAGGGTGTTGCGCAGGTTGTCCTCGCGCTTTTCCCCTCTGGCCAGGTTGGCAAAGTTGGTGGTGATACGAGTGCTGTCCGACGGCTGATAGTGTTCGTCGAAACGAAGGCTCTTAACGGTGAATGCAAAGTCGTTGTTCATCGTGGGTGCCATCCTGGTTCCTGAGAGGTGAATCCAAGGCGTCTGGAGATCCAGTCGTCCTTCGACGGTGCCTTTCGGGTCAAACGGTTGATCTCGTCAAGGTGTGCTAGCTCACCGGTAGCTTGCGCGCTGGTCGTGACGAGCTGGTCGTGACGAAATAGTGATGACGATTATCAAGACACTTCTAAGATGAGGCAAACTGAAGTTTCTCATTGTTAACTTCAAATTTATTCATGCAGGGAGGAGGGCGATACCGCAGCGTGCAGGAACGTCTTTGAGTTCGATAAAACCGAATGGTCTATCGGATTTATGTCGCTTTTTTTCGATATTATTGTTGGTTTAATCTTTCTTCAACGCGACAGAGACGCTGATCGCGACACCCACTACACGGTCATGAAGAGAGACACACCATGAAACTCAAGCCCGCACTGTTCACTCTGCTTTTCGCCACTGCCCCTGTCACAGCAGCTCTCACTGCTCCTGCAATCGCTCAGGCAGGTCAGGCTTCTGCCCTCACCGCGAGATTGCATGAGCCACTTTCCATTCAGGCGCAGTCGCTCTCCGTTCAGGCGCAGCCGCTTGTCGGTACTGCGGTCGAGGCGAATGCCACGAAGGTCAGCATGGAAGGTAGCACTGCCATGGCGCAGGCCCGAGCCAACCTGCAGGCACGCCACCTGCGCCACACCTCGGCGACTGGGGACAGCAATGGGCTGCAGCTAAGCCTTAACGCGACCAAGTAACCCGGAAAGGCGTCGGCCTGGAGGCTTGCGCAAGATCGACCGAGTGCTTCCCTCGGTCGTGACAATACGAACACCGTCAGTGCCAAATCCATCCGCTGACTCACCGAGAGTGGAATCGCCGGGATCGCGTTCGACTCTCTATGGCAACCGCCCGGACCCCCGTGCTGTGGCAACCGCACGAACACTCTTGGAGATATCATGAACACATCAGTCGTTAGCCGCGTCATCAGCAGTTCAGACAGCCTGGCCCCCCTGGCCCTGCGTGTGCCCGCCGGCATCATTTTCATGGCACATGGTGCCCAGAAGCTCTTCGGTTGGTTTGGCGGCTATGGTCTGGAAGGCACAGGACAGTGGATGGCCTCCATCGGACTTGAGCCGGGGTACTTGATGGCGCTGGCGGCTGGCAGCGCAGAGTTCTTTGGCGGTCTGGCGCTGTTGATAGGGTTGCTGGTGCGCCCGGCAGCGGTGGTGCTCGCGTTCACCATGCTGATGGCGATCTTCAGCGTCCACGCTGCAAACGGACTGTTCATGAGCAATAACGGCTATGAATTCGCGCTGTCGTTGTTGGCGATTGCTGTCTCTCTTGCGATCAGCGGCGGTGGACGAGCCTCACTGGATGCGGTCATGGCTCGTAAGGTGTCCTGATTGCCGTTGTGCGACTTTTCCACGCCCCATACTCGACCTATCCACGACTTGATCATGACCTTGATGCGTCGCCATGCGTGATCCTTTTGCGGCGGCTGCGCTTCACCAGGTGCTGCCTGTAGGAGGCAATATGAGACTTCGACATGCCCATGAACGCGGACGTGCCAATCACGGCTGGTTACGCTCTCACCATACTTTTTCGTTTGCCAGCTACGTGGATCCACGACACATGGGGTTCAGATCGCTGCGAGTCATCAACGAAGATCGTGTGACCGGTGGTGCAGGGTTCGGCACCCATCCCCACCAGGACATGGAAATTATTTCATACGTGCTGTCGGGGACGATGGCGCATCAGGACAGCATGGATAATGGCTCTACCATGCGGCCTGGAGACGTGCAGCGGATGTCGGCAGGCACGGGAGTGTTGCATAGCGAATTCAACGCTTCACCCAGTGAAGAGCTGCACTTCCTGCAGATCTGGATAGAACCTCGAGAGCGAGGCATCGCTCCCAGCTATGAGCAGCGCTCGTTTCCGCCGGAGGACAGGCAGGGCCGCTGGCGCCTGGTGGTCTCACCGCAGGGTCTGGACGATTCCGTCAGCGTGAATCAGGACGTCAACTTGTATGCGGGGCTGTTCGATGCGGGCGAAAGCGCCGAGACGCCGGCAACACGCCACGCATGGCTGCATGTGGCCAAGGGCGAGGTTGCGGTCAACGGGCAGCTTATGTCCGCAGGCGATGCGGCGGCGTTTGAACCGGGAGAAGAGGTCAGGGTCGTCGGTATCGCGGCGGCTGAGGTGCTGCTGTTTGACCTTGCCTGACCTGGTCTTGGACGGCCACCACCCTGCATGCCGTCGCTAGAGACCCAGGCCGACGCCGTCGCTCGCGACGTCAGCCTGGGTCGCGCCAACATCACCGTGCGGCTCAAGACCGCTTCAGACAAGCTGCGAGGAATGGTGGCCCGTGATCTTCCATTCTCCTGCGATTTCTTCAAAGGTGAACAGGAAGCGCGCGGGAATGGTGGCCATATCACCCTTTATGAGATAGCTGAAGACGTAGTGGCCACCGATGACGACGGTGCCCAACTTGCGACTGACACGGCGAGAGAATTCGCCGAGCTCGCAGCTAAGGTCTTCGTTGGCGAGAAAGGCATCGAAGTAGGCCTGCCTGGCAAGTCGGTCTTCTCTCACGTCGTTGGCGACAGTCGGCACAAGAATGGCGTCTTCGGCGTAAAGCGCCAGCAGGGTCTCCTTCTCTCCACGACTGACGGCAATCGCCCATCGCTCCAGCGTTCGGGTGGCCGCGTCAAGGCAGAACTGCGCATCCCGTTCAGTCAATGGCGGGGAGGTCGGGTGGGGCATGGTGAATGGCTCTCCATAACAGTGTGGGAATGAACAGACGCCGCCGACAGGGCGGGTGTCGGCGACGTCAGGGCAGGGGAGTGGCCCGTTTGACGCTCACTCCTCGAGCCCTAGCCCTAGCCCTTGGTGCAGTCGGTCATGCCGTCTGCCAGTCGCTGCAGCAGCTGTGAATAGAGACCGGGTCCCAGGTCCAGGTCGACACCGAGGGGGTCCATCACGATGGAGGTGTTGACCTCTGTTCCCTCGAACACGCTGTCAATCAGGGCAGGGTTGAACTGGGGTTCGCGGAAGACGCATTGGATGTTGTCGTCGCTGACACGGGTCTGGATCTCGCGAATTCGCGCCGGGCTCGGGTCTGATGCATCGCCAAGGGAGATGGCCCCGGAGGCAGGGACAGCGAAGCGGTTCTCGAAGTATTGGTAGGCGTCGTGGAACACGATGAAGCGAACCCCACGTGCGTCATCCAGTTGGTTATCCAGCCGCTGAATCAGCTCGTCCAGGTCAGCCTGGCCGTTCGCTGCGTTCTGGCGATACGTAGCGGCGTGCTCTGGGTCCAGTTCTGCCAGGGTGGTCGCAATCGTATCGAGCCATGCCTTGGCATTGACAGGATCAAGCCAGCCATGGGGGTCCATGCCGTCGTGTGCATGACCATGTTCGTGATCATGAGCGGTATGCTGGTCGTGATCGTGGTCGGCATGGTCGTGATCGTGGTCGGCATGGTCGTGATCGTGGTCGGCATGGTCGTGATCGTGGTCGGCATGGTCGTGATCGTGGTCGGCATGGTCGTGATCGTGGTCGGCATGGTCGTGATCGTGGTCGGCATGGTCGTGATCGTGGTCGGCATGGTCGTGATCGTGGTCGGCATGGTCGTGATCGTGGTCGGCATGGTCATGATCGCCATGTTCGTCGTGCTCGCCATGGTCATGATCGCCATGTTCGTGACCATCATGATCGTGATCTTCGTGATCTTCGTGATCTTCGTGATCGCCATGATCATGGGCTTCAAAGGTAGCGCCTTGGCGATATGCCAGTGTCACCGTGCCGGGAGCTTCCATCAGCTCCACTTCGCGAGCGCCATCCGCCAGGGAAGTCCTGGCTCGCTCAAGCCACGGCGTCAGGCTGTCACTGACCCAGAACACGGCGTCGGCGCTGGCCAGTGCCTGCGCTTCGGAAGGGCGCATGGAATAGCCGTGGGGCGACGCACCGGGCTGGATGACCAGCTCTGGCGATCCCAACTCTCCCATGACCTGGGCCACCAGCGCATGCACCGGTGGGATATCCACCGCCACGTTGGGCACGTCAGCGACGGCAATGGCCGGTGTCAGCAGCCATGGCAAGCAGAGCGGACGCAGTAGCGGTTTTTTCATCGTGTTCTCCCGGAAGGTATCGACGTGGACAGCTGACGTGGTGACGCCACGCTTGTGGAATAAAACGTTATATTATAACATTAACTGCCTGGTCAATGAGAGCCCCGTAAACCTGAGCCTCGTCAATAGCGCCCGCCCTGGTTCGGGGTCGCTTGTACGGGGCCAGCGACAGCTCATCCTTCTCCCACGACGGCGCGTCCCAGTCTCGTGACAGCACGTCCTTGCGAGTGGCCAGAAGAGCCGTCATGCCGCGCGCGCCGCGCACGGTGGCTGTGAATATCATGTCTCTGCGCGTGAGCGGCGCAGCAATAGCCAGTTGGAGAGCCTCCATGCCCTTGCTGTCCATCGACAATTTGTCTGTCGCCCTAGGGGGCCATAGCGTATTGGAGGGCATCGACCTGAGTGTCGATCGCGGCGAAATCGTGACCCTGGTGGGCCCTAATGGCTCCGGCAAGTCGACTCTGTTGCGCGCCATCATCGGTGCAGTAAGGCCATCGCAGGGGCGTGTGACCCGGGAAGCTGGGCTGGTCATCGGCTATGTACCACAGCGGTTGGCCATCGACCCGACGCTGCCGTTGACCGTGTTTCGCTTTCTTAATCTGCCGCGCCGGCATTCGCGTCAGGCGCTGGCTCAGGCGCTGGTGCAGGCGGGAGTGCCGGAGCTCGGGCAACAGCAGGTCGCGGACCTGTCAGGAGGCCAGTTTCAGCGAATCTTGCTGGCGCGAGCCCTGCTGGAAAAGCCTGACCTGCTGTTGCTTGATGAAGCGACTCGTGGCCTCGACCACCGCGGCACCGCGGACTTTTATCGGCAGATCGCCAAGGTTCGCAGCGAGCTTGGATGTGCGGTAATGATGGTCAGCCATGAACTGCATGTGGTCATGCGGGCGTCGGACAGAGTGGTGTGTCTCAATGGCCACGTGTGCTGCCAGGGCACCCCTGAACGCGTGCTCGCATCACCGGTTTACCGCCAGCTGTTTGGCCCTGACACCAGTGATGCGCTGGCGTTTTATCGGCATTCGCATCCACAGCCGTCGTCTTCCCAGTGCCTGGCCCCAGAGGACGCGGGGGCCGAGGCGCCGCCGACCACTCCAGCGAAGGCGGCAAACGACAGGCTGATGGAGGCGTCTCGCTGATGTTTGACGATTTTCTTGTGCGAGCCGTGTTGGCCGGTCTGGGGGTTGCCCTGGCGGCTGCACCGCTCGGGTGCTTTGTTGTCTGGCGACGAATGGCGTATTTCGGCGACGCGACGGCGCATGCTGCGATTCTTGGGGTGGCTCTGTCGTTGCTGCTGTCCACGTCCATGTTGGCGGGCGTACTGGCCGTTTCGCTGCTGATGGCGGTGGTGGTCTCTCAGCTGAGTGGACGGGGCTACGCCATGGACACTCTGCTCGGCGTCATGGCGCATTCGGCGTTGGCCTTTGGGCTGGTCGCGGTGTCCTTTGTGTCGGGTGTGCGCATCGACCTGATGGCGTATCTGTTCGGCGATATCCTTGCGGTGGGCAAGAGCGACCTGATGATCATCGCCGCTGGCGCGATTCTGGTGGTTAGCCTGGTGGGATGGCGCTGGTCGGCGCTGTTGACCGCCACGCTGGACGAAGATCTCGCCAGGGCCAGTGGTATTGACCCGCGGCGGGAGCAGCTGGTGCTGACGCTGTCGCTGGCGGTGGTGGTCGCGGTGGCACTGAAGGTGGTGGGAGTGCTGCTGATTGCGGCGCTGCTGATCATTCCGGCTGCGGCCGCGCGCCCGCTGTGTCGCACCCCGGAAGCCATGGCGCTGGTGGCGGCGAGCATTGGCGCCTGTTCGACCACTGGCGGGCTCCAGGCCGCCTATTGGCTGGATACGCCGACAGGGCCCACCATTGTCAGTCTTGCTGCGCTTATATTCGTTGTGACCAGCGTGGTGGGGCGTGTTTGCTATTCCCGGTCTAGGGCCGTGGATCCCGAGTGACGACGGCTCCAGGACGACGGCTCTCACACTGCAGCGCACGCTTGGTGGTTGACCAAGCGTGCGCTGCAGCATGTGCGCTGGGTGCTTAAACGTCGTTGCCCAGGGTCTTGAGTTGCTCGGGGCTCAAGGCCAGGTCGTCATTGCGGTTGACGCCGATGCCCTGGTCGATGATGGTGCGCGCGATCTCCTGAGCCTCTTCGAGGGAATGCATCAGGTAGGTGCCGCACTGGTGCTCGTTGAGCTCAGGAATATCTTCCATGCGCTTCACGTTGAGCACGTCGTTCATGGCCGCCTGCCAGGCGTCGGCGACGGCTTGCTCGCTGGGGCTGCCCAGCAGGCTCATGTAGAAACCGGTGCGGCAGCCCATCGGCGAAATATCGATGATCTCGACGCTGTCGCCGTTCAGGTGCTGGCGCATGAAGCCGGCAAACAGGTGCTCCAGGGTATGAATGCCCTTTTCCCCCATCATGCTCTCGTTCGGCCGGTTGAAGCGCAGGTCGAACACCGTGATGGTGTCGCCCGAAGGCGAGCGCATGGTCTTGGCCACGCGCACTGCCGGGGCATTCATGATGGTGTGGTCAACGGTAAAGCTGTCGAGAAGTGGCATGTTGGCTCCTGCAGATATAACGCAAGGGCACGACGTCGCGCGTCGCGCCCATTGCAAGCATGATGCTCAGGCCTCCTGGGGGAGCGTGGCGCAAGCCAGGCGCTCGAGGCGCAGTGCCTGTTCGCGGCGCTGAGCGTTGTGGTCGGGAGCCTGACATTGTTCTTCGAGCAGGGCAATGGCTTCTTGCACTGGCATGCTGCCAAGGTCGCTGCCGTCGCGCAGGCGCACCGTGACCTTGCCCTCGGCGGCTTCGCGATTGCCGACAATCAGCAGGTACGGGATCCGGCTCAAGGTCTGCTCCCGGATCTTGTAGCCGATCTTCTCGTTGCGCACGTCGGCATTCGCCCGTATCCCTGCTCCCTTCAAGGCATCTGTCAGTAGCTCAGCGTAGTCCCGCTGGGCCTCGGTAATCGACATGACCACGGCCTGCTGTGGCATCAGCCAGGCGGGAAGCTTGCCCGCGTGATGTTCGATCAGGATGCCGATGAAGCGCTCGAGCGAGCCAAACAGGGCTCGATGGAGCATGACGGGCCGCTGTCGTTGGCCCTGCTCATCTACGTAGTCGATGCCAAATCGCTCGGGCAGGTTCATGTCGACCTGCAGGGTTCCGCACTGCCAGTCGCGGCCGATGGCATCGCGCAGCACGAACTCCAGCTTGGGTCCGTAGAAGGCTCCTTCGCCCGGGTTGAGAGTGTAGTCCAGCGCCATGGCGTCGAGGGCTGTCGTCAATGCTTGTTCAAGGCGATCCCAGACAGCATCGCTGCCCATGCGGTTGTCGGGGCGGGTCGACAGCTTGATGTGGACGTCATCGAAGCCGAACTCCCGATAGATATCCAGCACCAGCGCGACCACCTGCTGACACTCCTCGTTTATCTGCTCCGGCGTGCAGTAAATGTGGGCGTCGTCCTGGGTGAAGTGGCGCACCCGCAGCAGGCCATGCAAGGCACCGGATGGCTCGTACCGGTGTACCTTGCCGAATTCACCCATGCGAATGGGCAGGTCACGGTAGCTCTTCAGTCCGTGGCGATAGAGCAGCACGCTGCCGGGGCAGTTCATCGGCTTCAGCGCAAGATCCCGTCCGTCCTCGGTCTGGGTGGTGAACATGTGGTCCTGATAGTTCTGCCAGTGCCCGGAGGTTTCCCACAGACTGCGGTCCATCATGTCGGGTGTGTTGACCTCGACATAGCCGCTACTGGCCTGGCGGCGACGCATGTAGGCGATCAATGTCTGCAGCACCTGCCATCCGCCTGGGTGCCAGAACACCGCACCGGGCGCTTCTTCCTGGAAGTGGAAAAGCCCGAGCTGGCGTCCCAGGCGCCGATGATCACGACGCTCGGCTTCCTCAAGACGCTGGACATAGGCCTTGAGTGCCTTGCGGTCCGCCCAGGCGGTGCCGTAAATCCGCTGTAGTTGGGCGTTGCGAGCGTCACCGCGCCAGTAGGCACCCGACAGCTTGGTCAGCGCGAAGTGCTTGAGAAACCGGGTATTGGGAACATGGGGGCCACGGCACATGTCCACGTATTCCTGGTGGAGGTAGAGGCCCAGGGTGGCTTCCTGCGGCATCTCCTCGATCAGGTGAAGCTTGTAGCTTTCGCCGCGCTCGCGAAAGATCTCTATGGCCTGGTCGCGGGGCAGGCGGCGCTTGATGACGTCGTAGTTCTGCGCGATCAGTGACGTCATGCGTTCAGCGATGGCTTGCAGGTCATCAGGGGTGAAGGGCCGTTCGTGGGCGATGTCATAGTAGAAGCCGTCTTCGATGACTGGCCCGATCACCATCTGGGCGTCTGGGTAGAGCTGTTTGACCGCGTGCCCCAGCAGGTGCGCGCAGGAGTGGCGCAGGATATCGAGCCCTTCGGGATCGCTGGGGGTGATCACCTGGACCCGGGCATCCCGGTCGATGGGGTCGCAGGCATCCACTAGCACGTCGTTGACGCGCCCGGCCAGGGTTTGCCGAGCAAGCCCCGGACCGATAGCGGCGGCGATATCTGCGACGGTGGTAGGCGAAGGCAGTGTGAGCTCGCGCTCATCCGGCAGTGTGATGGTGACGTGCGGGGCGGCCGCGGGGGCGCTGTCATTCATGTCGGTTCTCACGATGAAACGTCGTGGCGGTAGAGAAGCTCGGGTTCAGATCGCGCCAGCGCGGTGACCCAGGAGGAGGCTGAGAAGGCATGGGGGCGGCCTGTGGGTGGCCTGTGGGTGGCATAGGACTGGCCCCAGAGGACATCACGCTTGCTCTCGCCAATTCCACTGGCTACGAGCCACGGCGTCATGGGCATGCAGGCTTTCTGCGTGCACCACCTTCAGGTAAAAACCGTCGATACCGGGCTGGTCCCGCAGGACCTGGTGCACGCGACGAGCGGCATCCTCGCAGAACATCAGGTTCTGTCCGTTAGCGAGGGCAAAGGCCTGCTCGTCAACCCGTTTGACGGCGGTCTGCAGGGCAGTGCCGAGGGTCTTTTCCACCCGATCGACGATGGTCTCCAGCGGCAGTTCCGCAAGCTCTGTCGACAGGCGCAGCGACAGGTGCGCCTGACTGCGCTGGCTATGGGGGGTGGCCAGGATGCCTTGCTCACTGCCGAGCCAGGCGTGTACCGCCTCTCGGGTGACGGGGGTATCGGTGAAGTCTTCATCGAACGCCTGCTGAATCAACTGGCGTGCCAGCGCCGCCGAGCAGGGGCAGGTCGATGAATAGCCGATGCTGACGTCGAGCACGGCGCTGACCTGGTCACTGGCGCTACGTCGCATGCGCAGCGCGAAGGGATAGGTCTTCCACCCTGACAGCGGGCTGATCAAGGCGGGGCGTCGCAGCAAGGCCTCGCCCTCCAGGTCCAGATAGGCCTGCTGCGAGAGCTGCTGGTGGCTGTCCAGAAAGTTGTTGAGGACGTCGTTGACGCGGGGCAACGTCAGCGGCACGTCCTCAAGCTCAGCCAGTGCCAGGTACAGGCGTGACATGTGGATGCCGCGAACCGCGGGATCATCAAGGCTGACACCGGCCGATGCGCGGCCCGCAATGGTCTTGCCGGCGACCTGCAGTGGCAGGGCGATGCCCTCCATGCCGACCCAGTCCAGGGGAACTGAGTGAGTTGCAGGGGCGGCGGCGATATCTTCCAGAGGGTGCGATGTCATAGAAAACTCAATGTGTGACTAGGTGGCGTGGGCCTTGGCCTCGTGCATCTGCGGGTGGTGCAGCTGGGCTAGCTATCGAAGTAGGTGAACAGCTGCGTCACCGTATCGGCGGCCACACCACTGGTGATGAATACAAAGCGAGACACGCCGTCCGGACAGGCGTCTGGCGGCAACGGGACGGGAGGGTGAAAGATATGCTGGACGCCATGCAGCGCCAGCGGCTGGTCTCGGTTGGCCACGTTAACGATGGCCTTGATCCGCAGCATTCTGTCGCCCAGCAGGCTCAGCAGAAGATCCAGCCAGTCCTCCAGCACTTCGGCTGCAATCGGCGTCTCGACAGTGAAGCAGAACGAGCGAATCTGCTCGCCGTGGCGGCTTACGGGAGCGTCGTTGGAGACGCTGAGCATGGGCGTCGGCGCGGCGCTGGCGCCAGTCCCGACAGAGACGCTGGAGAACGAGCTGACCTGTAGATAGGCGCCGGCCCCGAGCCAGCCCTGAGCCTGCGGCGCATCCTTGGCCGACGCTGGCAGACGCCGGGCGGTGAGGCGTGCAGCATCGATTTCGCCATTAAGGACCTCGATCTGCTCGGCGGCAGGGTTGATCTCGGCCAGCTGCCTCGATAGATCGTTCAGGCGTGTCCCACCCACCAGATCGGTCTTGGTCAGCAGCAGGCAGTCAGCGACCGCAGCCTGGCGCTGTGACTCGCCATGGGCATGAAGGGTAGAGAGACCATTGGCTGCATCGACCAGGCAAACAACGCCGTCCAGACGGAAGCGCTGGGCCAGCCAGTGATCGGTCATCAAGGTCTGGAGAATCGGCGCAGGATCGGCAAGCCCGGTAGTCTCGATGATCATTCGGGACACCGGGCGCGCCTCGCGTTGGTTCAGCTGCTCCACGGCTTGCTGCACGCTGCGACTGAGGTCGCCGCGAATCGTGCAGCACAGACAGCCACTGCTCATTTCGACGACGGTGTGCTCATCGCCCTCTGCCACCAGCCGGTGATCCAGGCCGATGTCACCGAACTCGTTGATCACCACCAGCGCATCGCTCATGGCCGGCTGGCGCACCAGATGATTGAGCAGTGTCGTCTTGCCGCTGCCAAGAAAGCCGGTCAGCACGGTCACCGGGATAGGTTCGGCATTCTGCATGGTTTACTTCCAGGCGGGGAAGGGGTCGGGCAGCGTTGCCCAGGCGTCCTTGCCCTCCAGCAGCAATGACTCGCTGATCAGGCAGTCATCCAGCGCTTGGCGGATACGCGCTTCGTCGAGGTTCTGGCCGATGAAGACCAGCTCCTGTCGCATGTCGCCGAAGGGCTCTTCCCAGCGTTCCAGGATGGAGGCGCGATAGTCGGGGTCTTCGGGCCAGTTGATCTCAGGGATCGCCTTCCAGAACATGCCGGCAAAGCCGTAGTGGGCGATACCCCCAGCCTGGCTCCACTGGCCGGCAAAGGTCGGCCGCGTGGCCAGCCAGAAGAACCCCTTGGAGCGCAATAGCTTGCCGCCAAACCAGTTGCTGTGCAGCAGCTCGAAGAAGCGCTGTGGATGGAAAGGACGTCGTGCGTGGTAGGCAAAGCTGGAGATGCCGTATTCCTCGGTCTCTGGCACGTGCTCGCCGCGCAGTTCCTTGAGCCATCCCGGCGCTTGCTGGGCCCGCTCGAAGCTGAAGCGCCCGGTATCCAGCACCTTGTCCAGGGATACCTTGCCATGGGCGATGGGCAGCAATTCGGCCTCGGGGTTGAGGGCGCGCAGCACGCTCGTCAGCTCTTCAAGTTCGGCCTGGCCAAGAAGGTCAGTCTTGCTGATCAGCAGCACATCGCAGAATTCGATCTGGTCGACCAGCAGGTCGGCCACATTGCGCTCGTCGTCTTCTCCCAGGCTTTCCCCGGCCTCTGCCAGGGATTGGGCCTCGCGATACTGGCTGAGGAAGTTGGCGCCATCGACCACGGTCACCAGAGTATCCAGGCGGGCGACCTCGGACAGGCTACGACCTTGCTCGTCGGCGAAGGTGAACGTTTCGGCGACGGGGAGTGGTTCGGAAATGCCGGTGGACTCGATCACCAGCGTGTCGAAGCGCCCTTCCTCGGCCAGTCGTCGTACTTCGATCAGCAGATCCTCGCGCAGCGTGCAGCAGATGCAGCCGTTGCTCATCTCTACCAGCTGTTCTTCGGCCCGGTTGAGAGTGACCTCGCCTGCCTGGTCTGGTGCACCCCTGACCAGGGCCGCGTCGATATTGACCTCACTCATGTCATTGACGATGACCGCCACTCGGCGACCTTCGCGATTGGCCAGGATATGGTTGAGCAGGGTGGTCTTGCCGGCGCCGAGAAAGCCGGACAGAACGGTCACCGGAAGGGGGGCGGCTGAGGGGGTCATGCGCTTTCTCCTCGCATCTTGCGATAGTGGTGTTCCCGTTGCTCCTGGCGTTCCTTGGCCTCAAGGGTCAGCTTGGCGGTAGGGCGCAGCAGCAGCCTGGGGATGCCGATGGGTTCGCCGGTTTCGATGCAGTAGCCGTAGTCTCCGGCATCGATCCGGCGAATGGCTGAGTCGATATTGGCGATCAGGCGGGTTTCGCGATCGGCCTGACGCAGCTGCAGCCTCAGCTCCTCTTCAAAGGCGGCCTGGTCAAGTTCGTCGCTATCCCGCTCGTGGGACGCCATATTGGTCCGTATTTCCCTCAGGTGGGCCTCGATCTGGGCCCTCTCCGACAGCAGCCGCTGGCGGAAAAATGCGAGCTGCTCTTCATTCATGTAGTCGTCGTCCGACATGGCCAGAAGACGGGTCTCTTCAGGAGACGACATCGCGGTGTTCTCCAGCGATAGGGGTGAATCACGGTGTGTTGGCAGCACGCGTTGGCTTGGCTTGCGTCGTGATCACTGGCTGATCATCTGTACCGACCGCCAGGCGTTGACGCCACGGTGTGGATTCGAGCTACCACAGCTCGTCGCGCCCAAGTCGTGGGTGCAAAGTTATAACATAACAAAAAGAGGTTGCGAAGCAGGGCCGAGACGGTCGAAGTACACATGAGGGGCAAAGACGGATAGCGCGATGCTTAGTGTGGTGTTTAGCGCGAGATGGAGGAGAGGGGGAGGCGAGAGGGGGGCGAGAGGGAAGCGAGAGGGAGGCGATAGGGAGGCGCCCCCCCCGCTACACCAGGCACCCTGAGAGGTTAAAAGGACTCGCTATGGAGGCGAGCGGCGGGGACGCCGTAGCTGATGAGATCATCGGTCAAGTTCGCTACGAAAGCAGAGGGGCCGCACACAAGATAGTGTGTTTCGGGATGACCAGCGGTCTCGAGCACGGCAGTGGCGCTGAGGCGTCCAGCAACGTGGAAGTCATGTCCGAGGCGATCTTCCGGGGCCGGCTGACTGTAGAAGATGCGCTGGTGTAAGTGGGCATGACGAGCCACCAGTTCGTTGACTTCCTGGCGCAGGGGATGTTGATTGCCTCGGCGAGCTCCGTGAAGGTACCAGGCGGGGCGTCCTTGTCTGGCCGCCGCGTGAAGCATGGCGACCATAGGGGTGAGACCAATACCCGCACTGATCAATGCCACCGGTGTCTCTTTGTCAGGCAACACGAAGTCGCCGGAGGGCCTGCCTGCCTTGATGATTGCTCCTTCGCCAATGACGTCGTGCAGGTAGCGTGATACCAGGCCGTAGGCCTCGCGCTTGATACTGAGACGGTAGTGTTGGCTATCGGCAGGATCACCTGACAGCGAGTAGCTACGCGAGGTGGTGCCAAGCTGTCCTGGAACCTGCATGTCCACGTTGAGGTGCTGGCCTGCGGTGGCCGGTAGTAGGGGATGTTGATCGACAGGTGCGAGGTAGAAGGAGGTGACGTCCTTGCTCTCGCGTACCTTGCGCTTGATCGTGAGGTCTCGTGTGTGTTGAAGATCTCGCTGCCAGCGAAGTGACAGCACATGGCGGCGTTCCAGTATGCGTTCGATAGTGACGTGTATAAATCGTCTGGCTTGTGGGTCGGAGGACGCCCCCGGGCTCCAGTCGATTCGTGCGGTGCCACTGATGTGCAGCAGGCTGCCTTGGTTGAAGTCCACGAAGACCAGACCCACCCGTGGATCCTTGAGCAGATTGCCGATGGTGTTGAAGAAGTTGTTACCCGCATAGTCCGGAATGACCAGCTCTTGCTCGCTCTCTACCTTGACGAAGCCCGGCGCGCCCCCACGATGCGAAGCGTCGAAGCCGTTGTGACGTGCTTCGGAGTGATCGTGATGGCCAGACCCCATAAACATCGTGTCGGCGCGTTCAATCCAGTGAATGTGGTCGCGTGTCAGCTGGCTGAAGCGCTTGAGCGTGCCCGGCGCGTCGGCTTGGGTACGCGATAGTGTGCGCTGTTGAATGTACTGGGGGCAGTTGCCAAAGGACTGCTGAACGTCGATGACGTAGCCATCGGAGGACCGTGAAATTCGCCCGTTGAAGCGATTCCTGCGTCGGCTGGCGAGATCGATGCCCAGCACTCCCACATCACCGCCTGAGAATAAGCGCTCGGCTAGCGGATCACTCGGCTCTGGCTCGGTACGGAGGCTCAGCTGATAGGGCGTGGGAGAGTGCAGAAATCCGTCGGCCCCCTCCAGCACAGTGACCCAGGTACGACCGTTCAGGTCGCTACCTGCCATGACCAGAAAGGGCAGAGCAGTGTGGAAATCTCGATGCTGGTCGGGCAGAAAGTCTCGAATAAAACCGCCTGCCCAACTGGCAACGTCGCCGACACCCGCACGATGCTGGGCCTCGCGTTCGCCCTGATGAAAGGGAGTGGTGGGCACTTGCGTCATGGATATCCTCGCAGGATCTTGGAGGGGAACTGATTGATGGAACTGTATTTAGGGTCGTCGATGAGCTCTGAAATATGACGGTTTGGCCGGGCGCAGCTCTGGCGCCACCACCGGTGACGATGCCATGGCCACGAAGCCAGGCAGTGCGCGCACGCGCTGCAGCCACGTATGCACGCTCGGATAAGGCCTCAAGTCGACGCCGCCTTCTGGGGCATGGGCGATATAGCTGAAGAGCGCTACGTCTGCGAGCGTCGGTCGCCCAGTGGCGAGCCATGCTCGAGTGGATAGGTGAGTGTCCAGGATACCTAGCAGGTCGTGAGCCTTTTCTACTGCTGCCGAGTGATCCAGCGGGACATCGAATACCTTGACGAGGCGAGCGGCGCAGGGGCCTGCAAACAGGTTGTCGGCAGCAATGGTCAGCCAACGCTGCACTTCGGCCGCGTCCTTGGGTGAGGCGGGAAGCCAGTCGCTGTCCGCTGCATAGTTCTTGACCAGATAAACGAGAATGGCGTTGCTGTCCGAGAGTGTATAGCCGTTGTCGTCGATGGCCGGGACGAGACCGAAGGGGCTGATCGCCAGGAATTCGGGTGCTTTGTGCGCGCGATTGGCCATATCAAGATCGACTGTCCGATAGGGCAACCCGAGCAAAGAGAGCATTAGCTCTACCCGGTGGCAGTGACCAGACTTTGGCGTGCGGTATAGGGTGATGGGGTGCGACATGATGGGTGCCTGCTGTGGAAGTGTGAGCTTAAGCCTCGGTAATGACGAGCATTGGACGGCCACTGTGGCGGGCCTCACTGCTTGATGAGCTTATCTCTCTTCGTTTAATGAATTAATATGGAAAAAAAGAAAGGCACTATTTTATGAAATGGAGGTAATCCGCGAATGGATCGGCTGCAAAGCCTAAAGGTCTTCATTGCGGTGGCAGAAGCCGAGAGCTTCGCGGAAGCCGCTCGCCGACTTGGCATGAGTGCGCCCTCGGTGACGCGAGGGGTGAATGCCCTTGAGGCTCGTCTAGGTACGCGGTTACTGATCCGCACCACCCGTCGAGTGCGATTGACAGAAGTAGGTCGCGCCTATCTGGAGGATGCCCGTCACGTGCTGGCGCAGCTGCAGGCCGCTGACGATGCTGCTTCCGGCGCGGCCATTCGTCCGCTCGGCGAGTTGCGACTCACCTGTCCCAATGAGTTCGGCCGGCGATATATGACGCCCATGCTGGTGGACTTTCTCGACGCCTATCCGGATGTGTCAGTGGATGTCGTGATGCTCGACCGAGTGGTCAATATGGTGGAAGAGGGCTTTGATGTGGCACTACGTATCGGTCCTCTTCCGTCATCAGAACTGGTCGCAGTCAGGGTGGGGGACGTGCGACGAGTGATCTGTGCAGCACCTGATTATCTAGAGCGCTGGGGCGAGCCTCAAAAGCCTCAAGAGCTAAAGGATCATCGCATTGCCGCGGTCTCTGCCTTGAGTCCAATCGTCGAATGGCGCTTTGGACGTGACGAAAAGGACACCGTGAGGATAAGTCCTCGGCTACGTCTGAGTAGCGTGGCTGCGGGGATCGAGGCAGCGTGTCACGGCTGGGGGCTGACGCGTGTGCTGTCGTATCAGATCGCGGATGAGCTGGCCTCGGGCCGTCTGCGCGTGGTGCTGCAGGATCACGAGCCCGCTCCTTGGCCGATTCATCTGGTGCATGTCGAGGGCCGGCGTGCGCCAGCGAAGGTGCGTAGCTTCGTGGATTTTGCCCGCGATCGCCTGCGTGCTCGTTTGGCAGACATGCTGGAGTGAGCGTGGCCGCAGCCGCCCTGCGGATAGTCTGACGATTGCAGCCCATTGCAATGAGACTGGCATGCGGGCTTCTGGTGTCGTCACCGATGAGTTACCGGGCCAACCAAAGCCCAATGATCACTGCGATGGCGACGGTGAGGAAGAAAATGCGGTTGCGCTGACGCGTATCACGACGGGGCTTGGAGGACACGTGGAATACCTGGCTGATGAAAGCGAATGACGAGGCGTCAGAAGCGCCAGTGGTTGCCATGAGATCGGTGCAAAGAGGACGAGGCTCCACGGTGGCGACCGAAGGCCTACGTCCCACTGCCGGCAGGCCACTTGAGCACGGCGCTGACTCGCCATAGGGTAAACTCGTTAGCCAGCTGACGCTACCGGCGGCCGGATTGCCGCTGCCCCTATGATGATGAGCGAAGGACCATGACCGAGTCACACCGCCCGACCTTGCTGTTTGCCCACGCCAACGGGTTTCCCGGGGGCAGCTATCGCAGTCTGTTGGCTCCATTGAAGGAGCGTTTTGACATCCAGCCACTGGACCGGCTGGGGCATCATCCTGACTTTCCTGTTGGTCACAACTGGCTGGCCTTGCGCGACGAATATCTGGACAGTACGCGTGATCTGCCGGGCCCCTTTATCGGCGTGGGGCATTCCATGGGCGGCGTCATCACCGCCATGGCAGCGCGCCAGGCTCCTGAGCGGTTCCAGGCAGTGGTGATGCTCGACCCGCCGCTGATGCTGGGGTTGGACGCAATGGCCATGCGCCTCAGCAAATGGCTGGGCATGGTGGATCGGGTGACCCCGGCGGGCAAGAGCAAAGGGCGGCGCGCGCGCTGGGAAAGCCGCGATGCCATGCGTGCCCAGCTGCGGCGCAAGGGGCTGTTTCGGGCCTTTACGCCGGAAGCCCTGGACGACTATATCGAGGCCGGCACGACGGTACTGGAAGACGGTAGTGCCGTACTGAGCTACGACCCGGATATCGAGGTCGAGATATTTCGTCACCTTCCTCACCACCTGGATCGTCTGCCCCGCGAGGTGTCGGTGCCTATCGGAGTGTTGGCGGGAGCGTCGTCGGATCTGCTGACGCCGTCGCGGTGCAGGCGGCTGAGCCGCCGCGGTATCGTGCTGGAGACGGTGCTGGGGACGCATATGTTTCCCATGGAGCAGCCGGATGCGACGCGAGAGGCCTTGCTGTCCATGATCGATCGCCTGCTGGCACCAGAGGGGGCGCGTAAATGACCCGGATTCCGACGACGGCAACCGCCATGACCTCGACAGGCGCTGCTCTGGGTTTGGCTGAAGGGCGCCTGGCTGAAGGGCGTTTGGCTGCGCTGGTTTGGGGGGAAGAGGGGGCGCCCACCTGGCTGGCGCTGCACGGGTGGCTCGACAACGCGGCCAGCTTCAGTCGTCTCGCGCCGCTGCTGGCACGTCGCCTTGGCATACGCATCGTGGCCATCGATATGTCGGGCCACGGGTTGTCACGGCCACTGGCAGGGAATCTCGATTACGCCATCTGGGATTACTGTCATGACCTGCTCGACGCCATGGACGATCTGGGGCTGGAGCGCGCACCGCTGCTGGCGCATTCGCTGGGGGCTGGGGTCGCCTGCCTGCTGGCCGCTGCGTTGCCCGAGCGGGTCGAACGCCTGGTATTGATCGACGGCCTGGGAGCTCTCACGACCGCACCGCAAGAGACCGCCCGGCAACTCGGACGGTCGCTCAAGGCGCACCGTCGCCGGCGGTCCCGCTCCCCCCGCTATGCGGATCTCGACAGCGCGGTGGAGGCACGTGTCGTCGGTGGTGCGACGCCCGTGGATGCCGAGACGGTTCGTGACATTGTGGCGCGCAATCTGGCACCAGGGGACGATGGGCAGCTGCAGCTGCGCACCGATCCACGCTTGCTGCGACCCTCTCCCGTCAGGCTGACCGACGAGCAGGTCGCCCACCTGCTTGAGGCTATTGCCTGCGAGGTACTGCTGATCGAGGGACGCGACGGTATCCTCGGCGACAGCCCCCGCGGCATTGCGGCGCGGGCACGGGTTCGCCAGCTGACACGGCACGTGCTTGAGGGCGGGCATCATCTGCATGCTTCGCCCAGCCATGTGCAGGCGGTGGCAGACACCATCGTCAGTGCCTTAGGCGACCCCGGGGGTCCCGCCGCTTCATCCTAGCTGGCCCGGCAAGCTCCGGCATGGGCATGGCGTGGGACGTCAGGCGCTCGTACCAGATGCCGGCCTCGAAGCGGCTACGCCGTGATCAGCGGTGTAAGTGTTTCCACGCAGGGGTGGACTAATCTGATAGACAGGTTCGAGGCAGCCGTATTCGCCAGAGCCTGTCAGATCATCGTGCGTCGGCAGGACGGTCATTGCCCAGCCCTCGACCTTGCCGTGGACTCGGGGACGACCCGCCGACATCAAGCGGCAGGAGGGCCACGCCATGACGACCTATCGCCACGACTGTCCGCCGGGCTTGCCCGGCAAGCGCATCGCTCTGACCCTGGGCAGCGGCGGAGCCAGAGGCTACGCCCACATCGGTGTTCTGCAGGAGCTGGCCGCGCGAGAGTACGAGATCGTCGCTATCTCGGGGTGTTCCATGGGCGCGCTGATCGGCGGCATCTATGCCGCGGGCAAGCTGGAGGACTATCGGCAGTGGGTGGAGGAGCTGGGCTCGTTCGGGGTGCTGCGACTGCTCGACATGTCGTTCACTTCCATGGGCGCCATGCAGGGCAAGAAGGTCATGAGCAAGATCGAGTCCTTCATCGGTGATGTGGCCATTGAAGATCTGCCGATACCGTTCACTGCGGTGGCCACCGACCTGGTGCGCCAGCGCGAGGTATGGTTTCAGCGCGGTTCGTTGCTGAAGGCTATCCGCGCCTCTATTGCCATCCCGGGGGTGTTTACCCCGGTGGAGGACGGGCCACGCCTGCTGGTGGATGGTGGCCTGCTGAATCCCTTGCCGATCATTTCCAATGTCTCGGTACACGCGGACCTGGTAATGGCCGTCAACGTCACGGCCAACAGTCCGCAGCTGGTTACCCTGGAAGAACTGTTGCCGACCCATTGTCCCAGCTGTGACGAGTCACGCGGTGGGTCGGCGTCCCCTGCGTCTTCCCCCTCGAAGGACGAACGACGCAAGGGGGATCGAAGACACGAGGCGAAAGGGACGCCGCTGGTACGTCGGCTGCTGGACAGCGCCAATACCGAGGCCGAGGCGGATCGCGCCGAGCGGGGCACGGCGGCGCTGGGTCCCAAGGACTGGGGACGCCTGGCCACCATCCTCACCTCATTCGATATCACCCAGGCGGCCCTGGCGCGCTACAAGGAAGCGGGATACCCGCCTGATATTCTGGTGGAGGTGCCCAAGACGGTGTGTGGGTCGTTTGAGTTCCACCGGGCCAGAGACCTGATTCGGCTGGGACGTCACCTTACCTGCCAGGCGCTGGATCGTATCGAGACCTGTGGCCTGGTGGAGCATGCCGAGGTGCGTCGCTGAGCGCCGACGGGTGATGTGGTCAAGGGGTGTGGCCACGTCTGCGGAGGAGCACGTACACCGCGCCGGTGCCGCCCTCGGCATCGGTGGCGGAGCAGAATGCCAGCACGCTTGGCCACTCCCTGAGCCAGGCATTGACGTGGCTCTTGATCACCGGGTAATCCGCGGTTGCGCCCCAGGCCTTGCCATGGACGACAATCACGCAGCGATGGCCGCTGGCGACGGAATCGCGCAGAAAGCTCTCAAGTTCAGCCCGGGCTTCTTCCAGGCTGTAGCCGTGCAGGTCGAGCCCACCCTCCCACTGGATCAATCCGCGCTTCAGCTGGCTGCGCGTCCGGTAGGGCAGGTCAGGCAATGCGAAATCGAGATACTCGGAAGGACGTACCGGCTCTACCCGACCGTCGGAGGTGCGCCCCGTCGCCACGTCATCCCCGGCACTGACCGCCGCCGCGCGTCTCGCGGCGGCGGCCTGGTCCCGCTGTGGATGCGATGTGGTGCGCGGCTTGCCGGTATCAGCGCGATTGTGCCGGATGCGACGGACTCCCGCCTGTTCCAGGGCCTGGCGAAACGCGTTGATGTCGTCGTCGGGCGGTGGCTGGCGGTGGCTCATCGGGGCCTCGAGTGCGTGAATGGGGCGGTCAGTATACCGCGCTCGTCGTGGCAGTGAACCGCTGGCGCGGATACAATGCCGGACAGTCCATTTCGCTACGCCGATTGCCTGTTGCAGCGCGTGCTGCAAGGCCGGATAGCCCCATCGCGAACCCGCTCGACAGGATTCCCCCTTGGCTGATTCTTCTTCTGCCCCCTCATCCACGCGCCTTCCTGCCCAAGGGCGCGACGCTTCCTCCACGCTGGTGCTCGCCGACGGCGAACTTGCCGATGGTCTGATCACCCTGCGCGACTGCCTGCGCTGGGCCACCAGCGAGTTTCATCTGGCCGGATTGACCTTCAGCCACGGCACCGATAGCGCCTGGGATGAGGCGGTAGCGCTGGTGCTGGGCGCGCTGCATCTACCCTGGGACGTTGATCCCAGCGTGCAGGAGGCCCGCTTGCTGCCGATGGAGCGTGAGCGCATCGTGGCATTGGTCCGCGCGCGTATTACCGATCGCCGGCCGCTGCCCTATCTGCTGGGCGAGGCATTTTTCGCCGGGCTGACCTTTGCCGTGGATGAACGCGTGCTGATTCCGCGCTCGCCCATCGCTGAACTGATCGAGAGCGGCTACCAGGCGTGGTTCCCGGAAGAGCCGCCGCGACGCATTCTGGACCTGTGTACCGGCTCTGGCTGCATCGGTATCGCCAGTGCCGAATATCTGCCCACTGCAGAGGTCGATCTGTCGGATATCAGCCAGGATGCCTTGGCCGTGGCGCGGGCGAACATCAATCGCCATGATGTAGGGCGTCGGGTGCGCGCGGTGCAAAGCGATGTCTTCGATGGCCTGGAGGGGCAGCGCTACGACCTGATCGTATCGAATCCGCCCTATGTGGATCTGCGGGACCTGACCACCATGCCTGAAGAGTTTCGCCATGAACCTGCGCTGGCACTGGGTGCCGGCAGCGACGGCCTGGATATCGTCCGGCGCATCCTGCGCGAGGCGAGAGCACACCTGACGGACCAGGGCGTGCTGATTGTCGAGGTGGGCAATTCTGACCATCACCTTGAAGCGGCCTTCCCCGAGGTGCCGTTCCTGTGGCTCGACTTCGAGCGCGGCGGTCAGGGCGTGTTTGCCTTGACCGCCGATGAACTCGACGCCCATGCGGCGTCCTTTGCCTGAGTTCGCCTAACACTTTCGCGATACACACAGAGGAGCGCCCATGTCCGGCAATACCTTCGGCAAACTGTTTACCGTCACCACCTTCGGCGAGAGCCACGGGATCGCGCTGGGCGCCATCGTCGATGGTTGTCCTCCTGGCATCGAGCTGAGTGAAGCCGACCTGCAGGCGGACCTCGACCGCCGGCGTCCCGGCACGTCCCGTCATACCACCCAGCGGCGCGAGCCGGACCAGGTCAAGATCCTGTCCGGCGTGTTCGAGGGCAAGACCACCGGCACATCGATCGGTCTGTTGATCGAGAATACCGATCAGCGCTCGAAGGACTACTCCAAGATCAAGGACCAGTTCCGGCCCGCCCACGCGGACTACACCTATCACCACAAGTACGGCGTGCGCGACTATCGCGGTGGCGGTCGCTCCAGCGCCCGCGAGACCGCGATGCGCGTCGCTGCTGGCGCGATTGCCAAGAAGTACCTGGCCAGTCAGGGCATTGTGGTGAGGGGCTACATGAGTCAGCTGGGTGAGCTGGCCATCGAATTTCGCGACTGGGCCTCGGTAAACGATAATCCGTTCTTCTGCCCTGACCCAGAGCGCGTGCCGGAGCTCGAGGCCTACATGGACCAGCTGCGTCGTGATCAGGACTCGGTCGGTGCCAAGATCACCGTGACCGCGGAAGGCCTGCCGCCTGGCTTGGGCGAGCCGGTGTTCGACCGTCTCGATGCTGACCTGGCCCACGGCTTGATGAGCATCAATGCGGTGAAGGGCGTAGAAATCGGTGATGGCTTTGCCAGCGTGTCACAGCGTGGCAGTGAGCATCGCGACGAGATGACCCCGGAAGGCTTCCTGTCCAATCATGCGGGCGGTGTGCTGGGGGGGATTTCCAGTGGTCAGACCTTGATCGCTCATCTCGCGCTCAAGCCGACCTCGAGCATCACCATTCCAGGACGCTCCATCGATGTGGACGGCAATCCGGTAGAGGTAGTGACCAAGGGCCGTCATGACCCCTGCGTCGGCATTCGTGCGACGCCGATTGCCGAAGCGATGATGGCGTTGACGCTGGTGGACCACCTGTTGCGCCATCGCGCACAGAATAGCGAGGTTTCCGTCAGCACCCCACGGTTACGCTGAATCGCGGAGCGTGACAGGACTGCTACACTCAAGATGGCGTGAAAGGAAGATGACGAAGCAAGGCATCTTTTGCTTATTGCGTCTTGTGCTTGCTGCGCAGGGTGGCGCTGGTCAGGACAGTCGCCGTCGATATCGCTGATGTGATATTCCCCTAGCGCCGACGCAACGTCGACATATCGACCAGGGAGTAAGAGGCCAGCATGAAAATCAACGTCGAGTTCGATCTGACGCCAGAAGAATTCCGTCAGGCACTGGGGCTTCCCAATATCGAGGCCTTCCAGCAGGACCTGCTTGATCGCATTCAGCGGCAGATGGAATCCGGTGTCGAGGGCTATGACCCCATGAGTCTGATGCAGCCCTTTCTGCAGCAGCCTGCTCTGCAACAGGGCTTGTCCCAGGGTCTGGCCAGCTTTGGCAACTATCAGAAAATGATGATGGATATGCTGACTCAGGCGGCTCAGAGTGCGCGCAGTACATCGAGCTCCTCGAGCGAGTCGGAGCAGGAGTCGGGATCGGCGTCGCGGTCCAGCAGCACCGCTCGGTCGAGCAGTGCGTCTCGTCGGACAGGCAGTGCCAGCGCCAGGTCCGGCAGCAAGGACAAGGGCTGACGGCTTGGCCATGGCAACAGGCGCGGCGATGCCGGTGACGAGTGTCCCATGCATATTCGCGCAGCTCGAGGGGATGTCATGGCGCTGTCATCCTGTGTGTGCCAGACTGACCTTTGTTGCGTTGCAACAATGATGCTGATGGCGCACGCCAGGAGCAACGTCAGGCTGGCCTGCAGTTGCCATGCAGAGCCATGGCGGTCGCCTGGAACGACAGGCGTCATGTGACTCCAAAGGGGCGCAATGCCCCCATGAAGAGTCCGCATGAAGAGCCTGCATGAACAACATCCGGTGCGCTGACGCTACGGCGTCATTGACACGAAATGCTGAATGAACAGGCTGTTTGGACAGGGTTCATCGACAGGACTTCCAGGAGGTTTGGTCATGCAAGACAAGATGTTCGACAACTTCAGCGAGCAGACTCGTCAGTTCTTCGAGCCGATGCGCAAGCTTAATTCCCTGATGCTGGACAACATGGAAAAGATGTCCCAGTACCAGATGGAATCGATGAAGCGCTATAGCCAGATGGGCACCGAGCGCATGCGTGATGCCACCGAGATCAACGATGCCGAGGGGCTGCGCGACTTCTCCACCCGTCAGGCCGAGATGCTCAACGAGCTGTCGGCGCAGATGCTGGAAGATGCCCGCGCCATGAGCCAGCTCAGCCTTGAATTCAAGACAGAACTGGAGACGTTGTTCGCCGAGTCCGGCCAGCAGCTTGCCGAACAGGCCACCCAGGCACGGGACCAGGCGACGGCTGCCGTGGAAAAGGCCACCCAGCAGGTTACCGAAGCGGCGGAAAAGACCGCCCAGCAAGCGTCGCAGGCAGCCTCCAGTGCTACTGCATCTACCAAGTCGACAGGCACCGCCAGGGCGACCTCGAGTCGCAAGCGCACGTCCTGATCGCGGTGTCACCCTGGCGGTCGGTCAAGCGACAGCCAGCAAAGGGCAGGGGTCCGGTGGGCCCTTGCCCTTACGCATCAAACAACCATGACAAGATGAGGGTGGATACCGCGATGCCGGCCGGCGAACGGTGAGCCATCCTGTGTGCGGGGCAGTGGAGAGGAGGTCGCCATGGCGGCAGGTGAGCAGGTAATGGACAACCCTGAAGAGTGGGGCAGCCAGTTGTCAGTGCTGAGCGCAGAGTACCAGGCACTGATGGAGGACTTTCTTTCACGCATGGTACCGAGTGATGCAGCCGACTCGGTGATGGAAGATATTCGCAACAGCTTCCAGGCGGGTGCGGAGTCGCTGATGCGTAATCCCACCTTGCTGTGGGAGACCCAGACGAAGTTGATGCAGGATCAGCTGGCGCTGTGGCAGCAAGCCATGTCTGCCGCCAGCGGCGGCGCCCTGGAGCCCTTGGTGACTCCCTCGCGGGGGGATCGCCGATTCAAGGATGAGGCCTGGACCAGCGACCCGGCCTATAACGCCATCATGCAGCAGTATCTGCTGTTCTCCAGCACCGTGGAGAACCTGGTGGACCGGCTGGACGATCTGACCCCTGGCGAGAAGCGCAATCTGTCGTTCTATGCTCGCCAGATGGTCAATGCCATGTCACCAACCAACTTCGTCTCGACCAATCCGGAGGTCATGCGCAAGACCCTGGAAACCCGCGGTCAGAATCTGGTGGATGGTCTGGCGCGACTGCGCGAAGACCTGGCCAACTCTGCCGAAGGTCTGAACGTGACCATGACCGATCGCAGTGCCTTTGAGGTCGGCCGCAACATCGCGGTGTCCGAAGGCGCCGTGGTCATGGAAAACGAGCTGATCCAGCTGATTCAGTATGCGCCCACCACGGAAAAGGTGTTCAAGACACCGCTGCTGATCGTTCCTCCCTGGATCAACAAGTATTACGTGCTGGACCTGCGCCCGGAAAACTCGCTGGTCAAGTGGCTGGTGGACCAAGGGCATACCGTCTTCCTGATTTCCTGGCGCAACCCAGGCCCCGAGCAGCGCGACCTGACCTGGGCGGACTACATGCAGCTGGGGCCCATCGCGGCGCTGGATGGCATCGAGCAGGCTACCGGAGAGAAGTCGGCCAATTTCCTCTCCTACTGTATTGGCGGCACCCTGACCGCGTCGACCATGGCGTATCTGACCAGCACCCGACGCGGGCGCAAGGCGAAGTCAGTCACCTACATGGCGACGCTGCAGGACTTTCGTGATCCTGGGGAAATCGGCGTGTTCCTCAGCGAGCCGGTGCTGCAAGGGATTGAAGCCAAGCTCGAGCAGGACGGCTACCTCGACGGCCGGGTGATGGCGTATTCCTTCAACCTGCTGCGCGAGAATGACCTGTTCTGGTCGTTCTACGTCAATAACTACCTCAAGGGCGAGGACCCTGCCGCCTTTGATCTGCTGTACTGGAACACGGACGGTACCAATCTCCCAGCGGGCACTCACGGCTGGTACCTGCGCCACCTGTACCAGGAAAACCTGCTGGTCGAGCCGGGCGGGATCGAGCTGGACGACGTCAAGATTGATCTGCGCAAGGTATCGACCCCCAGCTACTTCGTTGCCACCCGTGAAGACCACATCGCCAAGTGGAACAGTAGCTACTACGGGGCCTTGCTGCCCAAGGGGCCCGTCACCTTCGTACTTGGTGGCTCCGGGCATATTGCCGGGATCGTCAACCCGCCCCACAAGAACAAGTACGGTTACTGGACCAACAGCGAACTGCCCGACAACCATGACGACTGGCTGGCTGGCGCCGAGGCCCACGAAGGTTCCTGGTGGCCGCATTGGCAGCAGTGGATGTTGGACGGTGGCTATGTGGATGCAGACAAGATGGTCGAGGCTCGTCAGCCCGGAGGGGGAGAGCTGGCCTTGTTGGAACCTGCGCCAGGACGTTTCGTGAAGATCTCGATTCCGGAGGTACTGGGCGAGTCTCCTGAAGACGATTCGTCCTCCTGAGACGCGCTCTGACGAGGGCTGTCACGACAACGCCGCAAGGGCCTTGGCCCTTGCGGCGTTTTGCTTGCCTGCAGGTCTTTGGTAGCGATTGGCGCTTGCTGGGGCGATAGGCCTTTAGCGGCTGACGCCAGGTCAGCTGCGCATCACCCTTTCGTCAGGCGGTGCGGCGGCGCCAGCCGAACCCGATCAGCAGCAGCAGGGCGGCCAGGGCCCAGGTGGGCCAGCTGCCGGTGCGCGTGAAAGGCGTCAGGCCTTGCATCGGTTGCACCTCGCCATCCAGCCTGGCGGTGGTGAATTGGGGCAGCTGGTCGAGGATCTCGCCCTGGTCGTCGATGATCGCCGTAATCCCGTTGCTGGTGGCGCGGATCACGTAGCGGCCGTTCTCCAGGGCTCGCAGGCGGGCCATCTCCAGATGCTGGTGCGGGCCGATGGAGTTGCCAAACCAGCTATCGTTGGACACGGTCAGCAGCAGTTCGGCGTGGCGAGCTCGCTGTGCTACCAGGTCGGCATAGATGATTTCGTAGCAGATCGCGTTGCCGATGGTATGCCCCGCGGCGACCATCGGGTCCTGCCGATCGGGACCCGGTGTCATGGCCGGCATCGGCAGGTCGAAGAAGGCGATGGCGCCGCGCAGCACGCTTTCCAACGGCAGATATTCACCGAAGGGCACAAGATGCGCCTTGCGATAGCCGCCGCTGGCGTTGCCGTAGGCGGATACGGCGTTGTAGAAGCGGCCGTCTTCATCCCGCTGCAGGATGCCCGTCAGCAGTGCCGTTTCGGGTGCCAGGGCAGCCTGTGCGCGGGCCATGATGGGTTCTGCCTGGTCTTCGAACATCGGCAGGGCAGCCTCCGGCCAGATGACGATATCCGGCTCGGCGGGACGGCTGGCCTCCAGTTCTCCCGTCATGCCGAGATAGGTGTTTACGGCTTGACGCTGACCTTCAGGCAGCCACTTGATCTCCTGGGGCAGGTTACCCTGCAACAGGCTGACCTTGAGCGGCTCGCCAGCAGGTGTCGTCCAGTGGCTTGGCAGGACGACGGCCACGGCCCAGATCAGGACCAGTGGCAGTGCTGCCAGATAACGCCTTTGCAGCAGCTCTACCAACAGGGCACCACTGGC
Source organism: Halomonas sp. DP5Y7-2 (assembly GCF_019802025.1). Taxonomy (NCBI): domain Bacteria; kingdom Pseudomonadati; phylum Pseudomonadota; class Gammaproteobacteria; order Oceanospirillales; family Halomonadaceae; genus Halomonas; species Halomonas sp. DP5Y7-2. The sequence goes on along the minus strand of NZ_JAHVHY010000001.1, from coordinate 299,761 downwards.
GGCAACGGCTAACGACAGCAGATAGACGCCGCCCAGGGGAGCCAGCGTCGACAGCGGCGAGTCGACCTGGGTGCTGCCCAGCAGCAGCCAGGGAAAGCCGGTGAATAGCCAGGTGCGAATCCACTCCATCAGCACCCAGAAGCCGACAAAGCCCGCAAGCCCCGCGACGACGGTAGGGCGTGCTGGCATCAGGCGCCGGAACAGGCCCAGAGGAATGGCGACGAACAGGGCCATGCTGGCAACGAACAGCGCGGTCAGAAAGAAGGCCAGTGGAGCGCTGGTGTAGCCATAGTCGTGGATGGACACATAGACCCAGGAGGCGCCGCTGCCAAATAGCCCCAGGCCATAGCTCCAGCCGCGCAGCAGCGCCTGACGTGGCGACATGAGGTAAAGGCCGGCGTAGACCAGCGCGGGGGAAAGGAGAGCCAGCCACCACCAACCAAAGGGGGCAGCCGCCAGGGTGGTCAGGCCACCGGCAAGCAGGGCAGCAAGGTAACCGAGTCGGCCACCGAACAGTCGCTCGAGCATGGAACGTCCATCCTTGGGTCACGAGAGATAGGAGAGGGGCGATGCCCCTTGCGGGGCATCGGGGATCATTCGCTTTCGGCGTTGGCGGGCTCGACTTCCAGCAAGCGAATGCGTCGGTTATCGGCGTTGAGCACGGTGAAGCGCCAACCGCCGATCTGAGTATGTTCACCGCGAGCCGGAAGGTGGCCGAAGCGTTGCATGACCAGGCCGCCAAGGGTGTCGAATTCGTCATCGGAAAAGCGGGTATCGAAGCGCTCGTTGAAGTCTTCGATGGGGGTCAGGGCTCTGACGGCGTAGCGATCCTCACCCAGCTGACGAATGTCTTCTTCCTCGTCGGTATCGTGTTCGTCTTCGATGTCGCCGACGATTTCCTCGAGGATGTCCTCGATGGTGACGATACCCGCGGTGCCGCCGTATTCATCCACCACGATCGCCATGTGATTGTGGGTATCGCGGAATTCCTTGAGCAGGCTGTTGAGGCGCTTCGACTCCGGGACGAACATGGCCGGACGCAGCACTTCCTCAAGCTGAAAGGGGCGTTCCTCGCTGTTGTTCTGCAGCAGGGGCAGCAGATCCTTGACCAGCAGGATGCCCTTGACCTCATCGAGGTTCTCGCCGATGACCGGATAGCGCGAGTGGCCGGTTTCCAGAATGATGGGCAGGTAGTCTTCCAGCGGTTGTTCGAGCTCAAGCGCAGTGACCTGAGAGCGCGGAATCAGCACCTCCCTGACCTGCTGATCGCTGATGTTCAGGGCGCCCTCGATGATGGTCATGGCGTCCTGTTCCAGCCGTAGACGGCTGCCTGCCTGGCGCAGGAATTCACGGAGTTCTTCCCGCGAACTGGGCTCGTCGCTGTCGTTGGACAGCGCGCTGAAGAGTTTGTCGAACCAGGACTTGTTGGCCTGGCTACTCGATCGGTCTTCGCTCATGCGTCGGCTCTCTCGTCCTCGCTATCGGGATCTGGAGATGGGGCCGGCGGGGCGTAGGGATCAGAAATACCCAGGCCGGCAAGGATACTGCGCTCGAGGTTTTCCATGACCTCGGCTTCATCGTCCTCGATATGGTCGTGGCCGAGCAAATGCAAGGTGCCATGGACGACCATATGAGCGTAGTGATCGATCAGCCGCTTGTCCTGCTCCATCGCTTCGCGCTCGACCACCGGGTGACAGACCACCAGGTCTCCCAGTAGCGGCAGGTCGAGGCCGGGTGGGGCCTCGAAAGGAAAGGACAGAACGTTGGTCGGGGCATCCTTGCCACGATAGTCACGATTGAGGGCCTGGCTTTCGTCGCTATCGACCAGGCGTATCGTCAGTTCGGCATCTTCACGGCCGGGAAAGTGTTCCAGCACGGCATCGACCCAGCGTTGAAGCTGGGCCGAGTCGGGCAGCGCTTCGGCGTGGCTGGCGATCTGACGATCGACGCAGGCGCTCATCAGTTGGCGTCTCCGTTGCTGCCATTGCTGAACTGGAGGCGATCGGCACGTTCCTGGCGGCGTTCTTCGGCGCGGGCCTCGCGGCGCGCGCGTTCCTCGGCTTCCTGGTTGGCCTCGAACAGGTCATAGGCCTCGATGATGCGCTGGACCATCGGGTGGCGGACCACATCCTTGGCGGCGAAGTGTGTCACGCCAATGCCGGCGGTGTCCTTCAGCACGTCGAGCACCTGAATCAGGCCTGAGCTCTGCCCGCGCGGCAGGTCGACCTGGGTCACGTCACCGGTGATCACCGCGGTCGAGCCAAAGCCGATACGGGTGAGGAACATCTTCATCTGTTCGCGAGTGGTGTTCTGGCTCTCGTCGAGGATGATGAAGGCGTTGTTGAGGGTTCGTCCACGCATGTAGGCCAGCGGGGCGATCTCGATCACCTGGCGCTCGATCAGCTTGGCAACCTGCTCAAAGCCGATCATTTCATACAGGGCGTCGTACAGCGGACGCAGGTAAGGATCGATCTTCTGGGCCAGGTCGCCAGGCAGGAAGCCGAGTTTCTCGCCGGCTTCCACGGCTGGGCGTACCAGCAGGATGCGGCGCACCTGCTGCTGATTGAGGGCCTCTACCGCGGCCGCCACGGCAAGATACGTCTTGCCGGTGCCCGCCGGGCCGATGCCGAAGTTGATATCGTGCTGGCGGATGCTGGTGACGTAGCCCTGCTGGTTCAAACCGCGAGGCTTGATCAGCGTACGCGGCGTACGGATCAGCACTTCGCCGTCGCCGATCTCTTCTTCGGTCTCTTCCTCAAGGGCTTCGATACCGGATTCCTGCAGGAACAGGTGAACGCTGTCAGGGGTTAGTTCGGTAGACGCGGTCTCGCGGTAGAGATGCTCCACCAGGTTGGAGGCTGCCTTGACCCGGGGGCCGGGACCCGCCAGCTGGAACATGTTGCCGCGATTGCGCAGGGTGACGCCGAGCCGGCTTTCGATCAGCTTCAGGTGCTCGTCGCGCTGGCCGCACAGATTGGCGAGACGGCGCGGCTCGTTGGGTTCAAGGTTGAGCGTGATGATGCGATTGGCCTGGGTCGATGGCTGGCTCAAGGCGAGAAAAATCCGTGGTTGATGACTAGAGGGTGTTAACAGTTCCGTCAGCTTACTGCCCCGGCGTAGGCCAGGGCAATGATCCGAGGCGGTGTCGATGCGTGTTGGACAGCCACCTCGGGTCGGCTGCGTATCAGTAGCGCTCGCCAGAGGCGAGTTCGCCGCGCAGTGAATTGGGCAGCGCTTCGGTGATTTCCACGTCGACAAAGTAGCCAATCAACTCGGTCGGATTGGCCGCGCGGAAGTTGACGACACGGTTGTTCTCGGTGCGGCCGGACAGCTGTCCCGGGTCACGCGGCGAGAAACCGGATACCAGCACGCGCTGGGTAGTGCCTACCATGCGACGACTGATCTGCATGGCCTGCTGGTTGATACGCTCCTGCAGGATGGCCAGGCGCTGCTTCTTGACCTCTTCTGGCGTGTCGTCCTCCAGCGCCGCTGCCGGAGTGCCCGGTCGCGCGGAATAGACGAAGCTGAATGAGACGTCGAAGCCGATCCGGTGAATCAGGTCCATGGTCGCTTCGAAGTCTTCTTCGGTCTCGCCAGGGAAGCCGATGATGAAGTCGGAGGAGAAGCTGATGTCGGGACGCAGCGCGCGAATGCGCTCCATCTTGTCGACGTACTCCTCGACCGTGTGACCGCGCTTCATGGCCGCCAACACCCGGTCGGAGCCTGCTTGCACCGGCAGGTGCAGATGGCTGACCAGTTCCGGGATGTCGGCGTATGCCTCGATCAGGCTGTCGCTGAACTCCACCGGGTGGGAGGTGGTGAAGCGGATGCGGTCGATGCCATCAACTGCCGCCACGCAGGCAATCAGCTCGGCCAGGTCAATCTCGTCGCCATCGTCGTTGATGCCACGGTAGGCATTGACGTTCTGCCCCAGCAGGTTGATTTCGCGAACGCCCTGGTCGGCCAGGTGGAAGACCTCATCCATGACGGCCTCGAAGGGCCGCGAGACCTCTTCGCCGCGGGTGTAGGGCACCACGCAGAAGGTGCAGTACTTGGAGCATCCCTCCATCACCGAGACGAAGGCACTGGCACCATCGGAGCTTGGCTTGGGCAGGTGATCGAACTTCTCGATCTCGGGGAAGGTGACGTCCACCACCGAGATCTGGTTGGAGCGGCTGGCATCCAGCATGCCCGGCACGCGGTGCAGGGTCTGTGGACCAAACACCATATCCACGTGGGGAGCACGCTTGCGGATGGCATCGCCTTCCTGGCTCGCCACACAGCCGCCGACGCCGATGACCAGGTCGGGGTTCGACTGCTTGAGCTTTTTCCAGCGGCCGAGCTGGTGGAAGACCTTTTCCTGGGCCTTCTCGCGAATCGAGCAGGTGTTGAGCAGGATCACGTCTGCGTCTTGCTCGTTGTCGGTCAGCTCCATCTGATGAGATTCGCCGAGCAGGTCCGCCATGCGGGCGGAGTCATACTCGTTCATCTGGCAGCCGTGGGTCTTGATGAAGAGCTTCTTCGTCATAACGGTGGTCGGGCTCCCGGCCCGAAGTGCATCAGGCAGGCCTGGTTACGTGAATGTGGGTAATCGGGCGCGAGACTGGCGGCCGAACGGCCGTGGCGCATGGGGGCATATTATACGCACCGACCGGGGATGGGGCCAGTGGGCCCCTGTCTGCCGGCACGGCTTGGGCCGCGCTGTGGCAGGGGCTGCTCACGGGAGGCGAGAGCCCTGCGATGTGGTAGTCTTGCCTGCGAGCCAGACAGGCGGGTGATTATTTTGTGACCGTTTTGAGTCAAACCCAGGCGACGCGCCCCGGGCGCGGCGATGTCCAGCGGTTTTCCCGACAGTTGTCCACAGCTGTTGTGGAACGTTTTTCACCTCGTCGCTGTCCTGTGTCGAGTTGCCAAGAAAGCCCTTGAGAGCCTCCTTGGCAAGCATGGCACGCGCCGGCACGCCGGCCGCGCCGCACAGCGAGCGACCCTATTCTCATTGCGCGCTGTTGAGCTGGCAGGATGCCAGTGCAGCGTCACAAGCGTCGTAACCGAGCCCAGATTAGTCAGGAAAGACGGCATGAAAACGCAATTTCTCAAGACAGTGACCCTTGGCCTTGCGCTCGCCAGCAGTGCCTTGCCGGTGATGGCCCAGGACGATGGCAACGCCAGGTGGGTCACGGATGAACTGACCACCTATGTGCGCAGCGGCCCCACCGATGGCTACCGCATCGTTGGCACGCTGACGGCGGGCCAACCAGTCAGTCTGCTCGACACCTCCGGTGACTATTCACAGGTGCGCAGCTCCAGTGGCGATGTGGTGTGGGTGCCCAGCAGCGAGCTGCAGGAAACGCCCAGTGCCAGCGACCAGCTGCCTCAACTCGAATCGCGAGTGGAAGAGCTGACGGCAGAGCTCGACGGCATCAATGAAAGCTGGGAAGAACGCACCAGTACCATGACAGAGACGCTTAAGGTGCGTGAGCAGCGCATAACCGAGCTTGAGACGCGCAATCACGAGCTGGAGAGCTCCTTTGACGAGATCAGCGAGGTCAATCGGGATCTGGAAGCGCGTCTGGAGACCCGCAAGGAAGACCTGCTGATGCGCTACTTCATGTACGGTGGCGGTGTCGCCGGTGCTGGCCTGATCGTCGGTTTGATCGTTCCGCACCTGCCCCGTCGTCGCCGCAAGCGCGATCGATGGTTCTAAGCGAGACCGCCCATGCAACAACACTGGCTGAAGCGCTGGGAGCAAGGCCGGATCGGCTTTCATCGCGATAGCGTGCACCCGGCGCTGGTACGGCACTGGCCGCTTCTCGGCGCGACACCGGGTACCAAGGTACTGGTGCCGTTGTGCGGAAAGAGCCTCGACATGCGCTGGCTAGCCGAGCATCAGCACCCGGTGCTGGGCATCGAGCTGGCCGAAGCCGCCCTGGCCCAGTTTGTGGAAGAAGGACCGGGTGAGGTGTCGCGCTATCAGCAGGACGGATTTTCCATCCAGCGCCAGGGCAGCATCGAGCTCTGGTGCGGCGATTTCTTCCACTTTCACATCGCCCAGGCGGCGGAGATTGGTGCCTTCTACGACCGGGCCGCCCTGATCGCCTTACCCGAGGCGACGCGTCAGCGCTACGCCTTCCACCTGGCACAGTTGATTCCGCCTGGAGCACGAGGGTTGCTGGTCAGCCTGCGACGAGATGGCGAGGACGGGCCGCCCTACAACGTCAGCGATGAGGAGATTCGTCGCCTGTTCGACCCGAATTTCATCGTCACCCACCTGGAAGATGGTGAGCGTGAGGATAACGGGTTTCAGGAGTCGGTGTGGGCGCTGGTGCGGCGGGGGCCTGTCACCGACGAGCCAGCGCAGCATCGGTAGGTCGTTACGCTAGCGCACAACGAAGGCGCTTGCCGGCCACTGGACCGGCAAGCCTGGACCGGTAACCGGCAATGACAGGAGGGCTTAGCGAGCCAGCAGCTGGCCCAGTTGGGGGTCGGCGAAGGCGCGATTGAGTCCGTCGGACAGCAGGTCCGTGACCATGCGCTGGTTAGTCGCCTTGTCAGGTTTTATCGCGTAGCTCTGCACGCGTCGTGAGGTGTAGGTGCCGGTGTAGGTTTGACCATCGTTGGTGGCCACCGCTTCGATCACGCTCTCCAGGCGAGCTTCGTCTACCAGTGGCTGGCTCTGGCCGCGCTGGTAGCTGAGCTGCTTCAGCGTCAGGGTCAGGGTGGGACGTCCCGGGGCCGGTTCAGCGGTAGGGGCGAAGCCCATGTCGCGCACGGCGCGTTCCGCCTCGGCTTGCAGCCGTGGCACGATCTCATGGGGGCTGACGGTGATGGTCGCCGTCGAGCTGGCGCTGCCGGTTCGCGTGCCGAGCACGTCGGAAGGACGGTCATCGGCGGCAATCACGGTGACTGCCTGGCCAGAGCCGGACGCGGGCACGGCCACGCTGCGCTGGGGATCAGGCTGAAGCTGGTGGGGGCTGGAGCAGGCGGCAAGGGCAAGCAGCATGGCCATGCCAGCTGCGCCCTTCAACAGGCGACGAAGCATAGGGGTGAACTCCTTGTCATGGTATCTGAAAGTCGCAAAAACGCGTCGGCCGGTCACGCCGCTGCAGCAGCAGCGTGTGTCCGGGCTGCGCGATGATACGCCTATCAGAAGGGCAAGCGCAGGGAAAAGTTCCTCTAAGGCGCCTGATGGCGTCAGGCGCTAACCTGCTGCGGGCGCACCTGGGGGCCAGGGGCCTCCTGGGCGTCGGGATAGTGATGCCAGCGTCTGGGCAGGGCATGCACGCGCATGCCGCGCTTGAGGGACAGGCGCTCGGCGTCCTGGTGGCTTAGTGTGGCCATCCATGGCTCGCTCATCCAATCGGCACTGAGCTCTACACGGACTTCTGCACCCACCGGCACTATCGACATCACGCTGGCAGGCAGGTGGGCATCCGCCTGTGCCTGCAGGGCCACCTGAACCTCGTGGGGGCGCAGCAGCAATTCCTGGCGTCCGTCCTCGAGGTCGACCGCCAGGCGGGCATCACCGCAGGTCAGCACGCCGTCCTGGACGACTCCCTCCAGATGATTGACGTCGCCGAGGAATTCGAACACGAAACGATTGCGGGGCGCCCGATAGAGCGTATCCGGCGTGTCGACCTGCTCGATACGCCCATTGCTCATCACCACCACGCGGTCGGACAACTCCAGCGCTTCTTCCTGGTCATGGGTCACGAAGACGCTGGTAAAGCCGAGCTCATCGTGCAGGTGCCTCAGCCAGCGGCGCAGCTCCTGACGAACTTTGGCATCCAGCGCACCGAAGGGTTCGTCCAGCAGCAGGACTTCCGGCTTGAGCGCCAGGGCGCGAGCCAGTGAGACGCGTTGCTGCTGGCCACCGGACAGCTGCGCGGGAAACCGCTCTGCCAGGTGCGACAGCTGGACCATCTCCAGCAGCTGCATCACCCGGGAGCGAATCTCGGCACTGGAGGGGCGCTCGGCGCGGGGCAGAACGGTCAGGCCGAAGGCGACGTTGTCGAAAACGCTCATGTGTCGGAACAGCGCGTAGTGCTGGAACACGAAGCCGATGCGGCGATCGCGCACGTGGACCTGGGTGACATCGCGCTCGCCGAACAGGATGCGGCAGTCTCGATGGTCATCGGGGGTCTCGAGGCCGGCAATGATCCGGAGCAACGTGGTCTTGCCGGAGCCAGACGGGCCGAGCAGGCCGATCAGCTCACCGCTGCGGATCTCCAGGTCGATAGGAGACAGCGCCTGGGAGCGTCCAAAGTGCTTCTGGATGTGGCGCAGATGAATGCTCATGTCAGGGCCTCCCGGCGCGTGGCGCGCCATTCAAGCATGGCCTTGGCGGCCAGGGTGAGAAGGGCAATCAGGGCTAGCAGGGCGGCGCTGGCGAAGGCGCCTACCGTGTTGTAATCCTGGTACAACAGCTCTACGTGAAGCGGCAGGGTGTTGGTTTCACCGCGGATGGCGCCAGACACCACCGATACCGCACCGAATTCACCGACCGCCCTGGCATTGGTCAGAATCACGCCGTAGAGCAACGCCCAGCGAATGTTGGGCAGGGTCACCCGGCGGAACAGGGTGAAGCCTCTGGCGCCCAGTGTGACGGCGGCTTCCTCCTCACGGGACCCCTGTGCCTGCATCAGCGGAATCAGCTCCCGCGCGACGAAGGGGCAGGTGACAAAGATGGTGACCATCAGGATGCCAGGCCAGGCAAACATCAGCTGAATGTCGTGGGCATCCAGCCACCCGCCGATCCAGCCGTTGCGACCGTACAGCAGCAAGTAGACCAGGCCAGCCACCACGGGGGAGATGGCAAAGGGAATGTCGATCAGTGTCTGCAGCAGGCGGCGTCCAGGGAAGGCAAACCGGGTGACCAGCCAGGCCAGCATCACCCCGAAGACGAGGTTGATCGGAATCGTCAGCAGGGTGACGAACAGCGTCAGGCCGATCGCGGCCAAGGTGTACTGGTCTGTCAGGTTGGCGATGAAGGGACCGACCCCTTCGGCCAGTGCCTGGGCAAAGATGGCGACCAGGGGCAGCAGCAGGAACAGTGCCGACAGGCCCACGGCCACCGCGATGAGGCTGCGTCTGAGCCATGGTGCATCACCGATACGTTGCATCAGCCACGTCCTCCATGCAGGCGGCGGATAAAGCGGCCTTGCCACAGGTTGATCGCCAGCAGCAGCAGCAGCGAGGTCAGCAGCACCACGGAGGCAATCGCGGAGGCACCGACGTAGTCATATTCCTGCAGCTTGACGAAGATCATCAGCGAGGTGATTTCCGTCTCGTAAGGCATGTTGCCGGCGATAAAGATGACGGCGCCGAATTCGCCGAGCGAGCGCACAAAGGCAAGGCCGGTGCCGGTCACCAGGGCGGGCCACAGGTGCGGCAGGATCACCCGACGAAAGGCGACGCCATCTCTTGCCCCCAGGCTCATGGCGGCCTCGTCGATTTCGCTGGGCAGATCCTCGAGCACTGGCTGCACGGTCCGCACCACGAAGGGAATACTGGTAAACGCCATGGCCAGGGCGATGCCGACCCAGGTGTAGGACACCTGCCAGCCCAGCGGCTCCAGCAGCTGGCCCATCCAGCCCTTGGAGGAGTAGAGCGTCGCCAGGGTGATGCCGGCCACTGCGGTGGGCAGGGCAAAGGGCAGGTCCATCAGCGCGTCCAACAGACGCTTGCCGGGGAAGTCATAGCGCACCAGCACCCAGGCCATGAGCAGGCCAAAGACGGCATTGATCAGTGCCGCGACGAAGGCGCCGCCGATGGTGGTGACGTAGCTGGCCACGACCCGTGGTTCGGTGATGATGAACCAGTATTCGGAAAGGGACAGCCCCTTCAACTGGCCCACCAGGCCGGTCAACGGCAGCAGCAGCACCAGTGAGACAAAGGTCAGGCTGATGCCCAATGACAGGCCGAAGCCCGGCAGCACATGGCGCCGGGCTTTGCGGGCTAAGGGCAGGGAAATGGCCTTCAGCATGGGGGCAATGGTTAACCTTGACGTTTAACGGCGCTGCAGCTGGTCCAGCTCGCCGCCGCTCTTGAAGTGGGTGTCCATGGCATTGTCCCAGCCGCCAAACACGTCCTTGACCTCGAACAGCTCGGTGGCAGGGAAACGGTCTGCGAACTCTTCCTTCACCGCCTCGTCATGCACGCGGTAGTTGAAGCCAGCAAGCTGGCGCTGGGCCTCCTCGGTGTAGAGGTATTCCAGGTAGGCACGGGCCAGGTCCAGGTTGCCGTTGCGCTCGGCGTTCTCCTCGACCACGGCCACCGGGAATTCTGCCAGGATGCTGACAGGCGGGACGATCACGTCGTATTCGTCGCTGCCGTATTCGTCACGGATGTTGTTGACCTCAGACTCGAAGCTGATCAGCACGTCACCAATGCCGCGCTCGATAAAGCTGGTGGTCGCGCCGCGGCCGCCGGTATCGAACACCTTGACGTTGCCGAGGAAGTCGCTCATGAACTGGCGAACCTGCTCTTCGTCACCGTCGAAGTTACGTTCGGCCGAACCCCAGGCAGCCAGATAGGTGTAGCGGCCGTTGCCGGAGGTCTTGGGGTTGGGGAACACCAGCTCGACGCCCTCGGCTGCCAGATCTTCCCAGGTCTCGATGCCCTTGGGGTTGCCCTTGCGGACCAGGAAGGCGGTGGTCGAGTAGTAGGGGGATGCATTGTTGGGCAGCTGGCTCTGCCAGTCTTCCGCGACCAGGCCTGCATCCGCCAGGACCTGAACGTCGGTGACCTGGTTGTAGGTCACGACATCGGCCTTGAGACCCTGCAGGATGGCACGTGCCTGAGCGGATGAGCCGCCGTGGGACTGCTTGATCGTCAGGGTGTCGTCGTGCTCGGCCTGCCAGTGTTCCTGGAAGGCTGGGTTGATGGCGGCAAACAGCTCGCGCGCGATGTCATAGGAAGAGTTGAGCAGCTCCTTGTCCTCGGCCATTACCGGCGAGGCCATGGTGCCACCAAGGCCTGTAGCCAGGGCGAGGGACAGGGCGGTACGGCGAAGGATCGGGGACAGCTTCATGTCAGGCTTCCTTGACGTCAGAGAATGTCGCGAGTCCTTCGAGAGCCGTTCGATAATGCTTGGCGAGGACTGCGAGAGGGTGCGCGAGGGTTGCGCCAGTGCCGTGCCCGGGGATGCAAGAACGTTGCAGGAACTCCGGGAACGATACGCAGGCTAAACCTAAATTTTGGTAATGACAATCCTTCTGCTTAAAACGTTTGGCTATATAAGGCGATAAGATGTGAATAGGTTGCAAGCCATGACGGCGCTGTTGCGGCGAAGGATGTCATTGGTTAACGCTGCCCTGCCACGGCCCAGCTGCTAGAATGCGATTTTCGTCAGGTGGCGGCACCCTTGACCGCTGTGCGGCGCCGCTCGCTTTTTGTCTCTTGCCAGCAGGGATGTCATGAACGATTTTCTGATTGCGCCTTCCATTCTGTCCGCCGATTTCGCCCGGCTGGGGGAGGAGGTGGACAATGTGCTTGCCTCCGGCGCCGATATTGTCCATTTCGATGTCATGGACAATCACTATGTGCCCAATCTGACCATTGGCCCCATGGTCTGTGAGGCCCTGCGCAAGCATGGCGTCACTGCCCCGATCGATGCACACCTGATGGTCAAGCCGGTGGATCGCCTGATTGGCGACTTTATCGACGCCGGTGCCACCTACATCACCTTCCACCCGGAAGCCTCGGAGCACATCGATCGGTCGCTGCAGCTGATACGTGACGGTGGTTGCAAGGCTGGCCTGGTGTTCAACCCGGCGACGCCGTTGTCCTACCTTGATTATGTGATGGACAAGGTCGACATGGTGCTGTTGATGAGCGTCAACCCCGGCTTCGGCGGTCAGTCCTTCATTCCCGCGACACTCGACAAGCTGCGCCAGGCGCGTCAGCGGATTGATGCCAGTGGTCGTAACATTCGCCTGGAGGTCGATGGCGGCGTCAAGGTCGACAATATTGCCGAGATCGCCCGCGCCGGTGCCGATACCTTTGTGGCTGGCTCGGCGATCTTTGGCGCCCAGCGTAGCGACGACCCTCACGGCTATGACAGTGTCCTCGCCGATTTCCGGGCACAGCTGGCCGGTACGCGTTGAGCGCTGAAGCGGACTATTCTGGCTCAGGGCGGGCTGGCTCTGACGGGGCTGACCCTGACGGGACTGACCCTGCCCAGCTCGACCCGACGCAGCGTGACTCGAGCGGGGACGAAGCAGGCAACCAGGCCGGCGTGCCGCAGACGTCCGCACGCTGGTACCTGTACGTGGTGGAGACGGCCGCTGGTGCCCTTTACACCGGTATCACCACGGATGTCCCCAGGCGACTGGAGCAACATCGCAGCGGCAAGGGAGCCAAGGCGCTGCGAGGCAAGGGCCCCCTGACCCTTCGCCATCACGAGGTGGTGGGTTCGCGCAGTGAGGCGAGCCGCCTGGAAGCTGCCGTAAAGCGCATGACGGTGCGCAGCAAACGACAGTGGCTGACGGCCCGGCGGGACAGCGGTTTGCCCGTCCTGCCGGCGGAACAGGCCCAGCAGCCACCCCCATAACGAAGAAAATGCCAAGCAAGGAGAGGGATATGGACGTTCTGGATAAGCTCAATGTGGATGCTCTGGTGGCATTTGCCTCCACCACAGGGCTGCAATTTCTGATCAACCTGGTCGCCGCTGCGGCGATCTTTATCATTGGCCGTTGGGTGGCCAAGGCGGTACACCGCGTTGTTATCAAGGGCATGGAGCGGGCGAACGTCGAGCCGCTGCTGATCAAGTTCCTTGGCAACATCCTGTACGCTTTGCTGCTGATCTTTGTGGTGCTGGCAGCGATCAGCCGCATTGGTATTCAGACGGCGTCACTGATTGCGGTGATCGGTGCAGCAGGCCTGGCGGTCGGCCTGGCATTGCAGGGATCATTGGCCAACTTCGCCGCGGGTGTGATGGTGATCATCTTCCGTCCCTACCGCATCGGTGACTATGTGGAGGCAGGCGGCGTCAGCGGCACGGTGGAAGATGTGCAGATCATCAGCACCGAGCTCAGCACTCCTGACAATCGCAAGATCATCGTCCCCAATGGCCAGATGATGAGTGGTGCCGTGGTCAACTACTCGGCCCATGCCACACGTCGTGTAGACCTGGCGGTGGGTGTCGGCTACGACGACAATATCGATACCGTTCGCCGTGTGCTGGAAAGCGTGGTGGCCGACGATCCTCGCGTGTTGAGTGAGCCCAAGCCCAATATCCGCATGAATGCGATGGGGGATTCCTCCATTACCTGGATTGTGCGTCCCTGGGTCCAGGCTTCCGATTACTGGAGCGTCTACTGGGAAATGACCGAGGAGATCAAGCGCCGCTTTGATCGCGAGGGCATCAGTATTCCGTTCCCCCAGCGCGATGTGCATCTCTATCATCACGCCAAGGACGAGAGCCAGGCCAACGGCTAAATTCGCTGTTTATTGACCTGTTGCCAAAAAAGGCTGCCTTCCCAGGCAGCCTTTTTTCTGGAGTGCGTCAGGCATGGCGCCTGGCACACCAAGGCCCAGGATCAGTGCAGCTTGAGGCGTGGTTTCAAGAACCGGTTGAGGCCATCGACCACCACCATCATGGCGGTCTTGATGGAGCCATGAATGGTGCGCTGGTGCATCCGGTACAGCGACGCATAGAAGAAACGTGCCAGGTTGCCTTCGATAAACAGGCTGCGAGCGGAAGCGGCCCGCATGAGGCTGCCGATGGCATCGAAGTGTGCCAGGGAGATCAGCGACCCTCTGTCACGGAACACGAACTCCTTCAGTGGCTTGTCGTCGATCACGGCGCACAGGTTCTTGTACAGGACGCTGGCTTGCTGGTGGGCGGCCTGAGCCCGTGGCGGTACCACCTTGCCGTCTGGCTGGGGACAGCTGGCACAGTCACCGAAGGCGAAGATGTGCGGATCATCAATGCTCTGCATGGTCGCGGCCACCTTGATGCGGTGGTTGCGCTCTGTCTGCAGGCCCAGCTCCGAAAGAAAGGCGGGGGCCTTGATGCCGGCGGCCCATACGCCGAGGTCGATGTCGATGCGCTCATCATCCGAGGTGGTGATCGCATGGTCGTCGACCTTGGTCACGCGGGTATCCACATGGACCTTGACGCCCAGTTTCTCCAGCTCCTTGTGCACGGCCTGACTGATGCGGTCCGGCAGGGCTGGCAGGATCTTGGGTGCCGCCTCGATCACATGCACCCGCAGATGCTCACGGCCGAGCTCGGTGAATCCGTAGCTCTTGAGCATGCGTGATGCATCATGCAGCTCAGCGGCGAGCTCGACCCCGGTGGCCCCGGCACCGATGATACCGACGGTGATGCAGGGCGGTTCATCGTTTGTCATCCGGGTGCTGTAACGCATGAAGGTATTGAGCAGCGCCTGACGGAAGCCTTCTGCCTGGGCCGGACTGTCGAGAAAATGGCAGTGGTCGGCGACGCCCTCGGTGCCGAAGTCATTGCTGACGCTGCCAACGGCCATGACCATGTAGTCATAGGACAGGCGCCTGGCAGGCAGGATTTCGTGTCCATCGTCGTCAATGATGGCTGCCAGGGTCAGGGTTCTAGTGTCTCGGTCGAGATCGCACAATGTACCGCGCTGGAAACGGTAGCCGTTACTGGCGGAATGGGCCTGGTAGGAAATCTCGTCCTGGCCGGAGTCGAGCACGCCGGTGGCGACCTCGTGCAGCAGAGGCTTCCAGATGTGCGTGGAATTGCGGTCCACCAGCACCACGTCCGCCTTGCCTTTCTTGCCCAGGCGTCTGCCCAGGCGGGTGACGAGTTCCAGGCCGCCGGCGCCACCGCCGACAACAACAATGGTGGGTTTGCTCATTGCAGAGCTCCATAAAGGGGAGGGGAGCGCCATCATAGGCAGATAAGTGCTTGGCTGACCACGGTGGTTGCGCCAGAATGTGCGCCTCGCATGTACATTCCGTTTTCTGCATAGTGAAGGGGATCGTGCAGGGGACGGTGCAGGGTATAGAGCAGGGGATAGTGCAGGGACATGGTGAACGACGGTTGGAAAATGCCTGTGGGCGAGGCCCTGGATGGGTCACAGTTGGTGGCCTTTGACCTGGATGGCACCCTTATCGACTCAGTGCCTGACCTGGCCGCGGCGGTCGATGCCGCGTTGCTCGACGTGGACTTGCCCGTGGCGGGTGAGGCGCGCGTGAGAGACTGGGTGGGCAATGGGTCATGGTCGCTGCTGGAGCGGGCGCTGACAGATGCCTTGGGCGAGGCCCCCAGTGAGGTGCTGTGCAAGACCGCCCACGAGCGCTTCCTCGAGCACTATCACCGGCACCCCTGCGTGCATACCCGCCTCTATCCGGGGGTCGAGACCGCCTTGTCTCAGCTGTTTCGCCGAGGCTTGATCCTGTGCCTCGTCACCAACAAGCCCGAAGCGTTCATTGGTCCCATTCTCGAGCACCTGTCGATCGACGGCTACTTCACGGTGTGCCTGGGAGGCGACACTCTCCCTCGTAAGAAGCCGGACCCCATGCCGCTCAGGCACCTGTGCCAGCAATTCGACGTCAGTCCTTCGCAGTGTGTGATGGTGGGCGATTCACGCCATGACATTCAGGCCGGCAAGGCCGCTGGGTATCGGACCATTGCGGTGCCCTATGGCTATAATCACGGCGAACCTGTCAGCCTTAGCGAGCCCGATCTGATAGTTGAATCGCTTGACCAACTCGTTTAGGGTTTTTCGGCATGACGCTATGTCATGGCGTTATGCCGATAGGCTCTGGCTATAGCCAGGACGACCTCGCCGAGGCGGAGTCGTGTTGCCTTTTCACCCCCTGACTTGCTGCGATGGATTGCCCATGGCCCAGCCTTCTTCTTCCTTGATGACCCTCCCGCACTGCTCGATGTCGGCGACACCGGCGCGTTGCGGTTGGCGATGGTGACGCTGGACCCTCTGTCACCCACTTTTTCATTGAGGACCTGGGCATGATGACCCCCGAGCGTTTTGCTGAGCTGGCCGACGCTGGCTATAACCGTATTCCCGTTACCCGTGAGCTGATGGCCGATCTGGACACGCCGTTGTCCACCTACCTGAAACTGGCCGACCAGCCCTGGACCTTCCTGCTCGAATCCGTCACTGGCGGCGAAAAGTGGGGGCGTTACTCGATCATTGGCCTGCCCTGTCGTGAGCGCATCGAAGTGCGCGGTCATCTGGTCAAGCACATCGTCGATGGTGAAGCGTCCGGGCTCACCGAGGCCGAAGATCCGCTAGCCTGGATCGAAGAGTTCCAGAGCCGCTTCAAGGTGCCGGTGCTGGATGACCAGCCGATCTTTGACGGTGGTCTGGTGGGCTATTTCGGCTACGACACCATCCGTTACATCGAACCCCGCCTCGCCGGCGTCGAGAAGGATGATCCCATCGGCGTGCCGGATATTCTGCTGATGGTGTGCGATGAGCTGGTCGTGTTCGACAACCTTTATGGGCGCTTGACCCTGTGGACCCACGCTGACCCGGCGACGCCTTCCGCCTATACCGCCGCGCTGTCACGACTGGAAGCGCTGGAGGAGTCACTGCGCAGCCCGCTGGCGCTGCCTTCCCGGCTGCCCGGCCAGGCTCGACCGCAGGTCGAGGAGGGGCACTTTACCTCTGGGTTCACGGAAGAAGGGTTCAAGGCCGCCGTGGAGAAGATCAAGGACTATGTGCTGGCCGGAGACGTGATGCAGTGCGTGCCGTCCCAGCGTATGTCTATCGACTTCGAGGCAGAGCCGCTGGATCTGTATCGTGCCCTCAGAAGCCTGAATCCGTCGCCCTACATGTTCTTCTTCAATCTTGATGATCACCATGTGGTGGGCGCCTCGCCGGAGATCCTGACGCGGCTGGAAGATGGCATGGTGACCGTGCGCCCGATCGCCGGGACCCGTGTGCGTGGCAAGACCGAGGCCGAGGACAAGGCGCTGGAAGAGGACCTGCTGGCAGACCCCAAGGAAGTCGCCGAGCATCTGATGCTGATCGACCTGGGGCGCAATGACGTGGGCCGCATCTCCGAGACCGGTAGCGTCGAAGTGACCGACCAGATGGCCATCGAGCGTTACTCGCACGTCATGCACATCGTCTCCAACGTGACCGGCAAGCTGAAGCCTGGCTACAGTGCCATGGATGTCCTGCGTGCCACCTTCCCAGCGGGGACCCTGTCCGGCGCGCCGAAGATTCGTGCCATGGAGATCATCGACGAGGTCGAGCCGGTGAAGCGCGGCGTCTACTCCGGAGCGGTAGGCTACCTGTCCTGGCACGGCAACATGGATACCGCCATCGCCATTCGCACGGCCGTGATCAAGGATGGTCAGCTGCACGTGCAGTGCGGCGCAGGCGTGGTGGCGGACTCGGTCCCCCAGTCGGAGTGGGACGAAACGCTGAACAAGGGTCGTGCTCTGTTCCGCGCCGTCGCCATGGCCGAGCAGGGTCTCGACAAGCCGGGTGGGCGCAGCCGCTGAAGGCTGTCGGCAGACGCGCCAGGCTTGACAGTCCTGAGACCGACACACACTATAAGCCCATGATGAATATGAATCCGACAACATCCCGTGATCGCCAGCAGTGGTGGCGCCCCTTCAACTGAAGAGGGCGGAAGACCCCGTGCCAGCCAACGGGATGTCGTGACAGCAGAAGTGCCGCCCATGAGGCGGCATTTTTGTGTGGTTCGTCTCAATGGGTGAAGCCAAATTTTGATTCTGGAGCCAACATGATCTTGATGCTCGATAACTACGATAGCTTCACCTACAACATCGTGCAGTACCTGGGGGAGCTGGGGGCCGAGGTGGTGACGCGGCGTAATGACACCATCAGCCTGGATGAGATCGAGGCCATGGCACCGAGTCATATTGTGGTGTCGCCGGGACCCTGTACCCCCAACGAGGCGGGTATCTCGCTGGACCTGATTCGCCACTTCGCCGGCAAGCTTCCGCTGCTGGGTGTTTGCCTGGGACATCAGGCCATTGGCCAGGTGTTCGGTGGCAAGGTGGTGCGAGCGCCCCAGGTCATGCATGGCAAGACCTCTGACATTCGCCACTCTGGCCAGGGCGTGTTCAAGGGACTGGATGACCCCCTGTCGGTCACGCGTTATCACTCCCTGGTGGTCGAGAGAGAAAGCTTGCCCGAGTGCCTGGAAGTGACCGCCTGGACCGATACGGACGACGTGACGCCAGGCTTGATCATGGGCTTGCGTCACAAGGAGCTGCCCATCGAAGGCGTCCAGTTCCACCCGGAGTCGATCCTGTCCCGACAAGGCCACGAAATGCTGGCCAACTTCCTTGAGCGCCACTGAACCGATCAGGAGACTAGCATGCAGATGACCAATGCCATCGCGGCGGTGATGCGCCGGGAAAATCTCGGCCGCGAGCAGGCTTACGCAGTGATGAATACCATCATGACCGGCGAAGCGACCGACGCTCAGGTCGCCGCCTTTCTGATGGGCATGGCCATGAAAGGGGAGACCGCTGAAGAGATCACTGGCTGCGCCCAGGTGATGCGCGATCTGATGACCCCGGTCCGCTTGTCCTGCGAAAACGTGGTGGACATCGTCGGTACCGGCGGGGATGGGGCAAACCTGTTCAACGTCTCCACCGCGTCCAGTTTTGTGGCGGCCGCTGCCGGGGCCCATGTGGCCAAACACGGCAATCGCGGCGTGTCCTCGTCCTCCGGCAGCGCAGACCTGTTTCAGGTGGCGGGCATTGGCCTTGATCTGGATGCTGAGCAAGTGGGCCGCTGTATCGAGGAAGTGGGTGTTGGCTTCATGTTCGCGCCGAACCACCACCCGGCCATGCGTCATGCGATCGGCCCGCGTCGTGAGATGGGGGTGCGCACGCTGTTCAACATCCTGGGTCCGCTGACCAATCCGGCGGGGGCGCCCAATCAGTTGTTGGGGGTGTACCATCCGGATCTGCTCGAGCTGATGGTCGAAGTACTGAGGAAGCTGGGCAGCCACCACGTTCTGGTGGCCCATGCCGAGGATGGACTGGATGAAATCTCTCTGGCCGCGCCGACCCGGATTGCCGAGCTCAAGGATGGTGAGATTCATCGCTACACCCTGACCCCGGAAGACGTGGGCATCGAACGACAGTCCCTGGATTCGCTGAAGGTCAGTAGCGCCGAGGACAGCCTGCGCCTGGTGGAAAAGGCGCTGACCGGTGAAGGGCCCGCTGCCGATATTGTCGCGCTCAATGCCGGTGCTGCCTTGTACGCCGCCGACGTGGCGGACTCCCTCAAGGAAGGGGTGCTGATGGCCCAGGATGCCCAAGGGACGCGGCTGGCGCTGGAAAAAATGAAGGAGCTGGCGCACTTCACGCGAGTCTTCGCGCAGTGACCGCGACGGCTTGGACGTCAGTGACGACTGTTTTGACGCCGTAATGGCATGCCCGCAGGGGCCGCAAGGAGAATCACAACATGGCCAATGCCACCCCGACGATCCTCGAGAAGATTCTCGAGCGCAAGGATGAAGAAGTTGCCAGCAGGCGCCAACAGGTGAGTGAGCAGGCGCTGCTCGAGCGGGCTCGCGAGCAGGATGCGCCGCGGGGCTTCGTGCGCGCGCTGGCGGAGCGCATCCGTGAAGGCGATCCCGCGGTGATTGCCGAGATCAAGAAGGCATCGCCATCGAAGGGACTGATCCGCGAGGACTTTCGTCCCGCCGAGATTGCCGAGCAGTACGCTCGTGGAGGCGCTGCATGTCTCTCCGTGCTGACCGATGCAGACTTCTTCCAGGGACACGAGGACTACCTGGTGGCGGCCAGGGCTGCTTGCGACCTGCCGGTGATCCGCAAGGATTTCATTGTGCATGGCTATCAGGTCAGCGAGGCCAGGGCCATCGGAGCCGACTGTATCCTGCTGATCGTTGCTGCGCTGGACGACGTGAAGATGCAGGACCTTCACCAGCAGGCCGGTGAGCTGGGCATGGACGTGCTGGTGGAAGTCCATGATGCCCATGAACTCGAGCGGGCACTGGCACTTAACCTGGCGTTAGTGGGGATCAACAACCGCGACCTGCACACCTTCAACACGCGGCTCGAGACAACCCTGGACCTGCTGCCGCGGATTCCGCCGAATGTCACCGTCATCACCGAGTCGGGGATTCACGATCGCCACGACGTGCTGCGCATGCGTGAGCATGACGTCAACGGCTTCCTCGTGGGCGAGGCCTTCATGCGTGAGGAGGAGCCTGGGGAGGCGCTGAGGCGGCTATTCTTCTGACGCTCGTCCGAGCGCACTAGGCTCGGTCTGCTGGGGTATTTGCCCCACCAGCAGGTGTCCCGCATGTCTTCCCATATGACTTGGGCCGGTCGTTTGACCGGCCCAAGTTGTTTTCAGGTGAGGGGCGTTTTCAGGCGAGAGACGTCTTCGGGCGAGAGACGTCTTCGGGCGGAAGGTGGCCTCATGCAAGAGGCGGCTGGCTCAGGTGATGTCTCCACCGGGCATGACCAGCCGGATGACATGATCGCCCTTGCGCGGGCTGAGCGGTGCATCCGCACTGGCAATCCTCGGTCGCCCCGACGAGCCGATGCAGATGAGAGGCGCTGTGCGGGTACCGGGTGCGCCGATGGGGGGCGCCGCCTTCTCGCCCGAAGGCCTCAGCACCTGACGATGGCGTGGGGTTTCCGTCAGTTTCTCGACCTCGAAGCGGGCGCCTCGCTCAACCAGGCTGGATAGCTGGGCAAAGGTCATCTCCCTGCCGAACAGGTAGGGCACGTGTTCAATGGCAGTGGCATGCTGCCGTCTGGCCTGGCGGCCCAGGTTGACCGCCAGGCGAAACACCTGGCCCTGGCCGAGCAGGTGCTCGAAGTGCAGTGCCGCCAGGTCGTTGAGCTCGCGGTAGGGAGACAGCGGCACGAGGTAGCCGATGCCGGTCAGCTCCATGTGCTGGGAGGCGTGTTCCGACAGCGGATCACCGTAATAGGCGGACAGCTTTTCGGCGCGCGCCGCTTGCACGGCATCCCAGCTTGAGTCGGTCAGCAGTACCCCAAGGCCTGCCTGGCGCAGGCAGTGTGCCATCTGGCGGGCCACCGGGTTGGCGCCAATGATCAGTACGCCATGGGCGGAAGGGCGGCGCACCTTGAGCCAGTCTCCCACCGGTCGAGCGAGCAGGCTCTGTGACACCACTGTTGCGATGATGACCAGAAAGGTCACCGGCACCAGCCGATCGGCGCCGGGCACTCCGATCTCTTCGAGACGCAGGGCGAACAGCGATGCCACGGCGGCGGCGACGATACCGCGAGGCGCAATGAACGCCAGCAAGCCTTTCTCGCGCCAGTCCAGGCCACTGCCAATAGTGCATAACCATACCGCCAACGGACGGACCAGCAGCAGCAACACCGCCAGGAAGGCCCAGGCAGGCCATCCCAGCAATGCCAGCTGCTCCACGGTCAGGCGCGCTGCCAGCAGAATGAACAGGCCTGAGATCAGCAGGACTGACAGCGTTTCCTTGAACTCGATGATCGGCCGTGTCGGCACCCCGCGCATGTTGGCAAGCCAGGCCCCCATCACGGTAACGGTCAGCAGCCCCGATTCATGGAACAGGGCGTTGGATACCGTGAAGAGCCCCAGCATGGTCATCAGAGTGCCAAAGCTGTGCAGGCGCTGTGGCAGCAAGTGCTGGCGCAGCACCTGGCCCCACAGGTAGCCGCCGGCCACACCGAGCCCGAAACCGACCAGCGCCGTCTGGGCGAACAGCGCCAAGGTATGCGGTAGCGCCTGGGTGCCGGAACCCAGTGCCACGAATTCATACACCAGTACGGCACCGATGGCGCCCACCGGGTCGATCAGAATACCTTCCCAGCGCAGGATCTGGGTCAGGTGTTCACGGGCCCGCAGTGTCTGCAGTAGCGGCAGGATGACCGTCGGTCCCGTCACGACCAGCAGCGCACCGAGCAGACTCGCCATCTCCCAGCTCAGCTGCAACAGCCAGTGTGCCGCCAATGCACCGCACACCGCAGTGATCAGGGCGCCCCAGGTCACCAGTCGTCGCACCGTGCGGCCATGGCCGCCGAGTTCGCGAAAGTTCAGGGTCAGGCTGCCTTCGAACAGGATCACCGCCACCGCCAGCGACACCAGCGGAAACAGCAGGTCGCCGAACAGCGCGTCGGGGTCCAGCAGGCCCGTGACAGGGCCGGCGGCGATGCCTGCAATCAACAGGGTCAGGATGGCGGGAACCTTGAGACGCCAGGCCAGCCACTGTGACCCCAGTGCCAGCAGGCCCACGCTGGCCAAGGTGAGTCCGGCATGCTCCATGATCGGTTGACTCCGAAAAGAGAAAAGCCGCGCAGACTAGCGGCGCGGCGTCCATCATGCAATGCATTCGCCTTATAGACGTCAACGATGGTCTGACTGTTGCTCGATGGGAGCCACCGCATCTCGCTGCCGCGGGTTCTCTCTGCTCCCGGGGCAGCGCCTCAGCTGGCGCGGCGCAGGGCCTCAGCTGGCGCGGCGCAGGGCCTCCAGCAGAGCCTGCAGCGGGTGGGGCAACTGCAGGTCCGAGAAACGCTTGGTCTGGCTGCGGCAGGAATAGCCGGTGGCCAGCAGTCGCCCCTGGGCGCCATGTTGCTGCACGACGGGTTCCCACGACTGAGCATAGATGGTGCGTGACGTCGCCAGGTTGCGGGCTTCATGGCCGTAGGTGCCGGACATGCCACAGCAGCCGGATGCCAGCGGTGCCAGGTCCAGCCCGAAGCGCTCGAACAGCTGTTGCCAGGCCTTGGGGCTGCCGGGCGCCTGGGTCTTCTCGGTGCAGTGCGACAGCAGCTGGAAGGGCGCCTCCTGGCTCAGGTCCAGTCCGCTGGGGACCAGGCCATTGCCAAGGCTGAGCAACCATTCCTGCAGCATCAGCACCTCGGGAACCGCGTCCGCCCCCAGTGTCTTCACGTACTCCTGGCGGTAGGTCAGGGTCATGGCGGGGTCGATGCCGACCAGGGCGACGCCACTGCTAGCCAGCGCCCTGAGTTCCCGAGCACGGCGTCGGGCGGTGCGCTCGAAGGCCCCCAGGAAACCCTGCACATTGAGCGGCTTGCCGTTGGGCTTGAAGGGCGCCACGAAGACGCGGATATCCAGTCGTGACAGGAGCTCCACCACATCGGCGACCAGCCTGGCTTCGAAGTGGCTGGTAAAGGCGTCCTGTACCAGGATCACACTGCGTGCCTTCTGGCGCTCGCTCAGCCGGCCAAGGGTCAACGGCGTAGCCTGTGGCACGCCCCAGGCCTTGAGCTGCTTGCCAAGGCGTGCTTGCGACAGGCGCGGACTGTCGACCATGCCCAGGCCATCACGCAGCAGCCGATCCACCAGTCGATGGTTCAGCGCGGCGTTATAGGCGGGCGCCAAGGGAGCCAGTGCCGGCAGCATGAATTCCAGTCCGCCGATCAGGTAGTCCCGTAGCGGACGCAGGTAGCGACCGTGATAGACCTCGAGAAACTGCGAACGGAAGGCGGGGACATTGACCTTGACCGGACATTGGCCAGCGCAGGACTTGCAGGCCAGGCAGCCGGCCATGGCGTCGTAGACCTGGTGGGAGAAATCGTCCTTGCCGCGCAGACTGTTGCGCGCCCGTCCGGGCAGGTGCTTGAGCCATCCCAGCAGCGTTTCTTCTTTCTTGCGTTGCGCTTCCTCGACCACATCGATGCCGGCCTGGCCCTGCAGGCGCAGCCACTCGCGCATCAGGCTGGCTCGCCCCTTGGGGGAGTGCACCCGGTCCCGCGTGGCTTTCCAGGACGGGCACATGGCGTCATTAGGGTCATAGTTGTAGCAGGCGCCGTTGCCGTTGCAGTAGACCGCATCTGCGTGGGCCTGCCAGACCCGCTCATCGATCTGGCGATCGAAGTCCCCACGCATGGGCACCTTGTCAATCGCCAGCAGGCCCGGATCGGTGGCCGTCACCGTGGTGTCGCTGCTGGAGTCGTCGACGCGGTCAGCCCCGAGGGGCGTGGCAATCTTGCCGGGGTTGAGCTGGTTGTGGGGATCGAAGGCACCCTTCAGTCGGCGCAGGCTGGGGTACAGCTCACCGAAAAAGGCCGGCGCATACTCCGAGCGAACCCCCTTGCCGTGCTCGCCCCACAGCAGGCCATGATAGCGCTGGGTGAGGGCGGCCACCTCGTCGGAGATCTCCCGGATCATGGCCTGCTGCTGCGGGTCTTTCATGTCCAGGGCCGGGCGCACATGCAGCACGCCGGCATCGACATGGCCGAACATGCCGTAGTCGAGACCCCGGGCGTCGAGCAAGGTACGGAATTCGGCAATGTAGTCGGCCAGGTGCTCCGGCGGAACGGCGGTATCCTCGACAAAGGGCAGGGGCCGTTTCTCGCCCTGCACGTTGCCCAGCAGACCCACGGAGCGCTTGCGCATGGCATAGACGCGACCAATCGCCTCGCGGCCCTCTGCACGGGTGTAGCCCAGCCTTGTGACGCTGGTATCGCTGTCCAGAGCCTGGCAGAACTCGGCGACCCTGGCGCGCAGGCGATCCGGGTCGTCGTCGTTGAACTCCACCAGATTGATGCCTTCGATGGTCATGCCCGCTTCCACCGGGAAGAACTCAGCGACCGCGTCCCAGACGAAGTCTTCCATGGCCAGGCTCAACACCTTGTCGTCCACCGTCTCGATTGACGTGGGACGCAGCGCCTGCTGCGAGTCCGGTGAAGCGCCACCGGCCATCAGCGCCTTGGCATCGGCCAAGGCATCCATGAAGCTTGGGTAGCGGATGTTGACCAGCACCGCGTGACGAGGAATCGGCAGCACGTTGAGCACCGCTTCATTGGTCAGCGCCAAGGAGCCTTCTGCGCCGCACAGCACGCTATTCAGGTTCAGCCGACCGTCTTCGGTACGCAGATGAGCCAGGTCATAGCCCGTCAGGCAACGGTTGAGCGGTGGAAAGATAGCGTCAATCTGAGCGCGCTGGTGATCGATGATCTCCCGAGCCACCCGGTAAGCACGCCCCCTGGCGGTCTGTTCCTGGCACAGTGCGGCCAGTTCGCTCTCGTCCACGGGTCCCGTGACCAGCCGCTCCCCACCGATCAGGATGCTGTCCAGTTCGAGTACGTGATCGCGGGTCTTGCCGTAGGTGCAGCTGCCCTGGCCACTGGCATCGGTGGCGATCATGCCGCCGATGGTCGCCCGATTGGAGGTGGATAGCTCAGGGGCAAAGAACAGGCCGTGGGGCCTCAGGGCAGCATTCAGCTGATCCTTGACCACACCTGCCTGAACCCGCACGCGGCGGTTGTCCACGTCGATCTCGAGAATCTGGTTCATGTGGCGGGAGACATCCACCACCAGGCCGTCGCTCAAGGATTGTCCATTGGTGCCGGTACCGCCCCCACGCGGCGTCAGCGTCACCTGGCGGAATTCATCGCGTCCGGCCAGCCGCCCCAGCAGCACCAGATCGTCAGCGTGGCGTGGAAAGACCGCGGCCTGGGGCAGGCGCTGGTAAAGGGAATTGTCAGTGGCCAGCACCGTCCGACTGGCATAGTCGGGAGCCATCTCGCCCTCGAAGCCTTCGTTCTTCAATGTCGTGAGGAAGGTGACATAGTGCTGGTCAAGGTCGGTCGCGGTGTCAACAAGAGGCAGGGAAGCGATCATGGTCTCGGTCGAAGCTGGCCCCGCGTTGGCGAGTTGTAGCGCTCGCGACAGGGCGGAAGAATGAGGTGTGCCTACTTTACCGCGACTTTGGCTGCGATACATCCTGAACCCGGCTGTCCCTCGTGTCCGGTAACGCCAGCATCTGCCAGGCCGGTGATGTCAGCCCGGGCCAATGGCGTCGCCTGCGGGATTTGCCTACAATGACTGGCCTGCGCGGAGGGCGCCCGAGCCGAATGCCTCGACCTGTGGTGAGTCATGGCTCGTTGGCGATGCAGTATGTCGGCCCACGGCGCCTCCGCACCAGACTGATACGTCATCTCCATTTCCTACATAGCCGACGGACCCGATTCCATGCTCGATCCGAAACTGCTGCGCGGCGACCTCGACACGGTCGCGACACGACTGGCCACCCGCGGATATACCCTCGACAGTTCAGCGCTGTCATCGCTGGAGGCCCGGCGCCGTGAGCTGCAGGCCGAGACCGAGCGCCTGCAGAACGAGCGTAATACACGCTCGAAGGCTATCGGCAAGGCCAAGGCGGCGGGAGAAGATATTCAACCGCTGCTTGATGAGGTGAGTGATCTGGGCGAGCGCCTGGACGCGGCAAAACATGCCCTGGGCGGCGTCCAGGGGGAGTGGGACGATATCGTGGCGGGCATCCCCAATCTGCCCCACGACAGCGTGCCCGCGGGCAAGGACGAAAGTGACAATGTCGAGGTGTCCCGCTGGGGAACCCCGGCTGAGTACGCCTTCGAGGTGCAGGATCACGTCGACCTGGGCGCCAAGAAGGGCGACCTGGACTTCGAGGTGGCCGCCAAGCTCACGGGCGCTCGCTTTGCCGTCATGCGAGGCCCCATCGCTCGGCTGCACCGTGCCCTGACCCAGTTCATGCTAGACAAGCAGACGCTGGAGCACGGCTATGAAGAGTGCTACGTGCCCTATATGGTCAACCGCGATTCGCTGTACGGTACCGGCCAGTTGCCGAAATTCGGTGAAGACCTGTTCAAGCTCGATGACGAGCGTGAGTTCCACCTTATCCCCACCGCCGAAGTGCCTCTGACCAATCTGCTGCGCAATGAAATCGTCGATGCCAAGTCACTGCCGCTGAAGCTGACGGCGCATACCCCGTGCTTCCGCAGCGAGGCGGGCTCTCATGGTCGTGATACTCGCGGCATGATTCGTCAGCACCAGTTCGACAAGGTCGAAATGGTTCAGCTAGTGGATCCTGCGACCAGTTATGACGCCCTGGAAGAGATGCGAGGCCACGCCGAGGCCATCCTGCAGGCGCTGGAATTGCCATACCGTGTGGTGACTCTGTGCACCGGCGATATGGGCTTCTCCGCGGCCAAGACCTACGACCTCGAAGTCTGGCTGCCCAGCCAGGCCACCTATCGTGAAATTTCCTCGGTATCCAACTGTGAGGATTTCCAGGCACGACGCCTGCAGGCTCGTTTCCGTGCCCAGGGGGAAAAGAAGCCCCAGCTTTTGCATACCCTGAACGGCTCAGGCCTGGCCGTGGGCCGCTGCCTGATTGCCGTGATGGAAAATCATCAGAATGAAGACGGCTCGATCACCGTGCCCGAGGTGCTCAGGCCGTATATGGGTGGCGTCGAGCGCATCAACATCTAGAAAGCCCGGCAGCGGCGTTGCCGTTTAGCGCTGCAACAAAGCCCCCGGTAGGGACCACTACCGGGGGCTTTGTCGTGTTGAGCGCAGGTGGTTCACCCGCCGCTTGCCGTCAAGCCATGTGGCTGGCGGCCTGGTCGCTGCCTTCAGGGACTGGACGCGGTTGCCGCCTGACTGTCCGGGTGATCGGCCGACGGGCTTTCCTGTCCTGCCAAGGCCCAGCGCACCTGGACGCCAGCGTCGATGGTAATGTTGCCGGGGCTGTAGTCTGCCGCACCGCCGCTTTCCGCCATGTCGGCGCGCATGGCCATCATGCGTGGCTGGAACACCGGGGCGTTGGTCTCGCTGACCTGAACCACGTCACCCAAGGTAACGCCCAGGGTATCGGCCATCAGTTCGGCCTTGGCACGAGCACGCTCCAGCGCCTGAGTCAGGGCCTGATCGCTGGCAGCATCGCGGTCGGCGAGGTCGTAGCTAACCCCATCCAGAGCGTTGACGCCTGCAGTGGTCAGCGCGTCAAGCAGGGTGGGCAGGCTGTCCAGGTCGCTGATGGAAAGACGGATCGGTCGTTCGAGGCGGGTGCGTACCATGGGGGTCGGGTTGTCACCATTCTGGCTCGCGCGATGCAGCATTTCCTGCTGCACACGCAGCGATCCGGCGTTGATGGCATCACGCTCAAGCCCGGCGTCCTCCAGCGCGGCGATCAGCTCAGCGGCCCTGGACTCCAGTTTGGAGCGGGCCTGACCGAGGGCCTCTGCGTGATCGCCACTGTCTTTCTCCTGGGCAATAGCGGGGGTAAGCTCCCACAGCCGCGCGCTCAAGGTCGCCTTGTCGGGAGCCACCTGGAGCTCTGACTGCGCCTGAATATCCAGGTAGCGCTGCGGCGCCGGTTCGCTGGCCAGCAGGGGACCGCTGGCAAGTGCCAGGCCAAGCCCGAGCCCCAGCAGGGCGGCAGGGGAAAAGCGGCGGCGGGGATGGGTCAGTGCCATGATGTGCTCCTTGGGTGTTCCCTTTCCTATGGTCTTGTGTGCCGGGTGGCAGCTATCCGAGAGACAGCCTTGGTGCGACGGTTGTGGCTCGACCCGCTCGGTGAGACTGGCCGTCCGTCGGCCCCGGCGATTCAGTCCTTCGACGTCGCCAATGGCGATGCGTTCCTGGCCTGGCAAGAACGTCCATGATAGTTGCATGGTTGCAGTCGCGTTCAATGACAGCATGGCCGAGGGCGAGGGTCATGGGCCTCCCGCTCAGAGCCCAAGGCCTTGAGTTTACGTACCTGGGCCCAAGGGCCCGGGCCTGCAACGTATTGTGGTAGCGGTCATGTTACTTTGTGCTGAAATGATTGGCAGGGCAGTATGTCGTGCGAGCCGGATGCGGCCTGGACGGGAGTGCGGCCGAGGACGTCATTGTCTCGGTGGCGTGTAGGCCCGTCAGCAAGCCCACGGCATGCGTTGAGTCGCTGCCACCCTAGTCAAGGACGACCTGACCTACCTGACAGAGGAGTACAGGTGCATGGAAGACGATGTCAATGCGCAGGAAGAGCGCAGACTTCCCCTCAACTTGACCCTGGCGCTGGCGGCGCTGGTGGTCATTGTGGCGGGGATGCGGGCCGGCTCCGATCTGCTGGTGCCGGTGTTGCTGTCGCTGTTCATCGCCGTGGTGTGTACCGCTCCGGTGCAATGGCTGCACGAGCGAGGCCTGGGACTGCGCTCCTCGGTGTGGCTGACGCTGGTGGTCATCGGGGGCATGCTCAGTCTGCTGGCGCTGCTGCTGGTCAATACGGTCAGCACCTTCTCCGAGGCGCTGCCCGGCATTGAAGAGAAGCTCTACGAATATTACCTGCGCCTGCTGGATGGTCTGGCGAGCATGGGGCTGGCCATCGATACCCAGCGTCTGGCGGGTTTTCTTGATACCGAACAGCTGGGCGAGTGGATCCCGGCGCTGCTCAGCCAGTTGGGCAATCTGATGATGCAGAGCATGGTGGTAGCCTTGCTCGTGGTATTCATGCTGTTCGAAACCCTGAATTTCCGGGACAAGGTGTCGCGGGCGCTGGCGAATCCCGCGCCTAGCCTCGAGCGGTTCAACGAGTTCAGCCACACGCTCAAGCGATATCTGGCGGTCAAGACGGTGATCAGCCTGATTACCGGTGCTCTGGTGTGGATTGCCTGCCAGATCGTGGGAGTAGACTTCCCGCTGTTGTGGGCGGTGCTGGCCTTTGCGCTCAATTACATCCCTAACATTGGCTCCGCTATTGCTGCGATCCCCCCGGTGTTGCTGGTGCTGGTCTCCCCGGAGGGTGGCCTGGGTGATGCCTTGTTGCTGAGCCTGGCCTACCTGTCGATCAACTTTGTGATGGGCAACCTGATCGAGCCGCGGGTCATGGGGCGCGCCCTGGGCTTGTCTACCTTCGTCGCGTTTCTGTCGCTGGTCGTGTGGGGCTGGATCTTCGGCGTCACCGGCATGTTGCTGTCGGTGGTGCTGACCATGACGCTGAAGATTGCCCTGGACAGTCATCCCCAGACGCGCTGGATCGCACACTTGCTCGGCCCGGCCAACGGTGGGCCGGTGGAAGACGCCAGCCGACCGCTGGCAGAGCGCGTGCGGATGGCCAAGCTGCACCGCCAGGCCATGCGCAAGGGAGTTCGAGGATTGATGTCCCGGGAGCCGTCCTCGAAGGACCAGGCTCGCTCCAACGATAGCTGAGCCGTCAGGCAGGACCTGCGAGCGCCGAGACGCCTGGGGCCTGCCTGCGCGGGCAGGTCACGGCGCCTTGTCGGGCGGGGGAAAGGTGACCTCCATCCCACGGGCATCGAGCTGGCGAATGTCGTCCGGGCTTCCGTCCTCGGCCAGCGTGATTAGACCGATGCCCGGCCCATTCCATAGCCGCTCGCCTGCCTTGGCGTGGTCAGGGTCGCGCGGTTCGACGGCCATTGGACGGCGCTGGGTAAACCAGTTGAGGGGCGAGCGTGGGGAATAAAGCCAGCGGTTGAGCCGATCGAAGGTATCCAGCAGGGTGTCGGGAAAGCAGTTCTTGATCCCGCTGGAAGTCACCTGCCAGATCTTGGGCCCCTGGCGACGATGGCGAATCCGAATGTCATAGACAAAGGAGTAGTGCACGTCGCCGGAGAGAATGACGTAGTGCCCCGGGGTTCGGGAGTGGCGAAAGATGTTGAGCATCACGCTGGCGGCGCCGCGGTGGGCCATCCAGTTTTCCGCGTCCACCATCAGGGGTTTACCCGCCAGGGTGAAGAGCTTCTGGATCGCTTCGATCAGCTTGACGCCGAACATCGGAGCCGGTGACACAATGACCACCGAGGGGGCATCGATCAGTTCCTGTTGAAACTCTGACAGTGCTTCCCAGTCCATCAAGCCTGACGGGCGATGGGGCTTGCGCCCATTGCGCCAGCGGCGCGTGCGGGTATCCAGGACCACCAGGCGGGGCGTCCCCTCGACCTGAAACTCCCAGCCCTCGAAGCGGAAGAGTCGCTCAAGGCTGGCATCCTGATCGGCAGCCGACAGCCAACCTTGGCGCTGGCACGCGTCCTCGAGCAAGGCCTGGGCGTCGTCCAGGGGAGTCTTGAGGCGATCCGGATCGTTGCCCCAGCCCTGGCACAGCAGGTAGGCCATCAAGGCATTGCCAATGATCCGCTTGGAGAAAGGATGCCCATATGCCGTTTGCTCCCACTGGGCGGTCAGATTCCAGTCATCGGTAACGTCGTGGTCGTCGAAGATCATCAGGCTGGGCAGATGCGCCATGACCCTGGCCGCGGCGGGCAGCGTCTCGACAAAGTCATCAATGACACGGGCCTGTTCCTGGTAGCGTTCGCGGTGCTCGTCATCGAGTTCGGGGCAGGTCAGCTCGATGATGCGCCAGGGCGTCGGGGACCACACCAGCAGGTACATGGCCATCATTTCGGCGAAGGTCATCAAGTGATTGGCGGCGCTGGCCGAGGTGAACACCGGCTTGCGCACGCCGCCGAAGAAGCGATCCTTGAGGTCATCGGTGCTCTTGACGTCCGGCAACAGCTCTTCCCTGCGGTAGTAGCTGGCAGGGCTTGCATAGAGCGCCGGACTATCGTCGATCACCGCACCTTCGAGCACTTCATCGAATAACCCCAGGCGCTTGATCAGTGCGTGGATGGCCACCAGCATCGGGCCAGCGACGTCATCCGCGTAGACCTGATCCCCGGTCATCAGTAGCCAGGCGGGCATCGCCTCGGGGTGGTCAAGCTGCCCGGCCAGCCAGCTGTCCAGGTGCGCCAGACCATCGGGGCCATCGTAGTGAGGGCGGCGACAGGAGCCATGCAGCAGCCGTCGATGACTGGAGGCCAGGACGAAGCAGGGGGCGGACTGGCCGTCGTGGCAGAGGTGAGGGGCCCATCTTGCAGCACCTTGTCGAAGGCTGTCCGGGGCATTCTGCTCCACGACCTGAAGGTCATAGGCGATCAGAGTGTCCTGCGGAAGCGGGGCATCCACGGCGGCGTCGATGAGATACAGCCAGGCATGGCGCCCCAGGGGAATCTTGCGGTAGTCGTCGTCGCCGAGCACTCGGCGGTGAGGCGCTTCATCCTGCGGCGTAAGCTCCAGCTCCAGCGTCAGCTCGCGACTGGTGACCAGCCATGCTCGGAATCTCTCGCGCGTCAGGCGTCGCAGGATGGGCCCGGCAAGGATAGCGGGCAGGTCATGGTCTGACGTTCCAGTGTCGTTCATGGCGATCCTGTCGATGTCGTCGTGCTGGCAACAGCATGATGAGGTTCAGATACTGCAAAGAATATCATCGCTGCTCGGCACTGAAACCCGGCGCACGCCTCCTGCGGCGGCGGTGGCAGCGATAATGATCGTCGGTGCTAGTGACCACCGGACGGGTGCAGGCCGAGGCCTTAGAGTGGACATGATGTACTGAAAGGGGTTCCACCACCGGGTGAACACGGTATCAATGCCAGTGCGGAGGCCGGCGCGGACGAGTCGCTGCCCTGTAGGCGCCTAGCCATGCTCGGGGGATGTGTCGGTACATGCCTGCGCTGTGAAGCCTCTCTGCCGCCATGCATCAGCAGCGTCGCGAGCAGGCTCAACAGCGTGAGCGCTGCGAAAGTAGATAAAGGAAGGGCCGCCGCGGTATCCGTGTGAGGGAGTGGGCCTGGTGTGACCAGCGGCGGGGAGCCTACGGGCCTTTCATGTCATGAAAGGCCCGTAGGGCATCAAAGCAGCTTGGTTTGCCTGAGACTTTGCAGCGCGTCAGGTGCATCGAAGCTATTGGCGTTCGCCAGGTCCCAGAACTCACGGTACAGCGGGTGGTCCTTGGCGCCCCCACGCAGCAGCTCGCCTGGCGCCAGGCTATCTATCAGGCTGATGTAAGGCAGAGCCTTGCCGTTATCCAGGCGGCGGATGATGTGTTCGGGGCCCAGCTCGTTGGGATGGTAAAGGCCAGCGGCTTCCAGCATTTCACACAGGGCGAACTTGGTATTGGCATGGAAGTTCTTGACTCGCACGGCCTTGTCATCCACATCCAGGCGGCTGCCACGGGCCTTGTCCTGGGTAGCGATACCGCTGGGGCACTGGTCGTTGTGACAGCTCTGGGCCTGGATACAGCCGAGCGAGAACATGAAGCCCCGGGCCATGTTGACCCAGTCTGCGCCAAGCGCGAGGGTGCGTGCGATGTCGAAGGCGCTGATCAGCTTGCCGCTGGCGGCGATACGGATGTCGTTGCGCAGGCCCGCGCCCACCAGGGTGTTGTGAACCAGGATCAGGGCATCGTTGAGGGGCATACCCAGGCGGTTGATGAACTCCAGCGGGGCCGCGCCGGTACCTCCCTGTCCTCCGTCGACGACGATGTAGTCGGGATGATCGCCACATTCCAGCATGGCCTTGACGATGGCAAACCATTCCCAGGGATGCCCCAGCGCCAGTTTGATGCCCACCGGTTTGTCACCGGACAGCTCCCGCAGCTGCTGAATGAAGTGAATCATCTCGCAAGGGGTAGAGAACGCCGAATGGCGAGAGGGGGAGAGGACGTCCTGGCCTTCCGGGACACCGCGGGTGGAGGCGATTTCGGCGGTGACCTTGGCGCCGGGAAGAATGCCGCCGTGGCCGGGTTTGGCCCCTTGGGACAGCTTGATCTCGATCATCTTCACTTCGTCGCGGCGAGCGTTGTGGCGAAACTTCTCGGGATCGAACCCGCCATCTTCCCTGCGGCAGCCGAAATAGCCTGACCCGATCTGCCAGACCAGATCGCCACCACGCAAGTGATAGGGCGAGATGGCTCCTTCACCGGTGGTGTGATAGAAGCCGCCTGCCCTCGCGCCCTCATTGAGGGCGCTGATGGCGTTGGGCGACAGAGCGCCAAAGCTCATGGCGGAAATGTTGATCACGCTGGCCCGGTAGGGGTGGGCGCGCTGCTCTCCGACCACAATGCGAAAGTCGTGATCGGTGATGTCCACGGGTGACAGTGAGGGGCCCATCCATTCATATCCCGGGGCACTCATGTCTCTCAGCGAACCGAAGGGTTTCTTGTCGCTGGTGCTCTTGGCACGGCGATAGACCAGCGAGCGCTGTTCCCGCGAGAAGGGCGCCTCATCGGTGTCGGACTCGATGAAGTACTGGCGAAACTCAGGACCGATGGACTCCAGAAAGTAGCGGATGTGGGCAAGAATAGGGTAGTTGCGGCTGACGGTGCGACGTCGCTGCACGATATCGTAGATGCCCAGTGCGGTGAGGGCACCGAACGCCAGCACGCCGGCCAGCCACCAGGCCGAGGACGTTCCGACGCCGATCACGCTGACGATGAGGCCTGCAATGGCGAGGTAGAACGCGCCGAAGCGAGTCGGAGCGTGGCGTGACAGTAAAGAGGCCATGAAGAGCTCCCTGCAGCTCAGGTCGAAGGAAAACGCTGCCGACCATGCAAGCATATAACCCTGCTTGGGCATAGTATGCCGGGCCCGCCGTGACGACTTGGCACACTGCATGACGCAGCGGGAGCGGGAGGGGCCGGACGGGTTAGGTAAATTTAGCCGGCACCGTCATCTTCTCGTCATCCAGGGCAAATAGTGTTTGACCTTGGCGCCAAGACGGCGCATGCTGCTGGCAGTTGGTTAGCAAGTTGAACGTCTCAGAGGTCATCGAAGCATCCTAGCGTCGATTGCCCGGGGAAAGGTTTCTTGTTTTACCCACTGCAACTCGGGTATCTCCCGGTCAATAAACATGCTAGTCGAGGATTCGATCATGGCAACTGGTACAGTCAAGTGGTTCAACGACACTAAGGGCTACGGCTTCATTTCTCCGGACGACAACGGTGACGACCTGTTCGCTCACTTCTCCGAGATTCAGGCTGACGGCTTCAAGTCCCTGCAGGACGGCCAGAAGGTCTCCTTCGAGGTGACTCAGGGCAAGAAAGGCCTCCAGGCCTCCAACATCAAGGTCATCGACTAAGTCGATCGCTTGATGGCCGCGTAAGCGGCAGCGTCCTTCGAGGGCGCGACGATAAAGGCTCGCTTCGGCGGGCCTTTTGCGTTTTTGTGCCTTTAAAAGCCTTCTGGTTGTCAGCCTCTTCCCAGAGTGATGATATTGCCGGCTGGCTGTCCTGCTGCTGCGGCTGATAGACACGAAAGTATGTAGCAACGTGTTGCGTTGGAGAGCTGCCCTGGAGAGATGTGCACAAGAAGTCTCTATATGTCTGAAAGTGATAAAAAAATAATACATTGTAACTATTTAGCATAAGTTAAAGCAGGCACAATGAGCGCTGTCTCACCAGCAAGGCCACCCCATGTCTCTGGATGCCTGGATCGCTCTCTCTGTTGCTTGCGCTGTCTTTCCGTTGATGGCGCTCACCCGCGCCGGGCCAGACATGGTCATGATGGGCGCGTTGGTGGTGCTGCTCAGCCTCGGTGTCATCGATGCCCAGCAGGCGCTGAGCGGATTTTCCAGCAGCGGCCTGTTTACCGTGGCCTTCATGTACGTGCTGGTGGCCAGCTTGCGCGATACCGGGGGTATCGACCTGATCATTCGGCATGTGCTGGGGCGGCCGAAGGGCGTGCGTCATGCCATGGCGCGGCTGATCTGGCCGGTTACGGCGGTCAGCGGTGTGCTCAACAATACCCCGGTGGTGGCCACCTTCATTCCTGCCGTGATCAGCTGGAGCCGTCGTTTCTCCATCGCTCCTCAGTATCTGCTGATGCCCTTGAGCTTCGCGTCCATCCTCGGCGGCACCGTGACCTTGATGGGGACCAGTACCAATCTGGTGGTGCATTCGCTGATGCTGGAGCGCTTTCCGAACCTGCACCTGGGACTGTTCGAGATCGCCCTGGTGGGCGTGCCGATGGCGCTGGCCGGTGTGGGCTATCTGCTGTGGGCGGGGCCGCGCATGCTGTCTGGCCATCCCGGTAGCGAAGCCGCTTTTGCCAACCTGCGTGAGTTCACCATCGAAATGGAGGTAGACCCGCAGGGGCCGTTGGTTGACCGCACGGTAGAAGACGCCGGGCTGCGCCACCTGGCCGGTCTCTTTCTGGTCGAGATCGAGCGCGGTGGCAACGTGGTCAGCGTGGTGGGGCCTGGGGAGACCCTGAAAGGCGGCGACCACCTGGTCTTCGCCGGGACCACCGATGGTGCGGTGGAATTGCAGCAGATTCGTGGCCTGCGCCCCTCTCGGCTGGGTGAGTCCCACCTCGAGAAGGAATTTCGAGAGCGTCGCCTGGTCGAGGCGGTGGTCTCCGATCAGTGTCAGTTCATCGGCCAGAAAATTCGGGACGGACACTTCAGGACGCTGTACGGCGCTGCCGTGCTGGCGGTCTGCCGCAATGGGCGCCGGGTGGTGGGAAGCCTCGGCCAGATTCGCTTGCAGCCCTCGGATGTGCTGCTGCTTGAGGCTCGTCCTGCCTTCGTGGAGCGTCATCGCCAGTCCCAGGACTTTCTGTTGATCAGTCAGGTCAATGGTCAGGCGCGCCCCGCCTTCGACCGCGCTCTGCGCGCCTGGGGCATATTGGCGGCGGTGGTGCTGGTGGCCACCACGGGCCTGATGAGCATGATGAATGCGGCCATGCTGGGGGCTGCCGCGGCACTCTTGAGCGGCTGCGTCAGTGTGCGCAGCGCCCGCCGAGGCATGGACACCCAGGTACTGTTGACCATCGCTGCCTCGTTTGGCCTGGGGGCTGCACTGCACACCTCCGGCGCCGCCGATGCGGTGGCGGCCGGGCTACTGGAGCTGGTGGGCAATAGTCCCTGGGCCCTGTTAGTAGGCACCTACGTGGTGGTGGCCTTGTTGACCTCGCTGGTGACCAACAATGCCGCCGCCGTGATCACTTTCCCCATCGCCATGGCCGGTGCAGACAGCCTTGGCGTCAGCCCGTTGCCGTATGTAGTGGTGGTCATGTTTGCGGCCTCAGCGAGCTTCCTGACCCCTATTGGCTACCAGACCAACCTGATGGTCATGGGGCCTGGCGGCTACCGCTTGCGGGACTATCTGCGCCTGGGGGGGCCTCTCAACCTGCTGACCGCTGCCGTGGTGCTAGGACTTACCCCGCTGTTCTGGCCGTTCTAGCTGCCCAGAGCTGTCCGGTTTAGTAGCCCAGAGCTGTCCGGTTTAGTAGCCCAGAGCTGTCCGGTTTAGTAGCCCAGTGCTGTCCGGTTTAGTGGCCCAGTGCTGTCCGTTCTAGCCGCCGCTGTCGCAGGAAGGGGCGGCAGTGGTGGCAGTGGCAGCAGTGGCGGCAGAGGATGAAACAGGCCCTTGGGCGGTGCGCCCTGCGACCCACGTCTCGTTATGCTCGCTGCTGTTGCCGAGCTTGAGGCTCGTTCCTGAGCGTATAGTGCGCTAGGGTAGCGACGTATTCCCTGAAAGCTGCGTGCGTTGCCACCTACCTGCGCTGCACTTAGAGCTGAAACACAGATAGAGACCCGCCCATGAGCAATAACGACCAGTTGGTCATCGAACCGCGTGGCGATGCACCCGCTGACGCCTGCATGATCATTCTCCATGGCCTTGGCGCCGACGGTCGGGATTTCGAGCCCGTCGTGCCGATGCTGCCCAGGCCTGACTATGCCCAGGTCCGCTTCATCCTGCCCCACGCGCCCCGTCTACCGGTGACCATCAATGGTGGCATGGTCATGCCTGCCTGGTACGACATTCTTGAGATGAGCCTGGATCGCCGCGTTGATGAGATGCAGCTGCGTCTTTCGGCTGAGCGTATCAAGGGCGTGATTCAATCCCAGATTGATGCTGGCATCGATAGTCGACGTATCCTGTTGGCTGGCTTCTCCCAGGGTGGGGCAGTGGCCTATGAAGCAGCGCTGAGCTTTGATCAGCCGCTGGGCGGACTGCTGGCCATGTCGACCTACTTTGCCACGGCGAACTCGATCGAGCTGAATGACGCCAACCGCGACCTGCGTGTCGAGGTGCATCACGGCAGTATGGATCCTGTGGTACCCGAATCATTGGGTCGGGCAGCCTTCGCACGGTTGGAAGAGCTGGGCTATCACACGGTGTATCGGCAGTACCCCATGGCCCATGCGGTATGTCCCCAGCAGATCGGCCATATTGGCGAGTGGATGAGCGAGCTGCTCAGCCGCTGAGGCCCATTCCTGCGGCGACCCATCGACGGGTAATGAGATTTTTCATCCAGCACAGGTAGGACGGTTCTTCTAAGCTTTTTCTTACAAAATTTTAAGAAATTGACTATGGGAACATGGGTATGTCATTGCTGGCATTCTTCCGACGTCGATGGTCCGCCGGAGTGCTTGAGCCGCCAACGGGCGCGGCTTTCAGCACTGAGCTCGACGCCTTGCTGGGGCAGGCTCCGTCGATGGCGCTAAGCCTAGGCGCTGATGGTCTGGTCGTCTGGGCTAATAGCAGCCAGTGTCAGCAATTGGGCCTGTCGCTGGAGGCGCTGGTCGGGCAATCGCTGTCCCAGGTGTTTTGTCCCGAGGCTGCGAAAATACTGGAAACGGCCCTGGACCACTGCCGCGCCAGCGGATCGGGCTGGCAGGGAGTCGTTATCTGCAGCAAGGGGCCGCAACTGCGTCACCTCAGTAGCACCTTGCATCCCGTTCGCCGGGAGCCAGCCTGCTGGCTGTTGATGTCCCAGGATATCACCTTGCTGCAGCGCCAGGCCGCCTCGGCAGAACGCCTGAGTGAATCCATCGAGAGCAGCGTAGCACGGCTTCCGGGGGTCGTCTTTCGCCTGCATCAATCGCCCGCAGGCCAGCTATCGTTCGGTTATCTAGGACCCGGTTTCGAGGCGCAGACCGGCCTGTCACGGGCCCAGGCGCTGGAAGACGCCGAGGTGGTGCTGTCGCGCCTGGCCGAGGAAACGCGGGAGCAGCTGACGTTGGTACTGGCCCAGTCGCTGGTCAGCCTGACGCCGTGGCATCTGGATGTGAGGCTTGCGCGGCAGGGCGATGACAGTGGCGAAAGCGAGCGCTGGTTCGAGGCAAGAGGCACTCCACAGCGGTTCGAGGATGGCGCGGTGGTCTGGGATGGGCTGCTGCTGGATGTCACCAAACGCAAGCAAGCGGAAAGGCGCATTGCCAAGCTGGTGAGTACCGACGTGCTGACCGGGGTGATGAACCGCAGGGCGTTCTTTGAAGCGGGTGCGGGGGCCTTGGCCCGGCTTCGGCGACGCCAGGAGCCCGCCGTGCTGGCCATGCTCGACCTGGATCATTTCAAGGCACTCAATGACGCCTTTGGCCACTCCGCGGGGGATATGGTGCTCAAGGCATTTGCCGATACCTGTCGCCTGAGCCTGCGCCCCTATGACGTGCTGGCGCGGATTGGCGGTGAAGAATTCGTGGTGCTGCTGGCCGATGTAGTGGCCGAGGATGCCTGGGATATTCTTGAGCGTCTGCGGCGTAACGTTGAGACCACCACCTTGAAGGTGGACCATCGTGCCCTCAAGGTAACAGTGAGCATGGGGGCCATCAGTGTCGGCAAGGAAGAAAGTCTCGACATGGCGATGCGCCGAGTGGACGCAGCGCTCTACGAAGCAAAGCGAGCTGGGCGCAATCGTCTCAGTGGCCTCCTGCAACGTTTCGATGAAGTCAACGGTGGGTCGCAGCAGGCCCGTGAGTATTCCAGCATTCACAAGGAGTTGAAGATGGCGTTGAGCGAAGATCTGCGAATCCCGAAGGCCTGTCCTAACTGTGGCAGTCATAACATGCGCGTGCCCGCTACCAAGAACCCTGATGAGAAGGTGCACTGTGCCTCCTGCCAGAGCTACGTGTGCCTGTACTCTGAAGCGGCGGAAATGATCGAGAAGACGCCCAAGAGTGAAGAGGAAGCCTTGATCGAGAAGGCGATGAACCGCGACAAGTAAGCCGGGCGTGGGGCGGGTCGCCGCTCCGCTGCCGTTCAGCATGTAGACAGCGCCCCCGCCTTTACAGGCGGGGGCGCTGGTGGTTCAGGGTGCCGCTAGGGGCGGGTCACTGTCGCACGACAGAGCACGACAGAGCACTACAGCAGCTCCTCGCCGGCGAGGGCCAGGCGGGAGCGTTCCACGCTCTTCAAGGTCACGTGTCCAGCGTGGGGCCAGTTCTTGAAGTTCTGAACGACGGCAGCCATGCCGCAGGTGTTGGCGGTCAGGTAGGGGGTGTCGATCTGACCGACGTTACCCAGGCAGACGATCTTGGTGTTGCGCCCGGCACGGGTGATCAAGCTCTTGAGCTGTTTTGGGGTGAAGTTCTGGGCCTCGTCGATGATCAGGAAGGTGTCGTTGAGCGTACGACCGCGCATGAAGCCCGGCGCACGAATCTGCACCCGAGACGCCAGCAGCTGGCGCGTGGCATCCTGGTTCCAGGTTGAACTGCCGTCGTGCTCGTCTCTCAGCAGGTTGTCCATGTTGTCGTGGAAGGCGCCCATCCAGGGTGACATCTTCTCCTCTTCTGTCCCTGGCAAAAAGCCGATGTCCTCGCTCATGGAAATGGGGGCACGGGTAAACACCACGCGCTCGAAGCGTTTGCTGTCCAGGGTCTGTTGAAAGGCTGCCGCCAGGGTCATGAAGGTCTTGCCGGTGCCCGCGCTGCCGGCCACCGTGACCAGATCGATGGCATCGTCCATCAACAGGTTAAGGGTAAAGTTCTGACGGCTGTCGTGGGCATGGACGCCCCAGACGCTGGCGCCGTGACGGTAGTTGGTCAACAGCTCCAGGGTGGCCTGGTGCGGGGCCAGTTCGCGCACGATGGCTTCGAAGCTGGCTTCGCTGTCAGCGTCGGAGACCAACATGCCAAGGTGCCAGTGGGCGGGGATCTCTCCGCTCAGGCGATAGATCACCTTGTCCTGTTCACGCTCGACCTTGACGTCCAGAGCCATGGCGTCCCACAGGTCATGACCGGCATCCGGGTAGACAGACACGCCATCGGTCATGGCGTCGGAGTCGTCAAAGGCGCGGTCGGTCAGGTAGTCCTCGACGGGCACGCCCAGGGCGGCAGCCTTCACCCGCAGGTTGATGTCCTTGGTGACGAGCACGACCGATGCATCGGGTCGCTCCTGACGCAGCCGGCAGGTTTCTCCCAGCAGCCGGTTGTCAGGACTGTCCTCCAGGTTGTCAGGCAGGGTCAGGTCGGAGTAGCACAGCAGCCGGAGTCGGCCTTCAGGGCCGCTGACGCGGGTAATCGGGATGCCCTGGCGAATCTGGTCGATATCGACATTGGCGGTGAGGTCAGAGAGGGTCCGGCTGACTTGCCGGGCGGTGCGAGCAATTTCTCGGATGCCGTTCTTGTGCTTGTCGAGCTCCTCGAGCACGGTCATGGGGATAACCACTTCGTGCTCTTCGAACTGGTAGAGGGCGCTGGGGTCGTGGATCAGTACGTTGGTGTCCAGCACGTACAGTCGGGTGGCCTTCTTGTCGATGCGTACCATCGGCGCAGCTCTCCTGATGATCACCTTGGGCGTCAACATGACGCCTCGATGTCGACACTCTCAGCGCAACGTGTCAGAGATGTGACAGAGGCCGAGGTGTCGGCTTGCTCGCGTGGGGGTCCTCCTGTGGTGGCTGGGGCGACAGCCGCTCGCTGATGGCGTCGCTGTAAGGTCGTTGAGAAGGGCGGCAAAGACGGTCCTGCTCATCCTTTTGACCGTGATGTTCTCAACTGGTGCCTTTGACCTAAGCATGGACGATGACAGAAATGCTGCAAGGGCGAACAGTTTCAACGCTTGATGACGTTTTGCTGTTGGCGGCCCCGGCGATCCTTGCCGGAGCCCGCCAGACAGTCTGGCCAGCCCGGAGGCTGACGACTCAGGTGGCGATCATGACCCTGTCCTGGTCGAAGGCCACCGGCCAGGTGCGCAGTTGGATATCGGGATCTTCCAGGCATTGGCCGTCGGCCAGTCGGTAGTGCTGCTTGTAAAGCGGGGAGGCCACCATCGGCTCCCCCTGATGGTCGCCCAGCAGACCGCGAGCGATCACATTGGCTTGGGCGACAGGGTCGTGGTGGTCGATGGCAAAGAGCTCCGTGGGTTGGCCCGGCAAATAGAACAGGGCGACCTGGTGGGCGCCGTCACTGCCGTCGCACCAGGCAGCAACGCCGGAGTACGCCACCAGATCGCTGCGTTGGCACAGCACGGTCCAGTGAGCCCCGTGCGCGGAGGGAGAGAGCGAAGCGTTTGGACAAGAAAGCGTCATGGTGGGTCCTCGGTATCCTGGATGGCGGGGTGGATCATGCCGGGCGCAGCTGACCGCGCTCCTGGGTGACGATGATGTCGGGGTCGGCGCGGTGATCGTTGAC
Organism: Halomonas sp. DP5Y7-2; assembly: GCF_019802025.1. Taxonomy (NCBI): domain Bacteria; kingdom Pseudomonadati; phylum Pseudomonadota; class Gammaproteobacteria; order Oceanospirillales; family Halomonadaceae; genus Halomonas; species Halomonas sp. DP5Y7-2. Next base: position 257,867 of record NZ_JAHVHY010000001.1, on the reverse strand, counting down.
ATAGCTGCGAAAGCGCTTGAGCTTGTCCGGGTCGGAGAGGGCGCCAGCCCATTCGCACTGATAGCTGTCGATGACCTGTTGCATCTGGCGCTCCAGCTCTGCACCGAGGCCGAGGCTGTCGTCCAGGATCACCGCCTTGAGATAATCGAGCCCGCCTTCCAGCTGCTCCCGCCATACCGAGGTGCGCTGCAGTCGATCGGCGGTCCGCACGTAGAACATCAACAAGCGGTCGATGGTCTGGATCAAGGTCTGGTCGTCCAGGTCAGTGGCGAACAGCTCTGCGTGGCGTGGACGCATGCCGCCATTGCCGCAGACATACAGGTTCCAGCCGTGCTCGGTGGCGATGACGCCGATATCCTTGCTCTGTGCTTCGGCGCATTCCCGTGTGCAGCCCGACACCGCGAACTTGAGCTTGTGCGGGGAGCGCAGGCCCTTGTAGCGGTGCTCAAGCCGCAGTGCCATGCCGACGCTGTCCTGAACCCCATAGCGACACCAGGTGCTGCCGACGCAGGATTTCACGGTACGCAGCGACTTGCCGTAGGCGTGTCCGGTCTCGAAACCGGCCGCGATCAGCTCGCTCCAGATGGCGGGAAGGTCCTCCAGGCGAGCCCCGAACAGGTCGATGCGCTGACCGCCGGTGATCTTGGTGTAGAGACCGTATGTCTTGCCCACCTGGCCCAGCACGATCAGCTTGTCGGGAGTGATCTCGCCCCCGGCAATCCGCGGGACCACGGAGAAGGTGCCGTTCTTCTGCATGTTGGCCATGAAGGTATCATTGGTATCTTGCAGGGGGATGTGCGCTGCGTCGGTAATCGGCTCGTTGAAACAGGAGGCCAGGATCGAGGCTACCGCCGGCTTGCAGATGTCGCACCCCAGACCCGGCGATCCATCCGGGCGCGGCGTACCATGCCGTGACATCAACTCACTGAAGGTCTTGATGCCTTCCACCCGGACGATGTCGAAGAGCTGCTGGCGGGTGTGGGCAAAGTGCTCGCACAGCGAGGTATCGACGTCCATGCCGCGAGCTGACAGCTCATGATCAAAGACGCTTTTCAGCAGTGCAGCGCAGCCTCCGCAGCCGGTGCTGGCCTTGGTGGCATCCTTGACCGCTGACAGGTCCTCGCACCCCGCATCCACGGCTGCGCTGATCGCCCCCTTGGTGACGTTGTGGCAGGAGCAGATGGTCGCCTCCTGGGGCAATGCATCCGGCCCCAGTGCCGGCGCAGCCTCGTTGGATGGCAGGATAAGTGCGGCCGGGTCCACGGGCAGGTCAAGGCCGTTGGCGTAGTACTGCATCAGGGTGTCATAGGGGCCGTTGTCACCGACCAGCATGGCCCCCAGCAAGCGCTTGCCATCGGCGGACACGACCAGCTTGCGATAGATCTGCTGCAGCTGGTCAAAATAGCGGTACTGCTTGGCGCTGGGGTGACGGTTACCATGGGCGTCGCCGATGGCGCCCACATCGACGCCCATCAGCTTCAGCTTGGTGCTCATGTCGGCGCCAGTGAAGGTCAGTTCGCCGCCGCTCAAGGTGTCTGCGGCCGCCTTGGCCATCTGATAGCCCGGAGCGACCAGGCCGAAGATGCTGTTGTTGTACAGGGCCACCTCACCCACTGCGAGAATCGCTGCATCGCTGGTGACGCAGTGATCGTCGATGACCACTCCGCCCCGCTCGCCGATCTCCAGTCCACACTCCCGGGCCAGTTCATCCCGGGGACGAATGCCCGCAGAGAACACGATCAGGTCGGTCTCCAGCACCTTGTCATCCTGGAACACCATGCGCAGGCGGCTGGCCTCGCCAGGCACGATCTCGCGGGTGGCGCGTTCGGTCAGCACCTGAACCCCGAGACCCTCGATCTTTTCTCGCAGCAGCTCGCCGCCCTGATCATCGACCTGCATGGGCATCAGGCGGGGGGCGAATTCCACCACCGCCGTATCCAGGTCGAGTCCACGCAGAGCGTTGGCCGCTTCCAGCCCGAGCAAGCCCCCTCCGACCACCACGCCAGTGGTCGCGGTGCTGGCGGCATGGCGTATCGCGTCCAGGTCGTCCAGGGTGCGATAGACCAGACAGCCATCCCGGTCATTGCCCGCAATGGGCGGCACGAAAGGGGTCGAGCCCGTCGCCAGTACGAGCCGGTCATAGGTGTGAGTACCCTGCGCGGTGCGGACCTGCCGAGAGTCGCGATCGATAGCGGTGATGGCTTCGTCGAGGCGCAGCTCGATGCCGTGTTCGTGGTAGTAGTCCGCGGTCGACAAGGCCAGCGAGTCGGCGTCTTGACCGGTGAAGTAGTCGGATAGGTGGACACGGTCATAGGCCAGGTGGCGCTCTTCGCCGAATACCGTGATGCGGTAGTGATGGTGCTGGCCGCGTTCGACCAGCTGTTCGATGAGGTGATGGCCGACCATGCCGTTGCCCACCACGATCAGGGTGGGGCGGGTGTCACGGGTGGCGGAGTCTGAACGTGTGGTCATCAGGCGGCATCCTGGTGGTGTGAAGAGTCGGAGTGAGGCGCAGCGTGGGCGCTGAGCAGGGCGTCCGTGTCGGCCTGGCCGAGCAGCAGGGAATGACGCACACGGTCCAGACACGTACCTTGTTCGGCCAGTGAAAATAGCCATGGGCCCATGCGCGTGTCGCCGTACAGCACGGCGCCCTCGAGCTTTCCATCGCGCAGCAGCAGGCGACGATATTCGCCGGTATCGTGATAGCTCAGCACTTCGTGGCCGCTGTCAGGCTCGGTCGGACCGAAGGCATACAGGTCGACGCCCGACACCTTCAGCTTGGTGGCGCAGGGCCTGTCGCTGTAGGCATCTGCGGCCTGGCCGCTGAGGCGGGCGGCGAGTATCTCGACCTGGCGCCAGATGGGCTCTACCAGGCCGTAGGTGCTGTCACCGAACTGGCAGCATTCACCCACCGCCGAAATGCGTGGATCGGATGTGGCCAGGCCGTCATCCACATGGATGGCCCGATCGCAGCGAAGGCCCGCCGCTTGGCCGAGTTCGATGTTTGGCGTAATGCCTGCCGCAATCACGACGCAATCGGCCTCCAGCACCGTTGGCTGTCCGCTGAGGCGCACGCCACTGACCTTGCCTCCTTGATCGCCGATGACGGCGTCGAGACGAGCCCCAGTGTGCAGCGTGATGCCGCGCTGACCGAGCTCGGCGGCCAGCATGCTGGCGGCGACAGCGTCCAGCTGGCGGTTCATCACCCGCGATGATCGCTGCACAACGCTAACCTGCATGCCTCGCCCGGCAAGCCCTGCCGCTGCCTCAAGGCCAAGCAGACCGCCGCCCACGACCACGGCGGTGCCGCCGGCTTCAGCGATGGCCGCCAGCCGGGCAGCATCGTCCAGGTCACGGAAGCCATGCACGCCTTCAAGGTCGATGCCGGGAATCTCGGGCATGGCACTGCGTGAGCCCGTGGCCAGCACTAGGTGGTCATAGCACAGTATTTCACCGTCATCGCACTCGACGCGCTGGCGTCGACGGTCGATGTTTACCACCCGGGTGCCAAGGCGCTGGCCGACGATCGGAAAAGTGTGGTCATCGAGCGACAGAGCCATGCTTTCGCGCTCGATGTCTCCGGCAAGCCAGCTGGAGAGCAGTATGCGGTTGTAGGCGGGGTGGGGCTCGGCGCCGATGAGGGTGATATGGCTCGGTGCCCCGGAACGTCCCTTGAGGCGTGATACCAGCCGATGCGCGGCCATGCCGTTGCCGATGATCACGAGGTGACCTGTCGTGGGGTTTGCCTCAGTCGAAGGGGATACGGTGCTGGGATGTGCGGTATCCGCTTGCGTCTTGCTGGACATGGTAAAGGCTCCAAAAACGCCAAAGACGTCTCTCACTCCCCCAGCATTGGGGGGTGAAGAGACGTCTTTGTCTGAGTCGATGCGATCGCCGTTGATCGCGGCCGGCCAGGGCCGGTGTCATGTCAGTGAGTATCCAAGTTTCGTGCCGGGATACGCGGTTCTTCTTTTTTTACAACGTCTTGCTAAAAGATGAGGGTGCGTGGTGCAACACCACGACGGAGAGTACTACGGGGTGATGGCACTTGGTTGGTGCAACGCCTCGTCGTGATGCACGCTGCTGTAGCAGGTCTCCAGCGTGACGTCGTCCAGCTCCCTCCCTCTGGCCATGAGCAGCGGTTGGAGCCGCTCGGCCATGCCGTAAAAGTCGCTGGGGTGAGGGCGCAGGCCTTCACTCAGCAGAGGATAGCCGGGAGCGCAGCCCACGGGCAGTTCGTCGAGATGAGCGACCGCCTCATCCAGGTAGGGGGGCAGTGCCAGCCATTCCAGCGCCTGGCGGCGGGCGCCTGCCGCGCTGTCCAGCCAACTGGCGGCGGCCCGCAGCGCACGGATGAGGGCGGCCAGCGTGTGGGGGTAGCGACGCGCCCAGGACGCGGTGACGCCCAGCACCTTCTCGGGATGGCCCGGCATCATGTCCGCGCCGCTGGCGATGACCTTGCCGACCTGTCGAAATTCGGCCTGGCTTCCCCAGGGCTCGCCCACACAGAACCCATCGATTTCGCCCTCGCGCAAGGCGTCCACCATTCGGGGAGGCGGCAGCGCGACCAGCTCCACCTCGCTGTCGCTGTCGATAGCGCCGAGGGAGAGCCATTCACGGAGCAACAGGTGCTGGCAGGAGTAGGGGTAGACCATGGCCAGCCGAGGCTTGGCCAGACCCCGGGTCAGGCAGTCGCGCAGGGCCAAGGCGGAGCCTTGCGGGCGGGGCAGGTCGCTGCGCACATCCAGCGCATTGGCCAGCCGCTGGGACAGCACCAGGGTATTGCCCTGGCGGCCCAGTACCATCGCGGCCAGCGTTTCGCATGGCGCCCGTGACAGACCCAGGCTCATGGCCAGTGGCATGGGCGCCAGCATGTGGGCACCATCGAGGAGTCCGGCAGCGACCTTGTCGCGCAGTGTCGACCAGGCGTTCTCTCGTGACAGGCTGACATCGAGGCCCTGCGCGCTGAAAAAGCCGCCTTCCCTGGCGATGATCAGCAGTGCCGCGTCCAGCAGCGGGACGAAGCCAAGGGTCAATCCTGCGAGCTCTGGTGCGCTGGTCGATGGCTGAGTGGCCTTCCCTATGCTCATGATCCCTGCTCCAGTGGTTTGAGAATATCGATGACGTTCTGGGCGACCTGGGCGATGCGCTGGCCGCGGTCCATGGCCAGCTTGCGCAGCATCCGGTAGGCCTGTTCTTCATCGCAGCTCTGGTGCTTCATCAACAGGCCCTTGGCCTGTTCGATGCGCTTGCGGTCGGCCAGCTGATTGCGAGCCTTGTCGAGGTCTCTGCGCATGCCCTGAAAGGCCTCGAAGCGGGCGATGGCAACCTCGATCACGGCCTTGACCCGGTTGGCGGCCAGGCCATCGACGACGTAGGCGCTGACCCCCGCCTTGACCGCTGCCTTGAGGGATTGCGGATCATGCTGATCGGCAAAGAAGACCACCGGCCTGGGATTTTCCCGTTGCAGCAGGGCCATGCTCTCCAGGGTGTCCCGGTCGGGGGATTCCATGTCGATAATGACCACATCGGGCTGATGCTGGCGCACCATGTCATTCAGGCTTGCCGGACTCGATAGCCGGCAGACGACCCGATGGCCATCGTTGGCCAGGGCCTCTTCGACCATGGCCGCGCGCACGATCTCATCGTCGACCAGCAGCACACTCAAGGTGTCGGGTTCAGGCATCGGCATAGAAGGCATGGCTCTTGTCGGGCGCTTGGTAAAGGTAACGGTGTGGGTGGATGCACTGGGTAGTGGCAACGTGCCTCTGGTGTCAGCTGACAGCGCAGGGCGGCGTCTAGGCTTCGCTGGCGGCAATATGTGTTCCACCTGGCTAACTATCTTTTTTAATCAGAGTGATAGCGATGCACGGCTACGGTGCACCGGGGGTTGAAGCGATGGGCAAGCAGGCAAGGGGCACGAATTGCACCGGATGGGTGCGAAACCACGCTTCGCGGTGAACGTCGTGGTGCATGGCCACCTCGTTCAGCCGCAGGCAATGCCCTGGCGGCCCCAGAGCGTGAGCCTTCACGCAACAGCCAGGCGGTCGCCCTCGGGCGGAGCGGAAAGCCGGTGTCACTGGGCGCACCTGCCCTGGCTGCCGGCAACCTGGAAGGGGGTTCCTGCCAAGATGGCACGAGGTTTGCTTCTGTAGTGGAAAGCGCAGACATCGGACAGCGACAGGTCTGCGCGCAACGGAAATCCAATGTGGGGTTTCCTCGGCAAAGACGCCCATTCAGCTCCTGGCCATGCCAGGCGCTGAGTGGGCGTTTTGCGTGATGGCTCACAGGAGAAGGGGATGACCCAGACAGATCATGACGGCGTGCCAGCCCAGCCAATCCTCGACCATGGCGACGGCAAACAGGCAGGCACGCTGACCACCTGTCCCTACTGCGGTGTTGGCTGCGGTGTCGCGCTGAGTGCAAAGGGGGGGAGCGCCGTGGTCGAAGGCGATACCTCTCACCCCGCCAACTTCGGGCGTCTGTGCGTCAAGGGAACCGCGCTGGCAGAGACATTGGGCCATCACGGCCGCCTGACGATGCCGCGGGTCGATGGTCACGAGACCAGTTGGGAGCAGGCGTTGGATACGCTCGCCGAGCGCCTGCTCAAGATACGCGAAGCCGCGGGGCCGGGTGCCATCGCTGGCTATCTGTCGGGACAGCTGTTGACCGAGGACTACTACGTCGCCAACAAGTTGTTCAAGGGGTTCATCGGTACCCCGCACCTGGATACCAACTCACGTCTGTGCATGGCCTCTGCTGTCGCCTCCTACAAGCGGACCTTTGGTGCCGATGCGGTGCCCTGTAATTACGAGGATCTCGAGGAGGCGGAGCTGGTCGTGCTGGTGGGATCCAACCTGGCCTGGAACCACCCGGTGCTCTACCAGCGGCTGCGGCTGGCCAAGTCGCGTAATCCCCTGTTGAGGGTGGTGGTCATCGACCCACGCGTCACTGACAGCTGCGAGGTCGCCGATCTTTACCTGGGACTTCGCCCAGGCTCGGATGCGGCGCTGTTCAACGGGCTGCTTGCGTGGATGGCGCGCCATCAGCGACTGGACAGGGTGTACCTGCAGCGTCATACGGATGGCAGTGACGAGGCGCTGAAAGCGGCCTTGGTCGATGCTCCCGATATCGATGCGGTCGCGGCGGCGTGCGACCTGGACCCTGAGCGCCTGGAAACCTTCTACTACTGGTTTGCCACTCAGCTGCATGTGGTGACCCTCTACTCCCAGGGAGTCAACCAGTCGACCAGCGGTACCGACAAGTGCCAGGCCATCCTCAACTGCCACCTGGCCGGCGGCAAGATTGGGCTGCCCGGGGCGGGACCGTTCTCGATCACTGGGCAGCCCAACGCCATGGGCGGGCGTGAGGTCGGTGGCCTGGCCAACCAATTGGCGGCACACATGGATTACCACGCGCCGGGCGCGAGGGAGAGGGTGGCACGCTTCTGGTCGACTCAGACGGTGACCGCCACGCTGCCCGAAGGTCCAGGCTACAAGGCGATCGAGCTGTTCGAGGCGCTGGAGCGGGGAGAGATTCAAGCGCTATGGATTATCGCCACCAATCCTCTGGTCAGCCTTCCCGATAGTGATCGTGTTCGCGCCGCCATCGCCCGCTGTCCGCTGGTGATCGTGTCCGAGTGCATGGAGGATACCGAGCTGGTGGCGCTGGCGGACATCGTTCTTCCGGCCAGCGGCTGGTCGGAGAAGGACGGCACCGTGACCAACTCCGAGCGGCGCATTTCACGCCAGCGTGGTCTTCTTCCGCCGCCCGGAGAGGCGCGCCATGACTGGTGGATCCTGTGTCAGGTGGCCGCCCGCCTGGGTCTGGGGGAGGCCTTCGCCTACACCCATCCGGCCGAGATATTTGACGAACATGCGCGACTGTCAGGTCTCGACAACGACGGTCAGCGCGCTTTCGATATCTCGGGCCTGGCGGGACTTACCCGGCAGCAGTACGACGCCTTGGCACCCATCCAATGGCCGGTCACCCGCTCCGCTCCGCGGGGCACGCCGCGGCTGTTCGAGGATGGTCGCTTCTTCACCGAGACCGGCCGAGCTCGGCTCTGGCCGGTCTATGCCAAGGCGCCACAGCAGACCACCAGCCAGCAGTTCCCGCTGCGCTTGAACAGCGGCCGAGTGCGTGATCAGTGGCACACCATGACCCGCACCGCCCGAGCCAGCCGGCTGATGAACCATCGTGCCGAGCCCTTCGTCGAGGTGCATCGTGACGACGCTGCAGCACTGGGCCTGGTCGATCAGGCATTGGCGTCGATCCGTTCACCCACTGGAGAAATGCGGGCTCGTGTGCGGGTCGCCCCTGGCCAACGCCGCGGTGAGGTGTTTGTGCCGATTCACTGGACCCGGCGCTTCAGCCACTCGCCTCAGGCTGGCGCGCTGTTCGGCGGTGTCACCGATCCGCTCTCTGGGCAGCCGGAAACCAAGCATGGTGCGGTGATGGTTTCTCCTCTGGTGCATAGCTGGGAAGCCACCCTGGTGCTCGGTGACGATGCCTTGAGCACTATGAGCGATTCGCCGCGAGACGCGATGGCCAGCCTGGTCAAGGGCACCGAGTACTGGACGCGAGTACCGATGGCGGCTGGCGAGCGCTGGCAGTTGGCGGGGGATCTGCAGAGTGCCAGCCGCGACTGGCTGGCCTGGGCCCGCCAGCACCTTCCTGGTGAGGTGGGCCCGGTGCTGCAGGATCCGTCAGGCTGCCGCTGGCGCCTGGCCGGCTTCGATCAGGGGCGGTTGTGCTGGTGGCTGATGGTGGGACCGGTGAACGAGCTGCCCGGGTTGGGCTGGTTGTCGCAGCGCCTGACGGAAGCGGCCAAGGGCGAGGTGATGGCCCAGCAGGATCGCCGTCGCGTGCTGGCGGGTTGCGATGATGGTGCCTCTGATCAGGGACCTATTGTATGCAGCTGTCACCAGGTGGGCCGCACCCCGATTCAACGCGCGATACGTGCCGGAGACGATTCGGTGGAGGCGCTGGGGGCAAGGTTGGCGTGTGGCACCCAGTGTGGCAGTTGTCTGCCGGAATTGAAGAGCCTTGTAGAAGAGGAGAAGAGCCGTGGCGCCATCAAGCCCCCGCAGCCAGTATCTGCATGCTGAGAACCCGTCCCCTGGGGCATCGGGCGTCAAGGCGTCCGCCGCTGGTACGTGGCGCAAAAGCCCTGTCTGGCCGCGATGGATGGGGCTAGCCGTGCCGCTGTTGAAGCGCCTCGGTGGAAGCCGTTGCAGGCTTCGGGGCAGCGGTCGGTCTGCGATGTTCGATACACCGGCACGAGCGTTGTCGCTGCTGTTGGCGCGGCTGGCGACGCTCTGTCAGCGTGGCGCCGATCGCCTCGAAAGGCCCGTGCCGATAGCGGCTACTGGCCTACGTCAGGGGCAGGTGTCGCTGGTGGGGGCGGGCAGTGGAGCCGGCGAGTTGCTGACGCTGCTGGCGCTGGAGCGACTCAAGCACGCTGATGCCGTCGTCTACGACCGGCTGGTGGGGCCGGCTGTGCTGGCGATGATTCCGGCCGGAGTGGAGCGGCACTATGTCGGCAAGGCCCGCGGGCATCATAGCCTCGACCAGGCCAGCATCGGGCAGATGCTGGTCATGCTCGCGCGCCAGGGCAAGCGTGTAGTGCGACTGAAGGGAGGCGATCCCGGTATCTTCGGGCGTCTGGGAGAAGAGCTGGATGCGCTGGAGGCAGCAGGGGTGCCCTGGGAGATTGTCCCTGGCATCTCGGCGGCGGCCAGTGCCGCTGCCGCCATGGGAATTCCCCTGACCGAGCGGGGCCATGCCCAGAGTCTTCGTCTGGTGACCGCCCAGCAGTGTCGAGAGGGCGGCGAGCCGGACTGGAGATCACTGGCGCGCCAGGATGAGACGCTGGTGTTCTACATGGGCCTGAACAAGCTCACTGCGATCTGTCGAGGCCTCATCACAGCAGGGCTCCCACGAGACTGGCCGGTGATGCTGGTGGCCAACGCCAGCCTGCCCGAGATGGCGTCAGTGGTGGGTACGTTGGCGGATATCGACAGCCGTCTGGCGGCCAGCCCGCTGCCGTCTCCGTGTCTGATCATCGTCGGCAGTGTGGTCAGCCGGGCCAAGGTGACAGCAGCGGCTGAGGCAGCGACCTTGTAAGAAGGGCCGCACAAGGCCCTTCCAGTACTCCAGCTTGGGTGGAGGTTGCTTGCAAGAGCGGCCGCCGGGGGGGGGCCTGCGGCGGTTGGCCAATCGGCTTACTTTGGGGCAAGCACCAGGGTTGCGTGGCCGTTGGCAACGCCGGGCTCGATGTCGCCTGTCTTCACATAGCGAGCGAGAAAATCGAGCATCAGCACTTCTCCATCGATGGCCTTGAGGTCTGTATCAATCCAGCGATAGGCACTGTAGTCACTGCCTTCCGGAGTGATCGGGAGCGGGTCCGGGCGATCACTGTGAAGTAACTGGATACCAACGCCCTTGGCGCTGTCTGCCTCCCCATCCAAGGCGAGAATACCGGCATCTCCACTGGGGTCGTAATCATGAATATTGCCGAGTACCGCCCATTTGACATCGCCATCGCTGTGGCACCATGCCGATACGTTGACGGGAGTGTCGGGTACCCCCTGCGGTGGCTGCCCGAGTTCGTCGAATCGATGACTGCCGATCTGGCCCAATGAGACGGAGACATTGCCGACGCCTTGACAGGGGTTCATGCGCACCTTGAGGGGTTGGGCGAAGGTGAGGCCGCTTAGGCTGAATAGATCGGCGTTGTGGTTAGGGGGAGTGCTCAAGTCGTTCATCAATGACAACAGACTGTATCCCTCCCAGGCAGCATGCCTCAGGGTGACCCCCTCGACACCAGGATCTCCTGCCATCTTGTAAAGCGTTACCTTGACATAGAATGAGGGCATCTGACGCCAGTTGACGGCAAACCAGGCGTCAGGGCAGTCCGTGGTGATGGGGGGATAGCCCTCGGCGAGTCCTGTCCCTGCTTTGGCATCGGTACAGGGAATCCCATGTACCGGCTCGTCAAAGGGAAACAAGTTGAAGGCCGGGTTGGTATTGGCCCACTTGAAGGGCAGCGCCTTGCCCTCCACCATCAATTCAGTGGTGTAGCCAACACTGCCACTCCCCCCACCGCCGTACGGATTTCCGACACCATCGTCGGTCATGACATACATGGCTTCATCGGCGGCATCCGAGGTGACGCCTGGCACCGGCCAGTAGCCGTTGGTGGCTGAATAGTGCTGCCATAGCAGCCAGTACTTCACCGTATCCGTTGCATAGTAGCAGCGCGCTACCCAGCCGCCATTGATAGCGTACAGCTGGGAAGCGGGAAGAATGCCGACGGCGATGGGGGTGCCGACGGCGGTGTCGCTGTCGAGGACTATCTCGGAGCCGAAGTCGACCGGTAGCGGCTGGTTGTCCCAGGGAGGAATGATCTCGAAGCAATGTGCATGGGCTCGTGAAGAAAGCGCCAGCAAGCCGAGCAGCAGGAGCAGATAGCGCCATGGGTGCCGCCGAGACCCGCTGCCTCGAACGGTGTGCAAAAGGGGGGGGTGTAGGATCATGATGGGTCCTTGGTGTGATCGGAAGACGGGCCAATGCACGGCGACTCGACAATAGGAATATCGTCACTGCCCATGGCTGGAGGGGTCCATTCAGGTTGCGCTTGGCAGTGCCTACCTTGGTCAAGGCTGATGGTCAGCGGGCTTCCCGGAGCGAGGTCGCGTACCAGCAGCATGCCGCCTGCACCGACTTGTCCGAGGACTCGACCGTCGGCTGCAGTGGCGGTAGAGCCGAGCGGAACTCCCCTCCCGTGTTGCGTAAGCACCAGGACCACCGGCTGCCCCGTGTCGGTGGCGAAGTGGATGGGCACCATGGCGCCGGCATAAGGGGAGACCTGGACGTTGGTGCGCTGAAATTCCACTGCGGTAGATGCGCCACGAGGGTCCAACTGCACATCGTTGACGCGGTAGGGTGAGAGGAACGGCACCAGGGCTTCTCCGTCGCTATCCAGGGTGAGGTTGGCGGCGTTGGTGACGCGAGCGCCAGCACCACCTTCAGCCCTGATCAGTCCGATGGTGTCACCTGTGCTTTGCCCGAATGTCACTCCGTGGCGATGCAGCAGCACTGCTCCGCTGGCGCCGAACGATAGCTGGCGATAGTCATCACTTTCGGAACCGGACAGGGTGTATTGTCCCACGGAGGTGTGGGTGGAAAGGTTGGCGCCATAGGAATGCTGGTCGCCGGTGTCCCCTGTGGACTGGCTGGCATGAATCCCATAGGCAAGGCCCCTGTCTTCCCCGAGATTTCCGGTGACATTCAGATTGCGATGATCATTCTGTGCCGAATCCCGACTGGCCGAGATCGTCATGCGTGGCGCGAAGGCGGTGTTCGATAGTGGCAGCGACGCGGACAGCAAGGCTCTGTTTTCCGTGTCTCGGTCCTCGCTTTCGACCCGTGACAGACTGAGGTTAAGGCTGACCCTGCCAAAGGTTCGCGTCAGCCCGAGTTGGTAGGTCGATTCCGAGCCTTCACGATGCCAGTAGTCCGCCACTGAGCCGGTAAATGACAGGCGGGAGCGCTCACCCAGTGGCTGGCTGATGTTGAACTGCAGCCGGTTTCGCTGGCTGGCATCGCTGTAGTAGGCGTCCACATCCCGTTGCTGCGGCTCAGAGGAGGCCGGTACATCTTGCAAGTAGGCGGCATCGCTCAGCGACAGGTAGCCGGAACTGGAGTAGCGATAGGCGGCCAGATTGATATCGGTGTCGCTGCCGATCAAGTGTCGACTGTAGGAGGTCTGCAGACTCCAGCCATGGCGGTTCCCATCGGGCAGGCGGGCATCCGAGTACTGGGCATCGACCCCTACGGCACCGTAGCGAGTATTGAAGGCGGCGCCAATCAGCGGTGACCAGTAGTCCTCGCTGGCTTGTACTCCGGTATAGCCGGTCAGGGCATTGCTCAACCCGCGCCGATAGCCGATTTCTGCCAGTAGCGGAGCATCACCAATGGCATCATTGTTGAGCTCACCGGCGGCCAGATAGAGCCTGGAGTGCCCAGGCCGAAGAAGTCCCGGCAGCGCTGCGTAGGGCACGCTGTAGCGCTCTATCCTGCCGTCAGCTTCGGTCACTTGAACGTCGAGGTCGCCTCCGTACCCGGTCGGGTAGAGGTCGTCGATGACGAAAGGACCTGGGGGAACGCTGGTTTCGAGAAGGTGCTTTCCTTGCTGGGTGATGGTGACCTTGGCTTGAGTTTGCGCGGTACCGGTGACCACCGGAGCATAGCCTCGCTGACTGTCAGGCAGCATTCGCGGCTCGCTGGTCAGTGTGGCCCCCAGTACCGGGATTGAGTCGAACAGCTCTCCACGGGTGTTGACCTCGCCCAGGCGCAGTAGACGTTCCTGCCCGGCCAACGGGCGCTGCACGTAGTGGTGCAGACTGTCCCAATCCACGTGGCCCTGGTCATCCCGGGTGGCATTGAAGTCGCTGCGGTACTGCCATAGTCCAAGGTTGGCAGCTATCGATGCCCCCAGAAAGGTGCTGTCAAAGTCCTCTCCCGAAATGCTCGATCGGTAGCTGTTGAGGTGATAGTTGGTCAGCAGGGCGGCCTCCCCGGCAGTCCAATGCTCTGACTCCACGTAACCCCGAGGGCGTTGCAGCATCAGCGCCTGCGGTACGCTGACTCGAGCGCTCAGCGTGCCCTGATCCGGCGTCAAGGTAACCCCTGGCGCCACGCTGGTTGCGTCGAGGTAGCAGTCATCCGCGGCTAGTCCCGAACAGCGCTGCTCGAGGTCCTGGAGAATCTCCGGGTCCAGGCCGACGACTTGCCAGGCCGATAAGGCCAGACGGGTGCTCTGCGTGTCGTTCGAGTCTTCTTCGACACGCAGCAGGTGCCGTCCCACCGACTGCTGGTTGACGATTAGCTCCACGGGATAGTCTCCCGGCACCATGTAGCCCGCTTGAGAAAAGCGACTGATGTCCAAGCCGCTCGATGCGAGAAAGGCAGGATTGAACTCCACCTGTTCGGCGCAGGCGAGACCAGGCAGCACCCAGCTAGTGAGTGCCAGCCAACAAACGTGAGAGGGGGAACAAGAGACCCGGGGCCGCGTTGCCATGGAAGCTCACTCCTGGTCAGTCGTGCGCAAGCGTGGCCTGGCGAACCACTACCGCGCCGTAGTCATTGACTGCCTGGTACCACAGTGAGGTATGGCGGGCGTCGGCTTGAGAGATAGGCCAGCTGGCGTGACCGTGTGGCGCCACCATGTCCAGTGATACATCGGCTCCGGTGGGATCCTGTTGCCAGGATGCCGATACCAGAGAGACATGCGCATCGCTAGGATTGGTGCACTCCAGTAGTGTTTGGCCATTCCTGTGGGTGACCCTCCACTGCAAGCGTGAAATGGCCTCCGTCGCGCTGACCTCCAGGTCGGCGGGGCGGTAGAACAACTTCAGGCGTGTCAAAATGCCCAGTTGCAGCAAATTTGTTTGCTGTTTCGAGACCGGCGGAACTTCCTTGATGTTGAGCCAGTAGAGTGACTCTTCATGCGTTTCGGGTATCTGGCGAATGCGCAGGATACGCAGCGTCTGGCGCTGGCCGGGATCCAGCCGAAAGACCGAAGGAGTGACCAGGAAGGGGGAGTCCGCGTCCCTGGCGGGCCTAGAGCCTGCTCGCTCATCGGCCCAGGCCTGAACCAACACCGGCATGTCGTCCTTGTTTTCCAGGCTGATGGTCTGCTCATTCTGATCTTCGTTGTACACCACTCGGGTGCCATTGATGGAGACGCTGGCAGAGACTGATGTGGCAACCGACAGCGCGAGCAGCAACATAGCTGTCGCGCCAACCCATCGGCCTGACACCCTCCGCCAGGGTAAGGGTAGGGTCGTAGGCTTCATTCGTAGACGATCTCGATAGCGCCAGTGGCATTGACGGTACCCGCGGTGACGGCGGCAGCGGTGGACTGATACCAGGCAGTCAGCGGGATGATGGTGGTGCCGCTTCCTGCCACGATGTCTACTGCAGGAGTACTGACATTGTTAGCGGCCTTGACCCAGTCATCGTTGGCGTCATAGACGGCGATGCCCACATTTTGTGCCGTGCTGGTGGCATCCAGCAGGAATAGCCCGGTGGTAGGGTCGACTTGACTATCGTCACCGGTGAAGCGTACGGCGACCTTTTGTGCTCCGGTGGTGCCCGCGGTGCAGGTCAGTGCCAGCTGGAAGGCTTTCTGACCTGCCCGTGTGCCAGCGGCGCCAAAAGCGCTGGTGGAAACTGTCGGCAGGGTGACCGAAGTGTCAGCGGTGGGGATGGTGCAGTTGGCAGCGACGATCTCTCCATTGAAGGTAATGGTGCCATCGGCGGCTTGAGCACTGCACGCCGAGAATAGGGCGAGAGTGAGGCCGATGGGCGCGATGTAGGAACGGGGATAGGACATGAGACACCTCCAGGTATGAAGTGAGCATCTGCGCTAGCTCAGATGAGTAAGCCAGTCGTGCTCGGAAGTCGTACATGTCAAAGAATATTGAGTATTAGTAATTTGGTGTTGATCTAGATCATTTTTTGAAAAATATGGTTAAAAATGTTTCTGAAATGTAAAGTTTGGTTAAAGAAAACCTAAGACTTCTGGCCTTATTCGAGAGTAAGTGGCTGGTTTTGGCACTAAACGGAAGTCGTTCTGGGCTTTGTGCGGAGACATTCGCTATTCTGAGCCGATCAACACAGGACACACGGATTCCATCATGCGCGCGTGGCTTCACTCGTTCAGGGCAGGTCTGATACTGGCTTCGGCCATCACATTGACGGCGTGCAGTGGCCTTCCGTCATTGGAGGGGCGAAGCGAGACACGCTATCTGCCCACTGATGACGCACGACATACGGCACTAGGGGAAATGGTGTCCCCCTATGTCGACGCTCATCCCGGCAAGAGTGGCATCCATCCGTTGCGCAACGCCCACGACGCCTTCGCCGCTCGCCTGCTGCTGGCGGAGTCGGCTGAGCGGACGCTGGACGTGCAGTACTACATCTGGCACGACGACATCACCGGCTCCATGCTGTATCAGGCATTGCTGGATGCGGCGAATCGCGGTGTGCGTGTCCGACTGTTGCTGGATGACACCAATACGGCGGGCCTGGACGACAAGCTGGCGGCTCTGGACGCCCACCCCAGCATCGAAGTACGGCTGTTCAATCCCTTTGTGGTGCGCTCGCCACGCCTGGTTGGCTACGTGACCGACTTTTCACGGGCCAACCGCCGCATGCACAACAAGTCGCTGACCGTAGACAACCAGGCCACCATCATCGGTGGGCGCAATATCGGTGACGAGTATTTTGGCGCGGGTGACAACGTGATGTTCGCCGATCTCGATGTGGTCGCGATTGGTCCGGTGGTCGAGCAGGTGTCTGCCGACTTCGATCGCTACTGGGCCAGCCAATCATCCTATCCGGCGAGTCGGGTCATCGATTCGGTGGGGCGTGAAGGGCTGGCGCAGCTCGAGCAGTCGCTGGCCGTCGCCATGGGCTCAGACGATTCCAAGGAGTACCGGGAGCTGCTGGATGACAGCCAGTTCATGTCGTCGATTCGGGAGGGCAGCCTTGAGCTTGTGTGGGCCAATGCCTTGATGGTCAGCGACGATCCGGCCAAAGGGCTTGGGCTGGCAGATGACGAGGACCTGCTGACAGGGCGTATTCGCGGGTTGCTCGGGCCACCTCGCGACACCGTACACCTGGTGTCACCTTATTTCGTGCCGGTAGAGAAAGGCACTCAGATGTTCGCCGACCTTGAAGCCCGTGGGGTAGAGGTCACCATCCTGACCAATGCACTGGAGGCCACTGATGTGGCGGCAGTGCACGCGGGATACGCCAAGCGACGTCGTGAGCTGCTGGAAGCCGGCGTCAGATTGTTCGAGCTGAAGCGTGCTCCCGATGCGCCAGGGCGCAGCGACGCGGCAGGCCCCTTCGGCAGCTCCGGCGCCAGCCTGCACGCCAAGACCTTCGCGGTAGATGGGGATCGTCTGTTCGTCGGTTCCTTCAATTTCGATCCGCGATCCGCCAGGCTCAACACCGAGCTGGGCTTTATCATCGAGAGTCCCGAGCTCGCCCAGGAGATGGAGCGCGTGTTCAACACTGACGTGCTGGACAACGCCTATGAAGTGAAGCTGGACGAGGACGGCAGCATGTACTGGCTCGAGCGCACCCCGGAAGGGGTGGTGCGTTACGAGGGCGAGCCGAATGTCGGGGTGTTGCGGCGTGCGGCAGTGTCGCTGATCTCGATCTTGCCGGTGGAGTGGATGTTGTAACGGCACTGTGGGTGGATGGCGTTTGACCGGCAACAACGGCCAGCACCCTGCTGGCCGTTTGCGTGAAGGGACCCCGCGGTGGGGGTGTCCTTCAGTCATCGCCGCCGAAGGCGTCAAATACCTCCTGGCCGGTCATGTCCTGAGTCTGGTTGCCAAAGTGGTACCAGGCTGGCTTCTGGTCGATGAAGATCTGGTGGTCGAAGTGCCAGTCCTGTCCCTGATCGATTAGCCCCGCCGGGATCGCGTAGTGCTGACCGTCTTTCAAACGGTAGAAGAGGTGGGTGCCGCAATGCCGACAGAAGGCGCGCTCGGCCCACTCCGAGGAGGCAAAGACGGTGATGGCGTCTTCTCCTTCCAGCTCGATGGGGCCGGCTGGCTCCACGGCGAACAACGGACCGCCGCCCCAGACTCTGCACATCCGGCAGTGGCAGGCGGCCACCTGGTAGGAGGCCAGTGGCAGCGAGAGCGTCACGGCACCGCACAGGCAGCTGCCACTGACGCGGTGGGATGGCGTTGATGCGGTATTCATGTCGCGTGCTCCTGCAGGCGGGATGTCTCAAGCCTAGCAGAAGCGCGTGGTGGGGCACGTCTGGACCGACGTCGGAATGCGGACGCCTACCGGCCATGAGAGCTGGCCTGCAAGCGCCCGTCGCGCTGGTGTCGCGGTGTCCTAGAGTGAGGCCAGCACGGTATCGGCGCTCGACGCCTCAATCACGCCGCGCTCGGTATCCACGCCCAGATATTGCACCACGCCGTCGTCGACGATCATGGCGTAGCGCAGGCTGCGCACGCCCATTCCGGCGCCGCTGGCGTCCTTGTCCATGCCGATGGCTCGGGTGAAGTCTGCATTGCCGTCGGCAAGCATCGTCAGCGCCTGGGCATTCTGATCCTGCTGCCAGGCGCCCATGACGAAGGCGTCGTTCACCGACAGGCAGGCAACGGCGTCCACCTTCTCCAGCAGCTTGTCGGCATTGACCACGAAGCCAGGCATATGGGTGTTGGAGCAGCCGGGGGTGAAGGCCCCGGGAACGGCGAACAGAACCACCTTGCGTCCGTCAAACACGTCGCGGGTAGAGATGGCTTCCGGCCCCTTGGCGCCGTTGGTGTAGAGCGTCACATCTGGCAGGCGATCGCCGATGGCAATGGTCATGAAAGTACCTCAGGTCAGGGAAGTAAAAGGGGGATGCAGGGACCGTCAATCAGCGTCCGTGATGTCGTCCTGCAGAGGTGGGGTGGGACGCACGAGAATCTCGTTGACGTCCACGTGGCGCGGCTGGGAGATCGCGTACATCACGGCGTTGGCCACATCGCGGTCTTCCAGCGCGTACTCCGGTGGTTCGTCGAAAAATGGGGTGTCGACCATGCCGGGTTCTATCAGCGTCACGCGTATACCGCTGCCGCGAAGCTCCTCGCGCAGGTTGTAACCGATGCCTGAAACGGCCCACTTGGTCGCCCCGTACATGGAGCCAGGAAGTGTGGTTCTGCCTGCCGCAGAGCCGGTAAGGAGCAGGTGGCCCCGGCTGCGCCGCAGGGCAGGGAGGCAAGACTGTATGGTCAGCCCAAGCCCGTACACGTTGGTCATCAGCATGGCCTTCCACGTTTCCGGGTCTGCCGAGCTGAAGCCGCCAGGTGAGCCACCTCGGCCCGCGTTGGCAAACACCGCATCGATGCGGCCAAAGCGCTCAAGCGCTTCCTCGACCATCATCTTCTGGGCCTCGGGATCGGTCACGTCCATGCCAACGGTCAATACATTTTCGGGGCCCAGCTCCTGAGCAAGGGCCGTCAGGCTTTCCTGGGAGCGGGCTGCAAGGACCAGATGGTAGCCTTCCCTCGATGCCGCTCGTGCGGTGGCAGCGCCGATGCCGCTGGACGCTCCGGTGATCAGCAACACTCCTTCTCGCATCGCATCCTCCTGGTGGCTCGGCTCCAATCGCGTCGGTGCTCGTTTCAGCATGCGTGGCTCCGGCGCATGTTGCAAACCTCTGGGCACAGGGGACGTCTTTCAAGGGCAAGCGCAAGGACCAGGAGACACAGTAAAAGCCCGGCGCAAGGCCGGGCGGTCATGCAGTGACGTTGGCCGCGCCTATAGGCAGGCGGGCCGGGACGACTCAGCGTAACGACAATGCGCTACCACGCTCGCCCTGGGCAGCGTCCTCGTAGGCTGCCGCTTCCTCGGCCTCCACTTCAGGGCTGAACCTGACCAGCAGGGCGCACAGGGCGGCCAGGATCACTGCGGCGCCCAGGTAAAACAGGCCCTGCTGATAGCTGATCGTCTCGGAGCGAAACAGGAATCCCGCGGCCACGGCGCCCGCATTACCACCGGCACCGACGATCCCCGCCACTGCGCCAAGAGCACGCCGATTGATGAAAGGCACCACGCCGAAGGTGGCACCCTCGGCCATCTGCACGAACAGGCTGAACACCAGCATCATGCCGATGGCCAGTGCCAGCACGTGCATCTGGGAGAAGAACATCAGCGCCACACCCTCGCACAGCAGCGCGATGAAAAGCCAGCGAACGCGGCCCTTGAGGCCAGCGTTACGCGCAAACAGATCCGAGAAGATACCGCCCATGGTACGTGCGAACAGGTTCATCAAGCCGAACAGACCGGCGATCATGCCGGCGGTGGCCAGCGTCAGGTCGAAGTTATCGAAGAAGTAGATCGCGGCGATGTTGTTGATGGTCAGCTCCACGCCGAAGCAGGCCGCGTAGACGACGAACAGTGCCCATACGCGAATGTCTCGAGCGGCGGCGCCGAAGGTGCTGGCCATGCTGCCTTCTCCCGACGCTTCCTCCAGTTCACCGCGGGCACGCAGCTCCTTGAAATTGCCGTCGGGGGCATCCTGGGTAAAGCGGTAGTAGCAGAGTCCAGCGATAAACATCACTACCCCGGGAACGACCATGGCCAATCGCCAGCCCAGGGTCTCGCTGACCCCCAGCATCAACAGCCCAGAGAAGATCAGCGGCATCAGGATCTGGGTGGTGCCGCCCCCCAGGTTGCCCCATCCGGCAGAGGTGGCATTGGCGGTGCCGACCACGTTGGGAGCGAACATCACCGACGTGTGGTACTGGGTGATGACAAAGGAGGCGCCGATGGCGCCAATGGCCAGTCGTGCCAGCAGAAAGGATTCAAAGCTGTCGGCGAAACCAATGCTCATCACTGGCAGGGCGCCAAGGCATAGCAGCCAGGTGTAGGCCAGCCTAGGGCCAATGCGATCACACAGAACGCCAATGGCCAGCCGGACAATGACCGTGATGGCGACCGAGGCAATGATCGTATTGCCTATCTGGGTCTTGGTCAGGCCGAGGTCGTCTCTGACCACCGCCATCAGCGGGGCGATACCAAACCAGCCGAAAAAGCAGAGGTGGAACGCGAACCAGGAAAAGTGGAAGGCTCGCATTTGCGGAGTCGAGAAGGAAAACAGGCGGATCCTGTTGGCCTTGTGGCGCAGATTCATGGAACAGTCCTCCAGGGTGGACGAACACGCGAACTTGTTTGGCCTTCGCCATTGAAGGTCGGGTCCGACGCACTCGTACCCCGAGGGGTCTGGTCCACGTCCGGCACACACTGGTTGATGCGAAGCAAGTGAAATGCCGGTGAAGGATAAGCGCAGCCTAATCAGTCGTTTGTGATTTTTTGCGCTGCTGGCGTGCAGGGGGTGGCGACCCGCGGTGCATCGATGCGGTGCATCATTAGCCGCCATGCATGGTCGGAGTGCGCCTTGCAGGTGCCCCCAGCGGGATGCTGGGCGCCTTGAGACGAGCCTATACCGCACTCGCCATGACGTGGATGTTGCTCGGCGAGATGCCATGGTCGCTGTTGGCTGCAGTGGGGTAGAGGAGGTAGAGCAGGTAGAGCAGGGGAAGAGAAGGAGAAGGAAGAGGAGGCTAGGGAAGGGAGGGCTGAAGAGGCATAGCGCTTCAGATCGAGGTGGGTGTCACGCGGGACAAGTGGGCCTGTGCGCCATCGAGAGCCACGGCACGGAAACTCCGTGCCGTTGGCATCCTGGGCAGGCGTCATCAGCGCGACAGCGCAGCGACTTGCTGATCTCGACGTGGGCAGCGCAGGTAGGCGGAGCTGTTCAGCCAACGCTGGTCCGGATAGTAGGTGAACAGATACTGGTTGTCGCGAATACTGTTGATCAGCGGCACGGCGACCTCGTTGCGGACTGCCGGGCAGCCGTGGCTGCGACCGATTCGACCGGTTCGCTCAATGAATTCCTGGCTGACGTAGTCGGCACCGTGCATGACGATGGCGCGGTCGTAGGCGTTGTCGTTGACCCCCGGCTCCAGTCCTTCCAGGCGCAGGGAATAGCCATTGCTGCCGACATAGCTGTTCATGGTGCGAAACAGTCCGATGCTCGACTGATAGCTTTCGGGAATGTTCGAGAACATGCTGGCCACGGCGTCGCCAGAGTTCTTGCCGTGGCTCACCCATTCGCGAAAGATCAGGCGGGGCTGCTTCAGGTCGAAGACCCATAGTCGGCGTTCGGTGGACGGCAGCGAGAAATCGATCACGGCCAGGCGCTCTGCATCAGGATCAGCGCAGTTGATGGCGCGAGCGGCGAGACTTAGAACCCCCGGGTTGGCCTTGGGTGCCAGGCGCGCCAGGGTCTGCTCGAGGGAGTTGTGGTTCCAGTGGTCCTCCCGGGTGGCGTCGCGAATAAAATCCTGAGCGCTGGCAGGAGCCGCAAAAATGGCGCACAGGGTCAATACTAGAGCATGGGTGAGACGTGTCTTCATGCGATGGTAGGGGGCTGAACAATGGGTCGACATGCTCATCAAGGCTCCGAGGACATACAGTGGCGTCGGTGGTGATCGTAGCTCGCTGTTCTGCTGCAGGCGTCGTGACAGGAGCCAAGAGACAAAGGCTGCGGTGGCCGGCCATGGCCTCGGTGCATTGCGCTATCTCAAGGCGACACGCCATCGCTGTCGCAGCGTCGCAAGGTGTCATGACGTAAGGTCGTGTAAGCGGTACGCTTAACTTTATGACGATACGCTGTCGTCGTGACACATGCTGTAAAACAGGTCGGGTCGGTGGAATACCGTACCGACGACTCTATTATGACAATACCGCCCGGGATGGCCAGTATTGACGTCAAGTTGCAGGGAGTTCAGGTCATGTTTAACCCAAATGTGGTACGGCGGCTAATGCCAGGGAAGGGCATTGCCGCAGCACTTTGTTACGCCATGCTGGTGTCTCCGGCGTGGGCGGCAGTAGACGGTGATGATGGCACCGGCGAGACGGGTCCTGCCGCGACGGAACTTTCGTCGGCATCCTCCACGGCGGAAGGGGGAAGCGTCGAGGAAGCGTTGCAAGATGTCGGCGGCGTAGTGCCAGGCCCACTTGCGGGCCGCCTGATCGGCGCATCCGAGATGGCCCAGCGCTTCTATGGACTGCGTGGCCAGCGCGCTGTGTGGACGGATATGGAGCGGGTAGATGCCCTGGTCGCGGCGCTGGAAGACCTGGATGACGATGGCCTGACGCCGCAGGATTATGCGCCGGCGACATTGTTGAGCCAGGCTCAGTCCAGTGACCTGTCTACACCGGGGGCTTTTGAGGTCAAGGCAACCGAGACGCTGCTGGCAGCCATGGCACACCTGCAGCGAGGCAAGGTCGATCCGCTGAGGATCGATAACGACTGGGAAGTGGACGTCGATCCCCCTGCCTTTGACCTGGTGAGGCTTTCCCGTGAGCTGGACCGTGGCGATGTTGCTGCCGCCCTCGAGATGGCGCGCCCTCCGTTCGAGCCCTATCGCCAGCTGCGCTCGGCTCTGGCGCGCTACCGCAACATCGAGCGCTTGGGAGGCTGGCCGCTCTTGCCTGCACGGGAAACGCCGCTGCGTCCGGGAGACCGGGACGCCGATGTGGCGCTGTTGAGGCAGCGCCTGGCGATGATCGGTGAACTGGAAGTGATGGCGGCAGATACTGCCCACTACCCGCAGCTTGATCTGCAAGCGCCCGAGGCGGAAGTCTACGACGAGCCCCTGGCCGCAGCGGTGCGTCGCTTCCAGCGGCGTCATCTGTTGACCGATGACGGGGTGGTCGGACCGAATACCCAGGCCGCGCTCAACATGACCGTGGGCACCCGCATTGACCAGATTCGCGCCAACCTGGAACGGGCACGCTGGCTGCTGCATGGCTTGCCTGAGTCCTTCGTGCTGGTGGATATCGCGGGGTATCGGCTGAGTTACTTTCGTCCCGATGGTGACGTCTGGCGATCTCGCATCGTCGTGGGTCAGCCCTACCGTCGGACGCCGACCCTGCGCTCCGAGATCACTCACCTGACCCTCAATCCGACCTGGACAGTGCCTCCCACCATCTATCGTGAGGATATCCTGCCCAAGGTGCGGCGCGACCCAGGTTATCTGGCGAGCCGGGACATGGTGGCCCTGTCTTCCTCCGGCCAGCGTCTTGATCCCTATTCCGTGAACTGGTCGAGCCCCGGTGGAGTGATGCTGCGCCAGGGAGCTGGACCACGCAATCCGTTGGGTCGGGTGGTGATTCGCTTCCCCAATGACCATCTGGTCTACCTTCACGACACCCCTTCACGGGGGCTGTTCAACCGTACCCAGCGGGCCTTGAGCTCCGGCTGTATTCGGGTGGAAGGGGTGGCTGAGCTCGCCCAGCTGTTGTTTGATGACTCCAATACGTCGGCTAGCGTCAGCCGCCTGATCGGCGATGGCAAGACCCGCAATGTGTCGTTACAGCGACGTATTCCCGTGGTGCTCAATTACTGGACCGTGCAGCCGGAGGCCGATGGCCACCTGGCCTTCAGGCCCGATATCTATAACCGTGATCGTGCAGTGGTCACGGCACTCGATGCTCCGGTGGTGCTGTAGCGGCCCTGCGCACACATCGTCTGTTGCCGGCCCCTTGGGCGTGTTTCCACGTTTCTCGGGGCTCGGCAAAAGGTGTATTGCAGTGACTTGTTAGACGGGTAATGATCTGGGTTCACCCGTCGACGAGTCCTGTTTCATGTCTTTCCCACGTCTGCCCGCCTCCAGCCTGTGGTTGATTGTCAGCGGCTGTGTCTTGCTGATGATGTCCTTTGGGCTGCGCTCGAGTTTTGGACTCTTCGTCTCGCCGATCACCGAGGCCAACGGTTGGGGCCGAGATACCCTGGGGTTGGCCCTGGCGATTCAGAATCTTGCCTGGGGTGTCATCGCGGTGCTGGCCGGCGGGCTGGCCGACCGTTTTGGCAACGTCAAGGTGCTGATCGGCGGCAGCGTGTTGTATGCCGCGGGCATGTGGATGACCGCAGGCGTATCCGAGGTGTGGGCGCTGCACACGGGGACCGGGCTGCTGGTAGGCGCAGGAGTGGCAGGCACTGCCTTCGGTATCGTGCTGCCTGCCTTGGCAAGAGCGGTGGCTCCCCATCAGCGTCAGCTGGTGCTGGGCGTCGGTACCGCAGCAGGGTCCATGGGACAGTTCTTGCTGGTACCGGTGGCCCAGCAGTTGATCGGTGCCTTTGGCTGGGCTGGGGCGCTGCATGTCATGGCGCTGATGGCCCTGGCCATGGCGGTGCTGGCCATGCCTCTGGCCTCGTCCCGGGCCACGTCCGCCGCCGCCCAGGTCAGCCCAGAGCTTGCCGAGCGTGACTTCCGCGCCACCCTGGGGCTGGCGCGGGGCCATCTTTCCTACTGGTTGCTGACCATCGGCTTCTTTGTCTGCGGCTACCATGTTGCCTTTATTACGGTACACATGCCGGCGTTCCTGACCGATGCAGGCTTCGCACCTGAGGTGGCTGCCTGGTCCATTGGCCTGATTGGCCTTTGCAATGTGGTGGGATCGCTGGCCTCGGGCATGTTGTCGGGCAGGTTCACCATGCGCGGCGTGCTGATCGCCATCTACGCAGGTCGAGCGGTGGCAATCACGGCGTTTATGCTGCTGCCGCTCAGCTTGGGGTCGGTGTGGGTGTTCAGCTGCGTCATGGGACTGTTGTGGCTAGCCACGGTGCCTCCCACCACGGGCCTGGTGGCGACCATGTTCGGTACCCGATATATGGCTACCTTGTATGGAGTGGTCTTTCTCGGTCATCAGGTCGGCAGCTTCTCGGGAGTATGGCTGGGCGGGTGGCTGTACGAGACGACCGGAAGCTATGCAGGCTTGTGGTGGAGTGGTGTGGCCATGAGCCTTGTCGCCATGGCGTTGCACTGGCCCATTCGCGAGAGCGCCGCCCAGCCGCGTGCGGCAACCGCCATCTGAGTGTAGCTGCTGAATGTAGCTGCGTAGCAGGGGCCGAATCCGGCCGGGCAAGGAGAGGGAAGGAGAGGCCAGTGCCCGAGTGCCGTTGTCGTTATCAGAGAATTCGTGAAGACTGATATACCGCAGGGGGTCGGCGGTGCAGTATAACGTTGACGATGCAGTGGAGATGAGGCGACGTCCTCGATCTTCGACGCTGCCATCTGCCACACCTTGATCTGTACACCTCACCTTGAATAACAACGAGGCAATATCATGCAGCGATGGATAGCACTGGCGGCCTTGGGCCTGGCAAGTACTGGAGTGATGGCGCAGGACAATGACAAGCTGTACCTGTTCAACTGGACGGAGTACATGGATCCGGCCCTGATCGAGGCCTTTGAGCAGGAGTTCGAGGTCGAGGTCGTGCAGAACTACTTCACCTCCAATGCCGAGATGTTCTCCAAGCTGGCCGCCGGCGGTGACGCCCAGTATGACGTGGTGGTGCCGACCGACTATTACGTGACGCGACTGATCGATGCGGGACTGGTGCGGGAGTTGGATGACGAGCGCATCCAGGGGCGTGAGCACTTGATGGAGGCCTTCCGCCATCCCTCCTATGACCCCGACGAGCGCTACAGTGTGCCCTACCTGTGGGGCGTCACCGGGATCGTCTATGACACTCGGGTGTTCGAGGAGCTGCCGACGTCCTGGAGCGTGCTGTTCGACCCGGCGGTCAACCCGGATCAGCCTTTCGCCCTGCTGGGCGGCGATCCTCAGGTGTCGTTGGGTATGGTCTGTGCCTACCAGGGTGCCGGTTTTGACTGTACTGGCAAGGAGGCCTGGATCGACGCCGCCAAGCTCGCCGGTCAGACCCTTGAGCGTGACAACTTCACGGGCTTCGTCGATAGCACGGCGGCAGTGGAGCAGGTCGCTCGCGGCGTCAGCGCCATTGCGGTGACCTACAGTGGGGATGTGGATTACCGCAAGGCGGACTCCCCCGAGATCTACGGCGACCTGGCCTTCTTCGCACCGGAAGAAGGCGCTCAGCTTGGCGTGGATACCTTCGTGGTACCCGCACGAGCCCCACATCCCGAGCTTGCCGAAGACTTCATCAGCTTTATGATGCGTCCGGAAAACGCCGCCAAGGCAGCCAACTACGCGTACTACAGGACGCCAAATGAAGCCGCGCTGCCGATGGTGGATGAAGCGCTGCGCGAGGTGTCCCAGCTGGATGCGACGGCCAGCGACCACCTCGTGACCACTCCCTTGATCGAAGGTGAGGCACTGACGATGCTGCAACAGCTATGGACCGAAGTGCGCTCGCGCTGAGGTATTTCTGAGGAGCTGCCTGCAAGCGCCTGCGCTTGTCGATTGCTCGGTTCGGACATGGAGGAGGCTAGCGCCCAGAACGTCTGGGGCGCCGCCTCCTATACAGCCCTCTTGCTACTGCCTGGCCTTGATGCCCTCGTGGCAGCCCTGGGACACCGTTCCGGCAAAAGTCGCGAGGGCGGCGGCAGCTGCCTCTCCGTTATCTTTCCACCAGAGCCAGCTTGGCACTCAAGGCAACGAAGGTCCCCGCGAACAACCGCCGAAAGGCGGTCATTACTCCAGGACGTTGCTCGACATGGTGTCTGATCCAGGCGGCCCCCAGCCCGTAGGCTGAAAAGACCATGAGGGTCATCAGCATGAAGATGCCTCCGAGGCCGAGCATCTGTTCGAACACCCTCTCTCCAGCGGTGATGAACTGCGGCAGAAAGGCCAGGAAGAAGACCGACAGTTTGGGGTTGAGGACATTGATCACGGCACCGATGATACCGATTCTGACAAGCGATAGCTGGCGCGGGGACTGGCCGGAGAGTTCCAGGGCACCCCCCTGTTTCAACAGGCAAAGGGCCATGTAGAGCAGGTAGATCACCCCGAGGATCTTGAGCACGGAAAAGGCCAGGGCGCTGGTATGCAGGATGGCGGCAACGCCGGTGATAGCAGCAACCAGGGATGGCACAATGCCGAGTGTGCAGCCAAGCGCTGCGGCCAGGCTAGCCTTCTCACCCCGCTCGAGACCGGTCGCCAGGGTATAGATGACCCCTGTGCCGGGGACAAGCACTACGACAAGACTGGTAAGCAGGAAGTCGATCGACATCCAGACGCTCCTTCATCCGGTGGGCGTTGACGGCAAGCAGGCGGCCAGGCGACCCTTTCAAGGTAGTCTGGCCGCTCGCTTTTTTCTGGAAGTTTCCGCGCAAGGGGCTCGCTCCAGGTTGCTGTCAGCCCTTCAACTGGTTGCCTACGGGCAGGGTCCTGATGCGTTTTCCGCTGGCGGCGAAGATGGCGTTGGTCAACGCCGGCGCCACCGGGGGGAGGCCTGGCTCGCCCACTCCGCCCATGGGCGCATCGGGGTTATCCACCAGATGTACTCGCACGTCCCGCGGCGCGTTGGACTGGCGTGGCAGCAGATACTGGTGGAAGTTGTCCTGCTCGATACGTCCGTCCCTGGCGCTGATCTCGTTGAGCAGGCCAATGCCGATCCCCATGACCACCGAACCCTCCATCTGGGCGCGGATACGCTCCGGGTTGACCCTGGGTCCACAGTCGAAGGCCACGTCGGCCTGATGGATGATGACGCTGCCCTGTTCGCTGACCTCCACCTCCAGCACGATGGCCGTGTAGGAGCAGAAACTGTGGTGCACCGCCAGGCCCTGGCCGCGTCCCTCGGGCAGTGACTTGCCCCAATCGGCTTCCTCTGTCACTCGTTCAATGACCCCACGCAGGCGTCCCACGTCGATGGTATAGCGCTCCGGGTCCTCGCCGTAGTTCCAGCTGGCGCCGACCGACATGGGATCGATCTGGCGTGCCGGGCCCAGCAACTCCAGCAGGTAGTCGCGATGGTCACGACCCGCACTGGCGGCCAGTTCAGCGACGAAACTCTGGATGGCGAAGGCGTGGGGCAGATTGACCACCGAGCGGAACCAGCCGATGCGCTTGTGGGCCGGCGCTTCACCGTTTTCCAGTGACAGGTGGGGGATGTCGAAGGGCAGCGGGGTCAAGCCCATGCCGAGCTCGTAGGTCGCCTTGTACTTGGGGTCTTCCTTGAAGATCGACATGATGGTTGGCGCCAGCGTGCGATGGCGCCAGCCCTGAACCTTGCCGTCGGCGTCCAATCCGGCCTCAAGCCGGTCGATGGACAGGGCGTGGAAGTAGGTATGGTGCAGATCGTCCTCGCGGGTCCACTGGAGCTGCACCGGGCGGCCGTCGAGGGCGCGGCTCAGGTGGGCGGCCTCGACCACGAAGTCCGGCTTTGCCTTGCGTCCAAAACCGCCGCCCAGAAGCGTCTGATGCACACTGACGTTGGCGCCGTCGATGCCGAGCTGCCTGGCCACTTCGTCCCTGGCGCTCTGGGGATCCTGTACCGGAGCCCAGGTGTCGACCGCTCCATCGACGACCCGGGCGATGGCCACCGGTGGCTCCATGGTGGCGTGGGCCAGGTGTGGCATGAAGTAGGTGGCAGTGTGGCGCGACTCGGCGTCGGTCAGCGCCGTCTCGATATCACCGCTGGCCCTGAGCACCTTGCCGGGGGAGTCGGCTCGTTCCTCGAGCATCTCGCGATAGCGATCGGTATCGTAGCCGGCGTTAGCCTCGACGCCGTCGGTGTCCCACTCGATCTTGAGCGCCTTGCGTCCTTCGATGGCGGCCCAGGTGTTGCTGGCAATGACGCCGACCCCGCCCAGGGGATGGAAGGCCGATGGCTGTGACGTACCGTCGAGGGTGACGGTCTTGATCACACCCGGGATCTCCAGGGTGGCGCTGTCGTCGACGCTGGCGACCCTGGCGCCCAGCACGGCGGGCCGGGCGATCACCGCATAGGCCATGTCGGGCAGCCGGACATCGCCGCCGTAGATGGCCTTGCCGGTCACGATGTCTTCTCCGTCAACAGCGGGGGCGCGCTCGAGCTGGTCAGGGTCGCCATCGTGGCTCGGCCCCATCGACTTGCCTATCCATCGCCACTCGCTGGCAGGCTTGAGGGTGAGGCTATCCCGCGCGGGAATGTCCAGCTCGCGGGCGGCGGCGGCCAGCTCGCCGAAGCCAAGTTCGCGACCGCTGGGCCTGTGGATCACGACATGGACGCCTGCTCGGCACTCGTCCGGGGGAACGTCCCAGCGTGCTGCCGCGGCCTGTTCGAGCATGGTGCGTGCCGCTGCTGCAGCCCGGCGCATGGGGTCGAACCAATGGCGCATGCTCCGCGAGCCGTCGGTGTCCTGGTTGCCAAATCGCTCGGAGTCCCCCGGGGCCTGCAAGGCCTTGACCCGGCGCCAGTCGGCGCCCAGCTCGTCGGCGGCCACCATCACCAGGCTGGTGCGGATGCCCTGTCCCATTTCGGCGCGGTGGTTGGTCACGCTGACACTGCCATCGTCATCGATCTGGATAAACACATTGGGGTTGTCGACCCAGCCGTAGGGCATCGCGGCGGCGCCGTACTGCTGCTCGTCGGCGGACAGGGCAAGGTCCCAGCGAGCCGCCAGTACCAGGGCGGTGCCTGCCGACAGCCCTTGCAGAAAGCGGCGGCGCGAGACGTTGGCCAGTAGCAGGGTCGCGGTGGTCTGGTTCATGCCTGCCCCCTCTCGTTGCGAGACGCCTTGGCTGCTTGTTGAGGGGAGCCGCTGTCGGCGGCCCGGTGAATGGCCGTGCGAATGCGGTTATAGGTACCGCAACGACAGATATTGCCGCCCATGGCGCTGATGATCTCGTCGTCTGAGGGGCTGGCGTTGTCCTTGAGCAGCGCGGTGGCGCTCATGATCTGGCCTGCCTGACAATAGCCGCACTGGGCGACGCCTGCGTCCAGCCATGCCTTCTGTACCTCGCGACCGACCGGATCGGTGGCCATGGCTTCGATGGTGGTGACCTGCTTGTCCACCGCAGCAGACAACGGGGTGACGCAGGAGCGCACCGCCACCCCATCCAGGTGAACGGTGCAGGCGCCGCACAGGCCCATGCCGCAGCCGAATCTGGTGCCGGTCAGTGCGACCACATCGCGCAGCGCCCACAGCAAAGGCATCTGTTCAGGAAGATCCAGCGAGTGTTGCTCGTCATTGATGGTCAGGGTAATCACGGTCTTCTCCTCGGCGTCTTGTTATGGCGTCTTGTAATGGCGCCTCTTTAAGGCGTCACGGAGGGGATCAGACAACGCCTCCAGAGGAACAGGATAGGCAAGATTCCGCTGATGTTTTGTGCCACTTTCGCTCAAAAGAAGGGCGCAATGACCGCCGTGTTCAGGAAAGTTCGACGAGCCTGGGCGCGGAGGGGCCATGAAGATGGCAAGGCGAGCGCGCGACGGGGTCAGAGCAAGGCGGGGAAAAGCATGCGCTCAGCGGCGGACGTAGCGCGACGGGGCGATCGAGCGGGGAAGGTGGCCCGGCACATCACCCTGACACCAGAGTGATGTGCCGTGTCGATCGATTGGCCCCATAGATCGGGGCGGGCAATCAGTTCTGGTCGACGCGGTCCTTGGCGGCGCTGAAGCCCATCAGCGACACGTTCAGAT
The DNA here is from genome assembly GCF_019802025.1 of Halomonas sp. DP5Y7-2. NCBI lineage: Bacteria > Pseudomonadati > Pseudomonadota > Gammaproteobacteria > Oceanospirillales > Halomonadaceae > Halomonas > Halomonas sp. DP5Y7-2. The sequence goes on along the minus strand of NZ_JAHVHY010000001.1, from coordinate 226,879 downwards.
CCTGGCGCTGTCCACGCGGGTTGACGATGCTGACGGTCGCCGAGTTACCGGCCTTGAGCTGGTTAAGCAGCTGCGGCTGGAGAGGAATATCGGCGCGGCAGCCCTGCGGCACGCAGACCTGATACGGCATGCCAACGGGCTGGTTGGAGTCGACCTGGAGCTGCAGACCGGGGGCCAGACGCACGCCCAGGGGCACCAGGAAGGTCATGGCGGAGCTATCCAGCTGCGCAGGGTTACCCACAACAACGCGCAGGACGGGCTCCCCGTCGGCGCCATCGACCAGCTGGGTCATGGAGCAGGCGCCGTCAGCACGGTTGACCGGGCAATTGACTTCCCAGGACTGAAACGTCTCGGTGTTGACGGCGGGTCCGGCGTTACCGGTGCTCTGGGCCGCGGCCAGGGGAGACAGGGCCATCAGGCTGAGGGCACCGGCGGTACGCAGTCCGGACGCGAGGCGATTGAACATAGAAGGCAGGCTCCTTTCCAAATCCATTGGCAAACAAAGGGTCGGGGCATAGTTCAACACGGAATGCCCCCCGTTGGCGACTGCTGCGAGGGGGCAGCGTGATGAAAAACAGGGAGGTGCGCCGAATAAAGGACAATGTGCTGGAAACGACAGCGAGGTTTGGCCGGGTGCCACCGCACCTGCTGGACATGGGCAGCGTCGGTTCAGGGCGGTAACGGCGCCAAGGCCTCATATTCAGCGTCCAGCTCGATACCAAAGTGTTGGCTCAAGGCGGACAGGTAGTCCTCGCCAGCCGCCACGGTGGATTCGTGAAGGATGCCGTGTCGATGTTCCCGCAGGTTGAAGTTCGACAGGGTGACCAAGCCCTCCTGGGTGACAAGGGACGCCATCCGTGAGGTGGTGAAATGCAGTCCCGGCCAGGTCGAGGTGAAGTGATTGGCGATCTGAATATCGCCGGCGCAGACGGTCGACAGGTCGCTACTGTAGAGGTCCACCCACTGGCCATCGATCCGTGACTGCAGCATGACTCCAAACTGGGGGGCCTCGAGTAGGCGCAGGGACTGGTCACCGTGCTGTTGGGTCAGGCCAGGCTCCAGGCGGATGGGCGCCCTGGGGGTGTTGGCGCCAAAGCCGGTATCCACCAGCCATTGCTGCTTGCCCAGCGAGACCAGGGCCAACTGGTGGCTGCGCCCTGTCGGAGTCCCTGACAGGTGGACTCGCGCCAGTATCGCTCGGGCGCGGAAACCGCAGGCGTGAAGTGCCATCAGCAGCAGGCCGTTGAGCTCGAAGCAGTAACCTCCCCGTGGCTGATGCACCAGCTTGCGGACGATGGCGTCCGCGCTGACGTCGACGCCACGGCCCAGGCAGATATCGAAGTTTTCAAAGGGCAGGTGGGTCACCTGGGCACGCTGGATGTCGGCCAGGAAGTCTTCCGTGGGGGAAGCGCTGGCTGCCAGTCCCACTCGGTCGAGGTACTGATCCAGTGGAAACTGGCCGGGGCTCATGTGCTATCCGTCATCGTTAAAGGTAGTCCCTCAGCCTAGCGTTCCCCGAGACGCCTTGCTATGCGGTGTCTTGTGCTGATTCAGGCGTTCGCCAGGGGGCGTCTGCTGCGTTGGACGCTATGTACCCGTGGACAAATGTCACCGTGGCCTTCTGTCAATCCTCTTGATGTTATAACATCGCGAAAATTTTTGGCCTGCAAACACGAAGAGGACGCATTCATGCTGCGGAGTTCACGATCGAAGGAGGGGCGAATGCCTGTTCTCAAGATGCTGGCTGGTGCCGGAAAGGCCTCAGGCTTGCTCGCTGCCAGCCTGTCTGCGGCTGCGCTGAGCACGGCTCAAGCGGCCGATGGCCGGGTGGATGTAGTAGCCCCCTGGGAAGTGGGCAGCATCGAGCCGACCCAGTCGGGCCACATCTTTGGCCGCATGGAGGTGGGCGAGACGCTGGTTGATGTTGCCCTTGACGGTGAGTTGATCGCTGGCCTTGCCACCGACTGGCAGGTCGATGACAGCGGCCTCGAGTGGCGCTTCCGTCTGCGCCAGGGGGTGGAGTTTCATGATGGCAGTCCCATGACGCCGGAGACCGTGGCCCAGTCCCTTGAGCGCACTCTCGGTGAGCCGGGGGTGCTGTCTCAGGCGAGCATCAGCCAGGTGGCTGTCGACGAAGACGAGCTGGTATTGACGTTGGATGCCCCTTACGGCGCGCTACCTGCCCTGCTGAGTCATTACTCCACCCAGATTCTTGCGCCATCTGCCTATGACCAGGACGGGCGGGTGGTGGCCTACGTGGCCACTGGCCCCTACCAGGTAGCGACCGTCGAGACACCACAGCGCCTGACCACGACTCGCTTCGAGGCGTACTGGGGAGAACCACCGAGTATCGCCGAAGCCAGCTATCTGGCGGCGCCACGAGGTGAAACACGCTCGCTGATGGCACAGTCGGGCGACGCGGATATCGTGCTGACCCTGGATGCTGCCAGTCAGGCGAGGCTGAGCCGTGCGCCCAACGTCGAGGTCATGGCGGTGCCGATTCCTCGCACCGTGTTGCTGAAGCTCAACGCTGCGCGTCCTGGCCTGGATTCCCCGCAGGTGCGGCGGGCCGTCAGCATGGCGATCCAGCGTGAGGGCATTGCTCGGGGCATTCTGCGCAGTGACGATGCCATGGCCAATCAGATGATGCCGCCGGGCGTGGCGGGCTGGCATCTGGACGGACTTGCCCCCTTGACGCAGGACCTGGACGAGGCGCGACGGCTGCTGGCGGAGGATGGCTGGACACCAGGTCAGGATGGCGTTCTGACCCGAGACGGCGAGAGGCTGGCGCTGACGCTGACGACCTTCTCCGATCGCCCGGAGCTGCCCTTGATCGCTACGGCGCTGCAGGCTCAGCTCGCAGAGGTGGGGATCGAGGTGACCGTGGATGTCGCCAATTCCAGCGAGATTCCTTCCCGCCACCATGACGGCAGTCTCGACATGGGGCTGATGGCACGCAACTTCGGTCTGGTGCCCGATCCCTTGCCCATCATGCTCCAGGACTACAGTTCAGGCCAAGTCGGTGGAGACTGGGGGGCGATGAATTGGTCCAGTCGTACCCTCGACGAGCTGCTCGGCGAGATGCAGGCGGCCACCGATGGCGCTACCCGGGAAGCGCTTGCCGGTCAGGCGGCTGAGGTACTGCATCGGGAGCTGCCAGTGATTCCGATCGCCTGGTACGTGCAGACCGCCGCCGTCAACGTAGCTCTTGAAGGGTTCGAGCTGGATCCGTTTGATCGTAGCTATCGCATCAGCGAGTTGGAGTGGGCGCAGTGATAGTGAGTAAACCGCTTGACCTGCCCGCCGTGTCGCTGGGCCCGGTCTCGATCTTCGCCGAACCGACACGCTTCGCCGATCCAATACGCTTCGCTGGGCCACTGCTGGGAGGTGTTTGATGGGCAGAGCGATTCTCTCGCTGCTGGGACAGCGACTGGTACAAGCAGGGCTGGTGGCCTGGGTCGTAGGGAGCCTGACGTACCTGTTGACGCGGGCCCTGCCTGGCGACATGAGCTTTCGGATTGCCGCAGGACGCTACGGCTATGAGCAGGTCAACGCCGAGGCCGCGGCGGCCGTTCAGCAGGAGCTGGGCCTTGATCAGTCACCGCTGGCCGCCTATCTCCAGTGGCTCATGGATCTTGCCTCCTTCGATCTTGGCCGCTCTCTGGTCAGCGGTGAAACGGTTGTGCAGGAACTGTCTCACCAGCTTGGCCACTCCCTGTCCCTAGCCCTGACGGCGGTGGTCATGGCGTTGGTGCTGGGCCTGCCGCTGGGGCTGGCCAGCGGGTTGCGCCCCGGGCGCTGGCTCGATCGAGTCAGCCTGGCGCTGGCGCTTGGCCTGCGCTCGCTACCGCCCTTTGTCGTCGGCATTGCACTGGTGGTGCTGTTCTCGTTGACCCTGCACTGGTTGCCCGCTGCTGGCCACGGCAGCCTTAGCCACCTGTGGCTGCCGTCGTTGGCGCTAGGGCTTGGCCTCGCCGCGGTATCGAGCCGGGTGGCGCGCAACGCGATGGCCGATGTCGCTGGCTCCGACTACTACGCGTTTTCACGACTGAAGGGACTCACCGGGTGGCAGACCCTGCGCCGGCATGGCCTGCGCAATCTGAGTGTCCCTGTGGTGGCGTTTCTCGGCGTGCAACTGGTGTATCTGATCGAAGGCGTGGTGGTGATCGAGTCACTGTTTGCCTGGCCCGGCATCGGTCATGCGCTGGTCCATGCCGTGGTCGCTCGCGATGTGCCGATGATTCAAGGTACCGCTCTGGTGCTGGGCCTGGGCTTTGTGCTGCTCAACACGCTGGTGGATATCGCCACCTTGTTGCTGGACCCGAGGAGGCGGCTGGCATGAAGACATTGACGAGACAAGGTCCCATGACTCCTTTGCTGGCGCTCCGCCGTCGTTTGCCGGCGTCGCGGATGTTGGGGTTGTGCCTGCTGGTCGGGCTGATGCTGTTTGGTTGGGGCGTCCCGCTGCTGGGCGGTGCTGATCCCTATGCTCAGGATTTGATGCACACTCTCGAGGCCCCGGGAGCTCTGCATCCGCTGGGTACGGACCACCTTGGGCGAAGCTTGCTGGCACGCACGGCCGAGGCGGTTCGCCTGTCGCTGGGCCTGGCGTTTCTGAGCGTGGCCAGCGCGGTCACGATTGGGCTGGTGCTTGGCGTGGCCGCCGGCTGGCGCCGGGGCTGGGGCGATCGTCTGCTCGGCGCCCTGGCTGACTGTGTGCTGGCCTTGCCTGGCCTGCTGCTGGTGCTGATGCTGGCGGCCATTGCTCCTGGCAGCTTCTGGACCCTTTACCTGGGGATCTCACTGGTGCTGTGGGTCGAGGTGTTTCGCCTGGTGCGCAGCGTGACCCAGGGCCTGATGGCCTCGCCGCAGGTGCAGGCCTCGCGGCTGCTCGGGTTCGGCCGGGTGTATCTGTTCCGTCGTCACCTGTGGCCTGCACTGCGGCCTCAGGTCATGACGCTGGCTGCCTTTGGTGCTGCCACCGCGATCCTGGCGGTGTCGTCTCTGGGGTTTGTCAGCATCGGGCTGCGGCCACCCACGGCGGAGCTGGGGCTGATGATGACCGAGCTCTTTCCGTACTACCAGGAAGCGCCCTGGGCCCTGGCTCAGCCGGTACTGGCGCTGTTCCTGATGGTGCTGGGATTCATTCTGCTGGCAGGGGAGGAGCCGAAATGAGCACCATGATGACGGTCAAGGAGCTGTGCGTCACCACCGCTGGGGATGCCCCGGAAGTGCTGCTCGAGCCGATCTCGTTTGCGCTGAAGGCCGGCGAGCCATTGACCTTGATCGGCCAGACCGGTTCAGGCAAGAGCCTGCTGGCCCAGGCCTTGATGGGTAACCTGCCGGGCAGTCTCGAGGTGTCGGGAGAGGTGTGGGTGGATCAGCAGGATGTCCTGAGCCTGCCACTGTCCGAGCGGCGTCGCTGGTGGGGGCGTCGGCTAGCCATGCTGCCCCAGGAGCCCTGGAGTGCGCTGGATCCGATCATGGCGATTGGCGAGCAGATCGGTGAAGGCCATCGGCTCGTCGGCGGACTTACGACCGTCGAGGCTGAGCAGGCCACGCGTCGAGATCTTGCCCATCTGGGGCTTGAGGACAGCTACGCGCGGCTGCCGATGCAGATGTCGGGAGGCATGGCCCAGCGTGCCGCCTTCGCTGCGGCGAGAACCGGTAACGCCCCGATCGTGATCGCCGATGAGCCGACCAAGGGCCTGGATCGCGGTCGTCGTGACGAGGTGGTGGCGTTGTTGCGCGAGGCGTTGGGCAGCCATGGCGCGTTGCTGACCATTACCCACGATTTCGAGGTGGCGCGTCAGCTCGGGGGCAAGGTCATGATCCTGCGCAAGGGGCGCTGCCTGGAGCAAGGAGATGCCGATAGCGTGCTGAGCCAACCCACCAGCGGCTATGGCCGCGAGTTGATGGAGGCGCAGCCGGAACGCTGGCCGGAAGCGACAGCCGCGCCAACTGACCCGCAGCGCAAGCAGGCTGCCATCGAGCGCTCAGCTCCAACGCTCTCGTGCACGCCGCCGCAGGGGGCCGTCCTCAGTGCCAGTGCCCTGGGCAAGTCGAGAGGGGGGTGCGTGCTGTTCAAGGACCTGAATCTGGCGTTTCGCCGAGGCGACATCGTCGGAGTGAGCGGCCCGAGCGGCAGCGGCAAGAGCAGCCTGGGGGATGTGCTGCTGGGTTTGGTGGCACCGGATGAGGGCGAGCTTTGGCGTGATCCCTCGGTGCAACCGAGCCGTTTTCTCAAGCTGTACCAGGATCCTCCTGCAGCCTTTGCACCGTACTGGACAATGGGCACGCTGATCGACGACGTGTGCCGACTGCACCGCCTCGACAGCGCAAGAATTGCTCCGATGCTTGAACGACTGGGGCTGGCGCCGGCGTTGCTCGATCGCAGGCCAGGGGAAATGTCGGGAGGAGAGCTCCAGCGTTTTTCCATCCTGCGTGCCCTGTTGCTGGATCCCGTCTTCCTGTTTGCCGACGAGCCGACGTCGCGTCTTGACCCGGTGACCCAGCGCGAGACGGTGGCACTGTTGGTCGAGCTGACCAAGGAGCGTGATTGCGCCCTGCTGCTGGTCAGCCACGACGAGGCCCTGGTGACCAAGAGCTGTGACCGTATCGTCAGTCTTTAGCCGACTGTCACGTCCAGGGCGGTCTGACCGTCACACCCGGCCGCACGCCCGAAGGCCTTCCGGATGGAGGCTTTCGGGCAGCCTGGCTCATGCTTGTCCCGCACCTTTTCTCTCGGCCTTCTTGGCTCTCAGACCTCTCGGTCCTCTCGGTGCCTTGATCTCCACACTCCTATCCCCAGCGTGAAAGCGCCACCGTCATCTCGACGGTACGCACAACGTTCATGGGATTGACATCTTTGTCTCGTATATATGAAATTTCATATATTAGGAGGCGCCTCCATGTCATTGTCATCTACGTCAGGTAAGCAGCGTGTGCTGTTTCTTTGCCACCAGAATTCTGCTCGGTCGTTAATGGGTGAGGCGTTGCTGCGGCATCTTGCCGGTGAACATTTCGAGGCGTTCAGCGCCGGAACCGAGCCTGACGAGCCACACCGCAAGGCAATGGAAGCGTTGAGAGAGCAAGGCATTGCGACCGAGGGGTTGGCGAGCCAGTCGCTCAGCAGTTTTGCAGGTCAGCACTTCGATACTGTCATCGTATTGTGCGACAAGGCACAGGAAAGCTGTCGAGACTGGCAGGGCAGCCGGGATGAGCACCTGTATTGGGATATCCGTGATCCCAGGGCTATCGAGCGTGACAATGCCTACGCGCAGGCGCTGCAGGAGATACGAGTGCGCTTGATGCTCTGGCTGCAGCTCAAGGAGCGTGATCGTTCTGGCCAAGCAGCCCCCCGCTGAGGCTAGCAGGAAGCCTTGGAATACGCAGGCGCCGGAAATGACGGACCGCCGCCAGGTCTGTCGAGTCTTCCAAAATCCGCTCTGTAGCAACGTTTAGCAGCGGTACTTTTTACCGCTTCACTAGATAGCGAGTCTCTTATGACTTTACGTATTGGTATCAATGGCTTCGGCCGTATTGGCCGGCTGGTAGTGCGCAGCCTGTGGCCGCGAATTGTCAGCGGCGAGGTGACCCTGGTGAGGGTCAATGACCCGGGTGGGGATGCGGAGACCTTTGCCCATCTACTGGAATTTGACTCGGTACATGGACATTTCTCGCCGGGCACGGGGGTCCTGGGGCAGGAAGACGAATTGCGCCTCGATGGACGGCCGGTGGCCTTCAGCCGCGCGCCGACACCCCAGCAAGCCGACTGGTCCGGTTGCGAGGTGGTGGTGGAGTGCTCGGGCAAACACAAGACGCGGGATACGCTTGACGCCTATCTCGCCCAGGGCGTCGCGCGGGTGGTCGTCAGTGCGCCGGTCAAGGAGCAGGGCGTTCTCAACGTTGTCATGGGCGTCAATGATCACCTGTACCAGGCGGACCGTCATCGCATTGTGACGGCGGCAAGCTGCACCACCAATTGCCTGGCGCCAGTGGTCAAGGTGGTGCTCGAGCGATTTGGCATTCGCCATGGCAGCATGACCACCGTGCATGACATTACCAATACCCAGACGATTCTGGACGCCCCTCATAAGGATCTGCGCCGAGCGCGTGCCTGCGGCATGAGCCTGATCCCCACCACGACGGGCTCGGCCAAGGCCATCACCGCGATCTTTCCCGAGCTGGAAGGAAAGCTCAATGGGCACGCCATTCGCGTGCCGCTGGCCAATGCCTCGCTGACGGACATGGTGTTTGAGCTGGAGCGAGAGGTGACCGTCGAGGAGGTCAACGGCGCACTCAGGGAAGCGGCCGAGGGGCAGCTGAAAGGCATCCTGGGGTATGAAGAGAAGCCTCTGGTGTCCATCGACTATCGCACCGACCCGCGCAGCTCGATCATTGATGCGCTGTCGACCATGGTGGTCAACGGCACCCAGCTGAAGCTCTACGCCTGGTACGACAACGAGTGGGGATACGCCAACCGCACCGCGGAGCTTGCCTTGAAGGTGGGACGTGGCTGATTCGCTGCTGTCTCGGCTGAGAGCGCTGCCGTTCGAGGTTCGCCAGTATCTGCTGATCACCGGCAACTACTGGGCCTTTACCGTGACCGACGGCGCCTTGCGCATGCTGGTGGTGCTGCACTTTCACCAGCTCGGATATTCGCCCCTGGAAGTCGCCCTGCTGTTCTTGTTTTACGAGGCCTTCGGCGTGGTGACCAATCTGGTGGGGGGCTGGCTGGGCGCTCGCCTTGGGCTCAATCGCACGATGAATATTGGTCTGGGGCTCCAGATCGTGGCGTTGGCCATGTTGATGGTGCCTTCAAGCGCCTTGACCGTTGCCTGGGTGATGGCGGCTCAGGCTCTGTCAGGCATCGCCAAGGACCTCAACAAGATGAGTGCCAAGAGTGCGGTCAAGGTGCTGGTGCCGGCAGGCCAGGGGGGCAGCGACTCCGCCCTGTATCGCTGGGTGGCGCTGCTGACCGGGTCCAAGAACGCGTTGAAGGGGGCAGGCTTCTTCCTGGGTGGAGTGCTGTTGACGCTCATCGGTTTTCGCGGCGCGGTGATCACCATGGCAGTGATGCTGCTTGCCGTGCTGGGGCTGTCGCTGCTCAGGCTAAAGGCCGACCTGGGGCGCTCGACGCGCAAGCCAAAGTTCACCGAGATGTTCTCTGCTTCCCGCGCCATCAACGTGCTGTCGGCGGCGCGTCTCTGTCTGTTTGCCGCTCGTGATGTGTGGTTCGTGGTCGCCTTGCCAGTGTTTTTGTACGATCAGCATGGCTGGAGTCACTGGACCGTAGGGGGCTTGCTGGCCATCTGGGTGATGGGTTATGGCGGGGTGCAGACCCAGGCACCCCGGTTGACGAGGATGGTGGCCCTTGGGCAGCGCTGGACAACGGTGCTGTGGGCCCTGGTGCTGGCAGCTTTGACGGCTGTGCTGGCGCTGCTGCCGCTGGCCCAGGTGGGCTGGCTGGTCGCTGGATTGCTGCTGTTCGGTGTGTTGTTCGCCATCAACTCAAGTTGGCACAGTTATCTCATCGTGCATTACGCCCGGGCCGACGGCGCCTCCATGGACGTGGGTTTCTACTACATGGCTAACGCCATGGGCCGTCTGCTGGGTACGCTGTTGTCGGGTTGGCTGTACCAGGTGCAGGGGCTTTCGGCCTGCCTGTGGGTAGCGGCGGCACTGGTACTGGCCAGCGCCTTGATGGCCTTGGCGCTGCCTGACAGAGGCAACACGGCAGGCGTGGCCGCGGCATGATCGGGCGTGGTCGGGCGCGCTTCAGGGGCCGAGCGTAGCTTCTGGAGTGAGCGTAGCTCCTGGAGTAAGCGTAGCTCCTGGAGCGAGCGTAGCGCTTGAATCAAACTGCGCTCTCGGAGCAAGCGTAGCCCCATGGCAGCGATGGGCACGGCACATCGCTGACCGTCATGCACTTATCACCCACATCAGCGCCTGAAAGGAGCGTGTTCTGGACCGCATTAGCCATCAGGAGAAAGGATGACGCCGCTTGACCCCCTTAGCCTCTACAAATGTCTGGCGGAGGAAACCCGTCTGTCGGTGATGTTGCTGCTGCTTGCTGAGGGCGAGCTGTGTGTCTGCGAAATGACCGCGGTCCTCCAGCTCTCCCAGCCCAAGGTGTCCCGGCACCTGGCCGAATTGCGTCGCTGTGGTTTGCTGGCCGATCGTCGCGAAGGGCAGTGGGTTTACTATCGGTTGAGCGATGACCTGCCCAAGTGGGCCATGACCTGCCTGAGGGCCGGGTATGAAGGGCGGCAGCCAGCGATGAACGCCCTCGGGGCAAGGCTGGCATCCATGGGAGACAGGCCCCAGCGGCGCGACAGCTGGTGTTGATGGGTGTTGATGGGGGGTGGTGAGAGGTGATGACGGTGGATGACAGCGGATGTCAATGCAGGATGACGGGGCCATGTGGACGACCGGAGATGCGAGTTAGCCGTCAGGCATGACAGAAAAGACGTCATTGACTGACTCCTTTGTCAGCGTCCGTGCCTACACTGTGTAGTGGACCTGGCATGTTAATTTTCACGCTAATCAATTAACATGCCGCCCACTTACACGATTCAGCGCAAGGACCTTGGATCATGATCATTGTTTCCCTCATCTTCGCCTTGGTGGGGCTATCGCTCCTGGGGGGCGGCGCCTGGCTGATTACCCTGGGCGGAAGCTGGTATTACGCTCTCTCGGGTGCCGTCCTGCTGGTGGTTGGCGTCATGCTGCGTCGCCGGAGAGTCCAGGCTCAGCTGTTGTTTGCCGGTCTGCTGGTGGCGACTGCCGTGTGGGCGCTGTGGGAGTCAGGCTATGACTGGTGGCCCCTAGCGACGCGCATGGGCCTGCTGATGCTGCTGGCCATTCCGCTGCTGTGGCCCCCTCGTGCCGGCAAGCGTGTTGGTACGGCGGTGCTGCTGCCGGTATGGGCCATTCTGGGTGTCGGCCTGTTGGGCAGCATCGCGGTGGATGCTCACCGCATCGACGGCCGTCTCAATGAAGACGAAGTCGTGCAGTCTCCTGAGCTGGGCGACTCTCCCGAGGCCAGCTGGCATGCCTACGGGCGTAACAATCTTGGTCAACGCTATTCGCCGCTGAACCAGATCACCCCCGAGAACGTGGGAGACCTGGAGCTGGCCTGGCAATATCAGACGGGAGACCTCAAGGGCCCTGACGATGTTGGAGAGACCACCTACGAAGCCACGCCGCTGAAGATCGGCAATGGCCTTTTCCTGTGCACGCCTCATAACTGGCTGGTAGCACTCGATGCCGATAGCGGTGAGAAGTTGTGGCAGTACGACGCCAAGGTTCCGGCGGAAAGTTCGCGTCAACACCAGACCTGTCGTGGCGTTTCCTATCTGCCGCCAGCCAGCGGCGATGAAGACGCTCTGGATGTGGCGGTGATGGACGCTCCTTCCGAGTCTCTTGAGCCAATTCAGTGCGATGCTCAACTGTTTATGCCGACCTCTGATGCTCGCCTGCTGGCGGTGGATCCGGCGACCGGTGCACTGTGCGAGAACTTCGCCGATAACGGTGAGCTGGATCTGATGCACAATATGCCGTTCAAGCAGTCTGGCTTCTATTACTCCACCTCACCCCCCGTAGTGGCCAATGGCCTGGTGGTGGTCGCCGGCGCGGTCAACGACAACTATGCGGTCAACTCACCCTCCGGTGTCATCCGTGCCTACGATGCCAGGACCGGTGAACTGCGTTGGAACTGGGATTCCGGTAATCCACAGGAGACCGCGCCGATCGCCGAAGATGAGACCTACGCCACTAGCTCGCCCAACAGCTGGTCGGTGGCCAGTGCCGATGAAGAGCTGGGCCTGATCTACTTCCCCATGGGTAACCGCACGCCCGATCAGCTGGGTCAGTTCCGCAGCGAGGCGGAAGAGACGTACGCCACCTCCGTGGTGGCACTGCGTCTCGACAGCGGTGAGGTCGAGTGGGTGCAGCAGTTCGTCCACCACGATCTGTGGGATATGGACACGCCGGCGCAGCCGAGCCTGGTCGATCTGGACACCGAAGAGGGCATGCAACCGGCCCTGGTGGTACCGACCAAGCAAGGTGATGTGTATGTTTTGAACCGTGCTACAGGCGAACCGATCTTCCCGATCACCGAAGAGCCGGCCCCTCAGGGCACCATCGAGGGTGACTTTGCGGCCCCGACCCAGCCCAAGTCGGCGCTCAACTTCCGTCCGCCGACCCTGCGCGAGGCAGACATGTGGGGCGGTACACTGGTCGATCAGATGATCTGTCGCATCCAGTTCCGTTCGCTGCGCTATGAAGGGCAGTACACGCCTCCGTCAGAGCAGGGCACCATCGTGTTCCCCGGTAACTTCGGTGTGTTCAATTGGGGCAGCGTCGCGGTGGATCCGAAGCGTCAGGTCATGTTCGGCATGCCGCTGTATCTCGCCTTCACCAGCACCCTGGTGCCGAAGGAAGGTGCCGACCTTGGCGAGACCAACCAGGGCGAGCAAGGCCTTAATGAAAACGCCGGGGCGGACTACGCGGTAGAAATGAAGCCGTTCCTGTCGCCGCTGGGTGTGCCTTGTCAGCAGCCTCCCTGGGGCTATGTGGCGGGCACCGACCTGCGCACCGGCGAGGTGGCCTGGCAGCACAAGAATGGCACCATCGAGGATATGACCGCGTTGCCGCTGCCCTTCAAGATGGGGGTTCCTGGCATCGGTGGCCCGGTGATCACCGATGGCGGCGTGGCGTTTCTGGCGGCGGCCGTGGACGACTATTTCCGCGCTTACGATCTGACGACGGGAGAGCAGCTGTGGGAGTCGCGTCTGCCGGCCGGTGGCCAGGCCACGCCGATGACCTACCTCAATAGTAAGGGGGAGCAGATGGTCGTGTTGGTCGCAGGTGGCCACGGCTCCATCGGTACTACCATCGGTGACTATGTGATGGCCTACAAGCTGCCTGAGTGAAGAGCGCCAGGGCGAGCGCTGTAGCGCGCTCGCACCGCTCGCAGTGTTGCGATAGCCCCCGTCGGTCTGCCGGCGGGGGCTTTTGCGTAAAGGGTGCCGTGCGGCTCTCTGGTGGGATGTCGAACGAGCGGTCGCAGGGTGCGAGGTGCTGGGTCTAGGTGCCAGGTGCTAGGTCTAGGTGCGGCAAAATAGCCAATTCCACCTGGCTGGATTGATTCTCATAATGTGAATCTTTGGGCCATCACGGCCCATCGCGAGGCTGTCTTGGCCGGGTCTGCCATTCACTGAGGAATCCCGATGTCTTCCATTGCCCTGTACGTGGCGATCTATCTCGCCGTTCTGCTGTCGATCTACCAGGTGTATTACATCTACTATGAACAGCACTTCGCCGACTTCGAGAAGCGTCCGGGGTTGGATGAAGAGGGGCTGGCGGAGTTATCGGGGCTGGCTCGTCAGGTAAGGGAAGGCGGGGACCGCACGGCATTCGAGGCGGCGGTGCGCTCGCGCCTGGGTGATCGACTCGACCCCCGGGTCGTGCTCGCTGCCTTTGCTCGGGAAGGAGAGCCGGTCAATGCGGCGCAGTTGCTGCGGCGTCGTCGGCAGATTGTGACCAATGGCAGCATCATGGTGCGCCATCTTGCCCGCTGGAAGACAACGCCTCCTGCGCGGGATGTTCGCGGGCTGATGATCCTGGTGATTACCGTGCTGTGCCTGTCAGTGCTGGCACTTGGGGGCCTGGCGATCTACACCGTGGGTTACCAGCTGGCATCACCTTCTCTGGCCTGGGCCAACGAGCCGGCGGTGCTGCTGGCGCTGATCGCCGGACTGATCGTCGCGACTCATCTGGTCTACAAGCTCGATGTCTACCTGCACGATCTCTACCAGATCGGTCGCTTGAACTTGCACTTCCAGTAAGCGACATGCGCTGCTGGCCCTCGCGGGCCAGCAGCGCCTGACTCATGGATCAGTCGTCTTCCAGTACCACCAAGCCGTAAGTTCCGAGGGTCGGCAGTCCGCCTGAGCGGTCACGCAGGGACAGGCTGCCATTTTCGGCAACGTCGAAAGCCAGCACCTCTCCGGTATTGCCCACCAGTTGGTAGAGTGAGTCTCCGGCAGGATTCAATGCCATGTCGGAGAAGAACAGGAGCTCGCCATCGTCCTTCTCGGTTCGCCCCAGCGCTTTCTCAGCCCTCTCTCAAAACCTCTCAACAACCTCTCAGTTCTCCTTCAGCTCCAGGTCCGGCACGTCGTGCTTGAACATGCGGGTCAGGTAAAGCAGGTAGGCAAAGCCCACCGCCACCCAGGTCAAGCCCACCTGGAAGGTATGCCCTGAGAGGCTCGACCACAGCCAGATGGTCAACAGGAAGCCGACGCTGGGCATGACGCCGTAACGCAGCAGGTTCTTGGGTTGCAGCAGGTGCTCGTCGACCAGGTAGTGCTTGATCACCGACAGGTTGACGAAGGAGAACGCCACCAGCGCACCGAAGCTGATCATGGTGGCGGCGAGTTCAAGGCTGATGACCAGCGCCATCATCGAGATTCCACCGACGATCAGGGTAGAGCCCAGCGGCGTACCGTAGCGCTGGCTGACCTTGCCAAATACCTTGGGCAGCACCTTGTCTCGTCCCATGGCGAACAGGATGCGCGAGACGCTGGCCTGGGCCGCCATGGCCGAGGCAAAGCAGCCAGCGACATAGGCGGCGGTGAAGAAGGTCACCAGGAAGCTGCCGCCGGCGCGGCGCATCACGTCGACGGCGGCCGAGTCGACACTGCCGAAGCTCTGGTAGTCCGGGAAGACCAGGTGGCCCACATAGGAGGCGAGGATGAACAGGCCGCCACCGATCAGCGTGCACAGCATGATGGCGCGCGGAATATCGCGCTTGGGCTCACGAGTTTCTTCACACAGTGTCGATACCGCATCGAAGCCGAGGAAGGACAGGCACAGGATGGCAGCGCCGCCAATCACGCTGGCCCACTGGAGGCTTTCGCTGTGGAAGGGGGCCAGCAGCGAGGGTGTCTCGCCGCTGCCGATCACCTTCAGCGATATGGCGATGAATGTCGCCAGAAACACGAACTGGAAGACGATGATGATCAGGTTCATCTTGGCCACCAGCTTGATGCCAAGGATGTTCAGCGCTGTGACGGCCACGATGGCGCCCAGCACCCAGACATGCTGGTCGACCGCCGGGAAGTATTCCTTCATGTAGATGCCGATGACCAGGTAATTGATCATCGGTAGGAAGATGTAGTCGAGCAGCAGTGCCCAGCCGACCATGAAGCCGACGCGTCCGCCGAAGGAGCGGCGCGTGTAGGTATAGGCAGAGCCAGCGGTAGGATAGTGCTCGACCATCTTGCCGTAGCTATAGGCGGTGAAGAACATGGCTGCCAGGGTGACGATATAGGCCATGGGGACATGGCCCGCGGTCATGTCGGTGACCACGCCGTAGGTCGTAAAGACCGTCAGCGGGACCATGTAGGCCAGGCCGAAGAAGACCAGGGCGGGCAGGCCAAGAATGCGCTTGAGCCCACTGTCCTGGCCGTCATGGGCTTCGGGAAGGCTGGAGGAGCGTTGCTGTGTCATAAGCCGGATCCTGTTGTCATTGCTGTTGTGGGGGCTTGGGCTTCTACGTGTGTTGTTGCTTGGGAGTGTGATCGTGACGGTGTCGATGTTCCGGAGTAGAGGCGCAGGAAGTCGAGTCGCCGGTCCTTGACGCACACTCGCAGTGCCATTGGCCTGGGTCATATGGGACCAGAGCGCATTGGACTAGAGCGCATAGAACCAGAGCGATAGGGCTCGGCGCGGTTTGGCGTGTAGGTGAGGGCATCCTTGGGTGTTCTGGCGACACCGGTCCGTGTGGAGGTTGGCGTTGTCAGTGGCAACCGACTGACGGTGCATGTCACTGTTTTGTCATCATTCACATAGTATGCAGAATGCTTTGTGAGGCGCCGCCGGAGGCGCGCGAAAGTCGTTAGCGTTGCGCCCCGGCGTACAGGACAGGGTTGAATGTCCTCCGCGTCCTCTTTCCTGAAGGCTTCCTTACGTCTCTGCCTTGGGCTGTCGCGCTATGCGGCATCGAAGCCTTTCAGCACGTTCACCGCGTTGATGCCAATTTCCTCCACGGCATAGCCGCCTTCCATGACGAACAGGGTCGGCAGGCCCAGGCGCTTGATACGCGCGCCAATCTCCAGATAATCCTCGCTCTTCAGGGTAAAGGAGCTGATCGGGTCGTTTTCGAAGGTGTCCACGCCAAGGGCGATGATCAAAAGCTCCGGGGAAAAGTGGCGTACCTTGCCGGTGGCATCCTCCAGCGCCTGCAGCCAGCTGGGGAAGTCGGTGCCGCTAGGCAGCGGGTAATTGACGTTGAAGCCGGTGCCTTCGCCGTGCCCCGTTTCGTTGGCAAAGCCGAGGAAATAGGGGAACTCGTCCATGGGATCCCCATGTAGCGACAGCGTCATCACGTCGCTGCGCTCGTAGAAGATATCCTGCGTGCCGTTGCCATGGTGAAAGTCGATATCGAGAATGGCCACGCGCTCACATCCGCGATGGCGAGCCTGCTGCGCGGCAACCGCCACGTTATTGATAAAGCAGTAGCCACCGTACTGGTCGCGGGCGGCATGGTGACCGGGAGGACGACACAGCGCGAAGGCCGGCTCGCCGTGGGCAAGCACATGGTCCAGTGCGGTCAGGGCAATGTCCTTGCTCAGCAGTGCCGCTTCGAAGGTCTCCGCGGTCAACGAGGTCTCGCCGGCCAGCGCGTAGTAGCCCAGGCGCCCTTCGATATGGCGAGGAATGGGGCCGCCGGGCATTCGCCGAGTGGGCCAGATGTTGGGGATGGCTTCCCCTTCGTAGCCGGCCGCCTGCCAATCGCGCCAGGCGACCTTCAGGAAGTCGATGTATCCCTTGTCATGAATGGCCAGTACCGGCTCGAGCCCATGGCTGTCTGGCGGCCTGATCTCGCCCAGCTGTTCGGCCCTGGCCCGGTCGATGATGTAGTCCACTCGTTCAGGACACTCAAAGGGGGCAACGAGCTGCCCGGCAAACAGCTCCGTCCTGGTACGACGGTGGCGAGTAGCGTCACTGTGGATGATCAGCATGGGGTTCTCCTGTCGGAACTACTCGATCAACGAGGCAAAGGTATCGTTGAGTCGAGCGAGAGCGGGGCTTACCAAGGGGAGATGGCGCTGTCTGGCCAGCAGTGCCTCCTCGGCGGCGTAGGTCAGAGTCATGCCTTTGGCGCCGAGCCAGCGCAGCGGCTCTGGCTCCCAGCGCTTGAGCAGCGAGGTTAATGCGCCGTCACAGACCCAAGGTGCCCTGGTACGTGGCGTATCCAGCTTGAGTATCCGCTCCGCCAGCGAGCGGGCCATCAGGTGGCTGGCGGCCACGCCTTCACCGGCATAGCCCCCCAGGGTGGCGATGCCCTCGCGACGATCCATGATGGCGTGGGGGCGAAAACTGCGCGAGAGGCCGAGGGTTCCCCCCCAGCCGTGGCTGATGGTCACCTCGCCAAGATCAGGAAACAGCGACTGCAGCAGTGCCTTGCGCATGGCAATGTCAGCGCTGCTGATGGCGGTCTGATGGCGTGGCAGTGCCTTGTAGGGATAGTGCCCCCGGGCGCCGAAGATCAGTCGGCCGTCGCGGCTGCGGTGACCGTAGTTGATCAGGCGGCTGGCGTCGGCGAAGGTGGGGCGATCATGCAGTCCGATGGCCTCCCACTGGGGCGCGCTGAGCGGCTCGGTGGCGATCACCAGGCTGGACACCGGCACCAGGTGGGGGCGCAGCTGTGGCAGCGTGTTGTAGCCTTCGGTGGCCACTACCGTCATCGCCGCGGTCACGCTGCCGCAAGATGTGGTCACACGGCCACCGTCAATCTGCTCCACTGGACTGTGCTCGTGCAGCGTCACGCCCATGTCGGTCAGGCGCTGTGCCAGTCCACGCAGCAGCTTGCCGGGGTGAAGGCTGGCGACCTGGCGGTGAAAGAGGGCGCCAAAGGGCCGCTGGAAGCGCGCCTTGGTCACGAGTTCCTCCGCCGTCAACCACTGACAGTCCTCGGCCCGATGGCCGAGTGCCAGCATGTGCTCGCGGTAGTCCCGTTGCAGCGCCTCCTGAGCGGGGTAACGGGCAGCCACATAGAGCGCGCCGCCCTTGTGGAAGTCGGCATCAATCCCTTCCTGGGTGAGGGTCGCGCCGATGGCATCGACATTGTCGGCCAACAGGTCGCACAGGGCCTGTCTCTGCTCGGTGGAGTGCCCCGTCAGATGGCGTCCCAGTCCGGCCAGGCTGCCGATGGCCCAGCCGCCATTGCGGCCCGAGGCTCCGTGCCCCACATGGCGCGCTTCCAGCACGCGAATATCCATGTCCGGGGACAGCGTCTTGAGGTAGTAGGCCGTCCATAGCCCGCTGAAGCCTCCCCCGATGATCACCACGTCGGCCTTGGCATGGGTCTCGAGCGGTGGGTGATGTGGCGCTCCCTCAAGAGCGCCGGACCAGAAACTGGTGGGAGATGGTGTCGTCACATGAACCCCAGTGCCAGATAGAGAAGGCCGGCCAGCATGCCCGCCAGTGCGGCGTAGGGCAACTGGGTGAAGGCATGCTGGAAGGGCGTGCAGCCACTTGCCTGAGCGGTCAGTACCGTGGCATCCGAGTAGAAGCAGGCGTGGCTGCCGAAGGTACTGGCTGACAGGGTGGCCCCGATCACCAGCGTCATGTCAGCGCCTAGGTTATGCCCGAGCGTCGTGACGATGGGCAGGATGATGACGAACACCCCCCAGTTGGACCCCGTGGCAAACGACACGAACCCCATCAGCGCAAAGATGACAAAGGGCAGAATCTGGGCGTTGATCAGTGGCTCGACCGTGGTGATGATGTATTCATTCAAGCCAAGCGTGGTGTTGACGTCATTGAACATGAAGGCAGCAACCAGCACCGCCAGGGCATCCAGCATCGACTTGAAGCCCTCCAGGATATTGTCGAAGGTTTCCCCCGGTGACAGCTTCTTGAGGCCGATGAAGGCGACAATCATGCCGGCCAGGGTGACGAAGATGCCCATCAGGAAGTCGAGGTCGAAGTACCAGGTAAAGAACGCCAGGGAAGCCATCGGCAGCAGGAACATCCAGATGCTGCTGCGAGTCTGGTGCTTGGCCTCCAGGTGCCCGATCTCGTCATCGATATGCTCAGCCCCAGGCGGTACGCACAGGCCCTCATTCTGGGCGCGCAGCTCGGCTTTCTTCATCGGGCCAAACAGGGGGATCTTGCCATAGGCGACCAGCGGCACCATGGCCACGGCAATCCACGGATAGAACATGAAGGGAATCGCTTGGATGTACTCCCACACGCCCTGTCCGTCCGGGGCCAGGCCGTTCTTCTCGATCAACGCACCAAAGAACACTGCCCAGGTCGAGATGGGGATCAGCACGCTGACCGGGGCGGCGGTGGAGTCGATGACATAGGCCAGCATTTCGCGAGATGTCTTGAAGCGGTCCGTCACCTGACGCATTGAGGTACCGACGGCCAGGGAGTTGAGGTAGTCGTCAACGAACAGCACGATACCCATGAACCAGCAGCCCAGCAGCGCCCTCGGCTTGTTGGTGATGAAACGCAGCAGGCTATGGGCGAAGGAGCGGGAGGCCCCGGACTTCAGCAGCAGCGCGATGATCGACCCCATCAGGCCGCACACCGCGATGACCCAGGCCACGTCCTCGTCGGTAAGTACCGTCAACAGGCTGTCTGCCAGGGTGGATAGTGCACCGGTCGGCTGAATCAGCAGAGCGCCGACGAAGGCGCCTGCCACCAGCGGTTCCAGGGCCCGCCGACTCCATAGCGCGAGCAGCAGAACAACGACGGTGGGCAGCAGGACTAGCCAGCCGTCAGCGGGAAACAGATCTTGCATGGGGAGCCTCCTGGGCATTCATTGTTGTTGGTTCAGGAGCGTGGCGTCATGGCATCGTTGTTTTGTGGGGTAGGTCTTAGGTCTTAGCGAAGTCTCTCGCGGAGCTGGTAGTACCACATGCCGGCCGCCAGCAGGCCATTGCCGATACGCTCGCTGACCGGAATACGCCAGTGGCGCATATTGGCAAACAGATCGAATTCTTCGAGCTGGCCGCTGACCGCTGCTGCCATGATGTTGCCGACGATGTGCGAGGTGGCGATGCCGTGGCCAGAGTAGCCTTGGGCATAGAACACATTGGGAGACAGTCTTCCCAGCTGGGGAATGCGGTTGATGACGATGCCGGCCTGGCCTTGCCACTGGTAGTCGAGTGCTACCCCGGCGAGCTGCGGGAAGGTGTGTTCGAGGCGCGGCCGTAACTCTGCCCCGATGTCCTGGCTTGCCTTGCCGGAATAGTTGGCACCGCCGCCGAACAGTAGACGGCCGTCGGCGGTCAGGCGGTAATAGTCGAGCACAAAGCGGGTGTCATAGACGGCCAGGTCCTGAGGATTGATGGCCTGGCGCTGTTCGGCGCTAAGCGGCGCCGTTGTGACGATGCCCAGCGACGCGGGAAACAGCTTGCCCTTGAGCGCTTTGCGCTCGAGGCGGTGGTAGGCATTGCCGGCGAGCACCACGCTGGCGGCATGGACACGTCCGCGATCGGTGATCACGCAAGGGGTATCGCCGTGCACAATGTCGGTCACCTGGGAGCCCTCGAACAGCAGCCCACCCAGGGATTCGATGGCCCGCGCCTCGCCCAGGCACAGGTTGAGAGGATGCAGGTGCATGTTGTAGTCGTTGCGCACGGCGCCGTGATAGAGCGTCGTACCAACGAGCTGACGTGTCTGCTGTGCATCCAGCAGCGACAGGTGCTGGGCAATGTCGTGGCCCTGTGAAGCGTCCACGTCACGCTTCAGCTCGTCCAGATGGCTTGGCTGATAGGCCGCATGCAGGTGGCCGAATTTAAGGTCGCAATCGATGCCATAGCGGTCGACGCGTTGGCGCAGGATGCGATGACCGCGCCAGCGTAGATCCCACACGAAGTCTTCGGCCTGCTCACGCCCAAGGGGGCCGCTGAGTTGCTTGAGCATGGCGTCCTGGCCGGAGAGACTGCCAGTGACCTGGCCGCCGTTGCGACCGGTGGCGCCCCAGCCGATCTTGTTGGCTTCGATCACCGCCACCCGGTAGCCGCGCTCCGCCAGTTCCAATGCCGTGTTGATGCCGGTAAAACCGCCGCCGATGATCGCTACATCAACGCTATGCTCCCCCTCCACGACAGGGTAGTGGGTTTCCTGATGGAGGGTTGCCGAGTAGTAGGATGCGCAGCGCGGTTGTGCCATGGGGCCTCCGGGGACGTCACGGTGTCATTGTTAGTGTGATCACATGGTGTGATCACACTAGCAGCAAGCTCCACAGCGCACAAGCAAGAGGCGTGTGCATCACGCCTTCCTTCTCCTCTGTTGCTACTGGCTAATGACGCTTCGCCAGATCTCTGCGCGGCCTAACGTTGGTGGTGGCTCGTCCTCCTGGGCCAAGCGGTGGTAGGCGGGCGCGCTCGGTTAGGCTAGGCTGGACGACGATAGCTGTGCGGCCGCCACTTCGCCGCCATCACGACCGAGGAGCGCCATGAATCAGGCTCGGCCTGCAACACCGACAACGGCAGACATCGTTACTGGGCCCAGCCCTGTGGGCGCGTCGGCGCCTGCGTTTCAGCCGGACACGGCCTCGATGCGCATCCATCAGGATTTGCGTCGTCGACTGTGCGAGGGGGAGTTCGGTCCCGGCGATGTCCTGTCGATACGTGGGGTTGCGGCCTGCTATGACACCAGTGCCATGCCCGCCCGTGAGGCCGTGCGCTGGTTGGTCAGCGAAGGTGCGCTGCAATTCGTCGACAGTCGCAAGATCATCGTTCCCTACCTCAGTCGTGAGCGCTTTGTTGAAGTGCTGTTCGCTCGCCGCAGTCTTGAGAGCGAGCTTGCCCGCCAGGCGTTTCCGTCTATCGAGAGCTGCCACATGGAGGCGCTGGAAGCGCTGGATGACAGCATCAATCGCGCCATTGAGGCGGGTGATCTGCGGCGCTACATGCGGGGTAACCACGCCTTTCACTTCTTGATCTATCGGCTCAGTGGATCTGCGGTGCTGCTGCCGTTGGTCGAGCAGCTATGGCAGCAGTACGGACCGAGCATGGGCTTCATCTGTACCCGCTGGGGCGGCTCGGGTATCGCCGATGACCACCATCGCGAGATGACGCAGGCCCTGCGCGAGGGTGATAGCGAGGCATTCTGCCAGGCGCTGACGGCGGATATCGAGCAAGGCATGCAGCTGCTGGATGATGATGCGTTCAGCCAGCCCCCACCGTCCGTGGGCTTGAGCGGATAGAACGACACGGGACGCTGGCGCCAGGCAGGACGCCATGTGCCCGTCCCGCGCCGGCGGCGCGGCAACTCCCAATGACCCGCAGCAGGGGAGCAAGACCATGTTCAGTGATGTTCAGGGGCCCTACGTCAGTGAGCCCCAGATGTTGCCAGGCTTTGGCGAGAAGAGCGGCATTTTCAAGGTATTGGCGGCCAGTCCCCAGTGGCTTGGACGGTCTGGTCTGACAGACGATAGCCAGGCCAACCAGGTGGATCATGGTGGAGAGGATCGCGCGCTTTGCCACTACGCCGCCGATCACCACCAGCACTGGTGCGAGCGATTTCCCGCGGCCCGTGAGATGTTCCGGCCAGGGGTGCTTGGTGAAAACATCTCAAGCCAAGGCGCCGACGAGAGACAGGTCAGAATTGGCGATGTCTATCGCATCGGGGAAGCCCTGGTTCAGGTGTCACAGCCGCGCCAACCATGTGCCAAGGTGGATGCTCGCACCGGTCAGCCTGGCTTGGCACGAGCGTTCATGCAGGATGCCCGTATGGGATGGCTGTATCGAGTGCTGGAAGAAGGCTGGGTGCCGGCCCAGCCACAGATCCATGTGGTCGAGCGGGGACCGCAGGCGTGGACAGTGGCGTCCTGCTGGCGCGTGCTGGAAGATCGTCGAGCGGCGCTGGAGGTGATGGCTGAACTACGCCAGGTAGAGGCGCTGGCACAGCACTGGAAAGATCAGCTGACGCGGCGAATGGATTACTGGCGCGGGCGTGGCTAGGGGCAATGCTGCTAGGGTCATTGCTGTCGTGACGACCGATGCCTGTTGATGCATGACACGTCGCAAGGCTCGGTATGCGGTGATGTTCGATACACTCCAACGACAAGGCCCTGCCTAGGAGGCAGGGCCTTGTCGTATTCAGAGTGTTTCCTTAACTGTCGTTGTCGCTCAGCTCTTCTGCCAGGGCGACCTCCGAGCCTGGCTTGGCGGTCTCGAGGGCTGCCAGGGTGGGGCCGGTTTCCTGCTGGAAGTCGGCCAGGGCCTGCCCGGACAGGCTCTGGTTCTCCGGCAGCGCCACGCGCATGGCGTCAACCTGGTTGTTGCTGACCATGACTTCATAATGCAGGTGAGGGCCGGTGCTGCGTCCGGTGTTGCCGGACAGCGCAATGCGCTCTCCCATGGTGACGCGCTGGCCGGTGCTGACCAGCGGGCGCGACAGGTGCAGGTAGCGCGTCTTGTAGCCATTGTCGTGACGAATCACGATGTAGCGACCAGCGGCGGGGTGGTTACCGACCTTTTCGACGCGACCATTGGCGGGAGCTTCGACGCTGGTGCCGATCGGCATCGCGAAGTCGGTGCCCTTGTGCGGGCTGATGCGCCCTGTCACCGGGTGGTGGCGACGCAGGTTGAAGTTGGAGCTGATGCGATAGCTGCCCGAGAAGGGGTAGCGATTGAAGGCCGGATCGAGGCTCTGGCCCTCAGGCGTATAGAAATTGTTGTCTTCGGGGTTGCGCACCAGGGTCAGATCCATGCGCTCGCCGGAGTAGGAAACCGCCAGGACGCGGGGGTCGAGGCGCTGCCCATCGATGATGTCGGATTCCACCAGCACCCTGAAGCCATCCCCACGACGCGTGTCGCGGCGAAAGTCGAGCTTCTTCTCGAGTACCCGTGCCATTTCGGCGACTTCGGCGCGACTGAGGCCGGCGGCTTCGGCAGAGCGTGCAAAGCTGCCGCTGACGGTGCCCGCGTAGAGGCGCTGGGAGGACTCTCCCGCGCGCTCGATCGTGGCAACGTCAAACCCTTCAGCCTCGCGCTCAATCAGGTAGCCGTCGCGCACGTTCTTCATGATGCGCAGAGCCTGCAGGCGACCATCTTCATCGAGCTGGTATTCAAAGGTATTGCCAACCCGCCAGCGGGTCAGGACATTCTGGTCGGGCAGGTCTTCCAGCAGCGCCATGACCTCGCTGTAGCCCAGGCCCAGCGTCTTTTCAGCCATTTCTGCAAAGGTATCGCCCTGGCGCACGCGGTAGGTCTGCCAGGTCGGCACGAAGGGTTCGTTGGCCGCAATTTCCTCTTCCAGCACGATCGGGCCTTCATCGAACAGCTCCAGCTCGTCTTCGCTCACGTCTTCGTAAGAGGTGGCGTCGCTGGCGACATCGAGTGACTGCTGTTCCAGCATCCCGCTGGCGACGGTGCCCAGCACCACCGCGATATGCAGTGAGCCTTCGTCGAGCTTGAAGGCCGGTGCCTGCTCGGGGCCTTCCAAAGCAACTGGCGCCGCGGTTGATGAAGCTGCGGCGCCAGAGAGCGAGCGGGTGGACTGTAAGGACAGCGGCGGTAGCCCCGACGATGAACGCATGGCGTTTTCAAACTTGACGTCAGCGTGGGCAGTATCGACGAAGTCGATGTCGACGATTTCTGTCGCCTTGAGCTGTGAAATCGGGATGTGCTGGCTGGTGGCGTCGAGTGCGAGGTCGATGGCTTCGGCGACAGGTGTTCGCTCGAAGTCCAGTGACGGCAGCCCTGGGGTGGCGCTGCTGTCGAGGGGAACCAGGACAGACTCCAGCGACTGGTTGTCGCGCTGGACATCTTCGTAGGTGGTGACGATCTTGTGGGCGCCCAGCACTGTGACCATGGTGGCAACGGGTAAAAGCAGCAGCTTGTGCGTGCGGGGCAGCGAATGAAGGATTCGCATCATGGGTAAAAGGCCATAAAAAAAGTGATGAAGGTAAATATATATAGGCTATCGCACCATACCCCATGGAAGGCGGTATCGCTAGACTGTATGGCCATACAGGAAGGGCGCTTAGGCTGGGTCTTACTGTGCCCAGAAGCGCTTATAGGAGGAAAAGCAGCGGCCGCATTTTTCTCGAACGCTGTTTATTAACTGCTGTCTATTGGACCCTTGCTACAGAAACTTTGCAACCCCCCGTAAAGTCGTAGTTCTTTATGCCGTGCCGGGCGTGATGGTCTTCTTCATACCTCAAGCCATCAAAACGGCGGAGAAGAGCGCTTGATGGTACCAGCCGTTGCCATACTGGCGGCCAATGTCGGGTGTCCAAAGTTGACTGAGTTGTAGGAGGGTTTCGCTGGCGACCGAGAAAGCGAACGTTGGTGATCCATGTCAAAAAGTCATGGCGGCTGGCATGCTTTGTACCAACGACGAAACATAAGGTGCCAGGATGTCTCGTGTGACGCTTGCTCAATGGCAGATGCTCGCCGCCGTTGTTGACCACGGCGGTTTTGCGCGCGCAGCTGACGCCATTCACAAGAGCCCATCAACGCTGAACCACGCCGTACACAAACTGGAAGAACAGCTCGGTGTGAAGGTGCTCGAACCGGTGGGGAGGCAAGTCAGACTGACCGAGGAGGGCGAGCTGCTGCTACGCCGCGCCCGGCAGCTGCTGGAAGGGTCGGATGCCTTGGCTGACATAGCAGCGCGACTGCGGGAGGGACTCGAAGCGGAAGTGGTCCTGAGCATCGATCAGATCTATCCCTCAGAGGCGCTGGCGCGCGCCATGGAGGCGTTTTCCGACGCCTTTCCTCAGGTCAGGCTGCAGTTGCATGAGTCGGTACTCAACGGTGGCGTTGAGATGTTGCAGGATGGACGGGCCGATCTGCTGGTCTCTGGCCTGCCTGCACCCGGCTACCTGGGGGAGCCGCTGGTCAGCGTGCCGTTTATCGCGGTGGCCCACCCCGACCATCCCTTGCATCGGCTCGACAGGTTGCTGGACCTGCGCGATCTGGAACATCACCGTCAGGTGGTCGTGCGGGACTCCTCCCAGCGTGCCGCGCGAGATTCGGGCTGGCTCAAGGCCGAGCAGCGGTGGACCGTGAGTCACATCGCCACGTCTCTGGAGATGCTCGAACACGGCTTGGGCTTCGCCTGGTTGCCCGAGACTCGTATTCGCCGGCAGTTGGATAGCGGCAGGCTAAAGGCCCTGCCGCTGCAGGCGGGGGGCGTGCGAGATGTTCCCATTCAGCTGTTCCATCGAGATGCGGATCGTGCAGGGCCTGCCACCAGAGCCATGGCAGAGCATCTACGGCGGGCGGTTCGCCGCTGTGATGGGGCGTCCGATACGCACGGTCATTCGAAAAAATCGGACGATTCGCCGTAAAAGCTGCGCTTGTCGTCGACGCAGTGCGTCGTAAGCTGCTGCCATGTGACACGATATCGAGGAGAGATGGCGATGGGCTTGCTGGTCAATGGCGTGTGGCGGGATCAGTGGTATGACACCGACAGCACCGGGGGCGAGTTTGTGCGGGAGTCGGCCAAGTTGCGGGACTGGGTGACCGCCGATGGTAGCCAGGGTCCACAGGGCGTCCCGGGGGTGCCGGCTGAGGCGGATCGATACCATCTGTACGTTTCGCTGGCCTGTCCCTGGGCGCACCGTACCTTGATCATGCGACAACTCAAGGGGTTGAGGTCACTCATTGGTGTGTCGTACACCAGCCCGCTGATGCTCGAGAATGGCTGGAGCTACAACGAGGCGGAGGGATCCAGCGGTGACTCGGTCAATGGCGTGAGCTTTCACCATCAGCTTTACACCCTGACCGACCCACACTACACCGGTCGAGTCACCGTGCCCGCGTTGTGGGACAAGCAGCAGGGCAGAATCATCAACAATGAGTCGGCAGAGCTGGTGCGGATGTTCAACGGCGCCTTTGATGCGCTGACCGGCAACCGCAATGATCTCTATCCCGAGTTCTTGCGCGACACCATCGACGAGATCAACGCCGACGTCTATGAAAACGTCAACAATGGCGTCTACAAGGCGGGATTTGCCACCGATCAAGCGGTCTACGAACGCCAGGTCTCGGCACTGTTTGCCTGCCTGGACCGGCTGGAATCACGCTTGGCCAATCATCGCTACCTGGCGGGCGCCTGGTTGACCGAGGCCGATATTCGCCTGTTTACCACCCTGGTTCGGTTTGACGCGGTCTACCATGGCCACTTCAAATGCAATCTCTATCGCATTGAGGACTATCCGAACCTGAGTCACTACCTGCGTGAGCTCTACCAGTGGCCGGGCATCGCCGACACGGTCAACATGGAGCACATTCAGGGCCACTACTATATGAGCCACGTCACCATCAATCCCAATCGCATCGTGCCGAAGGGACCGGCCCTGACGCTGGATCGCCAGCATGACAGGGCACGGCTAAAGGGCGAAGGCATCCACCAGCGCGGATAGTCCTGCTCAAGCGCCGCCTGCTAGGGCCTGGCGTGACGTGCCAGCCAGCGGTCCAGCGCGTTGGCGAATTCGCGCCGGTCGGTGTCCGAGTACCCCTTGGGGCCTCCGGTGTGCTCGCCACTGGCGCGCAGGGTTTCCATGAAGTCCCGCATCTGGACCCTTGCCTTGATGTTATTGCGATCCAGCGTCTCACCACGGTTGGTCATGACCATGGCGCCCTTGTCGAGCGCCTCCAGGGCCAGGGGAAGATCCGCCGTGATCAACAGATCGCCTGGCGCAATGCGGCTGACAATTTCGTTGTCGGCCGCATCGAAGCCGTGGCTGACCGCCATGGCCTTGACCCACTTGGAGGGCGGTAGCGGGATCTGGTGGTTGGCCACGAACCAGGCCTGGGTAGCCGTGCGTTCGGCCGCGCGCACGATGATGTCGCGAGCGACTCTGGGGCAGGCGTCGGCGTCGACCCATAGGTGGGGCATCGATGTCTCCGAAACGGGAATTAGGTGAATGGCTCACAAAAGATGTGGCAAGAACCATTCGCCGATGGTAGCATGCGCGCTCCTCGCATGTGTTGACCCCACCATCATGACGCAGCGACCTCCGATATCCACGGATATCGCGAGCACACAGATGCTGCAACGCGCCAAGCGCGTTCGAATTGTGAAGATGGAGCACTCGACGTCGATTCCGACGGCCGCGGTGCAAACGGTCGCCACGATGGTTCTTGAACGGACGACGTGTCCGTTGCTTGAGCCGATGCCAGGTGCGACCGGCGTCCCAGACTCCGAATGCTGACAACTGACATGTTGACCTTGCTCTGCGTTGCGTAGAGCGACGTCGTTCTGTTCGCCCCGAAATTGGGCGTGTCAGGGACGCCAACCACGTTTTTTTGCCGGTAACCCCGGCCTACCAAGGTGTGATTCATGACCTCGACGACTGTCGCTTCACCGTCTTTCGGTGATCTGGCCCTGCTGCCTGCCGTTCTCTCCGCCATCGAGACCCTGGGCTATGAGACTCCCTCGCCCATTCAGGCGCAGACCATTCCAGCCCTGCTGGAAGGCCGCGACATGCTGGGCCAGGCCCAGACCGGCACCGGCAAGACCGCTGCCTTCGCTCTTCCCTTGCTCTCGCGCCTCGAGATGGATCGTCGTGAGCCTCAGGTACTGGTACTGGCGCCAACCCGCGAGCTGGCCCAGCAGGTAGCGGTGTCGTTCAGCAAGTACGGCCAGAACCTGAAGGGACTGGAAGTGGCAACGCTGTGTGGCGGTCAGGAATATCGCGAGCAGCTCAGCGCATTGCGCCGTGGTGCTCAGGTCGTCGTCGGCACGCCTGGCCGTGTGATTGACCACCTGGACCGTGGCAGCCTCAAGCTGTCTGGTCTCAGCGCCCTGGTGCTGGACGAAGCCGACGAAATGCTGCGCATGGGCTTCATCGACGACGTCAAGCGTGTCGTTGCCGACACCCCTGAAGATGCCCAGCGCGTGTTCTTCTCGGCGACCCTGCCCAGCGAGATCGAGCGCATCGTCAACCGCTACCTGGTGGATCCGGTCAAGGTCACCATCGAAGCGCGTACCACCACCGCGGAAAGCATCGAGCAGCGCCTGGTGCGCGTCGATGGCGGCGCCAAGCTGGAAGCACTGTCGCGTATCCTCGAGGTCGAGCCGGTCGACGCCGCCATTGTGTTTGTGCGTACCCGTGCCGCCTGTACCACTCTGATGGAGCAGCTGTCTGCCCGTGGCGTCAACGTCGCCAGCCTGTCCGGTGATCTGGATCAGAGCCTGCGCGAGCGCACCATCACGCGCCTCAAGCGCGCCAAGGTCGACGTGCTGATCGCCACCGATGTGGCCGCGCGTGGTCTCGACGTGCCGCGTATCACCCACGTCATCAACTACGATCTGCCCCAGGATGCCGAAGCCTACACGCACCGTATCGGTCGTACTGGCCGTGCGGGTCGTGACGGTGTCGCCATCACCTTTGCCGGCTTCCGTGAAGGCCGCAAGGTGGGCTGGCTGGAGCAGGCCACCGGCCAGAAGATGCTGGCCATGGAGCTGCCCGACGAGGCCGCTATCCGCGCCCATCGTGACAACGTCTTCCACCAGCGCGTGATTGCCGCCGTCACCAAGGGTGCCGAAGAGCAGCGTGCGCTGGTCGAGCGTCTGGTCGAGGAAGGCTATGACCCGATCGATCTGGCTTGTGCCTTCTCGGCTCTGGCCCGTGCTGATGAGGCACCGATCGGTCGCCTGCAGGCTCCGCGCAAGGAGCGCAATGATCGCGCCCCACGCGATGGCAAGCCGCCGCGTCGCCGCGAGAGCCGCGGACCCAGCGAAGGCATGACCCGCTACCGCGTGTCCGTCGGTCACAAGGACGGCGTCAAGCCGGGTCAGCTGGTCGGAGCCCTGGCCAACGAAGGCGGTATCGAAGGTGCCCGCATCGGTCGCATCGATATTCGCAACGGCTTCTCCACGGTTGAGCTGCCCAACGGCCTGCCGGCCAGCATCCTGGCCAAGATGGCGCGTGCTCGCGTCGCCGGTCGCCCGCTGGAAATCAGTGAAGATCGCGGTGGAGACCGTAATGGAGAGCGCAGCGGTGACCGCGCCCCGCGTCGTCGTCGCGATGACGATGCGCCGGTACGCCGTCAGTCCCGCGCCTGAGCACCTGCGGCCACCGCCAGGTGGCCGCAGGTAGCGGTCGCAACGTCAGTGCTCGGCTGATGCCGCAGCGACAGCCATCTGACGCGATCTAGACAGAAGTCATGTCGACAACGCAAGAAGGCCGGTGGATATCCACCGGCCTTCTTGCGTTCGGAGACGATGTTGTCGCAGTGCATTCGGCTCGCGACCCTGGCAGGGCCCACGGGGCGACGGCTGGGGGTCACATCGGCGGCTAGTCGCTGATCACCATCTTCAGCGCAAAGGCGTCCAGCAGGCTGCTGGCCTCTGGTGTATCGCGCAGCCCCTGGTGCAAGGCGTCAGGATCTTCCCCCTGGTCGGCGAGCACCTCTCGTTGGTGGGCCAGGTAAGCGGCGGTCACGGCGGGGGTGAACTCCGGGTGAAATTGCACGCTGTACTGGCGCGGACCATGACGCAGGGCTTGATAGGGGTCGTGGTCGTTGGCGGCCAGTATCATGGACTGCGGCGGCCGCGTCAGGGCGCTCTGAGCATGGGTCAGCTGGGCGTTGAAACGCTCGGGCAGGCTGGCGAACAGCGGATCCTTGCGTCCCTCGTCGGTCAGCGTCAGCAGCCGGGTGCCGCATTCACGACCAGACGGGTGATAGCCGGCCACGCCGCCAAAGGCATCTGCCATCAGCTGATGGCCGTAGCAGACCCCGAACAGCGGCAGGTTCGCCTGCCAAGCACGACGTAGCCAGGGTTTGAGCGCCTCGCTCCAAGGTGCCTGGTCGGAGACCATGGCGTGGGACCCGGTCACGATAACACCGTCCTGGTCAGAGACCGCCGGCAGCGAGGCGTGGCGCACGTCGATGACCTCGATGATGCCGCCCTGTTGGCGAAAGCCTTGCAGGCGAGCGATGAACAGATCCTCGAAATCACCGTGGTGCTGGACCACGTCACTAAAGCTGTCCCCGGTCTTGAAGATGGCAAGACGAGCCGGCCCTGAGCGCGATGTCTGGCTCATGGCTGGCGCTTCCTCAGGCGTTGGCCAAGAGCGCTCATGAAGTCGCTGCCAGCCTCCAGCTGGGGGCGTTCAATGTACTCGTCCGGCTGATGGGCCTGGCTGATGCTGCCGGGGCCGCAAATGACGGTGGGCAGTCCGGCCAGCTGAAATTGACCGGCCTCGGTGGCGTAGGCCACGGCGGCGCCGTCAGGGCTGTCGCCCAGCAGTTCGCGGCATAGGGTCAGGGCCTCGCGGTTGTCGCGGTCGGCCAGGGCAGGCACGGTGGTATTGAGGCGCTCGGTGGTGATGGACGCCTCGGGAGCGCGTGCCTGCATGGCGCTCTCCAGGGTGCGGGCGGTGGCCTCGACACGGGCCAGCAGTTCCTCCGCGTCGTCGGTGGGCAGGTGGCGTATTTCCCACTCGAAGGTGCAGCGGCGGGCCATGATGTTGATGGCGGTACCACCCTCAATCTTGCCGACGTGCAGGCTGGAGTGGATCACGCTGAACGCTTCATCCACACGTCCTTCTTCCTTCAGCTCTGCCATCAAGTCTTCGATGCGCGTGACCAGACGAGCGGCCACGTGAATGGCCGAGACGCCTTGATACACCTGGCTGGAGTGAGCCTCGCGGCCGATCACGGTCGTGCGGAAGTTGGTGGCTCCCTTGTGTGCCACCACCGGTGACATCAGCGTCGGCTCACCCACCACGACCGCAGCGGGGCGGGGGTGTTCGGCCATCAGTCTTTCGATCATGCGCGGTGCGCCAACGCAGCCGACTTCTTCGTCGTAGGACAGGGCCAGCCAGATCGGCACCTCAAGTTCGAGCTGGCTCCAGCGCGGTACTTCGGCCAATGCGCAGGCAATGAAAGCCTTCATGTCGCAGGTGCCGCGACCATACAGGCGCTCGCTGTTGGCGCCTTCACCCGCGGTCAGGGTGAAGGGATCGGTAGACCAGGGCTGGCCGGTGACCGGCACCACGTCGGTATGGCCCGACAGCACGACCCCACCTGGGACGGCTGGACCGATGCGTGCCAGCAGGTTGGCGCGGGAGCCGTCGTCGCTTGAGACCCGCCAGTGCTCCACCCCGTGCTGGTCGAGCCATTGCTCGACGAAGGTGATCAGTTCGAGGTTGGACTGTCGAGACACGGTGGCAAAGCCGACCAGGGTCTTG
This sequence comes from Halomonas sp. DP5Y7-2, assembly GCF_019802025.1. Classification (NCBI taxonomy): domain Bacteria; kingdom Pseudomonadati; phylum Pseudomonadota; class Gammaproteobacteria; order Oceanospirillales; family Halomonadaceae; genus Halomonas; species Halomonas sp. DP5Y7-2. Next base: position 194,688 of record NZ_JAHVHY010000001.1, on the reverse strand, counting down.
AGCAGGTCGTAAGCGGTCATGGGGGCTCCAGGGGCGGGTGTGGTGAAGGCGCCAATGTATCATGGGCGGTGTGCTGGCCCCAGCATGCGGACGCCTTCCTGTCGTGGTGGATGTCTCGGCTCCCAGCAGCATAGGGAGCTAGTCAGTGAGCACAACGCGACTCTCCCCATTGCCGCCAGGCATCACCTGGATCTGCACGGGAATGCGTTCATGCATCTCCTGGACGTGGGAGATGACACCCACTCGACGGCCCTGAGCCTGCAGCCCATCGAGTGCGTCCATGGCCAGGGCCAGGGACTGTGGGTCGAGGCTGCCGAAGCCTTCATCGATGAACAGTGACTCGATGGCAAGCTCCCCCGAGGCCAGGGAAGCCAGCCCAAGAGCCATGGCCAGCGAGACCAGGAAGGTTTCCCCACCGGACAGGGAGTGCACCGAGCGTCGCTCGTCCGCCACGTCGCGATCGATGACCAGCAGCCCCAGCGGGCTGCCTCCTCGCACCAGTCGGTAGCGACGGCTGAGGCCGGCCAGGTGTGCGTTGGCCTCGTCGATCAGACGCTCCAGGTTCCAGGCCTGGGCGATGCGGCGAAAGGTCTTGCCGTCGGCGGCGCCGACCAGCTCGCTGATCCGGCCCCAGCGGTGGAGTTCGGCGCGGGCGGCCTCGAGCGCTTCCAGTCCATCGCGCTGACGCTGGCGGCGGCGATCATCGTCATGCAGGCGGTGCAGGGCGGCGTCCCGGGTCTGCTGGGCGTTGGCGACTCGCGGCTGGCATTCGCGTTGACGGGACGCCAGATCCTCGCGGCGTTGTGCCAGGCGGTGCTCGGTGTCGGTGTCGAGCAGGGTGTCCGGATCCTGGTCAGGCAGATGACGCTGGCGCCAGCCGCGCCAAGCTCGGCGTCGCTCCTCAAGGCTGGTGCGGGCGGTCTGCAGCGCATCGCGCGCGCTGTCGATCCGGCGGCGCAGCCCTTCGATGTCGGCGTCGCTGCGCTCGAGGAGTTGCGCCAGTCGCTCGTCGTTCAGCTCCGGCTGCTGGCTACGCCAGCTGGCGAGGTGCTGATCCAGTGCCGCCTTGTCATCCTCGATCTGGCGAAGGGTGTGGCGCTGATGGGTGAGCTGCTGATTGAGGCTGATGACCTTGCGTTGCCGCTCCTCCACCGCCTGGCGAGCCTGCTCGTAGTGTTCGCGGCTTCGTTGGACGTGTGCCTCGAGGCGTTGCTGCCAGGCGTCGACGCTGGTGTCATCGCCCAATAGGGTCGACAGCTCCGCCTGATGGCGCTCAACCGCCTGACTCAGTGTTGGGCGACGTTCATCGAGTCGCTGGATCTCTTCGGCAACGTCGGCCATCCGCGCTGCCACTGTCTTGAGGTCGGTTTCTGTTCTGGCGATGGTCTCCGCCAGGGGGGCCAGCGTGCGCTCGGCCTGTTCAACAGCCGCAAGACGTGTCTTGGCTGCTTGATGACGCTGCTGCTGGCGCTGGGTTTGCTGCGTCAGCCAGTCCTCCACGTCCTTGGCGGAGTGCTGCAGTGCGTGCAGGCTCGCGTCGAACAGCGGGTGGGCCTCAAGCTGGGTCGATGCCTGGTCGCCATGCGGGGCCAGCTCCGCCAGTTGGGTCTCCAGTTGTGACACCCGCTCGTCGAGGGTCCGGTAGCTTCCGAGCAGCGTATCGCGTCGCTGGCGACAGTCGCTCAGCTGCTCTTCCGATGCCGCCAGCTGGCGATTCTCCTCGGCGATGGTGGCTTCGAGCTGGGCGCCCTCGGCACTGGCCGGGGGGGAGTCACGCCATGGATGTTGAAGACTGCCACAGACCGGGCAGGGATGATCCGGCGCCAGCGTGGCGCGCAGTGCATCCACTCTGTCGCTGCGTACGGCACGCAGCCTTTCGATGCTGCGGCTGAGCGACTCGTGAGCCTGGGTGGCGGCATCCAGGTCTTGCCGTGCGGCCTTGCCCTCTTCCAGCAATTGGTCGCGCTGTCGTCTGGCCTGCTCATGTTCGGCAGTCACCTGGCGCTGCTGATCATCGAGTTGCTTGGCCCTTTGCCAGCGTTGGCGCAGCTCTCCGAGATCCAGCAGGCGTTGCCCCGCATCCTCAAGGCTCTGCTGGGCCTCGGTTCTGGCGTCGGCCACCCGTTGGTCGGGGCCCAGGTAGTGCGCCAGGGTTTCGGTGGCGCTGTCCCGTTGCTGGCGCTGCTGCTGCAGCGCGCTGTCGGCTGCCTCACGTTGCTGACGAAGCTCGGCGTGCTGTTGACGACGACGCCTCAGCTCCTGCTCGAGGGCCTCATGCTCTCGCTGGTGGCCGTGAAGTTCGCTGGCAATCTGGTGCGCCTGCTGGATGCGAGGACGCGCTGCGTCGCGCTCCCGTTCGGCAGTGGACAGCGAAGTCTGGGCGGCCGTCTGCTGTTGTTCGTGCTGCTGCTGATCGTCGAGGGTGGTCGCCAGGCTGTGCTCGAGCTGTTCGAGGGTGTGGCGGGCATCGGGCAGCTGCCGAGCCAGCTGATGTTGACGCTGGAACTGGCTGCGCTGCGGGGCCAGACGCTCGAGCCACTCAAGCTCGCGGCGCTGTGCATCCAGCTCAGCCCAGGACTGCTCTGCCTGGTCCAGGGCCTGGCGGGCTTCAGCGTGGCGTTCTCGATACTGGACGTCTTCGGTCAACCAGCTGGCTTCCTGCTCGAGCTGGCGCAGTGCCTGCAGCTGCTCGGCGAGCGCGGCTTCGGCCGAGCTCAACTCGGCCTCCATGGCCTGGCGCTGATCGCTGTCGCTGGGAGTGTCCTCATCCAACAGCGCTTGCTGCCGCGCCACGGCGTCCCGCGCTTCCTTGGCACGCTGGTAGGCCGCCATCGAGATCAGCGAGTATTCAGCGGTGTCGGTCAGCTTTTCCAGCAGGTCCGAGCGGGCGTTGTCATCGGCCTTGAGGAAGGCCGCAAACTCGCTCTGGGCCAGCAGCACCGCACGAGTGAACTGATCAAAGTTCAGCCCGAGCCGGTCTGGCAGCAACTCTGCAAACTCGCGCTTCTGGGCGGTCAAAAGACGCTCGTCCTCCAGGTCCTGCAGCGACTGCTCGACGGCCTGGAGCTTGCCGGTGGCCTTGTCCCGGGCGCGGCGGACGGCCCATCGAGCCCGGTAGCGGCGACCGTCGCGGCCAATGAAATCGACTTCGGCGTAGCCGCTGGCGGCACCGCGGCGCAGCAGGCTGCGAGGGTCCGAGGTCAGAATGCGTGAGCCGTCCTGGTCATCCAGGTGGGAGTCTCGGCTCGGCGCACCGCGCAGGCGTGGCGTATTGCCGAACAAGGCCAGGCACAGTGCATCCAGCAGGGTGCTCTTGCCGGAGCCGGTCGGGCCGGTGATGGCGAACAGGCCGGCCTCGGCCAGCGGGGGCTGGCTGAAATCCAGCTCTAGCGGGCCCGGCAGTGAGGCCAGCTGGGCGAGTCGCAGGGCAAGAATCTTCACGTTGATGCTCCTTGGCGGCTGGCGCTTTCGGACGCATCGTCATCCTGAACCTGCTGACATAGTCCGTCGAAGTCCGCCAGGACGTCCTGCTCCGGCTCTTCTCCCCAGGCCTCGCGCCAGGTGCGCGTGAACAGCTCCCGTGGCCCGATGTCCTCCAGTCGCTCGCCGCGTTGGGGGGCTTGCTCGGCGCTGCTGGGCAGCTCGCGCTTGAGACGCAGCAGGCGCACGGCCTTGGTCGCCAGTGCCTGCTCGACGCGCGAGCGTAGCTCCGGCATTGGCGCCTCGAGACGCACATTGATCTCCAGCCAGTCCCAGCGCTCGGTGGGACCGGACCCTTGGCGCTCGGGCAGATCGTCGATGGCCTGCAACAGCTCATCCAGGGACGCCGGTCCAAGCCGTCGCATGGTTACGGCGCGTGGCACGGCCAGGGGCTCGACCTTGGCAAGCGTGCCGTTGTCCAGGCTCAGCAAGAGCACCTGATGGGGGTAGTCGACCTCACTGAAGTCCAGTGGCAGCGGGCTGCCGCTGTAGCGTATGCGCTCCTCGCCCACACGCTGGGCGCGGTGAAGATGGCCCAGGGCAACGTAGTCGATATCATTGGGAAACAGCGATGCAGACAAGGACTCCTCTCCGCCGATCACGATAGGCCTCTCGCTAGCCTCCGAGACGGCGGCGCCGCGCAGGTGGGCGTGACTCATGGCGATCAGCGCCTGACCGTCGGTGCGCTTGCGGCGGGCCGCCTCGATCAGCTCACGGTGAACCCGCTCGACGCTGCTGACGTAGTCATCGTGGCGATCGCTGTGGTGGTCGCTGGTGCGTCGGCGACCGGTGATTTCCGCCGGCCTGAGGAAGGGCAGGGCGAGGCACCAGGCGCCCACCTCGCCACGGGCATCGGTCAACGGCACCAGCAAGCGCTCGCTATCAATGTGGCCGTCGTCGATGAACTCGATCCGTCCCAGCGCGTAGGTACGCAGGTGGCGCATCAACGGCGCTGGCAGCTCGATACGGCTACCGCTGTCATGATTGCCGGCGATCAGCACCAGGGTGAGCGCTGGGCAACGCTGATGAAGTTCGACGATGAAGTCGTACAGCATCTCCTGGGCACGCAATGAGGGGTTGACGACATCGAAGACATCGCCGGCCACCAGCAGGGCATCGGCAGCGTGATCCTCGGCGACCTGAATCAGCCAGTCGAGGAACGCCTTGTGTTCTTCATGGCGCTCCTGGCCGTGGAAGCTCTGGCCTAGATGCCAGTCCGCAGTGTGGATGATGCGCATCCGTCCTCCCTGATGGATCGTTGGGCCGACCAGTCCCGCGGCTTGTCGTTGCCCGTGGCGGAGGCATAGTCTACCGCGAGCAGATGGCGACATCAGCCACCCATGGTCATCGACAAGGAGGCGCTATGACCAAGCTGCATTGCGCGCCCCGCCCGGCGCTGCACGACTGGGCACTGGCACCGAGGGAAGCCATCGCGCTGCAACGTTCGTTGGCCCAGCGGCTCGAGCGTGAGGACCGGATCGCTGACGTCGAGCATATTGCCGGCGTCGACATTGGCTTCGAAGAGGGGCAAACGACGACCCGCGCCGCGGTGGTCGTGCTGGCCTGGCCATCGCTTGAGGTGGTCGAGCAGGTCGTCGCCAGGGAGCCGACGCGCATGCCTTACATTCCGGGGCTGTTGTCCTTCCGCGAGATTCCGGCAGCGCTGGCGGCCTTCGACAAGGTACAGCATCGTGTCGACCTGGTGATGGTGGATGGACACGGTATCGCCCATCCGAGGCGCTTGGGCGTTGCCGCTCACCTCGGTCTGTGGCTGGACCTGCCGACACTGGGGGTGGCGAAGAAGCGCCTGACAGGACGTCATGGTGATGTGCCCGAGGCTCGAGGTGAGTCCTGTGACCTGCTTGACGGGGACGAGCGCATCGGTGTCGTGCTACGCTCTCGCGCCGGCGTCAAGCCGGTGTTCGTATCCCCTGGGCATCGGCTGACGGTAGATACCGCCGCTGCCTGGGCGGTGGCCTGCCTTGGCCGCTACAAGCTTCCTGAGCCGACCCGGCTAGCCGACAGGCTAGCGTCAAGGCGCTGAACCGGCCTTGCTACTGAACCTGCGAGAACCGTCCATGTCCGACACTGCTCTGTCACCAAGCCTTGCCGCTACCGCGACCTGGGTCGAGGAATTCGTGGTCCGACTGAACGTCTGCCCGTTCGCCGGTCGCGAGCTCGCGCGGGACACCATTCGCTATGTCGAGGTGGACGGGCGCGCCCTCGAGCCGGCGCTGATGGCCCTGATGGACGCCTGCCACCAGCTGGAGGTGGCGCCAGAGGTGGAGACCAGCCTGCTGGTGTTCAGCCACGGGCTTGCCGACTTCGATGACTACCTGGACGCCCTGGCCATGGCCGAGGCGCTGCTGGTCGATCAGGGCTACGAAGGGGTCTTCCAGCTGGCGAGCTTTCACCCGGACTACGTGTTTGACGGGGTCGAGGACGATGACCCGGCCAACTTCACCAATCGCTCGCCGTGGCCGGTGTGGCACCTGCTGCGAGAAGAGGGGCTGGAGCGGGCGCTGGCCCACTATCCCGACCCCGAGGCGATTCCTGAGCGCAATATCGAAAAGCTCAGGGAGATCGGCAGCGCGGCGCTGGCGCGTCAGCTTGAGGAGCTGCGCCAGCGCTTCCGCTGAGCCATATACATTAGGAAAGTACTGAGTAAATGTAGCGAGCGATGGCAGGTCGGCTACTGCCGGAACGGAGAGACCGGAGTTTACGTGTGGGTAAATGAGGATCTTGAGTACCGCCAGCAAGCCGAAATGTCGAGCGCAGCCATTTATGCAGTGCTTTCCTAGACGATATCCAGGGGTATGCGGGTGCTCGGCGCCGGATACAGCTCGTCCAGGCGCGCAAGCGTCGCCTCATCCAGCGTTACCTCCAGGGCCTTCGCATTGTCATCGACGTGGTCAGGAGTGGCGGCCTTGGGAATGGCGATGACGTCGCGACTGCCGTCGATGGGGCGAATGGCCCAGGCCAGCAGCAACTGAGCGGGACTCAGTTGATGCTCTGCCGCCAGGGCCTGGAGCTCGGGGTCCCGCAGTGGATCTGGCCCGACGCCACCGGCCTGCGCCAGAGGACAGTAGGCCATCAGCGGGATGCGATGCTGTCGCTGCCATGGCCGCAAGGCCACCTCGATGCCGCGGGAAGCCAGGTGGTAGAGCACCTGATTGACCGCGCAATGGCTGCTACCGGGGACGCTCGACAGCGCCTGCATGTCCTCCACATCAAAGTTCGAGACGCCAAAGTGGCGGATCTTGCCGGCGTTTGTCAGGCGCTCGAAGGCCTCCAGGGTCTCTTCCAGTGGAACGTTGCCGGGCCAGTGCAGCAGGTACAGGTCCAGGTAGTCTGTGTTCAAACGCTTGAGGCTTGCTTCGCAGGCAGCGATGGCGCCGCTGCTGCTGGCATTCCAGGGATACACCTTGGACACCACATAGGCCTGGTCGCGCCGTCCTGCCAAGGCCTCGCCCACGACGCTTTCGGCCTCGCCGTCGGCATACATCTCGGCGGTGTCGATCAGTCTCAGACCGCGTTCGAGCCCTCGCTGCAGGGCGGCGATTTCACGTGATCGCGGTGCGCGCCCTTCACCCATGAACCAGGTTCCTTGGCCAATCGCGGGGAGGGTGTCGGCATCATGGGGGCCGAGGGAAACGGTAGCGAGACTCATGAGAAAGCGGACTCCTTGTGGCTTTCGTGGACACTCAACAGGACTATCGTAGCCGAGTCCGCCGTCGCCAACGCAACAGGGGGCACAAGGCTGGACACTGCTTGATGGAAGATGCACTGTGGTGACATCAGTCTTGGTGGCGTGCCACGAAGACTGCCCGCTGACGCCGCCGCTGGTTCACATTGTTGCCAAGGGGTGTTCAGCGTGCGCCAAAGGGAAAGGCGCAGAGGTGATCGTCGAACTCGATCGAAGTCTCAGTCTGTCAATGGAAAGGAGTCGATATGAGCATTACCAATACCGCATCAGCGCAGTGGAAAGGCAATCTCAAGCAAGGCAAGGGCGTAGTATCGACCAACAGCGATGCGCTCAACAACGTGCCTTATGACTTCAAGCAGCGTTTTGAAGGTCAGGCCGGTACCAATCCAGAGGAATTGATCGGTGCCGCCCATGCCAGCTGCTACTCCATGGCCCTGTCGATGATTCTGGAGGGGTCCAGCCTGGAAGCTGACAGCATTGACACCAACGCTGATGTCACCCTGGAAGAAGTGGACGGCGGTTTTGCAGTGACCAAGGTGCATCTGACCGTGCGTGCCAGCATTCCTGGTGCCGAGGAAAGCGTGTTCAATGAGGCCGCCGAGAAAGCCAAGGCGGGCTGCCCGATCTCGAAGCTGCTGAACGCCGAGATCAGCCTCGATGCCAAACTGGTGTGATCGTCAGGGAGCGTCATCGTCTGGGCGATGACGCTCCCTGCCGGCTAGCTGGATAGAGCTTGCCGCATCAGTAAAAGCCTGCCGCTGGCAGGCTTTTTTGTGCACTGGCGTTGCCTCTAGTGTGACGTTCATGACGCAGGCCATGGCCAGACGCCATGAGTGACTACAGCGGATGTTCGGCCGCTGCCGCGCGTTGACCGGCATTCCGACTGGCCTTGGCGGGCGGGCGACGTTCGCAATGAGGCTTGCATGAGGCTTTCACCAAGGCCTTGATCAGCCGCTGCTGGGGGCGGTTGAACACCAGAAACTCCGGGTGCCATTGCACCCCAAGCAGGAAGTCATGGTCCCGCGATTCGATTCCCTGGACCAGGCCATCCCGGTCCCTGGCGACGATGTCGATGCCGCGCCCTGCCTGCTCGACGGCCTGGTGATGAAGGCTGTTGATGCGGCACCAGCTGACCCTCAGCAATTGGTGCAAGCGACTGCCCTCGACGATGTCCACGGTCTTGCGCGGCAGCACGGTGCGACGGCGCTTCAACCCTTCGTGGGTGGTGTAGATATCGCTGTCCAGGGTCCCACCGAGGTGAACGTTGATCAACTGGGAGCCACGGCAGATGCCCAGTACTGGCGTGTTCCGCGGAATTTCCCGGGCCAGCAGTTCCAGTTCGAGCTCGTCTCGCTGGGGATCGACGCGCACGTCGAGCTGCATCTCTCCTCCGTAGAGGTGTGCCTGGATGTCATCACCACCGCCCACGATCAGCCCATCCAGATGCTCTGGCCTGGGCCGTGACGGAGACAGTCGCAGTGGCCGGCCGCCATGCCGCCAGACCGCGAACCAGTCGAACCACCAGGCCAGCAGGCTCTTGTGGTCGGAGGTGGATATGCCGATCAGTGGACGCTCAGCCATCCTTGGCATCTCCTGTCAGCGTGTTCTTTACCTTTTGCCATAACGAGCGGTCGAGGTGACGGGCCCGGTACTCCGCCATACGCTCACTCAAGGTGTCCGGTGCGCAGGCGAGACGCTCGACTTCCAGCCAGCGATTCCACTCGGTGACGGCTCCCCAGTCTGGCTCGGAGAGTTGTGCGTTGGGCAGGCGGTAGTGAAAGGTCGGGCGCGGCTGGACGAGCTCCTTGCGAAACAGCTCGTGGGGGTGTTCTGGCCGCAGGTGCGCAAACAGCGGCAGCATGTCCAGATCACGATTGCGGGTCGGGTTGTCGGCCAGGTAGTCATCGATCAAGGTGTCGATGTCAGGAGCGTAGTCCGGGTCGAACAGTTTGAGGCAGTAGCGCTTGTGAAAGGGATTGGCGTGGGGCAACACCTCGCGGGTGATGTCGACCCGAATCTGTTCCCTGAGCCAGTTGGCCGAGAGCAGATAGGCACGCAGATAGCGCAGGATATCTGCCGCCTCGAGACTCGGCAGTTCAGGGTTGAGGTGCAGTCCGAAGCCGTAGAGCAAGCTGGCCTCGGTGCCCTTTGCGCCATGTTGACGCAGGGCGTCGAACAGGGCGTCGAGGGTGTCCAGCTCGTCCCATGGCACCGGGGGGCAGACGATTTCCGTCGGCACCACACCGGTCACCATATCGCCCAGCAGCTCCCGCGACCGGCGATCGATATCACGGCGCATGCGCTCCCAGTCATCCTGCTGGGCGGACTCCTGGGCGGCGTCAGGATGCACGTAGTGTGAATCAAGTTCGATCTTGAAGTCGCCCCAGCGGGTGTCGCAGACCTTCATGCGATGTGCACTCTGGACGTCGATGCGTCCTTCGAACAGCGACTGGACCAGCTTCGTCGTGGCCATGGCGTCCAGGCCAGCGAATTCGATTTCGACCCCCACCTTGCGGGTTGCTCCGTCCGAGGTGGTGGGCTCGGGTGGCGCTTGGGCTTTCATGTCGGCATCCTATTGAGGCATCAACGGTGCATTTCTTCGCAGACTACCACAGGCGGTGAAGGTTCATCCGCGAAGGCATCGATTCGTACGTGGCGAGGAGCACGAATGGTTCGGTTCAGGCAAAAGAGGTGGTACGTGTTTCAAGGGGTTAGCTTCCTCGCGCTTCTGTTACTCTGTTTTGTGCCTATTCAGGCGTCGGCGCAAGGTGTCGGACTGACTGCCTTGGCCGGCAATAGCGGTAATGGTGGTGCCGCCCAGGAAGCCTCTCCCGAAGAGCTGCAGCGCTCTCTCGATACCTTGATCCAGACGCTGGAGAGCGATCAGAGCCGCCAGCAGCTGGTCGACAGTCTGCGCTCCTTGCGGCAGGCAGGTCAGGCAGAGGTAGAGGCGCAGGGCAACTCGCAGGGGCTGTTGGGAGCGCTGGCCGATACCTTCAATGAGCTGGGTGAAGAGGCCGAAAGCGCCAGGTCGCCCATGGTCCAGTGGCGCGCCAAGTTCTTCGAGGGCTGGCAGGATATCGACGGCCTGGTCAGCGGCACCGAGCACAGTGACCTGGCGCGCTTTGCGGTCGAGTTCAGTGTGTTGATGGCCACCTGGGGGGGCATCGTCATCATCCTGGTGGCGTTGGGTCGGTTGGTCGGTCGTCGTCGCGGGTGGCCCATGGACCTCCCACGAGACCCCAAGGCCTGGCTGCTGGCAGCGCACTTTCTGCGACGTATGCTGCCCTGGGCGCTGGGGTTCCTGTCGATTCTGGGGGTGCTGCAGCTCGTCCCGGAAAGTGCAGCAGCCACGGGCGTATCGGTGGTGGCCTATGCGGCTCTGTGTGGGCGCATTCTGTCGGTGGTGGTAGAAATCGTGGTATCGGTGTTCACCAGCGGCCATCGCTATCCTGCGGTGCGCCTGCTGCAGCAGCACGCGCTGCGTCCGCTGTTTGTGATTGGTGCCCTGATCGCCCTGGGTGATGCCTTCAAGTCTGAACGCCTGGTGGAGTTGCTGGGCTTCGATCTGGCATCGTTGGCCTCGGTGCTGGCCAACATTCTGGCCACCGCATTGACCTTCCGCTTCATCGTGCGTTTCAAGCGCCCGATCAAGCACCTTATTCGCAACCGCAGTTACAGCATTCGCAAGGACTGCAACAGCCATACCGAGGTGACGCGGGTCATCGGTCGACTGTGGCATATCCCGGCTTTGCTGCTGGTCGGCGCGTCACTGGTGGCGATTTTCGTGACCGTGGGAGACGTGGGAACGGCGCTGGCGCGATCGATCATCAACGCCGCCTTGCTGGTACTGACGCTGGTGGTGACGGCGCTGCTGCGACGGCAGAACGAACGACACGACCACTCTCGCGGACGCCACCGCCACCACAGTGAGTACCGGCGCCGGCTGGAACGTTTTGCCTATACCCTGGGGCACGTGTTGGCCTGGCTGGTGTTTGCCGAGCTGTCGCTGCAGGTCTGGGGCGGCTCCCTGGTGGGCATCGGTCGCGAGGGAGTAGCCAGCGTGCGCATCGGTCAGGCCATCCTGGCGATTGCCTTCACCGTATTGCTGGCCTGGCTGGCGTGGATATTCGCCGATACTGCGATCCAGCGGTCGCTGATGTCATCGGCACGGTCGCGAGGACGTCGGGTCAACCAGGCCAGGGCTCAGACCATTACGCCGATGATTCGCAATGTCGTCTTCGCGACGATCGTGGTGATTGCCTCCATCGTTGGACTGGCCAACCTGGGGGTCAACGTCACTCCGCTGCTGGCGGGTGCCGGGGTCATCGGCCTGGCGCTGGGCTTTGGTGCCCAGACCCTGGTCCAGGATCTGATTACCGGCATCTTCATTCTGGTGGAGGACTCCCTGGCGGTAGACGACTTTGTTCGCATCAATGGTCATATGGGCACGGTGGAGGGGCTGACCCTGCGCACCGTTCGTCTGCGCGATCTAGACGGTATTGTTCATATCCTCACCTTCTCGAAGATCGAGTCGATCCATAACATGTCACGCCAGTTTGGCGTGGCGTTGATGAAGATCCGCATTCCCTTCGACATGAAGATCGACGATGCCACTACCATGATGCAGGAAACGGCGCGGGACCTGCGTCAGGATCCGATCATGCGTCACCACATCTGGTCACCTCTGGAAATGCAGGGTATCGACCGCTTTGAGGATGGCTGTGCGATCCTGCGGATGCGTTTTCGGACCTCCCCGGAGATGCAGTGGGATGTGGCGCGTGCTTTCAACATGCTGCTGAAGCGTCGCATGGAGCAGGTAGGCATCGAGCTTGGTGCGCCACGCATCAGCGTCAGCATGGAAGGTCGCGGGGGCGGTCGTCTGGATGGCTCTACCCAAGAGGGCGAGGCGGACTATCAAGGCGCTACCTCAGGCACCCAGAGTGATGCCAGCGGTCGACGTCCGGGCCAAGCCGGAGTGGCCGATCCGCAGCATCAGACCAGTGCCACGGGAGCGTCGCCGGACCCCGCGTAAGACCTGGGCTAGACGACAAGGGGGGCGAAGGGCAATAGCCCTCGCCCCTTTTTGGTGTGTTGCACTCGTCATGGCTGTGTTCACTTCTTGGGAAGCGCTGCATGAATGCCTGCGCCGACGACTCGCTGGGTTTCCCAGTGTGCCGGGGCGTGCATCCCCATCCAGGGGCGTAAAGTGGCTGTCAGGATGCGTCAGTCGGTGACACTAAGGTAACAAGTCGGGCGGCGGCAAGGTCCAGCAACAGGGACGCGGCGTCGCCTGCACCACTTGATACTGATGGCTTCCTGACCGGTTGACGAGACGTCGCCACACGGGGAGGTCTTCCGGTGATAACAGTGTGCCTAGCGCACCACCAGAGGGATAAGACATGACGATTGCCAAGGATCTCGCGCTCTACCACTTTGCCCATTGCCCGTTTTGCGCCTTTGTACGGCGTGAACTCGACAAGCTTGGCGTCCAGGTTGATATCCGGGATGCGGGGGCGGATCCCGCCCATCGCAAGGCGCTGAAGGAAGGCGGCGGCAAGGTTCAGGTGCCGTGCCTGCTGATCACCGGTGATGATGGCAGCGAAACCTGGCTTTACGAGTCCATGGACATCGTGGCGTATCTGAAAAAGCGCTTCGGCAAGGAGAAGGTGGCGTAATTGCGGTGTGGTTTAGGTGTGGTGTAGGTGTGGCTCAGGCGTAGCGTGGGTGGCGTGCAGGTCGACCGCCCAGTGCGCCCCTGGAAACTACGATGGTGTTACCGGATTGGGCAGAAAACTGCATTGCAGGAGAGATGAAGCTCAAGACAGGTGAAGTTCAAGAGACGTGAAGTGCAAGAGAGGTGAAGCTATTGCATCAAGCCTGACGTGACTTTCAGCAAGCTAGTGATTGGGGCCACCTGGAGTGGCCCTTTTTTTGGTCTGGATATCCGTTCGAGTGGCTGATGCAGAGCCCAATGGCGGCGGTTGTCAGCTCCCGTAAGCGGAGCCCTTGCCGAGATTTTCCGGGCCGAAGGAGTCGGGCAGCAGCTCATCCATGGTATAGCGCTTGAGCAGCTGACCATCGGCATCCACCACGCGGATGACAGTCTGGGGAGAGGCAAATTCCCGCAGCCGCTGGCGGCAGTCGCCGCAGGGCGTGCACAGGTGTGACCCAGGTCCAATGACATAAACCTCCTGCAGTCGCGTTTCGCCTGCGGAGATCATGGCGGCAATAGCGGATGCTTCGGCGCAGAGTCCCTTGTAGTGGGCCACTTCGACGTTGGCGCCGACATAGCGATTGCCGGCTTGAGTGATCAGCAGGGCACCCACCGGATGGTCGGAATACGGGACGTAGGCGCGTCCCCGCACTTCGATAAGTGCCGCGACAATGTCGGTGGGGACGGCGGCTTCTGGGGCGTGATCCGTCATGAGTGTGTCTCCTGAGGGGCGTGGCGGCGATCGTCCTCGAGCACGGCGTCCAGGGCAATGCGCATCATGTCATCGAAGCTGGTGGCCCGCTCGTCGCTGGACAGGCTGTCACCATTGACGATGTGATCGGAAACGGTGCAGATCGTCATGGCTCGGGCGCCGAATTCGGCGGCGACGCCGTAAAGACCGGCGGCTTCCATCTCGACACCGACGATGCCGAAGTTACGCAGGCAGTCGATCAGCGCCGGATCGGGGTGGTAGAACAGATCCGCTGAAAAGATGTTACCGACCTTCACTGGTACCCCGTGACGTGCGGCCGTGTCGACCGCAGCACGAGTCAGCTCGAAGTCCGCAATGGCGGCAAAGTCCAGCCCGCGAAAGCGCGAGCGGTTGACGCCGGAGTCGGTACTGCCGCCCAGGCCAATGATCAGGTCCCTGACCTTGACGTCATCGCGAACGGCTCCGCAGGAGCCGACCCTGATCAGGCGTTTGGCACCGAACTCGGTGATCAGCTCCTTGGCATAGATCGATACCGACGGGATGCCCATGCCGTGGCCCATGACAGAGATGTCGCGGCCCTGGTAGCGTCCGGTGTAGCCGTACATGTTGCGCACATCGTTGACCAGGCGGATGTCTTCCAGATAGGTCTCGGCGATGTAGCGTGCGCGCAGCGGGTCGCCAGGCATCAATACGGTGTCGGCGAAATCACCGGGTTCGGCCTTGATATGGGGAGTAGCCATCAGGATTCCTTGTACTGTCGAAGCGGCGTCGCCAGCGGGATGACGCCCGCTGGTGCGGAGTCTAGCTGGCGGCGCGGATCAGCTGGACCGCGGCGCTAGCGGTTTGGCAAAAAGCTGTCACCGTCGTCCATGGGAGCCAGACCAAAATGGTCGGCCAGGCTTTGACCAATGTCGGCAAAGCTGTGACGACGACCCAGCGAACCCGACCTCAGGCCCGCGCCGCGGCTCAGCACCGGGATGTACTCGCGAGTGTGATCCGTGCCATGCCAGCTCGGGTCGCAGCCATGGTCGGCAGTGATCACCAGCAGGTCATCCTCCGTCAGTCGGGAGAGCAGCTCCGGCAACTGACGGTCGAAGGCTTCCAGGGCAGCAGCATAGCCGGATACGTCGCGGCGGTGGCCATAGACCATGTCGAAGTCGACGAAGTTGGTCATGATCAGCCGTCGATCGTCGGCGCTGGTGGGCTCATCCATGGCCGCCAGGGTGGCGGCCATCAAGGCGTCATGTCCCGAGGCCTTGACCAGACGGCTGATGCCACAGTGGGCGTAGATGTCGGCGATCTTGCCGATGGCGACGACCTCCCCGCCGCTGTCGTGCAGCTTTGACAACACGGTGGGAGAGGGGGGCTCGACGCTGTAGTCGCGGCGATTGCCGGTGCGCTGGAAACTGGCTGCATCCTGGCCGACGAAAGGCCGCGCGATCACCCGGCCGATGTTGTACGGCTCGAGGAGACGCCTCGCCGTTTCACACAGCTCAAGCAAGCGCTCCAGGCCAAAGTGATGCTCGTGGGCGGCAATCTGAAACACGCTGTCGGCGGAGGTGTAGACGATGGGTTTGCCGCTCTCGCAGTGTTGCTCCCCCAGCCGGGCAATGATCTCGGTGCCTGACGCGTGACAGTTGCCGAGTATACCGGGAAGGCCGGCCTCGCTGATCAAGGCGTCAAGCAAGTCCTCGGGGAAGCTGTTGCTGTGGTCGGGAAAGTAACCCCAGTCGAAGCGCACCGGTACTCCCGCAATTTCCCAGTGGCCGGAGGGAGTGTCCTTGCCGGAGGAGACCTCTGCGGCGTGGGCGTAGGCACCATCGACGTCTCCCAACGTGATCCCCTCGGCAACCTCGCCGGTGGCTTCCTGATGCGCATGGAACAGCCCCAGACGAGCCAGGTGGGGAAGCATGAGCGGGCCAGTGCGCCCCCTGTCGTCGGCCTCGCCTCTGGCGCAAGCCCTGGCGATGTGGCCCAGGGTGTCGGCGCCTGCGTCGCCAAAACGATCGGCGTCGGGCGCCGCACCGATACCGAAGGAATCCATTACCAGCACGATAGCGCGTGTCATCGGATGTCTCCTGCCAGGGAAGGGTCGGGCAAGGTGTCATGCACCAGTGGCAACGCGGGGGCCTGGTCGGCGACGGTGAAGGCGTCACGCAGCTGCGCGGCCACCCGCTGTGCATCATCATCACTGGCGGCGTGGATTCTGGCCACCGGGCGATGATGATCGACGGCCTGGCCGATGCCGGCGATCTGGTCAATACCGACGCGATGGTCGATGGCATCGCCTGCTCGGCGACGGCCACCCCCCAGCGCAACGACGGCCATGCCAATCGCCTTGACGTCCTGGGCGCTGACCACGCCCGGTTGCTGGGCAAAGACGTCACGCACCACGGGGGCACCAACAAGATGCGCTGGCGCCTGCGAGAGCAGGTCTGATGGGCCGCCGAGGCCCGCCACCATGCGCTCGAAGCGCTCAGCCACCTGACCGTTGGCCAGACAGGCATCCAAGCGTGCCGCGGCGGTTTCCCGGTCCTTGGCGATGCCGCCCACCAACAGGGTTTCTACCGCCAGCCTGCGCGTCAGCTGAAGCAGGCGCGAGTCGCGACGTTCGCCACGCAGGATCGCCAGGCATTCGTGCACTTCGATGGCGTTGCCTGCGCTCTCGGCGAGGGTCTGATTCATGTCGGTCAGCAGCGCGGTGGTCGGCGTCCCTGCCTGGCGAGCGACGTCCGCGATGGTACTGGCGAGTTGCCGGGTGTGTGCATCGCTCTCCAGAAAGGCCCCGTTGCCGATCTTGACGTCCATGACCAGGCCGTCAAGGTTCTCGGCGAGCTTCTTGCCGAGGATCGAGGCGACGATCAGCGGCAGCGAAGAGACGGTGGCGGTCACGTCGCGCACGGCATACAGGCGCTTGTCGGCGGGCGCCAGGTCTCCACTCTGGCCGACGATGACGACCCCAACGTCCTTCAGCAGGCGCTCGAAGGTCGCTCGCTCAGGCGTGACGTTGTAGCCGCCAATGGCCTCCAGCTTGTCCAGGGTGCCGCCGGTGTGGCCCAGACCTCGGCCGGAGATCATCGGCACGTGGGCGCCACAGGCGGCCAGCCAGGGCCCGAGAATCAGCGACACGGGATCCCCGACGCCGCCAGTGGAGTGCTTGTCGAGTACCGGGCCCGGAAGGTCCAGGCTGCGGTAATCGAGACGACTCCCCGAGTCACGGGTCGCTTCGGTGAGGGCAACGGTTTCGTCCAGTGACATGCCGTTGAGGTAGGTCGCCATGGCGAAGGCGCCAATCTGCTCGTTGCCGGCGCTGTCGTCAGCGATCGCCGTCACGAAGTGCCGGATCGCCTCCCGCGACAGGGTCTGTCCATCTCGCTTGGCCGCGATGATGTCTTGTAGCAGCATCAGTAGCCCCCAGCCTGGCCTCCGTCATCGACGCCAACCCCGGCGGTCATCATCAGGTTGTCGAGCAGGCCTGATGCGCCGAAGCGGAAGGTCTGCGGGGTCGCCCAACCCGGGCCCATGATGTCCGCGGCGAGGTCCAGGTAGACGGCGGCGTCTTCTACGGTGCGCACACCGCCAGCGGCCTTGAAGCCTACCGGGCGGTCGGCGCTACGGATCGCCTCAAGCATGACCTTGGCAGCTTCAGGCGTAGCGTTCACGGTGACCTTGCCCGTCGATGTCTTGAGGAAGTCGGCTCCGCCGGCGATGGCCTGCTCGCTGGCGCGGCGAATCAGTGCCGGGTCCTTCAGCTCACCGGTCTCGAGGATGACCTTGAGGGTGCGGTCACTGGCGGCCGCCTTGCACATTTCCACCAGTTCCTGGCCGATCGCGTCGTCCCCTGCCAACAGCGCGCGGTAGGGAAAGACCACGTCCACTTCGTCAGCGCCTGAGGCGACGGCTTCGCGTGTGGCGCGTGCAGCCGCCATGATGTCGTCACCGCCATGGGGAAAGTTGGTCACGGTAGCAATCTTGACCTGCCCGCTGAGGTTGTGGGCAGTCAGGGCGCGGCGTGCCGGCACCACGAACTGGGGGTAGACGCAGACCGCTGCCACGTTGCCCAGTGGCGTCTTGGCACGCTGGCACAGGGCTTCGACGACGGCATCGGTATCGTCATCATTCAGGCTGGTCAGGTCCATCAGGGAAAGGGCCTGGCGGGCAACGAGATGGGGGTTGAAGGTCGGGGTGGACATGAAAACGTGCTCCTGAAGCCACCAGGACCGCCATCGCGGCGGTCGGGGCATGAATGAAGGGAGAGGATCCGTCAGGCGTCAGGCGCCCAACGTCATGAAGAAGCCGGCGATGCAGGCCGACATCAGGTTGGAGAGGGTGCCGGCAAGGACGGCCTTCAGGCCCAGGCGGGCGATATCGTGCCGCCGACTGGGCGCGATGCTGCCCAGGCCCCCTAGCAGAATGGCGATGGAGGACAGGTTGGCGAAACCGCACAACGCGAAGGACAGTACCGCCGCCGTGTGGGCACTCATGGCCTCGCCGGTGGCAGCGACCATTTGCTCGCCGTCGATGTATGGCGCGAGGTTGATGAAGGCAACGAACTCGTTGACCACCAGCTTCTGGCCGATGAAGGAGCCTGCCAGCGTCGCTTCCTCCCAGGGAATTCCCAGTAGGAAGGCCAGCGGAGAGAACAGCCAGCCAAGGATCATCTCGAGGCTCAGACTGCTCATCCCGAACCAGCCACCGACACCACCCAGGATGCCGTTGAGCAGGGCAATCAAGCCGATGAAGGCCAGCAGCATGGCCCCCACGTTGGCGGCCAGCTGCAACCCCGATGAGGCACCACCGGCAGCAGCGTCAAGCACGTTGGCGGGCTTGTCGTCTTCTTCGATGACGTCGGACACGCTGTCCGCCTTGTCCGCATTGGGATCTGTCTCGGGCATGATCAGCTTGGCAAACAGCAGGCCGCCTGGGGCGGCCATGAAGGAGGCGGCCACCAGGTATTCCATTGGAATGCCAAGCGCGGCATAGCCGGCGAGCACGGAGCCCGCGACCGAGGCCAGTCCACCGCACATGACGGCAAACAGCTGAGACGTTGTCATGTGGGCAATGAAGGGGCGGACCACCAGCGGCGCTTCCGTCTGGCCGACAAAGATATTGGCGGTAGCGGACAGCGACTCAGTGCGTGAGGTGCCTAAGAGCTTCTGCAGCGCACCGCCCAGTAGCCGGACGACCCACTGCATGATGCCGAGATAGTAGAGAACCGCGGTCAATGACGAGAAGAAGATGATGACCGGCAGCACCTTGACCGCGAACACGAAGCCCACGCTGTCCACGTTGGCGAGCCCGCCGAACAGGAAGGCGATGCCGTCATTGGCATACAACACCACCTGGCTAACGGCGTCGGATACCGTCTTCAGCACCTTCTGACCCACAGGGACATACAGCACGAAGGCACCGAGGCCCGCCTGGATAAGGAAGGCGCCACCGACGGTTCTCAGCCGGATGGCACGACGGTTGTGGGAGAACGCAATGGCGATGGCAATCAGCGTGACCATGCCGACCAGGCTCATGAGCAATGTCATAGGTGTTTACGCCTTGGAAAATGTGACTTGGACAGCGCGATGGAAAGGAGCGGTCGTTGTCCTAACTCTCGAGCCTTCCATAGAGAGTAGATCATCGCACCGGCCGTCACGGGCGTGGGTTTGCCGCTGAGACAGATGCAGGTCATGAGTACCCTGAAGGGCCCTGGCATGCCATTGCCATGGGGGCGAAGAAATGACCTGGGTCACCGCTTGCCGCACCTGAGTCCAGAAGTTCGCGATGCATGATAATGGATTGGCCAGGCGTCGCTGCAGCGATCTGGCTGTCAATGGGATCATGTTAACATTTAATGTGAGAAAATTAACATTTGTGCAGTGGCGTTTTCTTCAACGCCGATCGCTGGCTGAACCCTGTAGTTCAGTGCATGCTTATTGAAAAACCATAACAGAAGGGCACGATGACGGTCCGCGCGGGGGCAAACGTAATGAATCAACGAAGTGTGCAACGGCAGGAGCGCTTGCTGCAGGCGCTGGCTGGCGGTGGAAGCCTTCGCCTGGCCGATGCGGCCATGCTGTGTGGCGTTTCGGAAATGACGTTGCGTCGAGACGTCTCCTCCAAGGGCAGCCCCTTGATGTTGATGGGCGGGCATCTGGTGCGTCGTGACGATCCGCACTTCTCTCCCGTATACGACCTGGAGACCCAGCGGGATCGCGGTATCGATATCAAGACCCGGCTGTGCCAGCGTGCCAGCAGCTACGTCCAGGATGGCGATACCCTGTTTATTGACTGTGGCACCACCTTGGTACCTATGGTGGCCGAGCTGGGGCAACGCCGGCATCTGACCGTGGTCACCTATGCCTTGAACGTGGCCAACGCGGTCAGCCACCTCGACAGCGTCAGGCTGATTCTGCTGGGAGGGCTCTATCAGGGCGTCTCGCAATCCTTCGATGGTGAGGATGTGGCCCGCCAGATACGCAGCCTAGGCATCAATCGCGCCTTTCTGTCGGCCGCCGGCGTGCACCTCGAGCGGGGGCTCAGCTGCTTTCACTTTCATGAAATCATTCCCAAGCAGGCGGCCATCGAGACGGCGGCCCAGCGCATTCTAGTTTTCGATGACAGCAAGTGGGGCGTTCTGCGCCCGGCTTTCTTCGGGACGTTGTCCGATGCCGATATCATCGTCACCCACGGGGAAGCTGCTGCCGCAGCGTCGGCATCCCCGGAGATCGCGGCGCGAGTCGACAGCCCGCGCTGATCCTCCATGCTCCACCACGCAGCGTCGACGCCTTCGCCAGCCAACGGCACCCGCTGCCGCCAGTCTTGGGACTGGTAGTTGCCGGCTTAGTGTGCCGCAGGTGGCACTCGGCAAGTACCCAGTACGAGTGCGAGGGTTAGGGTAGGGGGAAAGGTAGGGTTAAAGGCAGAGGTAAGAGTCAGGGCCAAAGGGCATCGGACAGCGGGTCCCGTCAGATGGCCTCCCTGATGACAGCTGTCCGCCGTGGTGGAACCATTAACGCCTTTCCGCTGTCACTTGCACGGCACCTTGCGGTCACGCGCGTTGGTCTTCGTGGCAGCCTTTCTCTCTCGCCCTCGCTGGCCTTGGCTCTCGGCTTCTCACTCGGCTTCTCACTCGCCTTCTTGCGCGCGTTCTCTCTCGCCTTCCTACGCGGGCACCTTGAGGCCTGTGACGTGAGGTCGCATCCTCTGTGATCCTCGTCAAGGCTATGGCCCGAAGGCCGTGGCCTCGAGACATGACCCTGAACTGCATCAAGGAAAGGTGCGACACCCTGCGGCAAATCGTCGCTTCTCAAGTCGGGCTCTGCTGTCGACAATACGCACCGGTCGCGTTCCATCTCCTTTTTTGTCCTCGTAACGATCTCGTGTCGTGGTACTCGGATGAGTGGGGAGCGCGAGTTTCTGCGGGTTTCGATTGCGGATCGGCACATTTCATGCAGCTTTTGTGAAAGATGCATGCAATGTCTCTCCTCGTCGGGCCTGCATGTCCTGCGAGCCTGGGCTCGCTACCTATGGTCTTCCGCCGCCCTGACGAGGTTGCTACATGAGAAGAAAGTCGTACCTGCGCGTGCTCGGCCTAGTGCTGTTGCTGGCGCTGCCCCTGCTGTTGGCGGGCTGTGAGTCGGCGCTGCTCGACCCGAAAGGGGAGATCGGCCGTGAACAGCGTACCTTGATCCTCACCGCCTTCGGTCTGATGCAGATCGTGGTGATTCCGGTCATCGTACTCACTCTTTGGTTTGCCTGGCGTTACCGCCGTGGCAACACCGATGCCACCTATTCACCGGACTGGGCTCATTCCACCAAGATTGAGGCCATCGTCTGGTTTATTCCCTGCGTCATCATCGTCTTCCTGGCGCTGCTGACCTGGTACACCTCCCATAGCCTCGACCCGCACAAGACCCTTGAGGCCAAGGAAGGTCAGAATGAACCCATGGAAATCCAGGCAGTATCGCTGGACTGGAAATGGCTGTTCATCTATCCGGAACAGGGCATTGCCACGGTCAATGAGCTGGCCTTCCCCGAAGATACCCCCGTGCGCTTCCGGGTGACGTCGGGTTCGGTGATGAATGCCTTCTTCATTCCGCGCCTGGGCAGTCAGATCTATGCCATGGCGGGTATGGATAACGATGTCCACCTGATCGCCGAAGAGCAGGGCGTCTACCCCGGCCGCTCCACTAACTACAGTGGTGCAGGTTTCTCCGGGATGACCTTCGATGCCCACGTGGGCTCTGAAGCAGACTTCGAGGAGTGGGTCGAGAAGGTACGTTCATCCTCTCAGACGCTGACCTTCCCAGAGGAATACTACGACCTGGCCACGCCCAGCGAGGACAACGAGGTCGAGTACTTCTCCGAGATCACCCCGGCGCTCTACGAGCGCATCATCAAGAGCTTCCTGGCGGGCGGCAAGCACGCCGAGTTCGTCGAGACCTACGGCGGCGTTGTTCATGGTCATGGCGCAGGTGGTCACGGCGATGAGGACGAGTCCCATGGCGAGTCGCATGGTGAGTCCAGCAGCGCGGAGGCAGCGGAGTAAATCATGTTTGGAAAACTGACGTTAGATTCGATTCCGATCCAGGAACCCATCATCATGGTGGTGGCGATCGGTATTGCTCTGGGCGGCATTGCCGTCGTGGGCGGTCTGACCTACTTCAAGAAGTGGGGCTATCTGTGGCGCGAATGGATCACCTCCGTCGACCACAAGAAACTGGGCATCATGTATTTCCTGGTGGCCCTGGTGATGCTGATTCGCGGCTTCGCCGACGCCATCATGATGCGGACCCAGCTGGCCATGGCATCTGCCGGGGCCGAGGGGTATCTACCGCCTCACCACTATGATCAGATCTTCACCGCGCATGGTGTGATCATGATCTTCTTCGTCGCCATGCCCATGGTCATCGGCCTGATGAACCTGGTGGTGCCGCTGCAGATCGGTGCTCGCGACGTGGCCTTCCCGTTCCTGAACAACCTCAGCTTCTGGCTGTTCGTTGCCGGCGTCATTCTGGTCAACGTATCGCTGGTGGTGGGTGAGTTTGCCGCGACCGGGTGGTTGGCCTACGCGCCATTATCGGGGATAGAGTACAGTCCAAGCGTCGGCGTGGATTACTGGATATGGGCATTGCAGATATCCGGGATCGGCACGACCCTGACGGGCATCAACTTCTTCGTCACCATCCTGAAGATGCGTACCAAGGGCATGACCCTGTTCCGTATGCCCATCTTCACCTGGACGTCGCTGTGCGCCAACGTGCTGATCATCGCGTCTTTCCCGATTCTGACCGCCACCATCGCGATGCTGACGCTGGATCGTTACCTGGGGACGCACTTCTTCACGAACGACTTTGGCGGCAACATGATGATGTACGTCAACCTCATCTGGGCCTGGGGCCATCCTGAGGTGTACATCCTTATCCTGCCGGCCTTCGGTGTGTTCTCCGAGGTGATCGCGACCTTTGCGCGCAAGCGTCTGTTTGGATACGGCACCATGGTGTGGGCAACCATCGCCATCACCTTCCTGTCGTTCATCGTTTGGCTGCACCACTTCTTCACCATGGGAGCAGGGGCCAACGTCAACGCCTTCTTTGGCATCATGACGATGATCATCGCCATCCCCACAGGGGTGAAGGTGTTCAACTGGCTGTTCACCATGTACCGCGGTCGCCTGGAGTTCACCTCCCCGGTGCTGTGGACCATCGGCTTCATCATCACCTTTACCCTGGGTGGCATGACCGGTGTGATGCTGTCGGTGCCTGCGGCCAACTTTGTGCTGCACAACAGCCTGTTCGTTATCGCGCACTTCCACAACGTCATCATCGGTGGCGTGGTGTTCGGTATGCTGGCGGGTCTGACCTACTGGTTCCCGAAGGCCTTCGGCTTCATGCTCGACGAGAAGTGGGGCAAGCGCTCCTTCTGGTTCTGGATTACCGGCTTCTATGTCGCCTTCATGCCGCTGTACGTGCTGAGCTTCTTCGGCGCCGTGCGTCGCATGCAGTCCTATGACAATGGTGCCTGGCAGCCCTGGATGATCATCGCCTGGGTCGGCGCCGTGCTGATCCTGTGTGGCATTGCCTGCACCGTGATCCAGTTCTACGTCAGCATCCGTGATCGCAAGAAGAACCAGGACGTCACCGGGGATCCTTGGGACGCGCGTACCCTGGAGTGGGCAACTTCCTCTCCGGCGCCGTTCTACAACTTCGCGCATCTGCCGGAGATCAAGGACATCGATGACTTCTGGAACCAGAAGCAGGCCAACGGTGGCAAGGCTGGCGTGTCCAAAGGGCCGTACAAGGACATTCACATGCCCAAGTACACCTGGGAAGGTCCGGTGATCGGTCTGATTTCCGCGGTCTTCGGCTTCGCTCTGGTGTGGCATATCTGGTGGCTGGCCATCGTGGCCGCACTGGGCATGTTCGCTACCTTCATCGCGCGTGTCTTCAACACTGACGTCGACTATTACGTGCCCGCTGCGGAAGTCGAGCGTATTGAGCGCGAACACCAGAACCGTGTGGAGATGCAGGCATAACCATGGCTACCGATACACTCAATCAGCAAGGTCATGCCTCCGGGCATGACCATGATCACGACCACGATCATCACGATGCCGCGGGCACCAAGGTCTTCGGTTTCTGGGTCTACCTGATGAGCGACCTGGTGATCTTCGGATCACTGTTCGCCACTTATGCCGTGCTCCTTCGGGGCACGGCGGATGGTCCGACGCCGGGCGAGATCTTCGAACTCCCGTTCATTCTGGTCGAAACCTTCCTGCTGCTGTTCTCGAGCTTCACGTACGGCATGGCCGTACTGGCCATGAACGCCAACCAGACCCAGAAAGTGCTGAAGTGGCTGGGGATCACCTTCCTGCTGGGCGCGGCCTTCGTAGGCATGGAGATCTACGAGTTCGCTCACCTGATCCATATTGGCTACGGTCCTGATCGGTCGGGCTTCCTGTCCGCCTTCTTCACCCTGGTCGGTACCCACGGTCTGCACGTGACCTTTGGTCTGATCTGGATTCTGGTGATGCTGATTCAGGTGAAGCAGCGCGGTCTCGACGATATGGTGCGCCCGCGCATCATGTGCTTGAGCCTGTTCTGGCACTTCCTGGATATCGTCTGGATCTGCGTATTCTCCTTCGTCTACCTGATGGGAGTCCTGTGATATGAGCGGACACGCCAACGACCATCACAGCCATGGCAGCGTCAAGTCCTATGTGATTGGCCTGATCCTGTCCATCGTGCTGACTATCATCCCCTTCGGGGCGGTGATGACCGGTGCTTTCGACACCGGGGCGACCCTGATCCTGATCGTCGGTACCGCGGTGGCTCAGGTGCTGGTGCAGCTCGTGCTGTTCATGCACATGAACACCAAGGCCGATGAAGGCTGGAACTTCATGTCCTTCGTCTTCACCGTGGCGATCCTGGTTCTGGTCATCGGAGGTTCCCTATGGATCATGTACCACCTGCATCACAACATGATGATCGGCTGACGCCGACACCCATGATGTTCAGGGACACTCTTAAGGACTACCTCACGATCACCAAGCCGGGCATTATCGGCGGCAACGTGATCTCGGTACTGGGCGGCTACTTCCTGGCCGCCCAGGGCCAGTTCGATGTGGTGGTGTTTCTGTCAGCGTTGCTGGGCCTGGCCCTGGTCATTGCCTCGGGCTGTGCCTACAACAACGTTATCGACAAGGACATCGACGCCTTGATGGAGCGCACCCGCACCCGACCCCTGGTTCAGGGGCGGGTGAGCGAGGCGGCCACGCTGCGTTTTGCCACC
The DNA here is from genome assembly GCF_019802025.1 of Halomonas sp. DP5Y7-2. Classification (NCBI taxonomy): domain Bacteria; kingdom Pseudomonadati; phylum Pseudomonadota; class Gammaproteobacteria; order Oceanospirillales; family Halomonadaceae; genus Halomonas; species Halomonas sp. DP5Y7-2. The sequence goes on along the minus strand of NZ_JAHVHY010000001.1, from coordinate 169,290 downwards.
TTGCTGGGTCTGGCCGGGTTCGGCCTGCTGGCGTTGGGGACCAATGCGCTGACGGTCGGTCTTGCCGCTTTCGGCTTCGTTATCTATGTAGGAGCGTACAGCCTCTACATGAAGCGTAATTCGGAATTCGGCACCCTGGTCGGCAGTCTGTCCGGGGCCGTACCACCGGTCGTGGGCTACTGCGCGGTGACCGGTAGCTTCGACACCGGCGCCCTGACGCTGCTGGTGATCTTCAGCCTGTGGCAGATGCCGCATTCCTATGCGATTGCGATCTTCCGCATGGAAGACTACAAGGCGGCCAATATTCCGGTACTGCCGGTAGTTCGCGGTATCGGTACAGCCAAGCACCACATTCTTGGCTATATCCTGGCGTTCATCGGCGCGGCGCTGTCGTTGAGTCTTGCCGGCTATGCCGGGCCTGGCTACTTCATCGTGGCACTGGTGCTGGGGGTCTACTGGCTGTACATCGCGGCCAAGGGCTACCGCACGGACGACAACGTGCGCTGGGCCAGGCAGGTCTTCGGCATCTCGATCCTGACCATCACGGCGCTGAGTCTGATGATGTCACTGGACGCCACGCTGATGCCCAGCACGCCCATGTGGACCTCGCTGGCTGGCTAGAGCGATCCTCTGAGCCAAGGGCTGACACCGGTCCTTATGTACGTCTCAATGCCCCGCATCACATCAGTGATGCGGGGCATTGTCGTTGATGGAAGAAGAAAAATATTAGCCACAACTTGTACAGTATGTGTACAGGATGTACCGTTGATCGGGTAGCGAACCGAAAATTCGGTTCTATACTGCAAGTTATGGACAACGGAGACCCGTGGATCGAGCACCGATGCCGGGGCTCATTTCAGCGGTAGCAGGGGGGAGTCAGTATGCTGACACATGTCTGGGGATTGATGGCCCATCCGAATCGCGAATGGAGACAGATCAAAGAAGAGAGGGAGACGATAACGCATCTGTATGCGCATCACGTCCTGTTGCTGGCCGCCATACCGGTGATCTGTTCGTACATTGGTACGACGCAGGTGGGTTGGAGTCTTGGAGGTGGTACCACCATCAAGCTCAGTTACCTGGATGCGTTGGGGGCGGGTATCGCGTTCTACATCGTGATACTGGCGGCGGTGTACATCGTCGGCAAGACGATACGCTACTCGGCCAAGCGCTTTCCCAAGACCCCAAGCCAAAGCCAGTGCATCATCTTTGCCGGCTATGTGGCGACACCGATGTTCCTGAGCGGCATCGTCGCGGTCTATCCGATCATCTGGCTGTGTCTGTTGGCCGGGGTGATTGGCCTGTGTTACACCGCCTATCTGCTGTATCTGGGGATTCCCTCCTTTCTCGACATCAGCCGGAAGGAAGGCTTCGTGGTCTCGAGCACCACCCTCGCCGTCGGTGTGCTGGTGCTGGAAGCGCTGCTTGGCATGACAGTACTGCTGTGGGGCTACGGCGAGCGCATCATCCTGTCGTTGATCGGCTGAGAGTCAACCCGTGCAAGACCGCAGTGAGCACAATAGCGAGCACCATCAAGAGGGCGACGCGGCGGCGTCGCCCTCTTGCGTTGCCCTCTTGCATTGCCCTATCGGGAAAGCCAAAAGATGAGCGATGGCTGACCCGTGGGCCAAGCCCTATCCCTTGATGCTGTCGAGGGCCTGCCGCAGGCTGGCGATACTGCGCTCGGGCCGGTGCAACTTGTCGAGGCCGAACAGGCCGATACGGAAGGTCTGAAAGTCGTCGCCTTCATCGCACATCAGAGGCACGCCAGCCGCTACCTGAAGGCCAGCGCCGGCAAATTTACTGACCAGGGCCGGGTCATCGTGATAGCAGACGACGACGCCGGGAGCCTCGAAGCCGTTGGCAGCAACACTCTTGAAACCATACTCGGCCAGCAGCGCGCGAACGCTCTTGCCCAGGGCCCACTGCTCTTGCTTGACCTTGTCGTAGCCATAGGCGTCGGTCTCGCGCATGATCTCGCGCAGGCCTCGCAGGCTGTCCGTCGGCATGGTGGCGTGGTAGGCATGGCCGCCTTTTTCGTAGGCCTCCATGATGGTCAGCCATTTCTTCAGGTCTGCCGCAAAGCTGGTGCTCTGGGTCTCCTCGATGATTTCCCGCGCCTGGGCAGAGAGCATGACCATGGCGCAGCAGGGGGAGCCACTCCAGCCCTTTTGAGGCGCGCTGATGAGCAGGTCGACCCCGGTGGCTTCCATATCCACCCACACCGTTCCAGAGGCGATGCAGTCCAGCACCATCAGGCCGCCGTAGGCGTGCACCGCGTCGGCGACGCGTCGAATGTAGTCATCCGGCAGGATCATGCCTGATGATGTTTCCACGTGTGGTGCGAAGACGATATCGGGCTGCATCCGCTCGATGGCTTGCTCGACATCTTCGATCGGGGCCGGTGCAAACGGCGAGGTAGGGTCGTTGTCGTCGAGGCGGCGGGCCTTTTGCACGTTGAGCTCTGCCGGGATGTTGCCCATCTCCAGGATCTGATGCCAGCGATAGCTGAACCAGCCATTGCGGAGCACCAGAGCGCTGCGGTTCTGGGCAAACTGGCGTGCCACCGCTTCCATGCCGAAGGTCCCGCTACCGGGCACAATCACGGCGCTATGCGCGTTGTATACCTGTTTCAAGGTGGTCGAGATGTCGCGCATCACGCCTTGAAAACTCTGCGACATATGGTTCAGGGCGCGGTCGGTGTAGACCACGGAAAATTCCAGCAGGCCATCGGGATCGACGTCTGGGAGCAGGCCAGGCATGAGGCACATCCTTTGAGTGGGCATTGAACAAGCCGGGGCGCAGGGAGCCTCCGGTAGCGGCACCGGTCGACGATGCTCCGGTGCTCATTATTCTTCACAGCATACGGTCAAAGCGGGTCGACGACCAGTGGCCACAGGCACCGCAGAGGCCCATGGCGACCGACCGTGCGCAGTGATTCAGGCACGGTTATTCCATCCCGTGCTTTTTATTCTGCCTATCGGTCTAGCAGGGATTTCCGTCCAGTTATCAGCTGCTTCGCCGTTCGGGGCCGGGCACTGGGCAGGGTGCGGCTGGCGACCAAAGCAAACTTTGATCATGCTCAATGAGGCCGTGGAGGGGGATGGGCGGGGATGAGCGGGGATGAGCGAGAATGAGCGTGAGCCCAGCGACGGCCCCACAAGCGTCACCCATATTGCGATGGCGATGGCCCGAAGAGCTCGTCCTTTTCGCTTGGCGCGTATTCCTCCTTTGGCCTGCGCAAGACCAGGATCGTCGGCACCGCTGAAAAGCATGACGATGCCGATGAAGTGGACGCATCAGATCGAGGATGTCGATCATGAACGAGACACTGACATGCGCCTGTGACCACGGCGATCCGTCGTGGGAGGCGCTGGAACGACAATGGGTGGAGTGGGGACGGCGAAACCCTGAGCAGGCGACATGGCTGCTGGCCAAGATGGACGAGCAGACATCGACGGGCGAACAGGGCCTGCAGGGAGCAACGCCGCCTGAAGATCTGGCGGCCGCAGGCCTGGGGCCTGACGGAGCGCCGCTGGTCGGCGCATCACCTGACGTCATGCCGCTGGCTCGTGTCGAGCTGAGCAACGGCAACACCATCGAGTTTGTCGGGGTGCGCGGTGACAGCAAGGAACCTGAAGTAGGCATGCGCGAGCTGGGACAGCTCGACCGTGCCACCGGCGCGACCTTCGCTGCCGAGAGGGACGTGACGGCGCTGGAACTTTATCTGCGACTTGCCCCCAAGGATGCCCCGGTACCCGACATGCTGCTGGAGCTGAATCCTGCGGTAGAGCGCAAGGCGTTCAAGCATCGTACGGTGGAGAGGGTCGAGGACGCCATCGAGGTGGACCTGGATGAACTGGGGATTGCGCCGGACATCGCTCGGGCCGGCCCCTCCTCGGGGGGCGGCCCCGGCCAGTCCTACTGCGTGCCCGGGGATGGCTATGACCTGTTTCGCAACCACAACTGCGAAACGGTGTCGTTTCCCAGTAACACCTGGTGGTGGTGCGATCCCGCTGCCCATTACTATCACCGGGATCGCTGGACCTCCAATCACAAGCGCCGCAACTCTGTCGGCGTCACCAGCGCATGCCACGGACCGGCAGCCACCCTGCACTATTACAAGAATGCCTTCGGCAACTGGAGGCACTTGCATACCTGGCATCTTGCTTCAGGGTACTGGCAGTGGACCCGTTACGAAGGCTTGTCCAAGCGTGATCGCTGGATTCGCCATCGCTGCGTGACCGGCGGCGGCAGCAGCTTTGTTCGCTGTGTCAGTTTCTTCTTCAACTGACGCCTTAGCCCCACAACGCTGGGCACCATCTAGGGTGTCCAGCGTCTTGCTGGCGGGCTTGTCCAAAGCCGACTTCGCTCACCATCAGGCTATCGGTTGTCGGTGCTCTGTGGTGTCCTCGCCGGTGGCGTCCGACTCCGGCAAGGCGCCCTGATTGATGCGGGCAATGGCGGCGGCGGCGCGCTCCAGGGCGGGAAGGCAGTCCAGAGCACGCTGGCGGTCCATACGCATGACCGGGGCCTGAATGGCCAATCCCACATTGGAGACCCCGGCCGGGTTCGGGGCAAGCACCGCGATGCACAGCAGACCTGGAAGAAACTCCTCATCATCGAAGGCGTAGCCGTCACGCTTGACCTGTTCGATTTCGGCTTCGATGGCATCGATGTCCGTCAGGGTGTTACGGGTGAAGGCCTCCAGGGTGGCATCGGCCAGCAGACGCCGTCGCTGGGATGCGCCCATCTGGGCCAGAAACAGCTTGCCGCTGGCAGAGCAGTGGGCCGGCACCCGTGAACCTGGATGCAGGTAGAAACGCAGCGGTGCAGAGGTCTCGACGCGATCCAGGTAGAGCACCTCGCTGCCGGACAAGGCGGTGATGTTACAGCTTTCTCCCACCTCCCTTACCAGCTCGGCCAGCACCCCGTGGCGAGCCCCCTGGACCGTGTCGTTCAGCAGCAGCGTTTCGGCCAGACGGCGTAGGCGAGAGCCCTTGCTGTAGTGACGGTTGTCTGCCTCCCGCTGCAACATGCCGGAGTTCTCCAGCTGCTGAAGCATGCGATGCAGCGTCGGCTTGGGCAGACCTGTTTCATCTACCAGGCTTTGCAGAGTGAAGTACTGGTCTTTTTCCGCGATGACCTCGAGCAGTGCCAGCAGGCGCTGAGCCGGGGTATCGCCTTCAATGATGCGCGTGTCGACGCCGAGTGTGGTCATGGCAGGCCTCCCTATGCCGTGAAGTTTATCTGTTTCTGAAAAGAACGCAATTCGTACCGTTTTTTGAAATTCGTGTTGACTCCTCACCACTCGGCGGCTACCTTTGCCTCAAGTTCTAGAAAACGGAACTTATCGTATCGAAAAGCTTGATTTGGCTATCCAGAGCCTCGAGCCAAGACACAGGCCGCCAAGGCCGCCAGCACCCATTCTGTTCCCTGGAGGAGCTCCATGAGTCACAACGACAACACCCAAAACCGCCAGGTTGTGAAGGGCAAGCAGAAGATGACGCCCTCGGAAGCCTTCGTCGAAACCCTCGTTGCCAACGACGTGACCGACATGTTCGGCATCATGGGCTCGGCCTTCATGGACGCCATGGATATCTTTGCCCCGGCCGGGATCCGCCTTATTCCGGTGGTGCACGAGCAGGGTGCCGCCCATATGGCTGACGGCTATGCTCGCGTTTCTGGACGCCACGGCGTGGTCATCGGCCAGAACGGTCCCGGTATTTCCAACTGCGTGACGGGCATCGCGGCGGCTTACTGGGCCCATAGCCCGGTGGTCATGATCACCCCGGAAACCGGCACCACCGGTATCGGCCTGGGCGGATTCCAGGAGTGCAACCAGCTGCCGATGTTCCAGGAGTTCACCAAGTACCAGGGCCATGTGACCCATCCTGCGCGCATGGCCGAGTACACCGGTCGCTGCTTCGATCGCGCCATGGCCGAAATTGGCCCGACCCAGCTGAATATTCCGCGGGACTATTTCTATGGCGAGATCGAGGCCGAGATTCCCGAGCCCCGGCGTATCGACCGCGGTCCCGGTGGCGCCCAGTCGCTGGACGAGGCGGCTGCACTGCTGGCCGAGGCCAAGTTCCCGGTAATCGTCTCCGGTGGCGGTGTGGTCATGGCCGACGCGGTGGAAGAGTGCAAGGCCCTGGCCGAGCGTCTTGGCGCACCGGTGGTCAACAGCTACCAGCACAACGACTCCTTCCCGGCCAGTCATCCGCAGTGGTGTGGTCCGCTCGGGTATCAGGGCTCCAAGGCGGGTATGAAGCTGATCTCCCAGGCTGACGTGGTGCTGGCCCTCGGCACTCGCCTTGGCCCGTTTGGCACCTTGCCGCAGCATGGCATGGACTACTGGCCCAAGGACGCCAAGATCATTCAGGTCGATGCCGATCACAAGATGCTGGGGCTGGTGAAGAAGATCTCCGTGGGCATTTGCGGCGATGCCAAGGCTGCTGCCATCGAGCTGAGCCAGCGCCTTGAAGGCCGCAACCTGGCCTGCGATGCGTCCAAGGACGAGCGCCTGGCCAAGATCAAGGCCGAGAAGGAAGCCTGGGAGAAAGAGCTCGACGAGTGGACCCACGAGCGTGATCCGTTCAGCCTGGATGCCATCGAAGAAGCCAAGGACGAGAAGCCTTTCTCCGGCGGCGAGTATCTGCATCCGCGTCAGGTCCTGCGTGAGCTGGAAAAGGCCATGCCGGAAGATGTCATGGTCTCCACCGATATCGGCAACATCAACTCGGTGGCCCACAGCTACCTGCGCTTCGAGAAGCCACGCAGCTTCTTTGCCCCCATGAGTTTTGGTAACTGCGGCTATGCGCTGCCCACTATCATCGGAGCCAAGACCGCTGCGCCTCATCGTCCGGCCATTGCCTACGCCGGTGACGGCGCCTGGGGCATGAGCCTGATGGAAACCATGACCGCCGTGCGGCACGGTATTCCGGTGACCGCCGTGGTGTTCCACAACCGCCAGTGGGGTGCCGAAAAGAAGAACCAGGTCGACTTCTACAACCGTCGCTTTGTCGCCGGTGAGCTCGACAACGAGAGCTTTGCCGAGATCGGCCGCGCCATGGGCGCCGAGGGTATCACCGTGGACCGCCTGGAAGATGTAGGCCCGGCCCTGAAGAAAGCGGTCGACATGCAGATGAATGAAGGCAAGACCTGCATCATCGAGATCATGTGTACCCGCGAGCTGGGCGACCCCTTCCGCCGCGACGCCTTGAAGAAGCCGGTCCGTCTGCTCGAGAAGTACCAGGACTACGTCTGATACCGGAGGCGGCGGACCCTGGAGTCTGATCGCCAAGCAAGACTCTCTCGTCCGGTATGACGACATTGCCCTGGCCTGGTGCCAGGGCTTTTTTTCATGTTCGTGATGCGCCACGACCGAGTCTGTCGACCCCTTTACCCCTGGGAGAGCGGTTGCGATGAAAGCGCTGAACCATATTCGTGAGATGGCCCGGCAGGACCCGAAACGCATCGTCTTGTGCGAAGGCGATGACCCCCGAGTGCTGAGGGCCGCCCTGACAGCGAGCGCGGCAGGCTACGCGCGCATTCAGCTGGTGGGCGAGCATAAGGTCATCCAGTCCCGGGCCGAAGCCGAAGGGCTTGAGCTGGATGCGATAGAGCTGATTGACCCCGCGGATTCCGAGCATACCGAGCGCCTGGTGGCGCTACTGTTGGAGCTGCGAGGGGCGAAGGGCATGACCCCTGAGGATGCCGCCACACGGGCGCGGGATCCGTTGATCTTTGCCAATCTGATGGTGCGCGCCGGGCTTGCCGACGGCAGCGTGGCTGGTGCCGTCCACACCACCGCCGATGTGGTTCGCGCCGCGATCCAGTTGATCGGCATGGCCCCTGGCGCCACCCTGGTATCCAGCTTCTTCTTGATGATGCTGTGCAAGGAGTTCCACAGCCTCAAGGGCGGCATGATCTTCTCTGACTGCGGCTTGGTGGTGGACCCGGATGCCGGGGCGCTGTCCGAGATCGCCATGGCGGCTGCCGATAGCGCCGAAGCCCTGCTGGATGAGCCGGCCAGGGTAGCGATGCTGTCCTTTTCTACCAGTGGCAGTGCCCATCATGCGGCGGTGGACAAGGTTGTCGAGGCGGCGCGTCGGGTCAAGCAGGCGCGCCCGAGCCTGGCCATCGATGAAGACGTGCAGCTCGATGCTGCCATCGTGGCGGAGATCGCCGAGCGCAAGTTGCCGGAGTCCAAGGTCAAGGGCAATGCCAATGTGCTGATCTTTCCAGACCTTGAGGCAGGCAACATCGGCTACAAGCTGGCGGAACGCATCGGTGGGGCCGAGGCCATCGGGCCGCTGCTGCAGGGACTGTCGCGGCCTGCCAACGACCTGTCGCGAGGCTGCAGTGAGCAAGATATCGTCAACGTCATTGCGGTGACCACCGTCCAGGCCCAGCGCCTGTCGGTAGCGTAAACGGTATGGGGACGGCCAAGGAGGGTAGATGACACTGGTTCCTGAGGGAATGGCGCTGTCCAGTCTTGCGGCGGTGGTAGCGATCACCTTGCTGGCCGGCTACCTGCACACCGTGGCTGGCTTTGGTATCGGCATGATCATCATCGGAGTGGCCAGCGGTCTGGAACTTGTCAGCGTTGCCACCCTGGTGGCCGTTGTCAGCCTGATTACCCTGGTCAACAGCGCCGTGGCGCTACCTGGCAAACTGCATCACCTGGATGGGCGCCACGTGCTGGCGCTGGGTCTTGGCATCGTACCGTCCATCGGACTTGGCGTGTGGGCGCTGAACTGGCTGAGCGTCAGCGCTGAAGCTCTACTGATGCTGATGCTGGGGGCACTGGTGTTTTACGGAGGTCTCAGCGTTGGCCTCAGGCCCCGTCCGCGCGCACAGGTCTCGGCTCCTGCCGGCTTCGCGGTCAGCGGTGCGATGACGGGTCTGCTGGGGGGCATGTTCGGCATGCCGGGGCCGCCGGTCATCTACCACTGCTACCGCCAGCCGTTGCCCCGCGAGACGATTCGTCTGCTGTTGATCGCGTGTTTCGCCATGACCTCCGGGGTGCGCACCCTGTATGTCGGTGCCGGCGGCGGGCTCGACGCTCAGGTGTGGCTGCTGGCGCTGTGGACTCTGCCAGCGGCGGCACTGGCCACCTGGGCAGGGCGCCGCTATCCACCACCCTGCAGTGCTGAACTGCTGCGACGGGTCGCGATGCTGACCTTGATGATCATCGGCACTGGGCTGGTGATCGATGGCGCCATGGCGCTATGGCAGTACTGAATCGATGCCAGAGCTTTGCCCTGAGCCGACGGCATCCATACATCTATCGAATGCATCTGGAGCTGGCCTGTGAGAGCCAATATAGAAGAGGCGCCGCTGGGGGTGCTGTGCCTGGATTCGTCCTTTACCAAGCCCCTGGGACACCTGCGCCATCCCGATAGCTTCCGCCATCCGGTGCGCTACCGCGTGCTCGAGGGCGTTGATATTCCCAGGCTGCTGCACGCGCCCGGCGACGCCTTGCGCGACCTGTTGCTTGAGCAGGCACGGCAGCTGGAAGCGGAGGGGGTGTGCGCCATTGCGGGCAGCTGCGGCTTCATGGCGAGGTATCAGGATCAGGTCGCCGAGGCAGTGTCGGTGCCGGTGGTGCTCTCCAGCCTGACCTTGTTGCCCTGGCTTGCCGTCGTGCACGGGGGCCTTGGGCGGGTGGGGGTGCTGACGGCCGACGCAGGGGCATTGAAGGCGCAACATTTCCTGGGAGCGGGCTGGCAGGGGGCTCTTCCCGCGCTTGAAGGTCTCCAGGACGGGAGCGAGTTTCGGCAGGTGATCCTTGAGGGACAGCGTGATGATCTCGACATGGCGGCGATGGCGGAAGAGGTCGCGACTGCCACACGACGGCTGATGCGCAAGACCACGCTGGATGCCATCGTGCTTGAGTGCACGGACCTGAGCGCCTTTGCGGACGTGGTGCGCCGGGAGGCGCGCTGCCCGGTCTACGATATTGTCCCGGCGCTCGATCTGATCATTCGGGCCTGTGGCGGCAGCAGGTGAATATGCTTAGCCCGGTGTGCACCGTTCAGGCACGCCACGGTGTCCCTGCTCAGGCGTGAAGGGGCGTCAGGGCGCGCTTATGCCAGTGGGCCAGCCCCTTCTCGAGATAGGGCAGGAAGCGCTGGCATTGACGGGAGCTTGGATGAAAGCGCGGGGTGATGATGGCGATCTCCAGGTCGATGGCCGGCTCGAAGGGCACGATGGCCACGTCACAGTCCTGGCGCAGCAGGAAGCCCGCGGCAGAAACCGGGTCCACCAGCGCATGACCGATGCCAGCGCGCACCAGGCTGATGGCAGACGGAAACAGGTGTGTCTCGGCGGCGACATGCCAGCGGGCATCGGCCTGGCGTAGTGCCTGCTTCAGCTTGAGCGTGCTCTGGTGGTGCTCGTCCAGGGTGATCAGCGGCATCCCGTCAAGGTCCTTGGCCCCGACCACGGTGGCGCTAGCCAATGGGCTGTTCGCCGGTACCGCCAGATGCATGCGCAGGGTCAGATGCTTGACCTCCAGGTCACTGAGATCATCCTGACGTTCAATGACGCCCACATCGAATTGGCCTTCGGCCACCCAGTCGCGAATCTTGCCTGAGCTGAAGGTCTGCAGGGACAGCCGCGTATCGGGAAAGTCACTGAGATAGTCCGCCATGATCTGGGGCAGGGCGCTCGGTGAGAGCCCCGGCATGCAGCCGACAATCAGCTTGCCGGCGCGGCCCTGGCGCAGACCTTCGGCCAGTTCGTCCAGATGTGACACCGACGCCAGCACCCTGTCGACGCCCTCCATCAGGTAGCGAGCCTCCGGCGTCAGCTCGGTGCCGTAGTTATTGCGACGGAACAGTAGAAAGCCGGCCTCCTGCTCCAGGTTGGCGATGGCGGAGCTCACCGCCGGCTGGCTGAGATCGAGTCGTCGTGCGGCCTTGCTGAGACTGCCGGTGTGCACGACCTCGCGAAATATCTGCAGCTGACGAAGAGGGTAGCGCAGCTTCATTCAGGGACTCCTGGGTAGGGTGGTGGAGGACAGGCTTCGCCGCGATGTGGCATGGGCCGATGTGGCTTCGCTTGTACTGCTGTCTGCGGTGGTGTCTGCGGTGCTGTCTGGGTCGTCGTTCGCGGCGACATGCTTTGGGCTCTTCCGCGGGAGGCGAGGGCCGCTAAAGCGCACGCGATATGGTATAAGTTTTATCTATAGGTTCATAGGTAGATCAAAGTTGTTTTTATGACAAGGGTCGTCGAAGCTGACACCACCCCCCTACAACCATAACGAGGGTAGTTGCATGAATCCGATCGACCTCTGCGGACTGCTGCTGTACTTCGCGATACTGATCTACATCGGCTATCGCAGTGCCAAGAAAGTCTCTGACAGCGCTGACTTTGCGGTTGCCGGCAACAAGATCATCTGGCCGGTATTGTTCGCCACCTTGGCGGCGTCCTTTCTTGGTGGCGGTGCCTCAATGGGCCGTGCCGGCAAGTCCTTTGATGAAGGCTATGCCTTCATGTTCGCCGCTTCTGCGTTTCCCATTGCCACGGTGCTTGCCGGACTGTTTATCGCGCCCAGGCTCAAGCGCTACGTCAATGCCCATACGGTTGGCGACATCATGGCCCAGCACTTTGGCGCCAGTGCTCGCCTGTTTACCGGGATCTTCTCGCTGGTGTTCTGCGTCGGCATTCTAGGGGCTCAGGCCCTGGCCGTGGGCACCGTGTTCAACGCCATACTCGGCATCGACGTTGCCACTGGTATCTTGATCGGCATGGCCGTGGTGCTGGTGTATTCCACCATCGGTGGAATGTGGGCGGTCATCCAGACCGATGTAGTGCAATTTCTGATGTTGGCGATCTTCCTGCCGGTCACCATGCTGATTGGGCTGCATGACCTGGGGGGACCTCAGGCATTGATCGAGCGCCTGCCGGAGGGCCACTTCAGCCTGATGGGTGACTATTCGCTGGGCATGTTCCTGTCGATCTTCATTGCCTTCCTGCTGGGCGAAACGCTGGTTCCCCCCTACACCCAGCGAGCCCTGTCGGCGCCGGACTCCCGCCATGCACGGATCGGCTATTCGGTGGCCGGTGGCTTCGGTTTCCTGTTCTATCTGGTCAGTGCCACCATCGGGCTGGTGGCGTTGGTGCTCTATCCAACGATCTCACCTGATCAGGCCATGCCGACGCTGATTCGTGACGCCCTGCCGGTGGGCATTACGGGGCTGGTACTGGCATCGCTATTGGCGGTGGTGATGTCGACCGCCGACTCCTACCTGAACTCCGCCGCAGTGATCTTCGTCAGTGATATCTACAAGCCCTTCATCGAGCCCACGGTCAGTGAGCAGAAGCGGCTGTGGATCGAGCGTCTGGTCAACCTGTTGATCGGCCTGGGTGCGGTAGTGTTCGCTCTGTACGCGACCTCGATCATCGATGCGCTGCTGCTCAGCTATGCGCTGTGGGCGCCGACCATTCTGCTGCCGTTCGTGTTCGCCGTGCTGTTCAACTTGCGCTGCACCCGCTCAGGTGTGGCGGCGATGCTGGCGGGCGCGACGGTCACGATCCTGTGGAAGTGGGGGCCCTTTGACCTGCAGGCGGCTACTGGCTTGACCGCTCTGATCGCCGGTGTCATCGCCAATGTCTCGGTGTTTGTACTGGTCTACCAGCTGTTCCGTTCGGCTCCCGATGCTCCCGTCGTCGCCAAGACTCAATAAAGGAGACTCCCATGACCCTGTACGCTCTTGCCCTGTATGCCGTCAGTGCCGTCAGCATCCTTACCGCGGTAGGGGTGGGGATCGCCTCCTGGCGCTTCTACCGCGATAACTGAATCCCCGCTATCCACGCTACGCGCGTCCGGCCTGAACCACGGGCCGGACGTCAGTGTCCCCAAGGAGACATTGCATGAACACCATCGCCGTTGTGGGGGCAGGCATTGTCGGTCTGGCCGTGACGAGATCGCTCGTTGACGCCGGCTACCAGGTGCAGCTCTTCGATCCGGGAGCACCGGGGGAGGGCACCTCCCTTGGCAATGCAGGACTGATTGCCAACTACGCGACCTCGCCCATGGCCAATATCGAGACCTTGAAGGCCCTGCCCAGGGAGCTGGTCCGGCGTGACGCATCGTTATCGATTGATCCCCGCTATCTGTCGCGGTTGGCCAGTTTTGGGCCGCGTTTTATCCAGGCCGCCACACCCTCCCGCTTTGCCCGCCACAAGGCGGATCTGGTGGCGCTGATACAGGACGCCGTCGAGGCGCAACACCGCTTGCTCGAATCGCTTGACGCACCGGGCCTGTACGCGGATACCGGCTGCCTGCAGCTGGCGTATCGTGGGGATGCGCTGTCTCGGTCGCTCGAGGCCTCAGCTGAGGCCAAGCGGGCCGATGGCGTCGACTGTCGCGCGCTGACGGCCGCTGACGTTCGCGACCTGGAGCCTGAGCTCAGCCCTGAGCGCCTGGAAGGTGCCTTGTTCTTCCCCTCCACACGTCACCTGAAGGACCCCTTGGCCGTCAGTCGCACGCTGTGGCGCCGACTGGAGCGCGCCGGTGCGGTATTGCACCGTGCGCGCATCGAGGGACTGGCGCCTTGTGTCGATGGCGGGTGGCGTCTGGTCAGTACGCTGGGGGAGCACCATGCCGATCAGGTGGTCATGTGCGCGGGCATGGCTAACCAGGCGTTGATGAAGTGGCTGGGGATGTCGCTGCCGGTGGTCAGCGAGCGTGGTTACCACGTGCGGCTCGACACGTCGGTATCGCTGACACGACCTGCGGGCTGGCTGGCCCACCATTTTTACGCCACACCGATGGAGGGCGGTATGCGCCTGGCGGGCACCACCGAGTTTACCGCGCCGGAACGGCGTGCCGACCAGCGCCGCTGGGACCGCCTGAAGGGATGGGGAGACGCGATGTTCGGTCGCTCTCTGACGCTGAGCGAGCGCTGGATGGGCGTTCGTCATTCCACCCCGGATGGTTTGCCGGTGGTCGGTCCCGTGGCCGGCAGGGAAGGGCTGTATCTGGCCTACGGGCACGCTCACCTGGGGTTGACCCTGTCCGCCCAGACCGGTGAGTTGATCCGCGCTATGATCGATGGCAGCCCGCTGCCTGACTACGCACAACGGCTGTCGCCGGCGCGTTTTACTGGGTTGCGACGAGCGAGCTGAGAGGAGAGGGCCGAGTAGAGATGGCCGAGAACAGAGGGCCGAGAAGAGAGGATGCCGACTAGCCGCTGGTGCCTGTCCCCCAAGACTAATACCGCCGCTTCGACAGCATCAGCTCCACCACGTCATCCAGCAGGGTATTGTCCAGGGTCTGACCGATGTCGATGACTCGGTGTCTCGGATAGTAGGGGCTCAGGTCGAGACCGACGCCGAGGCCAACGATATCGATGGGGCCGGAACGACGACCGTTGCCGCCGCTGTACGTCGCCACCACCGAGCGCAGGTGGTGGTCGAGGTAGTGACGATCGTTGGCCAGGTTGGTGGCGCTATCCGAGGGGCTGCCGTCGGAGATCACGACCAGCAGGCGGCGGTTGACGTCGGCGCTCATCAGCCGCTGACAGGCCCATTGCACGGCTTCGCCGTCGATCCCTTCCTTGTAGATATCGGCCTTGAGCAGGGCCGCCAGTCCCAGCCGGGCGCGGCGCCAGGGCTGGCTGGCGTCCTTGATGATCAGATGGCGTGCCTCGTTGAGGCGTCCCGGGGCCGCGGGTCTGCCTGACCTGAGCCAGTCCCGTTGGGCACGGCCCCCATTCCAGGCGCCGGTGGTGAAGCCCAGCACCTCGCTGCTTACCCCCGCCATGTCCAGCGCCCGGGCCAATAGCTCCACCAGGGTGGCGATGGCTTCACCGTGGACCTTCATGGAACCGGAGCAGTCGATCAGCAGGCTGACTTGAGCATCGCTGACGGGTCGATGGCGTTCGCGGAGAAAGACGCGGCGCTCCTGGGGCGATGTCACGATCTGCGATAGTCGGCGCCCGTCGATCACGCCGCTTTCTTCGCCGTCGTTCCAGCCATCTCTCTCCACCACCGACAGATGACGCCGAAAGGCTCGTGCCAGTCGGCGCACGTTGACCTTCTGGGCGGCGAGCCGCTGATCCAGACGGTCGCGGTACTCCACCAGCAGCGCGTGCCGGACCAGGCTGTCGGCACGCCTTTCGCTGTCATAAGCCGTGGTGAAGGCGCGGTAGCGGTTGGCGTCATCCTCCAGTAGACGGCTTTGCCCGCTGAGCGCGACCGGGATCTCCTCCTCCAGGTCATCTTCACTGTCCAGCAGCAGGGCCAGGGCACGGCGAGGATCCTTGTCCTCCTGCTCGCGATCCTGCTGAGGCTCAAAGCCTTCCAGCTGGGCAGCTATCCAATCGGCGATGGCGTGGGCGTGACGCTGGAAGGCCGCTTGATCGTGACGCTCGCGTCGCAGTCCCGCCAGGGCGTGGCCGAGGGCCGGTACGATATTGGCCCGGGTGGCCTCCAGCATGTCCTCGAACGCTTCCAGCATCGGTGCCGCCATCAGCCGCGAGCGACTGATTTGGATCACGCAGAACAGCAAGAGTCCGAGGGCGGTTTCGGTGAATTGTGCGTGATGGTAGTCCAGCGACCACTGTCGAAAGCGCTGTTCGAGGTTGCTCGCCATGCCCGGTGCCCCGGGGCCCAGCAAGGCTTCCACGCGGCACTGCTCCAGCCAGTCGTAGATCAGCCGTGGTTCGGGCTCTGCTGGCCGTAGGTGCTGGTGAAGCGCGTCGTCGCTGAAGCGCTCGCGCAGGGCCAGGGCATCGCTGACCGCGCGATAGCCCGTAATCGACAGGCAGTCATCGGCAAGCTTGAGGTGAGGGGCCCGCAGGGGGACTCGTCGTTGCCCGTGGTAGAGACGACGGCTGGCGTAGAACCAGCGGCTGTCGCCGGTGTGGGCTCGCAGTACCGCCGCCTCGATGTCTTCGAGATATTGCTGGCGCCGTGTTCTGGCCAAGGCGCTGGCGTGGGTCGCATCGCCTGGGGTCGTCATGATGCTTCACTGCCACCGTCGCCACTGGCGATGGACTCACTCAGTTCCTCATCGAAGCAGCGTTGGTAGAACTCCGCGACCAGGGCGCGTTCGTGCTCGTCGCACTTGTTGAGAAACGACAGGCGAAATGCCAGCGCAGGATCGCGGAATATCTCGCAGTTCTCGGCCCAGGTAATCACCGTGCGTGGCGACATCAACGTCGACAGGTCGCCGTTGGCGAAGCCCTTTCGGGTGAGTTCGGCCACCGCCACCATGGCGTCGACATGGCGCCGGCCACGCTCGTTGTCCTTGCTCGGCACCCTGGCGAGCACGATGTTCACTTCCTCGTCCCGCGGCAGATAGTCGAGCTTGGCGACAATGTTCCAGCGATCTACCTGGGCGTGGTTGAGCAGCTGGGTACCTTGATAAAGGCCGTCCTGGTTGCCCAGGCCCACGGTATTGGCGGTGGCGAACAGGCGAAACATCGGGTGTGGACGGATGACCCGGTTCTGATCGACCAGGGTGAACTGGCCATCGCGCTCGAGGATGCGCTGGATGACGAACATGACGTCGGGTCTGCCCGCGTCGTACTCATCGAAGATCAGGGCGACCGGCCGTTGAAGTGACCAGGGCACGATGCCCTCCTGGAATTCTGTGACCTGCACGCCGTCTCGGATCACGATGGCGTCCTTGCCCACCAGGTCGAGGCGACTGATGTGACCGTCCAGGTTGACGCGCACGCAGGGCCAGTTGAGGCGCGCCGCGACCTGCTCGATATGCGTCGACTTGCCGGTGCCATGAAGCCCTTGAACCATCACCCGACGGTTGCGGGTAAAGCCCGCCAGGATCGCCAGGGTCACGTCCGGGTTGAAGCGGTAGGCCTCATCCATGGCGGGCACATGATCGTCTCGCTGCGTGAACACCGGCACCTTGAGGTCCGAATCGATACCGAAGATCTCCCGGGCGCTGTGCCATTGCTGGGCGGGGAGGCTGTCATCGAGCAGGGAATGGGCATCGGCCATGGTCGTGTGTCCTGGTGCGCTGCTGTGAAAGTGATGACACTATAGACGTGTTTTAAAAAATAACGCAAATTGTATCGAAAAATGAGATTTCAATGGATTCTGGCTACCCAAGGATGAGTGGGGCGCCGTGAACGAGGGGGAGAAGCACATGCGGGATGTGATCGTGGTGGGTGGAGGCGTCATCGGCATGATGAGTGCCTGGCGTCTGGCACAAGCCTGCCTGACGGTGACGCTGGTAGAGCGGGGTCGTTGTGCCGGAGAGGCTTCCTGGGCCGGTGGTGGCATCGTTTCGCCGCTGTATCCATGGCGCTACAGCGCGCCTGTCTCTGCGCTGTCAGCGTTGTCTGAAGGCGTCTACCCGGCGCTGTGCCGCCAGCTATATGACGAGACCGGGGTCGACCCGCAGTTCACCCGGCATGGCCTGTTGTATCTCGCGGTGGACGATGCCGAGGACGCGCGACAGTGGGCGCAGCGCTTCGGCAAGCCATTGGAGGACATCGACGCCGATGCCATTTGCGGCCTCGAGCCAGGGCTCGCCGAGACCGATTGGCTGCGTCGGCAGCAGGGCGGGTTGTGGATGCCCACACTCGGCAGCTTGCGCAACCCGCGCCTGGGGCGTGCCCTGCGCGCGCGGCTGGAACGGGATCGTCGGGTCGAAGTCCGGGAGGATTGTGAGGTCATTGGATTCAGGCGTCGAGGCGATGACGTGGTCGGGGTAGAGACCGTGCAGGGTCGCATCGATGGGGGGCGCATACTGGTCTGTGGTGGAGCATGGAGCGGCGAACTGCTGCGGCGAGCCGGGGTTGGCCTGGCAGTCAACCCGGTCAAGGGACAGATGATGGTGCTCAAGCCCCCTTATGGTACTCGACCGCTCTCACGGGTGGTGCTGGCGGATGGGCGTTACCTGATCCCACGTCAGGATGGACGCATTCTGGTGGGGTCCACCCTGGAGCACCAAGGCTTCGACAAGACCACCACCAGCGCGGCACGAGTATCGCTGTATCGCAGTGCGGTGCGGCTGTTGCCAGCGCTTTCCAGGGCCAGTATCGAGCATCACTGGGCCGGCCTGCGACCTGGCTCCCCTGGCGGCATTCCTTTTATCGGGGAGGTGCCTGGCTGGGCTGGACTCCACGTCAATGCCGGCCATTTCCGCAATGGTCTGGTGCTGGCGCCCGCGGCGGCTCGACTCGGCGTGGAGTTGCTGTTGGGTGAGCGACCCTGCGTGGACCCGGCACCCTATCGGCTTGGGCACGACGCACACCATGTGCAGGATTCGGCGTCACCCGCAGGGCTGGCCCAATCGACAGCGAGCAACTGGTGCTAAGGGACGAGCGCTCGGGGCCTTTAGGCTCGGGGGTAGACGAGGCCAAGAGGGCCTCGCCAACACAATAACGATACTGCTCTAGGCGCTCAGTCGCGCTGTGAACAACAAGGAGAACCTCCATGAGCCAACCCGACGCCCAGTTTCTCGCCGATTTCGCCGATGCGCTCAACCGTCACGATATCGACGCGGTGATGTCGATGATGACCGACGATTGCGAATTCCATGCCGTGGCTGGCCCAGAACTGCTGGGCAAGACCTTTCATGGTCAGGAGCAGGTTCGCGCTGGACTCAGGGCGGCCTGGGAAAATGCCCCGGATGCCCAGTGGCTTGACGGGGTGCATCAGGTGATTGGAGATCGCGGCTACAGCGAGAGCACCTACTGTGGGACCACGGCCGATGGTATGCGCTCCGAGGCTCGCATGATCGATGCCTTTACCTTCCGCGACGGCAAGATTGCGGTGAAGAATGCCTTCCGCAAGCAGCGGCCGGCCACGCCGACTCGTCAGGGCTGAGGGTACCCCATTCGCGATCCGGGAGGAGCGACATGCTGGAGCTAAAGACCGCGGAGCAGCGAGCGTTGGATGCCACCGGCCAGGGGCCGCTGCAAGGCAAAGGTGCGGCGACGTCTGCGCGCGCCCCTTATGATCCTGCCTATGACCCGCTGACGGCGAAGCAGGTGGGTACCGGCTGTGACTATGCGCCCACTTACTGGGTCGCCACCGCCGGCGAGCCACCTGCCGACGACGGCCCCATTGAGTGCGATACCGATGCCGACGTGGTCATCGTTGGCTCGGGTTTCACGGGGCTGACCGCGGCGATCTTCCTGGCGGAGCGCTATGGCATCAAGGCCACGGTACTGGAAGCCAATCGGGTGAGCTGGGGCTGCAGCACGCGCAACGGTGGCCAGGCTCAGTGCGCCTCAGGGCGCCTCAAGCGCTCCCAGTGGATTGCACGTTACGGTCTCGATACGGCGCTCAAGCTGCATCGGGAATGCGTCGAGGGCATGCAGACGTTCAAGTCCCTGATCGCCGACATTGACTGCGATCCACAGCCCGGCGGGCATCTGTATATCGCCCACAAGGATCGGATGATGCCGGGCCTGGAGAAAGAGGCGCGACTGCTGCGGGACACCTTCGACTACGATGCGCGGATCATCGATGGCGGCACCGTCAAGCGTGAGTGGGTGGGGGACAGTGAGGCGGCAGGCGCCATGCATGAGCCTGAGGGCATCGGTATTCATGCGGCAAAGCTGGCCTTTGGTTACCACCGCAAGGCACGTGCTCTGGGCGTCAAGGTACACCCGGCAAGTCCGGTTCTGGGCTGGGAGACCCGCGGCGACACGCACTACCTGCGCACACCGGGCGGTCTGGTCAAGGCGCGGGCGGTCGGGATTGCCACCGGGGGCTATATCACCGGTCAGCTCCACCGTTCGCTGCATAATCGGCTGCTGCCGATCCTGTCGAATTCCATGGTCACTCGCCCATTGACGTCCGACGAGATCGAGGCGACCGGGTTTCGCACGCGCCAGGTGCTCACCGACACGCGTATCCTGCGCCATTACTACCGACTGTTGCCCGACAATAGGGTGCAGATTGGCAGTCGCAGCGCGATTTCAGGTCGTGATGCGCCGAAAGAACGCTACGCCGCCATGCTCAAGGCCGATCTTGAGCGCAAGTTTCCGGCGCTGGCCGGTATCGAGATCGACTACTCCTGGTGGGGCTGGGTCGATGTCAGCCACGACATGATGCCGCGGATTCACCAGCCTGATCCCCGGGAAAGCGTGTACTACGCTCTCGGTTACGGTGGAAATGGGGTGATGTACTCGGCCCAGGCCGGCAAGCGGCTGGCACAGTGGATCGCAGGTGAGGGCGCTACCCTGGAGTTGCCGATCTTTACGTCCAAGCTTCCGTTTCCCAATCTGAGAGAGCGCATCGAGTCGCAGGCGTTTGCCCCTTTCCGTCGCGCTGGCCAGCGTTTTCTCTACCGCTACTACTACGTCAAGGATGAATTGCTATGACGACATTCGGCGACGCCGGTACCACGCTCTTGTAACGTGCGCTGTTGCCTCGCTGGGTCAAGGGAGCCAGGCCGTGCCCATCGGGACGGCCTGGACGTCGTTGTGATGTGGGGCGGCGGACTCGCCATCCCGTTCGCTCTAGAGTGGTCGGACGCGTAAGGCGTCGAACCCTCAATGCTCTGGCGGCAGCTGCTTGTCGAGCCGCTGCAGAAAGGCCGTTTGTACCGGCGTCAGCTCCCCTTCGCGCCAGGCCACCTCCGTGACCAGACTGTGTTGCACGCCTTCCAGGGGCACCATGGTTACCCCCTTGCGCAGGTAGTTGCTGGCGCACTCCAGATGCACGGTGACGCCAAAGTCGCAGGCCACAAAGGCGAAGATCGTCTCACTGTTGAAGGTTTCCTGCGCCACCTTGGGCTCAAATCCCGCCTCGCGGCAGATCAACTCGAGCTTTTGACGGAAGTGGTGCCACATGCTGTGTGCGCCGAGAATGAACGGCTCGTGGGCGAGCTCCTCCAGGCGGATACTCCGGCGCTGTGCCAGAGGATGATGCTCGCTGACCGCAGCAATGAAGCGGTCGCGCTGGATAGGACGTGAGCACAGGCCTGGGGTCAGTACAGGCCCGGTGACGAAGCCGAAATCCAGATGGCAATCCGTCAGATCCTGTAGCTGTGATGCCGTTGAACCAAAGTGCAGGTCAAAGTGGATATCCGGGTGCAGTCGGCGAAAGTCATCCAGCAATGCCGGCAGTTCCCCGGTGATGGCAAAGTCGGTGTAGCCAATGGCAAGGCGTCCCAGCTCCCCCCGTCCCGCTCGCTGTGTCTTGAGCACCGCCTCGTCCAGATGGCGCAGGATTTGGCGACTCTCCTCCAGCATGACGCGTCCGGGCTCGGTCAACCTGACCTGGCGGTTGTTGCGTAGCAGCAGGGTCTCGCCGATGGCCTCTTCCAGCTGAGCAATGGTGCGGCTGAGAGCAGGCTGTGCAACGTTGAGCCGCTCAGCGGCATGACGAAAGTGCAGGCAGTCAGCCACGGCGACAAAAGCGGAGAGATGGCGAAGTTCTATGCGCATTGATGCCTCATCGGTATCGCATGAAACCTAATTGATATTATACGAGCAACGACGGTGGTCCTAGGCTGAGAACATCCGCTTCACTTCCAATAACAACCGTCGGGTGACTCCATCATGCAAGATTCCTTTCACGGGGTAATTGCCTTTGCGCTGCTGGCCTTGATGCTATGGCTTGGCAGTCAGCTGCGCAGCCGCCTTGGCTGGCTGCGAGCCTCGCTGGTTCCCGCCAGCATTGTCGGTGGTCTGCTGGGTTTCTTGGCGCTGTCGCTGGGCCTGCTGCCTGGCTATGAGCCAGGCGATTTCACCGCGCTGACCTTTCACTTTTTTACCCTGAGCTTCATGTCCTTGTGCCTGACCGGAAGCGGGCGCCAGAGCGAGGCCGGCGGTGGCAGCATCTTTCGCGGCGGCATGTGGATGACCCTTGCCTGGAGCATCAGCCTGGGCCTTCAGGGCGTGATCGGTTTCCTCGTGGTCAGCGGCTACGACGCGGTGACCGGCAGTGAGATCAGCGCCTTTCTCGGTGCCATCGTCACCCATGGCTTCACTCAGGGGCCCGGACAGGCGCTGACCTACGGCACTATCTGGGAGAGCGAGTACGGCATCGCCAATGCCGCCCAAGTGGGACTTATCTATGCCTCGCTTGGATTCCTGATGGCCTTCGCACTGGGCGTGCCGTTGGCGCGACGCTATCTGTCCAAGGGACTGAACGCCAACCGCGCCTCACGCCTGGACGACAACTTCCGTCGCGGCTTCTTCACCCGTGCCGGCGAGGCGGCCGACGCGACCTCCTTGCCATCGATGGGGCGCATGATCTCCCACCCTGGCAATCTGGACTCCCTGGCCTATCACCTTGGTCTGCTGGCGATTGCCTATGTCGTCACGCACCTCTGGCTGACCTTTATCCAGGGGGTGATCGGTGACGCCACACCCTTCGGCATCAACGTGGGGGTGCTGTTCAGTCACAACCTGTTCTTCCTGCACGGCCTGGGCGTCTGCGTGCTGATGCGTATGCTCATTGACCGTCTTGGCCTCGCTCATCGGGTCGATGATGAGACGCTTAAAAGAATTACTGGCAGCTCGGTGGATTTCATGGTCGTGGGCACCCTGATGAGCATCCAGTTTGCCGTGCTTTACGCGCTGCTGGTGCCCATCCTGCTGGTCACGGTGGCCGTCACTTTGTCGACGCTGCTGGGGTGTCTGGTCATGGGGCGGCTGAGCGGCGAGCTAGGGCCGGAGCGAACCGTGACGTCCTTTGGCTGCTGCTGCGGTTCCACCGGTACCGGCCTGCTTCTGCTGCGAATGATGGACGCCGACTTTTCCACCTCCGTGCCCAAGGAGCTGGCCTTCTTCAACCTGGCCATCGTGCTGGCGACGCTGCACCTGCTGATGATCTTCGCGCCGATCGCGCCGTCTCTGGGGGCAGGCACTTATCTGCTGGCCTTTGGTGGCACGGCGCTGGCCCTGGTCGCCTGTATCCCGCTGATGCTGATGTGGGGCCGCCACGGGCGAGATAGTTCGCCATCGTCAGGTTGGGCCGCCAGCGTCGACCAACCTTCATACACCAGCTCACCCGCCAGCCTTTCATCGACCGTGACCAAGGGAGCGTCTCGCTCATGAGTATCGTTGTCTATCCTGCTCGCCGCGTGCTGACCATGAATCCATCCCAGCCGCGAGCCACCCACGTCGCCGTGCACGATGACCGAATCCTGGCGGTGGGCGGCGCCGAGGATATGCCGAGCCATGCCCGCACCGATGATCAGTTTGCCGACAAGGTGATCCTGCCGGGCTTCGTGGAAGGCCACAGCCATGCCCTGGAAGGTGCGATGTGGGACTACCTGTATCTTGGATTCTTCCCGCGCCAGGATCATCTTGGCCAGCAATGGAGCGGCCTTGAGACCATCGCCCAGGTGCAGCAGCGCCTGCGCCAGCATGCGGCCACCTTGGACGAGGGGGAGCCGCTGATCGCATGGGGGTTCGACCCGGTCTACTTTCCAGGGCAGCGACTGAGTCGTCGAGAGCTGGATGAGGCCGTTGCAGACCGGCCGCTGGTGATCCTCCACGCCAGCTTTCACAGCATGACGGTCAATAGTGTGATGCTGGAGCTGAGCGGGATCGAGCAAGGCCCGAGGGTGGAAGGGGTACGACTGGATGACCAGGGACGGCCAAACGGTGAGCTGCAGGAAATGGCGGCCATGTTCGTGGTGTTCGATGCCATCGGCAATAACCTGTTCAATGCGGTGGCCTCGCCCCAGGCGCTCAAGCGATACGGGACGATCGCCAGTGCCTGTGGCGTGACCACCATCACCGATCTTTACAACCCGATGACCGACGAGGCCATCGAGGCCATGCGGGAGGCGACCCAGGCCGCCGATTTTCCGGTACGGCTGGTGCCTGCCATGGGGGTATTGGGTTGGTCGGCGGAGGAGGGGATCGCGCGTCTACAGCGTGCCAAGACCTACAGTCATGACCGACTGGTGTTCGGCCCGGCCAAGCTGATGACAGACGGCTCGATTCAGGGCTACACCGCCCGCCTGAAATGGCCCCACTACCATGACGGCCACGCCAATGGCATGTGGAATGCCGACCCCGCCGCCTTGACGGAGCTCGTACAGGCGTACCATCAGGCGGGATTGCAGCTGCATATCCACACCAATGGAGATGAGGCCGTCGAACTGATGCTGGAGGCTCTGACCCAGGCGTTGACGCTGTGGCCGCGCCCCGATCATCGCCATACCCTGCAGCACTGCCAGGTCATCGACCATGCTCAGCTGCGACGTGCTGCCAGGCTTGAGCTGTGTCTCAACATGTTTGCCAACCACATCTACTACTGGGGCGACATCCATCTGCAGCGCACCCTGGGTCCGTCTCGCTGCCAGCGACTGGAGCCACTGGCGTCTGCGCGACGCCTGGGCATCATGACCGCGATCCATAGCGATGCGCCGGTGACCCCTTTGGGGCCACTGTTTACTGCCTGGTGCGCGGTGAACCGCACCACCGCCAGCGGCCGTCAGCTTGGTGAACAGGAGGCCGTCAGCGTTGAGGCCGCCCTTGAGATGATCACCCTGGGTGCCGCCTTCACCCTGGGGATGGATGATCGCGTGGGCAGCCTGGAAGTGGGCAAGTTTGCCGACATGGCCGTGCTGGATCAGGACCCGCTTGAACAACCGGCCGAAGCCCTGCGAGACATCAGGGTACATGCCACCATGCTGGGCGGGCGTATCCACCAACGCAAGGCAAGCCACACAGGATGAAGGTTGCTGACTCCGTCGCTGGCGACAGGGTGCCCGGCAAAGGGCAAGAGAGCGCGATGGATACGCCCGCCTGCAATGGGCATCAACAAAGGTAGATGAGATGGTCCATGACGATCTGGCAAGTGGTCCCATGGGGGCTGAGAGGATAGAAGGGGCTGTGGGAATAGTTCGGACTGAGGGAATAGTGCGGGCTGAGGCAATGGAAGCCGCCAGGGACAGCCTTGAGCCCTCAAGCATCAGTCCGCGGGGCTTAGCGCCGCGCAGTGCGCTCGAGGCGGTTCCGGTCACAGTCATCGCCGGTTTCCTGGGGGCAGGCAAGACCACCTACATCAATCGACGACTGGCTGCGGGTGACGTGGTGGATGCGCTGATCCTGGTCAACGACGTCGGCAAGGTCAATGTGGATGTGGCATCGATCGACTACCGGGACGATCGCGTGCTGTCGCTGGCCAATGGCTGCGTCTGCTGCACCCTGGGCGGGACCCTGGCAGAGCAGCTGTCCCAGGCGCTGCGGCTGAAGGCCAGGCCCAGTGAGATACTGATCGAGGCCAGCGGGGTCGCCAACCCCTGGCGCATCGGCGACATCGCTCGACTGGCGCCGGGCTTGAGCCTTTCCGATACCGTGGTGCTGGTCGATGCCAGCCAGGCCCGGCGCCTGGCTCAAGACGTTCAGGTCAGTGACCTCTGGCACGCTCAGCTGTCGTCGGCGCGGCGCTTGTTGGTGAATCGACTACCTCGGGACGAAGAGGATAGAGAACGCCTGCTGGCCTGGTTGGGAAAGCTGGCGCCAGGAGCCACCCTGGTATCGGAAACCGGGGCCTGGGACGATGGTGATGTCGCCGCTCAGTCATGTGGCGGCGCTGACAGCCAGCTTGACCGCACGATCGCGGGGTCTTCTGAGCATCCGGCGGGCGCCGACGCGTCAGGGGGCCACACAGATCACTCCGGGCTGAGGCAGCGTACCCTGCACTTCACCGGAGCGGTGGCGGCCGATCGACTGGTGACGGTGCTGGAGCGCTACCGCGATTGCCTGTATCGGGCCAAGGGCTTTCTCAGGCAGGCCGGGGGCGAAGGGGGCTGGTACAGCCTCCAATACAGCGGATCGCGAGGTCGTTGGCATCCCCATGGCCGTCCTGTGACGGGAGCGGTGTTGGTCTGTATCGGCCGCCAGAGCGAGGCATTTGACGGTCTGATCAAGGAGATTGAACAGCTCGAAGAGCCGCTTGAGCATTTGATCGACCATCCTTAGATCGCCCCGCGGCCAGCCCGCCAGGGGACACCTGCATCAATGGCTGCGCCGCCGATTCGCTGCGTTGCGGGCGCCTAGCGCCTCATACTGCTCGGCTGGTGTATTCAGCGCTGCCCTAAGGGGCGATGGTGTGGGGCCGACGCTGAAGCGGATGTGCGTTCAGCCGCGATGCACCGGTGTGCTTGCCTCTTGCCGCAGTGAGGGAAGCAGTGAGGCCAGACGCTCGATGCCGGCTTCGATGCGCGACTCGTCGATGGCAGAAAACCCCAGGCGCAGCGTGGGACGCGTCGGCTGGGTAAGGAAATGCACGTCTCCCGCTTCAAACAGCACGCCTTGCTCCTGGGCCAGACGCTTGAGCAGCCCGACGTCGGTGTTCTCGGGCGCTTCCAGCCAGAAACACGAGCCGCCAAAGGTGGAGCGGATCTGGAACTGAGGAAGGTGCGCTTCCAGGGCATCCCGCATCAAGTGCCAGCGACGTTGATAGGTCTGGCGTATCTGGCGCAGCAGAGCGTCGTGATAGCCCCGGTCGAGAAACAGCGCCACACTGCGCTGATTGTTGGTCGCTGGATGTCGAAGCATGAGGCGACGCAGGGCGCGCGCTTCAGCGATGAAGGCAGGGGGCGCCACCATGTAGCCAAGCCTCAAGCCTGGCGCCAGCGTCTTGGACAGACTCCCCACATAGATGACCCGACCGCTGGTATCCAGACTCTTGAGGGCGGGGGTCGGGTTGTCGATGAAATTGGTCTCGCTCTCGTAGTCGTCTTCTATCACCAGGAAATTGTCGCGGTCGGCGCGTTCCAACAGCTGTCGGCGACGCTCCAGCGGCAGGGTGACGCCGGTAGGGGATTGGTGGCTAGGCGTCACATAGGCCAGATGGCAGCCGGCAAGTCGGTCATCGATCACCAGCCCCTGGTCGTCCACGTCCACCGCCAGAATATCGTCGGTAAAGGTGCGCGCGATGTTGACCATGTCGACGTAACCGGGGTTTTCCATGGCAAAGCGGCGCTGTGGCCCCAGGGTCAGCATCGCGCTGATCCACAGCGCCTGCTGCGCGCCCACCGTCACCAGGATTTCCTCGGGTCGTGCCCAGACGCCGCGGCGTGGCAGCAGGCGTTGGTGAATCTGTTCGACCAGCAAGGGGTCGTCTTCACTCAGGTGGTCGGCAGACCAGCGGCGAATCGCCGGCACGCTCACCGAGTCACGACTGCACTCGCGCCAATGCTGGGTAGGGAAGAGGTTGGGATCGATCTGACCGTAGAGGAATGGGTAGTCGTAGTCGAGCCAGTCGGTCGGCTTGGTGATGCAGGGCTGCTGGGCGAGCCGGCGCGTCAGCAGTGATTCCCAGGGCAGCTCGGGTGCGGCCGCAGTGCGTGCAGCAGCGTGATTGTCGGCCCCGGTGGCGGCAACGCGCCCGGCCAGAATGTCAGGATTGACGAAGTAGCCGCTGCGTTCTCGGGCCACCAGATAGCCATCATCCAGCAGCTGGTCATAGGCCAGCATGACGGTATTGCGCGCGACGCCCAGCTCCTTGGCCAGGCGCCGGCTGGAGGGAAGCGCTTCTCCAGTCGGCAGATGGCCCTCGATGATCGCGCGGGCGATCTGCTCGCGCAGCTGGCACTGCAGGCTTTCCTTACGGTCGGCGTTGAGTCGAAACAGGGGGGCGCTCATTCCGCTGGTGCATTCCTGATAGTCATTATTGGCATTGTGGGGCGACGAAGAGATTCGCTACCGCTGCTTACGATCCTACAGACAACGCACGCTGTCGAGAGGAGCCGGGGGGCTGGCCCAAACGATGGCGGCGCGTTGGTCCTATGGGGTGCGCGTTTGTCGATAGAGAGTAAGCATCATGGTGAGGCGGCGAAGCCAACATGCCGCCGACCGCCCCTGAAATGAAACACCCGACACAATATTCCGCTCGATGCGGTACAACAATGATGGGAGTTCCTCATGCATAACCAGGCACCCTATACGCACCCCAAGTCCTCACGCGTTCTGCCGCGCGGGCTGGTTACCGGCTTGTCACTGGCGCTGCTGAGCGCTGGGACCACTGTCCAGGCGGCGACCTGGAAGATGGCGCTGGGTGATGCCGCCGGTGGCACCCAATATGAGCTTGGATCGACCTTTGCCACCCTGATCGAGGAAAAGTCAGGGGGTGAGATCAACGTCGACCTGTTCCCCAACGGTCAGCTTGGCAGCGAGCAAGATACGGTCAACAACGCCAGCATGGGGCTGCTCGACCTGTCGGTGCTGGCGATCAACAATATCACCCCCTTTTCGCCAACGGTGGGGGTAATGACACTCCCCTATGTCATTCAGAGCCCCGAAGATGCCCGCACCCTGACCCAAGGCGCGATCGGCCAGGAAATGGTGGAGAACACCATTCGCGATGCTGGCGTGCGCATCCTCGGTTGGGCCTATTCGGGATGCCGACGGCTGACCAATTCGTCTCATCCGGTAGCAACCCCGGACGATCTGGATGGGCTGGTCATTCGCGTGCCCAAGAACGAGATCATGATCGCGGCCTATCAGTCCTGGGGCATCAACCCCAATCCTCTGGCCTGGTCGGAGACCTTCACGGCGCTGCAGCAGGGCGTGGTCGACGGTCAGGACAATCCCTACATCACCATTGATGCGATGAAGTTCTACGAGGTCCAGGATCATGTGACCGACAGCTGCTATGTGTTCTCCATGGAGCCGCTGATCATCAGCGAAGGCAAGTTCCAGAGCCTGCCCGAAGAACAGCAGCAGTGGGTGTTGGCAGCGGCTCAGGAGGCCACCGACCACAGCTATGACTACCTGCTTGCCCAGGAAGACGCCATCAAGACGCGCCTGGTAGAAGAGCACGGCATGGAAATCACCGAGCCTGCCGATGGCGAACAGGCCTGGATCGAACAGGCCACTGCCATCTGGCCTGACTTCTACGACAGCATTGGCGGCAAGCAAAAACTGGATGCCGCTCTGGCCGCTCTAGGACGTGAACCCGCTCCCTGAATAGCGTCCCTCGCCTGAATGTCCTTGAACCCTCCTGGTGCCCGGTGTCGGGCACCATGGCCGCCGACTCCACTGGCAGGGTCGGCGGCGACTGCTCGGAGGTCGTCGTGATGAAATGTGTCTGGAAGGTGGTGGACAATCTCGAGAACTGGCTGTGTCAGTTGCTGCTGGTGACCTTTGTTGTTCTCCTTTTCGCGCAGATTCTGCTGCGCAATCTGTTCAGCTACTCGCTGCCCTGGGCCGATGAGCTGGCGACCTACGCCTTTGTCTGGTTTGCCTATCTGGGCGCGGTGTACGCCGCCAAGAAGTCTGCCCATAACCGGGTGACGTTTCAGTTTCGCTTCCTGCCCAGGTGGGTGGGGCTTGCCTGTGGTGTGCTGACCGACCTGATCTGGGTCGGCTTCAATCTGGTGTTCATCTGGCTGAGTTACGACTTCGTGTTCCATCGGATGAACGACTTCTGGAAATCCCAGACCCTTGGGGTGCCGATGAAGGTGTTCTACCTGATCCTGCCGCTGGCATTCGTGCTCATGACGCTACGTATCGTGCAGAACAACTATGTGCGCTTTGTTCAGCATCGGGAGCCGGAAGACCCGGAGGCCGAAGCCATCGAGGAAGCACGGATGGCCGCACTGTCACCCTCGGCCGAGGAGAAGTAGCGATGGAAACCAGCCTGATCTACGTGCTGTTTGGCGTGTTCTTTCTGCTGCTTCTGCTGGGGGCTCCGATTACGGTGTCGCTGGGTGTCGCCGCCCTGGCGACGTACCTGTGGCTGGGGGAAAACCCCATGGCCTTCGTCCAGATCGCCTTTACCTCGGTAGGCTCATTTCCGTTGATGGCATTGCCAGCCTTCATACTGGCGGGGGCATTGATGGAGGCCGCCGGCATATCCCGACGCCTGGTCGATATCGCGGAAGCCTTCGCGGGTCCGGTGACGGGGGGGCTTGCCGCCGCCACGGTATTTGCCTGCATGTTTTTCGGTGCCATCTCCGGATCGGGGCCTGCTACCACCGCTGCGGTGGGCATGCTGATGATCCCTGCCATGGCCAATCGTGGCTATGACCGCGGCTATGGTTCCGCCATCACCGCCTCGTCCGGTGGCTTGGGAGTGGTCATTCCGCCGTCGATTCCGATGGTGATCTTCGGGATTTCGGGGATGGGGCTGCAGCCCCCGGCCGAGGCCGTGGCGCAGCATGGCGCCTTCCAGAGTCTGTCGATTCCGAAGCTGTTCATCGCCGGTATCGTGCCCGGCATGGTCATTGCCGGTTGCCTGTTGACCATCAACTATGTGATCTCCAGACGCCGTGGCTATTCGGGGCTCAGTGATACCTGGTCCTGGGAGACCATTGGCCGCAGTCTGAAGCGCGGTGTGTGGTCGATTCTGGCACCGCTGATCATTCTGGGAGGTATCTACAGTGGACTCTTTACCCCCACGGAATCCGCCGTGGTGGCCATTGCCTACACCCTGATCGTCGGCATCTTCCTGCACCGCGAGCTGAAATGGAAACCCACGCTGAAGACCCTGGAGACGACTACCTGGATCACTGGTCGGGTGCTGCTGATCCTGTTCACCGCGACCGTCTTTGGACGACTGCTGGTCGAGCAGCGGGTTCCTGCCGTCATTGCCGAGGGCATGCTGGGATTGACCGACAATCTGTATCTCATCTGGGCCATGGTGATCGCCTTCCTGCTGTTTGTCGGCATGTTCATGGAAACCCTGGCGGCCATCATGATCCTGACGCCCGTTCTGCTGCCCATCATGTACATGCTGGGGATGGATCCGGTGCATGTGGGCATTGTAGTGGTGTGCGCGCTGGCCATCGGCTTCCAGACGCCGCCTCTGGGGGAGAACCTGTTCGTGGCGTCAGGTATCGGAGGATCGTCGATCGAGGAAATTTCGCTGAAGGCGCTGCCATTTGCCGCCGCATCGGTATTCGCGCTGTTCCTGATTGCCTACTTCCCGGCGCTGTCGCTGTGGCTACCCGGGCTTCTTGGCTATTGACGTCGTGCAGGTGCCGCCGGGTCATGGCGGCGTCGCGGGCGCCAGTGTGAGTGTCGCCCTCTGAACTAGCCCTCTGAACTCGCCCTCTGAACCTCGCCGGGAACCGCCACGCCAGCGTCCCGGCCTGACACCCCATAGAGAGGTTGCCATGCCTACCACCATCTCACGTGTGCTGTGTTGCCTTGGGCTCAAGGATGACTGCCGTCAGGTCCTGGCCCATAGCCTCAGCCTCGCCAGCGCCTGCCAGGCAGAGGTTCACGTGTTGCACGCCGTCAAGTCACTCTCTGACGATGTGATGCAGACCCTCAAGGCCAACATTCGCGAGCGACGCACTCTGGATGCGTTGATGGAACAGCGACGCGCACAGGCGGCACAGCGACTCGATGAGTTTATCGAGGCGCTTCAGCAGGATTGGCTGGGGAGTCACCCGGCAGACAGCGAACAAAGCGGCCGACAGCGCGGTGACAAGGTATCCGCCGACGCGCCGAGCCACATGAGCCTGATCACCGCTCGTGCCGTGGTGGAGGGATATCCGGCGTCGGAAATCATCCGTTATGCCACCCGACATGATTGCGACATGATCGTCATGGCCACCAATAAACGGGGGTTCAGCGCGTCCTACGCCGGCAAGGTCACCAAGGGCGTGATCAAGCGTGCCAGCGTTCCCGTGGTGGTGGTGCCACCGGTGTGAGCCTGTGGAAACAACCTGTTGAAAGAGCTCGTTAAAAGAGCTCTTTAAAAGAGCCCGGTGCAACGTCACGCCGCGCAGCGTCGGGCTCTTCATGCCGTCGAGCCCAGGGCGTCTCAAGATGAGACGCTTGATGGGGCGCTGCTGGACCGCTTCTCAACGCTGAAAGGTTTCTTGCAGCTGGCCGGCGATACGGCGCATCAGCGGGGCCCACTCCATCAGCGAATCAATGGTGTGGCGCAGTCGCGGGGCGTGAATGGCGAGCGTCGCCTGGATACGGCCCGCTGTGTCGTAGATGGGCACCGCGATAGCCACCATGCCCTGAATAAATTCTTCGTTGTCGGTGCTCAACTCGTTGGCGGCGATGTTCTCAAGGCGGCGTTCGAGTTCGTCGGCGTCGGTGGCGGTGTAGGGCGTGTAGGCCTCCAGCGGCAAGTGCTTGAGCAGCTGGCGGCGTTGGTTGGCGCCCATCAGGGCAAGAAACAGCTTGCCGCTGGCGGTGCAATGCAGCGGGATGCGAGAGCCCGGGGGCAGCTGGATGCGTACCGGCCAGTTGGTTTCCACCCGCTCGTAGTAGAGCACCTCGTGACCCTCCAGCAGGGTCAGGTTGCAGGTCTCGTTGACGTCTTCGGCGAGACGCTTGAGCAGCATCCGGCGCGGAGCCTTCAGGCTCTCGTTGGCGAGGACCCCCATGGCCATCTGATGCAGGCGATCTCCCGGCAGCAAGTGACGGCCCTCTGGGTCCCGCACGATCAGATCCTGTTCCTCGAGCTGCTTGAGCAGTCGGTGGAGCGTCGGCTTGGGGATGTCCAGCTGGCGTTCCAGGTCGGCGGCACTGACGCCATGCACGGCGGTGGCGATGCTCTCGAGCAGCATCAGACCCCGTTGCAGCGTGGAATTGGTCGTGTTGCGGGAGCTGTCGTTGGTCGGCATAGGCGATCCTTGGCGACGTCGAAATGAGAAACCTGACGTTCATGATAACGCGGCAAGCCCGGAGAGGCTTGCCGCGTCAGCGTGCACCGGTTCAAGCGATGTCATCCCACCAGCATCAGCGACAGGGCAGGCCATAGCGAGATGGCAATCCAGCAGCTGATCAACGCAATAAAGTAGGGAATAACGAACTTCACCAGTCTGAGGTAGGGAATACCGGTGATGCTGCTGGCGACGTACAGGTTGAGACCGAAGGGCGGCGTGACGAAACCGATGGCGGCACCGACCAGGAAGATCACCGCGAAGTGTATCGGATCGACCCCCGCATTCTGGGCGATTGGCGCAAGAATCGGGGCCAGGATGATGGTCACCGGCAGACTCTCGAGAATCATGCCCGCCAACAGGATCATCAGCATGCATGCGCCGAGGATGATGTAGTAGTTGCCCAGCCCGCTGAGCAGGGTCTCCAGCGCCTGCCCCGCACCCAACACCGACAGAAGCTGCTGCATGACCACCGAAATGGCGATCAGCGGTGCCAGCATGCCGGCGATCTGGCCGGAGCGCAGCATGATCGACGGCAGTGCCGTAAAGCGGATCTCGCGGGTGATCAGCAGCCCGGCAATCAAGGTGAAACCGACCGTGATCGCTGCCGCCTCGGTGGGCGAGAACTTGCCCGAATAGATGCCGTACAGCACCACCCCGATAGTCGCGAAGCCCAGGTAGGCGCGGCGTGCGAAGCGAGCGCTTTCTCCGCCCTTGAAGGGAATCAGCGTGCCCCAGCCGTGGCGCCGTGCGACCAGGTGGCAGGCCACCATCATGCCCAGCACCATCATCGCTCCGGGAATCATCCCGGCGATGAACAGATCGCTGATCGACAGGTTCATCATGAAGCCGTAGACGATAAAGATGATCGAGGGGGGGATGATGATACCTACGGTGCCGCCAGAGGCCGCGGTGGCCGCCGAAAAGCGCTCGTCATAGCCGTTCTTGACCATCTCAGGCTGCATGATGGAGCCAATCGTGGCCGTTGTACCGGCGTTGGATCCCGAGATCGCCGCAAACAGGCCGCAGGCGCCCAGGGTCGCCATGCCCATGCCGCCGCGCAGCCAACCCAGTACCGAGTAGGCAAAGTCGGACAGCCGCTTGGCAATGCCCGCGGCATTGATCAGGTCGCCGGTAAGGATAAACAAGGGAAGCGCCAGCAGCCCGAAGAAGCTGAGCCCCTGGAACAGGGTGACGCCGACGTTGGCGAGGGTGAAGTCGATGATCAGGCTGGTGCCGACCACCCACAGCCCGATCACCAGAAAGATCGGGACCCCCAGCAGAAAGATCGTGGTACAGCCCGCCGTGACCAGGCCAATAAGCATGCCGTCAGTCATCACGCTTCTCCTAGTCCATGATGGACGGTTGCAGGTTGAAAGGTTCGCCTCGGCGGAAACGTGCGACGTCGGTCGCCAGATTCTGGAGGACGCGGTAGATGATCAGCACCCAGGCCAGCGGCGTGGCCAGGTAGAACCACCACTGCATGACATTGTCGGTGCCAGGCACAATGGCGAAGTTCATGTGCGCCAATTGCACCTGGATGAGGGTGAAATGGATGACCAGGGCGCCGAAGGCGATCCACAGCACCGCATCGAGGACCTGACAGGCGAACTGGCCTGAGTAGGGCAGGCGCATGCGAATCTCGTTGAGCGAGAGGTGGGTACGCTGCTTGACGTTGAGCGACGCGCCGAACCAGGTCAGCCACAGGAACAGCAGCACCGGGATACTGGTACTCCAGGGGGCTTGCAGGCTGAAGAAGAAGCGGCGGATGACCTCGACGAAGATGATGCCTGCCATTCCGCTGTAGGACACCAGAATGATGACCTTCTCCAGGTTGGCATCGATCCACTTCAGAGGCAGCAGCCAGGCGGGAGTCGAGCGGTTGGCGACGTCAGACGACGTCGCCTCAGCCGCGGTGGCCTTGTGATCGGTCATTACGCCCTCCACCAGCGCTTCGGCGCTACATTGACAGCCGCCATATCGCGGGGGATTTCGCGAGCAATGGTGTGAATCTCCTGGTAGATATCGATGTCGCCCGCCCAGCCATTCAAGCGCTCACGCCATTGCTCCCAGGGGCCCGGGTTGAACTCTGGCGCACATAGCTGCTCGGCTTGGGCGCGAATCTCATCGGATAGCGGCGCGACTCTCACATTGTTTTCTGCAAAGACGGTGCCCGCGGCAGGGTGTTCACTGGCGCCGACAATCTGGTAGCGACCGGCCTCGTTCATGCCCTGGGTAAAGATCTGCGCGGTATAGGCAGATTCCATCACTTGCTGCTGAAGTTCTGCGCCGAGGCTTTCGAACTTGGACAGATTCATGGCGGTATGCTCGGTGCCCGCGAAGAAGCGCAGGTCGACCGCTTGGGAGACCACCGGCGCCATGCCCGCGTAGGCCACCGCACTCATCCAGGTTTCCGCGCCATCCAGCAGCCCCTGCCGCAGTCCGTCCAGGGTCTCTTCCCAGGCCACCGGAACCGGATTGAGACCAAGCTGTTCCATGGCGATACGACCGAGCTGAGTGCCTGTCACCCGGTTCTTGGTGCCTTGCAGCACTTCCAGGCTGTCGACCAGCGGACGGTCCGCCCAGCTCTGGCCCATCATCAGTCCGCGCAGGTCGCAGTGGGTGAACAGGAACTGCAGGTTGTGGCGCTGGCGCATCGGTTCGCGCAGTAAGGCCTCGCTGCGGTGGTCGTAGAAGAAATGGAACATCGAGGCGACGCTCGGGAACATGTAGGCGAAGTCCAGCACGTTCAGGTAGGGCGCGCCGCCGGCGGAATTCTGGGTCGATGCCGAGAAGATGTCGACGATGCCCTGTTGTGCCTTGCTGACACAGTCGAGCTGGTTGCAGACCTCGTTGGACCCCATGAATTCGACGCGAATAGCGCCGTCGGTGCGCTCCTCGAGGTCCCGGGCAAAGAACAGCTGACCGGATTTCTGAATATCCAGGTTGCGCTCATTGAAGCCGGAGGCGCCGAAGCGTAGCTGGAACTTTGGCTCACTGGCGTAGCGGCGCTGCTGCTCGGACTCCGCGGCGCGGGCAAGACTCGATGCGGTAAGGCCCGCGCCGAGGCCGCTGGCGGCCAATAGGGTAGACGTCATGCCGAAGCGACCGGAGATGTTGAGGAAGTCACGGCGAGACAGACGTGAGGGGAGAAGGCGTGAACTCATGTGTTGCTCCCAATGTTGTGGTTGGTGTCGGGATGCAGTAGGAGGCAGGCCATGGCGGGGCAATGCCTCCGGGCCGTTTTTCGGCCTTGACCACACCATAGATCGCCTTTTGGGTGTTGGCAATAAAATTGATTCTATTTGTCTCGATGTTGATATTTTTAGAAATGGGTCTACGATGTTTTGAGGCAAAACGTCTCGTTTGAGTGAGAGCCATGACAACGACAACACCATCGTCAGACGTCTTCGACTACATCGTCGTGGGAGCCGGTTCCGCCGGCTGCGTACTGGCGAACCGTCTCAGCGAAGACCCGGAGGTTTCCGTACTGCTGCTGGAGGCAGGGGGATCGGACTGGAACCCTTGGATTCACGTGCCGGTAGGCTACTTCAAGACCATGCACAACCCGGCGACCGACTGGTGCTACCTGACGGACCCGGATGACGGCATCGATGGTCGGCGGCTGCAGTGGCCCAGGGGCAAGGTCCTGGGGGGATCGAGCTCGTTGAACGGTCTTCTCTATATAAGAGGGCAGCGTCAGGACTATGACGACTGGGCGGCCATGGGCAACCAGGGGTGGGATTACGCCTCGGTGCTGCCCTATTTCAAGAAGTCCGAGTGCCAGGAGCGCGGGGCCAATGCCTTTCATGGCACCGATGGGCCGCTCAAGGTGTCAGACCTGCGACTGCGTCGCGAGATCGCCGAGCGCTTTATCGAGGCCGCCAAGGCGGCGGGTATCCCCGAGAATCAAGACGTCAATGGCGAGACCCAGGAAGGAGTCGGCTACTTCCAGCAGACATCGTACAAGGGCTTTCGCTGCTCCACGGCCAAGGCATTCCTGCGCCCCGCGTTGAAGCGCCCCAACCTGACCCTGGTCAAACGGGCCCATTGCCAGCGCCTGCTGTTGGAAGGAAAGCGGGTGGTCGGCGTTGAGTACCGCCAGGGTAATGTGCTTCGTCGGGCCAGCGCCACTCTTGAGGTGCTGCTGTCGTCGGGTGCCATAGGCTCGCCGCAGATCCTGCAGTGCTCGGGTATCGGTGACCCACAGCACCTGGCCGATGTCGGCGTCGACTGCCTTCACGAGTTGCCTGGTGTGGGGGAGAACCTGCAGGACCACCTGCAGATTCGCCTGGTGTTCAAGACGCGTTGCCGAACCCTCAATGATGAGGTGCGCCATCCGCTCAAGAAGCTGGCGGTGGGCACCCAGTATGCGCTGACCCGCACCGGGCCGCTGACCCTGGCCGCCAGTCAGGTGTGCATTTTCACCCAGTCGCGGGAAGGGCTGGACCGCCCTGATATCCAGTTCCATATGCAGCCGCTGTCCGCCGACAAGCCGGCGGAAGGGGTGCATCCGTTCTCGGCCTTCACCTCATCGGTGTGCCAACTCAGGCCGACGAGTCGCGGACGCATCCGTATCACCAGTCCGGACCCGGCGGTCTATCCCTCCATCCAGCCTAACTACCTGAGCACCGATGAGGACTGCCGAGTGGCAGTAGACGCCATCAAGGTCGCCCGGCGTATCGCCGAGCAGGCTCCCCTCGCCGATGTGATTACTGACGAGTACGTGCCCGGACGTGCCTATCAAAGCGATGAGCAGTTGCTGGACGCCGCTCGCCGCTATAGCCAGACCATCTACCACCCGGCGGGCACCTGCAAGATGGGCAACGACCCACTGGCGGTGGTGGATGATCGCTTGAAGGTGCATGGGCTCCAGGGGATCAGGGTCGTCGACGCTTCGATCATGCCCATCATCGTGTCGGGGAACACCAATGCACCGACCATCATGATCGCCGAACGCGCGGCGGACATGATCAAGGCCGACCGCCAGGCAAGGACACAGGTCGCCTGAGTACGGCGCGACGCCAGGGCGCCTAGCTGGACTCATGCAAGGCCCGGCGCTGGTCCTAACTCCACCGCAGCGCCTGGGACAGCATGTGCTGCATGCAGTGCCGGCCGCAGCGGTCCCCGTATTGCTCACACCATGAAGACGCTGCCACGACGTGGCGATATCAACGACAACAGAGGACACGTCATGTCCCAGCCAACGACCCACGCCCCGAGCGACGCCCCAGACAGTGGGTGGAGGCGGCATCTGGAGCCCGCCAGGGCGCGTATGCCCGGCGTACTGATCTGTATCACCATCGCCCTCGCGACGACCTTCATCGCTGATCACTATGGTGGTCCAACCCTGCTGTACGCGCTGCTGTTCGGCATGACGCTGCACTTTCTCAGCGAGCAGGGCCCCTGTCTGCTGGGCGTCGAGTTCGCGGCTCGCACCATCCTGCGCCTGGGCGTGGCCTTGCTGGGCGTGCGGATCACGCTGGAACAGGTGGCCGAGCTTGGCATCGGTCCGGTGGTAACGGTAGTGGCCGGGGTCATCCTGACCATCGTCGCGGGTGGGGTGCTGGCGCGGCTGCTTGGCCTGCGCAATGACCTGGGCCTGCTGACCGGGGGATCGGTCGCCATCTGCGGTGCATCGGCAGCCCTGGCGCTGTCGGCGGCGATGCCTCGTAACGAGGTGGCCGAGCGCAATACCATCCTGACGGTGGTTGGCGTGACCACGCTATCCACGGCGGCCATGGTGCTGTATCCGCTGCTGGTGGGAGCGCTGGAGCTGAGCGACACCCAGGCGGGTATTTTTCTGGGCGGCACGATACATGATGTGGCCCAGGTCGTCGGTGCCGGCTATATGATCTCGGACGAAACGGGCGATATCTCGACCTTCGTCAAGCTGCTGCGGGTCGCTATGCTGGTGCCGGCGGTGATGGTCTTCATGCTGCTGTTTCGGCGTGCCCGGATGGCGGAAGGCGGTGCGGATGGCGCCAAGGTCCCCATGTTCCCGAGCTTCCTGATTGCGTTTGTGGTGCTGGTACTGATCAATAGTCTCGGCGTGATACCCCCGGTGATGGTGGAGGGTATGACGGACCTGTCGCGCTGGTGCCTGGTGACGGCGATTGCCGCGCTGGGGATCAAGACGTCGTTTCAGAAGCTCGCCGTGGTGGGGTGGAAACCGGTCATTCTGATGATTGCCGAGACGCTGTTCCTGCTTGGCCTGGTGCTGGTGTGCCTGTATACCGGTATCGCCGAGTGGTGACCGGGGAGGCAGGCGTGGCAGACCACCTAGCCCCGGCAACGCCGGGGCTAGGTGGTATCAGCGCCGAGATGCGGCGATCAGGACGCCAGTGGCGGCATTGGCGTGACGGGAAACGTCGGCGGGCCGCTATTGCCCAGCCTGTATCGCCGTCAGCGCAATCGTGTAGACGATGTCTTCGACCAGGGCGCCCCGTGACAGATCGTTTACCGGCTTGTTGAGGCCCTGCAGCATGGGGCCGATGCTGACCACCCGGGCACTGCGCTGGACCGCCTTGTAGGTGGTGTTGCCGGTATTGAGGTCAGGGAAGACAAACACCGTAGCGCGCCCTGCCACCGGCGAATCCGGTGCCTTTTGCCGGGCCACGCTGGCGATCGCCGCAGCGTCATATTGCAGAGGACCATCGATGGGCAGGTGCGGGGCTTTCTGGCGGGCGATGCGGGTGGCTTCTCGGACCTTGTCAACGTCAGCACCGGTGCCTGACTCGCCGGTGGAATAGCTGATCATGGCGACCCTGGGCTCGATGCCGAAGGCCTCGGCGCTGGCCGCACTCTGCAAGGCAATCTCGGCCAGCGCGTCGGCGTCCGGGTCAGGATTGACCGCGCAGTCGCCGTAGACCACCACCTGATCGGGCAGCAGCATAAAGAAAACCGACGACACTTGAGCATAACCGGGGGCGGTCTTGATCAGCTGAAAGGCCGGTCGAACGGTGTTGGCGGTGGTGTGTATCGCCCCTGATACCAGGCCGTCGACCTCTCCTTCCGCCAACATCATGGTGCCCAGAACCACGCTGTCGTGAAGCTGGGCCTCGGCGGTCAAGGGGGTCAGCTTGCCCTTGCGCCGTTCCACCATGGGGGCGATGAAGCGGCAACGTTCGCTGTCGGGGTCGAGAATCTGCAGATCATCGGGCAATTCAAGGCCGCGGGCCTTGGCCACTTCCGCAATGGCCTGGCGCTTACCCAGCAAGACGCAGTTGGCGATGCCGCGGCGTTGGCACAGGATGGCTGCTTCCAGGGTGCGTGGCTCCTCCCCCTCGGGCAACACGATGCGCTGGCGCTTTTGCTGCGCCATGCTGACCAATTGATGGCGAAAGGCCGCGGGAGACAGTCGGCGCTGGGTCTCGTCGTCCATCAATGCCAGCAGCCATTCTCGATCGAGGTGATCCGCCACAAAGGCGCTGATGGCCTCCGCCCGCTCCTGGTCATCCACCGGAATCCCACCAGGGATGTCGGTCAGTTTGGCCACCGTGGTGAAGCTGTCGGTATCGACGGAGAGGACAGGCAGGCCGGAGGATAGCGCTGGCTGGCAAACGTCGATCAGCTGCTTGCTGGGGGTTTCGCCGTGGGTGAGCAGGAGGCCCGCCAGGGGCACCCCGTTCATGGTGGCGAGGGCAGCAGCCAGCAGGGTGTCGTCGCGATCACCAGGCGACACGATGAGCTCGCCCGGGCGCAATGCATACAGCAGATGCTCGGCGCTGCGGGCGCCCAGGGTGGTATGGGCGACGCGACGTCTATCAGCATCACCGTGATGCAGGATCCTGGCGCCGAGGGCGCGGGCCACATCCAGGGTCCGCGGCGCGGTCAGCGCGGCGCGATAGGGTACCGCGGCCACTACCGGCAGGCTCTGCTCGGATGCCGTGGACAGCTGGTCCTGCCAGTACTGGCGGTGGACGCTGGCTTCACGATCACTGACGGAGGCCAGGGTCTGATCGCTGGCCGAGTCATCGCCGTCACCGGGCAGGCGCATCAGAATGGTGCCGAGGGTGCGCCTGGAACCTACCGCGTCGATGCTCTGGCGATGGAAGGCCAGACTCTTGGCCAGCTCCTTAAGGTCGCTCGTCTGGCCATCGGCGACCAGAATCACCTGGGCGTCCAGGGCGCTGGCAAGACGTACATTGAGATCCAGGGCGTAGGCGTTCTTGCGCAGGGGGCGAATGCCTTCCACGACGATAAAGGCCGGCCGCTTGCCGGTCGCCGGTTTGGCGACCCGTGAGTGGCGTTCGACGGCAAGCTCAAGCAGACCGTCGCTGTCATTTCTGCCCAGGTAGTGCTCCACGTCTTCCCGGGGCACTGGACGAGGCGAGCCGATGCCCAGGGTGCTGGCGACCAGCGAGCGAGCCCTTTCGGCGCTATTGCTATCGTCATCGATGCCCTCTGCCTGGCTGAATGGCTGCAGGAAGCCTGCCTCCAGGCCCAGGGTATCCAGCGCGCGCAGCATTCCCAGCGCCGCAGAGGTCAGGGCGACCCCCTCATCCACCGGGATCAACAGCAGGGTACGGGGTTGCGGGCTCATACGGCTTCCTCGGACCTGTCGGCCAGTGCCAGACGGGTGATCAGTGCTCGGGTCTGGCTGGCGATATAGCCTTCTTCATCGGTGGGAATGACGCGGATTTCCGGCGAACCGGACTCGCTGGCGTCATGGATGGCACCTTCGCTGCCGCGCGCAAGAGCGCTGTTGGCTGCGCTATCAAGATGCACGCCCAGCGCCTTGAGGTGGCCCAGCGTGCGGGCCCGAATCAGCGACGAGTTTTCTCCGATGCCGCCAGTGAAGGCGATGCCGTCGACCCGAGGAAGCGCGCAGGCAAGACCGGCCAGGGTCTTGGCCAGGCGATAGCAGAACACTTCGATGGCCAGGGTCGCGCCGGGGTGTCCTTCGCCTGCGGCCTGCTCCAGCTCGCGCATATCGTTGGTCATCCCTGATACGCCGAGAAGGCCGCTCTTCTGGTTGAGCAGCAGGTCAATCGATTCCAGCGACATCCCTAGCTGGCGGGCCAGATGGAGGTGCAGGCCCGGGTCGACGTCGCCGCTGCGTGTGCCCATCACCAGCCCCTCCAGGGGCGTCATGCCCATGCTGGTGTCCTGGCTTTCGCCTTCCCAGACTGCGGTTGCGGAGCAGCCATTGCCGAGATGGGCGATCAGCCAACCTCCGTGTCCCCGCTCGCTGACCTCGGCCAGGCGCTCGCTGACGTAGGCGTGACTGGAGCCGTGGAAGCCGTAGCGCCGGATGCCATGGCGCTGATACAGGTCTTCGGGAATCGCATAGCGGTAGGCGTGGGCCGGCAGGGTCTGGTGGAAGGCGGTATCGAATACCGCCACCTGGGGCAGGTGCTCGAACAGACGTCGGGTGGCGGTGATGCCATCCAGGTTGGCCGGGTTATGCAAGGGTGCCAGGCTGACGGTCTGGCGAATGGTGCGGACTACCGTGTCGTCCAGCAGCGTGGCGCAGGTGAAGCGCTCGCCGCCGTGGACCACCCGGTGCCCGATGCCGACGGGACGTTGATCACCCAGGTGGTCGAGGATGGTCTTGAGCGCCAGGGCGTGGGTGGCTCGAGGTAGCGAAATGTCACGCCGGTTGCCGTGCTCGTCTTCCAGCTTCAGGCAGGCATCGTGGCTGCCCAGGCGCTCAGCAATGCCTGATATCCGAGGTGCGCCAGGGGTCTGATCGACCAGCGCAAACTTGATCGAGGAGGAGCCGCAGTTGATCACCAGTATCGGGGCTTTCATGCCATCTCCAGAGAAAGACGCCTTGTTAAGGCGTGTAAACGGGGGGGATGGCGGCGAATCTAGCACCGCGGCCGCTGCCTCATAATTGTCCTGGGGAGGTAGGGAGGGCCAGTTGCTGGTGGAACAGCACAGCTTGTGACGACCATCAAGTGACAGGGCAAAGAGGTTAGACTTTGGTAGCAATTTGTGCGGTGCAGCGTGAAGGCTGCCGGCGGCCCTGAATCTCCGCCGCAGCATTCGCTTTGCGGCAGCCACCTCCCCGCCCGCGGGGCCGCGGGCGGGGAGGTGGCCGTGATGGGCTTGCGTCAGACTTCCTTGTACAGGGCACCGCCTTGCTGGCGGAAGGCTTGTGCCTGCGCCTCCATGCCCGCCATGACCGCCTCGCTGTCGCCGCCCAGGCCGTTGTCGCGGGCATAATCGCGGACTTCCTGGCTGATCTTCATGGAGCAGAACTTGGGTCCGCACATGGAGCAGAAGTGGGCCACCTTGGCCGCGTCCTTGGGCAGCGTCTCGTCGTGGTAGGCGCGGGCCGTGTCCGGGTCCAGGCCCAGGTTGAAC
Source organism: Halomonas sp. DP5Y7-2 (assembly GCF_019802025.1). Classification (NCBI taxonomy): domain Bacteria; kingdom Pseudomonadati; phylum Pseudomonadota; class Gammaproteobacteria; order Oceanospirillales; family Halomonadaceae; genus Halomonas; species Halomonas sp. DP5Y7-2. The sequence goes on along the minus strand of NZ_JAHVHY010000001.1, from coordinate 126,434 downwards.
TGGTCCTCCCAGCGGAACTCGAAGCGTGCCTTGGACAGCGCATTGTCCCGGCGCTGAGCGCCGGGGTGCCCCTTGGCCAGATCCGCCGCATGGGCGGCGATCTTGTACGTGATGATCCCGGTCTTGACGTCGTCCTTGTCGGGCAGGCCCAGGTGCTCCTTGGGGGTGACGTAGCAGAGCATGGCGCAGCCGTACCAGCCGATCATCGCCGCGCCGATGCCTGAGGTGATGTGGTCATAGCCGGGAGCGATGTCGGTGACCAGCGGGCCCAGGGTATAGAAGGGCGCCTCGTCGCAGTACTCGAGCTGCTTGTCCATGTTCTCCTTGATCAGGTGCATGGGCACGTGGCCGGGCCCTTCTATCATCACCTGCACGTCGTGCTTCCAGGCAATGTGGGTCAGCTCGCCCAGGGTCTTGAGTTCGGCCATCTGAGCTTCGTCATTGGCATCTGCCACGGATCCCGGGCGCAGCCCATCGCCCAGCGAGAAGGCCACGTCATACTGCTTGCAGATCTCGCAGATCTCCTCGAAGTGGGTGTAGAGGAAGCTTTCCTGGTGGTGATAGAGGCACCACTTGGCCATGATCGAGCCTCCCCGCGAGACGATGCCGGTGACTCGGCCTGCGGTCAGCGGCACATAGCGAAGAAGCACACCGGCGTGGATGGTGAAATAGTCCACCCCCTGTTCCGCCTGCTCGATCAAGGTGTCGCGAAAGACCTCCCAGGTCAGGTCCTCGGCCACGCCCTTGACCTTTTCCAGCGCCTGATAGAGTGGCACGGTACCGATCGGCACCGGTGAGTTGCGGATGATCCACTCACGGGTTTCATGGATGTTCTGTCCAGTGGACAGGTCCATGATCGTATCCGCCCCCCAGCGAATCCCCCAGGTCATCTTGTCCACTTCCTCTTCGATGGAGGACGTCACCGCAGAGTTGCCTAGATTGCCGTTGATTTTCACCAGAAAGTTACGCCCGATGATCATCGGCTCGGCTTCGGGATGATTGATGTTGGCCGGGATGATGGCACGCCCGGCGGCCACTTCCTGGCGCACGAACTCGGGGGTGATCTCATCCGGCAAACGGGCTCCGAACGACTGGCCGGGGTGCTGGTGGCCAAGTATCGCTTCGACCTCGTCACTGCCACGATAAGGGTCCTGAAGGGCCTGTCGACGTTGATTCTCGCGAAGTGCAATGAACTCCATTTCCGGTGTGATGATGCCGCGCCGCGCGTAATGCAATTGGGTGACGTTGCCCGGGCGGCCATCGGCGGTCCTGGTGGCGCGACGTGGTGTGCGCGTCAGCTCGAAGCGCAGCGGTGCCAGCAGTGGGTCATTGGCACGCCGGCGGCCGTACTCGGAGGTGGGACCGTCGAGCCACTCGGTGTCGTTGCGCTCCTCAATCCAGGGCCTGCGCAACTCGGCCAGTCCCTTGCGCAGATCGACCTGTACCGCCGGGTCGGTATAGGGGCCTGAGGTGTCGTACACCAGTAGCGGTGGATTGGCTTCGTCGGCGCCTGAAGTGCGCGTCGGCGACAGGGTGATTTCGCGAAATGGCACCCGCAGGTCGGGGCGGGAGCCCTCTACATAGACCTTGCGAGAGCCTGGCAGGGGAGTGACGGCGGCCTGGTCGACCCTGGCCGTCTCGGCCAGGAAGTGAGCGTCATGGCGGGATCTCGGATGAGACGAGGGATGGTCGAGTGACATAGGTGGTTTCCTCTCACGGCGGTGCAGGGCAAGTGGCGTCGCCCTGATGGTGGTAATGGCACGTCGCGAGGGAGAAGGGGGGGCGTCGAGGCCGTGGCCGTGAGCGCTTGATCCCTACGCTGGTCCTCGCCTCGATGCCGTAACATCGGGGGTATCCCCAGATCAGGTTCAACGGGTCTCATGCGCTGCATGATCTCAGCCGCTGGCTGCGGCACCCCGTCAAGCGTTGCTGTTGTCAGCTTGTCTGTGTTGTCGAGCGCGATCACCCAGGTCGATCGCCCAGTTCGATCGCCTAAAGGCGTCGTCAAGGTCAGTCGCTCAGCTCCAGTCCCATCTGCCAGAAGTCGGTCTCGAGACGGGTCGCGTCGCTAAAGATGCGCGCCAGCCGGTCGAAACGAGCGCTCGATACCTGGCTGAGCTGGTCGTCGAGCCAGTGCCTTTCGCGCACGGCCGAGGCCTGAAAGTCAGGGCTTGAGTACATGGTGATCCAAGCATCGTAGGGATTGTCGCCACCACGCAGCGTCTCGGGATGATCCGCCAGCCAGCGGCCGATGTCGGCGTAGCCGACCATGCAGGGCGCCAGGGCGACGTGCAGGTCCAGCAGATCACCACGACTGCCGGTGTCGAGGACGTAGCGGGTATAGGCCAGGGTGGCACGTGCCTCCGGTAGACGGCTGAGCTCGCTGTCGTCAATGCCCCATTCTCGGCAGTAGGCAAGATGCAGGCCCAGTTCGACCTCGAGGATCGTCTGCATCCCCTTGAAGGCCCCCTGCAAGCTCTCCAGGTCCTGGCTCTTGTAGGCAGCAAGGGCGTAGGCGCGTGAAAACTGCAGGAGAAACAGGTAGTCCTGCTTCAGATAGTGGCGAAAGCTGGCGTCATTCAGGTCGCCGCGCCCAAGTGCACGAACGAAGTCGTGCTCGGTATAGCGCCGCCAGTCGTCGCGGCAGGCAGCGATCAGATCGTTGAAGCAGTAGCCCATGATAGCTCCGGCATAGTGGATCCGGTGGGCGGGGCAGAGAAGGACGGCGGGGAGGAAGGGCAGGCCCCCGCAGGGAAGGCGTGCCACCGCCTGATTCCCTACGCCGGTTCAAGGTGTGAGTCCACACCGCACCCGGATCAGGTTCCACGGGATCGGTGCTGTCGGGCTGCTACACCACGCTGGCCCTGCACCATCTCAGCCGGATTGACCGGCACCCCGTCAAGCGAGTCGACCGCAGTCTAGCACGCCCTTGCGGCTTTGCCAGACACCACTTTCGGATAGCATCGGAAGGGGGCGTCAAGGGAGGTTGTCGAGAGAGACTATCTAATGATGACGCCGCGGCCATGAGGGGCATGGCCGCGGCGTCCTGCAACGACGCTGATGATGGCTGATGATGGATCAGCGACGATCTGGCGTGGGGGTGTCGATCGGGTGGCCAGGGTCGCTGTGCACCTCAGCCGATTGATGGGGGCGCCGGAAGGACTGCACAGGCATGTCTCGGGGACGCTCGCTGGGGGGAGCGGTTGGCGCGCCCGACGAGGGTAGCTGACTCTCGATGTGTAGATCGGCGACGACCCTGGGGGGGCGTGTCTCACTGGGTACCAGCAGAAGCCCGGCGCGGGCCAGGCGGCGGCCGATGGTCAGGCTGGAGCTCCAGCGCACCAGCGGAGCCGCCAGCACCAGGCCGAGCCAGACGGGCGTCAGCCAGAGAAAGAAGCTCGGAGTGTAGGCCCAGGTGACAAGAGCCCACACCGCACCAATCAGCGACCACAGCCAGGTATGGCGGAAGGCTTCCCGCCAGGGCAGTGCCCGCCCCTCTCGGGATAGCGGGTCCCAGGCAACGGTACGACCGGTCAGCACCTGGATCACGAAACGGCTGTGGAAGACCATCATCAGCGGTGCGATCAGCATGGCGAACAGGGTCTCCACCAGCATGCTCAAGACCAGTTTTGGGCGTCCCCCGTAGCCCTCTGGATCCCGCATGAGACCAAGTATCAGTCCCAGCACCTTGGGCATCAGCAGCATGCCCAAGGTGCCGATCAACAAGGGAATGATCAGGTTGGGCGGAGCGATGGGCCAGTCAGGGAACAACTGCGAGCTGGCGGTGAAGAAGTTCGTGGGAACGAGCGCCCTGATCAGCGCATCGATGGTACTGATGACCAGGATCGCCAGCCACACCAGCGACGACAGGTAGGCCAGCGCGCCGAAGAAGAAGTGCAGACGGCTCAGCACATGCAGGCCATGGCCATTCAGCAGGCGCAGATGCTGCAGGTTGCCCTGTACCCAACGTCGATCACGCTTGGCATAGTCGAGAATGTGGCTGGGCATTTCCTCATAGCTGCCGCCCAGGTCGGTGCGCATGCGCACCTGCCAGCCGGCCCGGCGCAACAGCGCTGCCTCGACAAAGTCATGACTGAGGATATCGCCACCCAGGGGCGGCTTGCCGGGGAGCTCGGGAAGGCCACAGGCGTCGGTGAACGCGTCCACCCGAATGATGGCATTGTGGCCAAAATAGTTGGCTGCGGTGGCGTGCCAGAAGCTCAGCCCTGCCGCCAGCATGGGCGAGTAGAGCGCGGCAGCGAATTGATTGCAGCGCCCGAACAGACTTTGCTGGCGCACGGGAATGGGCACCGTCTGCAGTAGCCCCAGCCGAGGATTGGCCATCATCTCGTCGATGAGCTCGACCACCGTGGTCCCGCTCATCAGGCTGTCGGCGTCGACCACCAGCATATAGTCGTAGTGGCTGCCCCAGCGGGTGCAGAAGTCGCTCAAGTTGCCTGCCTTGCGCCCTGCGTTGCTGTCCCGGTGGCGATAGTGCAGCCGGCAGTGGCCCTCGAGTCGCTGCTGCAGCGCTGCCATGGCGGCCTTTTCTTCCGCCACGACGGCGTCGTCGGTGCTATCGCTGAGCACGAAGGCCTCGACGTCGATGCCCTCCGGCAGCTCGCCAAGGTCCATGCAGGTCGTCTCGAGCCCAGCCGCTACCCGGGCCACGTCCTCGTTGTGGATCGGCATGACCAAGGCGGTGCGAGAGCGAGAGCCGGCGGGCCTCATCGCCCCGGCGCCACGCCGCTTGAGGCTCAAGGGGTCACGCCCAGTGAGGTGAAGCACAAACCCGATCACGGCGCTCCAGAAGGCCATGGTGATCCAACCGAAGGTAATCGCAAACAGTCCCAGGATGGCCATTTCCAGGGGAGTGATGCCCTCGACATACAGGATCTTGAACATGGTCCAGACACCCAGCGCGGTGGTGGCGGCAATGGCCATGCCGACCAGCGTTCTGCGCCATCGGGGCCAGGGGACTTCCGGGGTATGCTCGTTCATCGGGGACTCCAGATGCTGTTCCAGGTTTCGCTCAGGCGCTGGTCGCGCAGCATCAAGGTCAGGCGCAGGTCTGCCGGCGTATCGCCATCAGGCAGCAGCTTGAAGCTGGCCCGCCAGGTGTCTCCATCGGGCAGTGCTGTCACCTTGGCTTCCGTCGTTTCGCCACTGGACGTGGTCAGGTGCACGCTGACCGGCTGGCTCGCATCGAGACCCTCGAGCTCGCCGCCGCGGAAGTCGATGATGAACTGCCTGAGCTGTTCGTCGGGGGGATTGCTCTGACCGGGAATGCCACCCCAGCCCTGGCGTGACCTGACGACCCGCGCCAGGGGTTCCTCCATGGGGGTGTCAGCGAAGGTCCAGGTCTGATACCGATAGGTGCGTGACTCTCCCGCCTTGAGGGGCGAGGAGGGGACCCAGTAGGCCGTGATATTGTCGTGGGCCTCGCTGTCGGTCGGAATTTCGATCAATTCCACGTGGCCTTCTCCCCAGTCGCCAGCGGGCTGTACCCACTGACTTGGGCGGCGCTCGTAGCGGGCTTCCATGTCCAGATAGGCATCGAAGTGGCGCGGACGCTGGACCAGGCCGAAGCCCCTGGGAGAGGTATCCTGCAAGCCAGAGATCTGCAGGTCTGCGGGATTATCGAGCACGCGCCAGGTCCACTCGCCAGAACTGGTGGCCATCAGTAGCCCGCTGGAGTCATGCACGCGGATGCGATAGTCATCTTCTTCCTGCCGATCCATTTCGCCATGCAGGAACATACTGGTCAGAGGGGCGACCCCGAGCTTTTCGACATCGTTGCGGGCGAACAGTCGCGCTTCGGTGTCGACGACAGTGTTCTTGCCTGGCGCAATCTCGAAGCGGTAGGCCCCGGCCAGCGACGGGCTGTCCAGCAGCGCCAGAACCGTCATACGGTTGGCGTCAGCCTCAGGCTGGACCAGCCAGAACTCGCGGAAGGAGGGGAACTCTTCGCCCTGGGGCATGGCTGTATCGATCGCCAAGCCTCTTGCGGAGAGCCCGTAGCCCTGGTTTCTGCCCACCAGGCGGAAGTAGGAAGCGCCAAGGAAGACGGCAAACTCGTCGTCGACATCCGCTCGGTTGAGCGGGTAATGCAGACGGAAGCCGGCATAGCCCTGGTCGCTGAGATCCAGTTCGGCCAGCTCAGCAGCATCGTCGTCGTAGCGAAAGCGCTGCTGCTCGAAGGGCAGGGTGCGCACTTCGCCATCTTCGAGGAGATGGATATCGACCGGCTGGTCATAGAGAAAGCCGGGATGGAACAGCTCCACCTTAAAGTTGCCGTGATCGCGCCAAAGCGCCTGTTCATCGCGGTAGCGAATCTGCCGGTAGCGGTCGTAGCCCATCTCGGCCACGGCGTCAGGCAGTGTACTTTCTGGCGCTTCGTAGGGCGCTTCGGCCAGGGTTCTCGCCTGATCGGTCACCTGTTCGAAAAGGCTGTCGGCATCCACCGCCAGCGCGGGTGCGCTGACCAACATGCCGGCCAGTGCCCATGATGCAGCGGCCTTCCAGTGGAGGCAGCCGCGTCCACTGACGCGGGCTGAATCGGCTGGGTAGGCAGTGGGCGGTGTCGACCGTCCGCAGATGACTCGGGTGTTCACGTTCGCTCTCCTTGCGGCCTGATGGCACCGAACTGCCAGTGCTCTGTCAGGCGGAACCAGTGGGACGTTGGGCAGTGGCCGTCGGGACCTGTCACGGCTATCGCGGAGCCATCACGGTCAGCCGCGGATCGCCGTGATACGTGACCATCGCCGCGACTGCCGTTGCGGCGATGGTCGAGAGACGGTCAGCCAGCAGGTCGCGTGTCTCACTTTGCCCATATTTGTGCTGAAACGGCTATCCATGCTCTTCACACTCTAGCCTATTGTCTGATGGTAAAGATGCAATAGATGGGTTCTACCTGCCTTTGAGAGGAGGTGGAAAGTGAGGTTCCGTGTCGTCTTCTGGCGACAAAATTGCGAAGAAATGTATCCCTACGGATACATGCCGCAGGGGCAACGGCAGGAGAGAAGGTGTAGGGGAAGGGACTGATCCGGCGGGTAAGGTGCGAGGCAGCAGGGGCGCCCGCGTTGGCGAGTGTCGGCTCGGCTGCGGCAGATGGCTACCACAGCCAGCTGTCTACCCGAGGCGGCGGCAGCCGCCGGTGTAGCGCGCGCCAGCCGATGATGCAGCGAATCACGAACCAGGCACTGACCAGCAGTGGTGGCAAGGCCAGGCCGATGACCAGAACCGTCAGCACCGCCGCGGCGGCCGCATACACCAGGCCGATCCAGAAGGTTCGAATCAGGTAGTGATAGTGGGCCCGAAGCCACGGCGGGGCGTCCTTGCGATACACGTAGGCCACGATCAGCGCGATCAGCAGGGTCAGGAACCCGGTGACCAGGCCCGCCAGGTACATCACGTACAAGGCGTGCCCTACATGGGTGTCGCGGGAGATCGAGTCCTGAGGACGCGTCACTTCATGTTCCTCGAACTGTAAAGCCGGTGGCGGCGGAAGTCGGGATCGCCGCGCTGCTCTTCCAGGGTCTTGGTGAAGCGCTTGTACTCCCATTGGTACTGGGCGGGTTCGAGCGCGATGACCTCTTCGATGCTGGCATTGACACCGGTACAGGAGGTCGTCTCGTCGGCATCGTAGACTCGCTCGTCGGCGGCCAGGAAGTGCAGGGCAAACCCTCGCCCGGGTAGGCGCAGGGCGACGCCTGTCACCACCCGTGCTTCGGTGCGTCCCACCAGCTTTGGCAGCAGGGTGGCGGTATAGGCCGGGCGTCCGAAGAAGGGAGCAAAGACACCGCTGCCCCAGCTGGGCTCCTGGTCTGGCAGGATGCCGACGGCCTCGCAGCGCTTCAGCGCCTTGAGCAGGGCGGCGACCCCTCTTGGATTGGTCGGCACAAGGCTGGCGCCGCAGCGCTCACGCCCCGCACGGATGATGGGATCCAAGGGTGCCAGCTTGGGCGGCTCGTACATAGCGGTGAAGGGAAAGTGGCTGGACAGCCAGAAGTTGAGCACTTCCCAGTTGCCAAAGTGAGGCGCCAGGATGATGACCCCCTTGCCTTCGGCGCGGGCGTCATCCAGCAAGGCCCGGCCATGCACCTCGACGATGCTGTCAGCCACGCGCTGCGGGTCGCCTTGCCAGGAGAAGCCGAGCTCGAGCATGGTGGCGGTCGAGTGCGTGAGGCTGTCGCGAGCCAGCGACTCCCGCTGCTGCGGGCTGGCGTCGGGGTAGACAACCTCCAGATTCAGCCGAGTGACCGCGCGTTCGCGCTTGAGCAAGGGGTACGCCAGGCTGACGAGAACGCGGCTCAGCCGCCACAGTGAGGCGGGTGAGCAGTGCGACAGGAGGGTCCACAGGCGAGCGACGGCAAAGGCCTGCAGACGTTGTTGCCAGGGGAGTTGCATGATCAGATCAGCCAGCTTTCCAGGTTGTCCGGGGCACGCTTTTCCTGCAGGGCCTTGAAACCCTTCACACAGCGGACGATCAACCATACCGCCAGCGCCAGCAGCAACGGCAGCCCGATCAGGACGAAGGTCAGCAGGGAGGCGACGACCGCATAGACCAGTCCGATCCAGAAGGTGCGGATCTGGTAGCGATAATGCTGGTCCAGCCAGGCGGGGCCCTTGCCCTTGTACACATAGGCGATGACCACGCCGATCACGGCGGTGAAGCCGGTGACCAGGTTGGCCAGCAGCAAGGCGTAGCCGACCATGGCGATGGTGGTGTCGGCGCCAAAGCCCTCCGGCTCGGGGGGCGTGACGTGGGGAGACTGGGGCTCGAGGTCGCGCTGGCTCATCCGTGTTCCTTTCTGTGCATGTAAAACGGCTTCGCTATGATACCCAGCCTGTGCCGCAATGCCATGATGAACGGGGGAGATTCGTCGCTGGATCTTACTCGTTCCTCGGCCTCATCCCGCTCTAGACCTCACCGTGCTCCTGGGGTTCTCGCAGTGGGCGGCAGATCTCCAGCAGGTTGCCGTCGGGGTCTCTCAGGTAGAGCGACTCGATCTTGCCGGTGGCGCCCTGACGAGTCACCGGACCGAGCTCGATATCGACCGACAGTGCCTCCAGGTGTTGCTGGACGTCAGCAAGGGGCAGCTGGCTCTTGAAACAGATATCGAGGCTGCCGGGCGTCGGTGTGGCGGCGCGCGGGTGGACGTCGGTCGCGGTCCAGTGCAGACGCAAGGCCAGCTCGCCCAGCATCAGGTCGACACGTTCACGGTCTCGGTAGCGGACATCGAGTCCAAGCACGCGCGTGTAGAAGTCAACGGCGCGGGAAATATCGGTCACGGTGATGACCAGGTGATCAAGACCTGACAGCATGCCTTTCTCCACAAGTGAATCAAGCCTCAGAGAATACGACGATGCCGAGCTGTCCGCTATGCACAAACCCGACGACCCAGCATTTTCATTGGGACGGACAGCGCGACTACTTCCGCTGTCCGCGCTGTGACCTGATTGCCGTGCCGTCGGCTCAGCGTCTGGCGCCAGCCGCGGAAAAAGCGATCTACGACCAGCACGACAACCGCCCCGACGATCCCGGCTATCGGCGTTTCCTGGGACGGCTGTTCGGTCCCTTGAGCGAACGATTGCCTGCCGGGGCAAGTGGGCTGGATTTTGGCGCTGGCCCTGGCCCCACGCTGTCACTAATGTTCGAAGAGGCCGGCTTTTCGATGCGGATTCACGATCCCTACTACCACCCCTTCCCGCAGTGGGCAGAGGCGGAGTACGACTTCATCACGGCCACCGAGGTGGCTGAACATCTGTACGCCCCCGGTGAGGTACTGGCCAGTCTGGTGCAACGCCTGCGTCCCGGTGGCTGGCTGGGGTTGATGACCAAGCGCACACCGGATGACTTTGCCGGCTGGCACTATATCCGCGACCCTACCCATGTGGTGTTCTTCAGTGACGCGAGCTTTCGCTGGTTGGCCAAGCGGCTGGGCGTCACGCTGGAACTGGTGGGCTCGGATGTCGCGTTGCTGCAGCGGCCAGCGCGCTGACGTGGCTGTAATTTGTGCTTTGTCAACAAGGCGTTGCAGGAGCTCTGCAAAAGCGGCTCGAAAGCCGTTGACAGACGGACAAACGGGGGTATATTCGCCGCCCAAGAGTCGTCAATAACGCACCGCGACGGACGGACTCGATATGCCATCACTCACCCGCCGTCGTCGTCCGCGTCGTCCGCATCGCTGGAGCCCAGACCTGTCATGTCTCCTCAGCTTCTGGCCATGGCTCTGCCCCCTGTTCTAGGGCTGTTCATCCTTGGTATCGGCAATGGTTTTCTGTCGTCGCTGATTACCCTGCGGCTCGATGCTGCCGGGGAATCCCCGGTCGTGGTCGGCTGGGTATCTGCCGCCTATTTCATTGGCCTTGGGCTGGGGGCGCTGTTCAACGATCGCCTGCTGCTGGCCATTGGCCATATCCGCGCTTACGGCAGCTTTGCCTCGTTGGTCGCCGTGACCGTGCTGCTGCAAGGCTTGATGCTGGACCCGGTGGCCTGGTTCGGCTTACGTCTGATCGGTGGCTGGGCCACGGTGGGGGTCTTCCTGGTCATCGAAAGCTGGCTGCTGGCGTCCGGTGACTCCCAGGTTCGCGGTCGCCTGCTGGCGCTCTACATGATCGCGCTTTACGGCTCTGGCGTGCTCGGGCAGCTGTTGCTTGGCGTGACCCAGAACCTGGGGGACACCGCACCGTTCATGGTGGTGGGGGCGCTGGCTTCACTGTCGGTGCTGCCGATGGCGATGATTCCCCGCGTGACCCCGCTTCTGGACAAGATCGAACCCCTATCGCCGTTCCGGCTGATGGTGTTGACGCCGACAGGGGTCGTGGGGGCGTTTGGCTCTGGCATGCTGGCCGCTGCCGTCTATTCGCTGCTGCCGCTATACCTTCAGCGCAACGGTTTTGGCGTCGCGGATGTTGGCCAGCTGATGGCGGTCACGGTGCTGGGCGCCATGTTGCTTCAGTACCCGGTCGGACGCTGGTCTGATCGTCATGACCGGCAGACCGTGCTGATTCTTATCGGGATCTTCTGTCTGGCGATCTCACTGACGGTGCTGTTGGTGCCGTTGCCTTCCTGGGGGCTTGCGGCGCTGCTGTTCCTGCTCGGGGGTGGGGTGTTCTCGCTGTATCCGGTGTCCGTCGGTCACTCAGCTGACCGCGCCCCGGCCGGTGCCCTGGTGCCGATGAGCCAGGGACTGCTGCTGATCAGCGCGCTGGGCTCGTCGGTGAGTCCGCCTCTGATCAGTCCGGTCATGGCTGCGCTTGGCGACACGGCGCTGTTCATGTCCTTTGGTGCCTTGGGAGCTGCCCTGGTGCTGTTCTTCGCCTGGCGTCGTCTGGTGCGTCCTGCTCCGGTGCCTGTGGTGCCGTTCTCTGCGGCCACCCCGCTGTCCTCGGTGGGCGCGGAGCTGGTGGTCACCGACGAGTGGGTGCAAGGCGCCAAGGAGCACGAGCACATGGAAGACTTGTCAGACGTGGTGCCTGACGTGGATGTAGCCGAGCCTATCGTCGGGCCCCCGGTCGAAGAGGGACAGTACGTGGCCTACTTTGACGACGCCGGCTTCCACGATGGGGTGCTGCATCATCACGAGGCCACCGAGGCCGTCGATGAGCACGAGTCCGAAGCGGTCAAGGACACGACGGGGCCGGAAGCAACGTCCAGCGATCCGTCCACCGGCCATCCAACGGCGTCAGACTCTGCCTGCGGCAAGGCCAGCGGCACCTGACGTTCGGCGCCTGCGCTAGCGTGGGTGTCATCCGCCGCCCTTCGTTTCCCACTCAGCTATCTGAAAGACCGCGGGGGTGAAAGACGGCGGGGGTGAAACACGGCGGGGGTGAAACACGCCGGGGGGAGAGACGGCGCGGGGGTGGTCATTGCTCGAACAGCAGCTTGAACAGGGCGCGCCGCACTGCCGGCGTGGCCTGCTGGCGCGCATAGGCGAGCAGCAGGTCGTGGTGGTTGGGGTGGCGGGCGTTGCGGACCAGAATCTTGCGAGCTTGCTGAACAGGGGTGGTAGTCATGGGCGTTCCTCCGGGGACAAGGCCCATCGTGGGCCCTGGCATGGGAGGTAGTCGTCGCGAGGGACCTATCCTTGACGTTGCGCCCTGTGCTGCAACGCTAACAGGGCGGACAGGGCCCGCCACAGCGCCCCTGCGGCGGGTGATGGGTGATCAGTCGCTGTTCCCGTCGGCTGTCCTGTCCAGCTGTGCACGCCAATCCATGATGCGCTTGAAGCGCTCTTCCTGGCCGTAGTCAGACGGCTGATAGAACGCCTGAACGGGTAGCTCCTCCGGCCAGCAGTCGTGCTGGCTACCCGCTGGGTATCCGTTGGGTTCATTGTGGGCATAGCGGTAGCCGTCGCCATGGCCGAGGGACGCCATCAGTTTGGTCGGTGCGTTACGCAGGTAGGTGGGCACCTCCAGGCGTGGTTGTGACGCGACGAATGCCTGCGCCTTTTTCCAGGCCTGGTCGATGGCGTTGCTCTTGGGCGCCACCGCCAGGTGGATCGCGGCATGGGCGATAGCGCGCTGTCCCTCGTAGTCTCCCAGGCGCAGATAGGCGTCCCACGCCGACATCACCAGGGGCAGGCAGCGCGGATCGGCATTGCCGACGTCCTCCGAGGCAATCGCGGCCAGTCTGCGCACCACATCAAGAGGGTCACCACCGCCCTGAATGAACCTCGCCATGTACAGCAGGGCAGCATCTGGACGGGAAGATCGCACGGACTTGTGGATGGCCGACAACAGGTCATAGTAGGCATCTCCCTGCTTGTCGAAGGCGCTCGCCGTGTGGCCGATAACGTCGTCGAGCACCCCGGCCTCAAGCCGTTCTCCCGGGCCCTGGGGCGCGCTGAAGGGAACGGTGAAATCGCAGGCGGTCTCGAGCAGGCCTAGGGCGCGGCGTGCGTCGCCCGCGGCGGCCCTGGCCAGGGTGGCCAGTACCTCATCGTCGACCTGGATATTGCGCTGGCCAAGGCCTCGCTGTGTATCGCTCAGCGCTCGGCGCATCACCTGGATCAGGGCGTCGTCATCCAGGGCCTTGAGCACATGGACTCGCGCTCTGGACAGCAGCGCCGAATTGACCTCGAAGGACGGATTCTCCGTGGTGGCGCCAATCAGCGTCAGCAGGCCTGACTCCACGTGGGGCAGCAAGGCATCCTGCTGGCTCTTGTTGAGGCGGTGAATCTCATCCAGAAACAGCACCGTGGTCTGGCCTTGTCCCTGGGCCGCCCGGGCCCGCTCGACGACCTCGCGAATGTCCTTGACCCCAGCCATCACCGCAGACAGGTGTTCCAGGCGTGACTGGGAGGCGTGGGCCAGGATGTCTGCCAGGGTGGTCTTGCCGACTCCCGGGGGGCCCCACAGGATCATCGAGCGAATTTGTCCGGCTTCCACCATGCGTCGCAGAGGCTTGCCCGGGCCCACCAGCGATGGCTGTCCCAGGTAGTCGTCGAGGGTTCTCGGGCGCATGCGCCAGGCCAGCGGCGCTGCGTCTTCCTGGTGGGCCTGTTGAAACATGTCCATCGCCGACTCCTGCTCAAATGGAAAAATGCGCCAGAGGTTAATGCTTAGGCGGATTGTAAGAAATCGTTCATTACTTATGTGGTGGAATTCGTCGGGCAGAAACGTGATTATGCGTCTAGGGTGATACATTCCGGTGTGTGATCGATCCGGAACCTGATCCGAGAAGGCCAGTCTAAGCTAGGGTGCCTTCAGCTCACGCTGACCACAGGAGGTTTCCGTCATGCCCATGCTAAAGCAACTGCGACGGGATCACGCCAACATGGCGCGCATACTGCACGTCCTGCAACTCAAGCAAAAGACCCTCGCTCAGGGAGAGCGGCCCAATTTCCAGCTTGTCAGGGAGGTGGTCGATTACATTCTCGACTACATGGCAGGCTTCACGCTGCCGCTGGAACAGATCTGCACCGATCGCCTCAGGGAGGTGGCGCCCGCCAGCGAAGACATCGCCGAGCGCCTCTCCGGAGACTACCGCAAGCTCAAGGCAAGGCTCTCCCGCCTGTCTCGCGACATCGACATGATTCTGATGGACGTCGCTGTTCCCATGGACCAGTTCTCCAGCGACCTGCGCGACTACCTCGACAGCCACCGGACCTACCTGCGCCAGGAGCGAGAAGAGCTGTTTCCGCTGATCAGCGAGCACTTCTCTGACGAGGACCTCGAACGGCTGGCGCATGCCTTGCCGGAACACGCCACCTCTGAGCTCGAGAGGCTGCAGGGGGCCTACCCTGAACTCTACGCAGAGCTCAGGGAAGAACCCATGCCGGCCTGACAGTCGGTGCGCCCGCAACCTTCCATCTGACACGTCACTCCAGGGTAAATGGCGGTAACGGCGGTGGCGCTTGACTCGCGCGGCTGCTGACTCCGCTGCATCCTCTCGGGTAGAATGGCGCCATGATGATCATGGCGCCATATCCTGTGTCTGCTCCCGTTCAATATCTTCTTCGTCGCCGTACCAAGGGCCCATCGTCGCCGAGGATGAGCCTTCGTGTGATCGTTGATGGCGTGGGGGACTGATGGCGGGTCCTGTACTGGTTTTCGACTCAGGGGTTGGCGGGCTGTCGGTGGTTCGGTCGCTGCGCCAGCACCTGCCCGAGACAGCAATGGCGTATTGCTGTGACAACGCCATGATGCCCTATGGCATCCGCCCTGATGACTGGCTGGTCCAGCGTATCGTTGCGGTGTGTGCTGCCGCCGTCGACGCGACCTCTGCAGATACCCTGGTGGTGGCCTGCAATACCGCCAGCACGCTGGCGCTCAACGAGCTTCGTGAACGGCTTGCGCTGCCCGTGGTGGGTACCGTACCCGCCATCAAGCCTGCCGCTTTGACATCACGCAGCGGCTGTCTGGCGTTGTTGGCCACCAGTGCGACGGTATCAAGGCCGTACACGCAGCGACTGATCGATAGCTACGCCCCTCATTGTCGGGTAAAGAAGGTCGCCGCTGATGCGCTGGTGACCCAGGCTGAGCACCAGCTGGCAGGGCGAGCGGTGGATATTGAGGTGGTGCGTCACGCCCTGGCGCCGCTGATCGACGATCCGCTGGTGGATACGGTCGTGCTCGGCTGTACTCATTTTCCCCTGCTGTTGCCTTGGCTGGACGAGGTCATGCCGCGAGCCATCACCTGGATCGACTCGGGGGACGCCATTGCCCGGCGCACGGTTCAAGTGATGCAGCAACCTGATGCGCGCCAGGGAGCGCAGTGCGCCTGGCTGACCGCATCGTCGCCGGCGCTGGAGCCTGGGCTGTCGCGCTTTGGTTTCGACGCGGTTCGCCAGCTGCCGACGGTGTAAAGCGTCTGCCTGAGGTGGAGCCTGTGCGTGCCAGCCTTGAGGCTGCCCAGCAGGCCTGGCCGGGTCCGGCAGCGCTGGGCCGGGTTGCGCTGGGTCGGATAAAGCTGAGCCGGACATCCTATGTCATCTTGATGTCCCCCTGATGTCGCCCTGATGCCGTCTTGATGTCGCCTTGGTCGCTGCTCGTTCTGGCAGTTCTTTATGACAGCTCTTTATGACAGCGCTTTATGACAGCTCGTTATGACGGTTCTTGCTGACAGCGCTTGCTGCCGACGCTGTCTGTCTACCCTGTTTTTCTCTGGTTTCTCTACTATCCAATGTTTGTTGCGGAGTCATTGTGGCCATACCTGTTGTTGACCCTGAACGCTATACCGAACAGCTAGACGCCAAGCGCGAGCGCCTGGAAGCTCAGTTTGCCCGCTTCTCGCCGCCGGCCCTCGAGGTCTATTCGTCACCGCCGAGCCACTATCGCCAACGCTGCGAGTTCAGGGTGTGGCACGAAGGGGATGATCTCTACTATGTGATGTTCGAGGTCAATCCCGACGATCCTTCTGACAAGGCGCTGGTGCGTATGGATCAGTTCGCCGTGGCCAGCGAGCGGATCAACGCCCTGATGCCAGCCCTGCTGGATGCCATACGCGACAACCCGGTGATGCGACGCAAGCTGTTTCAGGTCGAGTTTCTCTCGACGCTGGCGGGGGAAACCTTGGTCAGCCTGATCTACCACCGCCCGCTGGAGGACGACTGGGAGGCGGATGCGCGCGCGCTGGAGCAGGCGCTTGGAGTGATGATCATCGGCCGATCGCGCAAGCAGCGTATTGTGCTGACGCGCGATCACGTGTGGGAGCGTCTGGAGGTGGATGGCCGTACCCTGCACTACCAGCAGGTCGAAAACAGCTTCACCCAGCCCAATGCACAGATCTGCTCCGCCATGCTGAGCTGGGCCCGCGATGTCACCGCCGGGAGCCAGCACAGTGACCTGGTAGAGCTCTATTGCGGCAATGGCAACTTCACCATCGCGCTGGCCGAGAACTTCCGTCGGGTCCTCGCCACCGAGATTTCGCGCACATCAGTGGCCAGTGCCAAGGTCAATCTGGAGGCCAACCAGGTGACCAACGCCGTCGTCGCCCGGATGTCTGCCGAGGATTTCTCGGCTGCGCTGAAAGGGGACAAGGGCGGACGACGTGTCGACGAAATGGCCCTGGACGGCTATGACTTCTCGACAGTGCTGGTCGATCCCCCGCGGGCCGGCCTGGACGCCGACAGCTGCGCACAGCTGAGCGAGTATCAGCGTATCGTCTATATTTCCTGCAACCCTGACACCCTGGCCGACAATCTTGAACAGCTGACCCAGACCCATGATGTGGTGAGGTTTGCTCTGTTTGACCAGTTTCCTTTCACCCATCATTGTGAATGTGGCGTACTGCTGGAGCGCCGCTAGCACCAAGGCGCAAGCTGAGGCCGCTGTCAAGACCGATGCGCAACCGTCATGCTCCATGAGAAGGCGGGCATCTGGATGGGGGAGAGGAAGGGATTGCCGTAAGCTTGGCGACCATGCACTACGCTCGTCATAACCGTTCAACTGGCCACAGTGAAGTGGCCGCCGCCAACCGAGGTGAGGATGTTACACGTCGCACAGGATGACAGTCGCGAAGATCTGCTGAAGCAGCTCGAGGAAAGGCTCGAGGGGCGACTCGATCAGGACAAGGCCGGCCAGGTGAGTAACTTCGCTCGTCACTTCTACTCCACGATTCCGCTGGAAGATCTGACTGAGCGTCGCCTGGACGATCTCTACGGCGCCACTCTCTCGGTATGGCACTTTCTGCAGCAGTTTGATCCTGCCTCGCCCAAGGTCAAGGTGATGAACCCTGACTTCGAGGAGCACGGCTGGCAATCGACCCACACCTTCGTGGCCGTGTTGCATGAGGACATGCCGTTTCTGGTGGATTCCGTGCGTATCGAGCTGAATCGCCGTGGCATGACGGTGCATGCGATCCACAACTCGGTGCTGTCGGTGGCCCGGGACGAGCAGCACCGGGTGGTGCGCCTGGCGTCTCCGCGTGACAAGGACGCACCGGAGCAGCGCGAGTCGCTGATCGCCATCGAGGTCGACCGCCACTCCGATCCCGCCGAGCTGGCCGCCATCGAGCAGAGCCTGCAGGAAGTCTTGCAGGAAGTCCGCACTGCCGTGGCGGATTTCGAGCCGATGCGTGCGCGCATCCGCGAAGCCATCGATGAGCTGAACACCTGCTGCCCCGGACCGGTGAACAAGGACGACCACGCCGAGGCGGTGGCCTTCCTGGAGTGGATGCTGGAAGACAACTTTACCTTCCTGGGCTATGACGAATTCAGCGTCGATGGGTCCAATGGGGGGCAGAGTCTCAATCAAGTGGACGGCAGCGAACTAGGACTGTTCCGCCTGTCCGAGGCGCAGTATCGCCAGCGTATCCGCACCGACCAGGGGGTCGAGGGGGATCGTTACGTTCTGGTTCCGCAGCTGCTGTCCTTTGCCAAGAGCGCATTTCATGCGCGGGTGCACCGTCCGACCTACCCGGACTACGTCACCATCGATCGCTACGACGACCAGGGTAACGTGATCGGCGAGCGCCGCTTCCTTGGCCTGTTCACTTCCGGGGTGTACAACGACTCTCCGCGTCACATTCCGATCCTTCGGCGTAAGCTCAAGGCGGTCATGGACATTGCCGGCTTCAACCCCAAGGGCCATAACGGCAAGCAGCTGACGCAGATTCTGGAGGTCTATCCGCGCGATGACCTGTTCCAGATCGACACCGACGAGCTGGCGCAGACGGCACTGGGCATTCTCGACATCCGCGAGCGTCGCCGCGTGCGTCTGTTCATTCGCGAGGATCGCTTCGGCCAGTTCTACTCCTGCCTGGTGTTTGTGCCTCGTGATGTGTTCTCCACCGAGCTGCGACTGCGGCTGCAGCGGGTGCTGTGCGAGGAACTCGACGCTACCTTCGGTGACTTCAATACGTACCTGTCCGAGTCGGTGCTGGCACGTATCCAGTTCATCCTGCGCTTTAACGGAGAGGCGCCAAGCGACTACGACATCAAGGCGCTCGAAGAGAAGCTGGCCCGACTGGCTCGCAACTGGCGTGATGATCTGCTCAATGCGGCCATCGATGGATACGGCGAGGAACAGGCCAATCATCTGCTGGCCCGCTTCCGTGACGCTTTCCAGGCGGGTTACCAGGACGATTTCAGCGCCCGCACCGCGGTCTATGACCTGCAGCACATCGGCGAGCTCGACAACGGCAAGCCGCTGGCACTGTCGCTGTATCGGCTGATCGAAGAAGAGGGCAGCGGCGTCAATCTCAAGCTGTTCCACAAGGGCAGCCAGATTCCGCTGTCTGACGTGCTGCCGATGATGGAAAACCTTGGCCTGCGAGTGATCGGTGAGCGACCCTACGAGGTCGAAGCCGTGGATGCGAGCTACTGGATCCATGACTTCGATCTGGAGCATCACACGGCCACCGAGGTCAATCTGCAGGAGATGCGCAAGCCGTTTGTCGAGGCTTTCCAGCGTATCTGGGCCGGTGAGGCGGACAATGATCGCTTCAACCGCTTGATCATTGGTGCCAATCTGGATTGGCGCGAGGTCGCGATGCTGCGCTCCTATGCGCGCTACCTCAAGCAGATTCGCTTCGGCATCTCTCAGAATTTCATCGCCAATACGCTGGTCGCGCATCCGCACATCACCCGCGAGCTGGTGACCCTGTTCGAACTGCGCTTTGACCCAGAGGATCGTCCTGACGAAGGCGAGGTCGAGGCCTGCGTCGAGCGCATCAACACCCTGCTCGACGATGTGGCCAGCCTCAATGACGATCGTCTGCTGCGCCGCTATGTAGAGCTGATCATGGCGACGCTACGCACCAACTATTACCAGAAGACCGGCGAGGGCGGCTTCAAGGATTACCTGGCCTTCAAGCTGGAGCCGTCCAAGGTGACGGGCATGCCCAAGCCGCGCCCGATGTTCGAGATCTTCGTGTGTTCTCCCAGGGTCGAAGGGGTCCACCTGCGCGGTGGCAAGGTGGCCCGCGGCGGCCTGCGCTGGTCCGATCGCCACGAGGACTTCCGCACCGAAGTGCTGGGGCTGGTCAAGGCGCAGCAGGTCAAGAACTCGGTGATCGTGCCGGTCGGTGCCAAGGGCGGCTTTGTCTGCAAGCGCATGCCCGAGGGGGCCGATCGTGAAACGGTGCAGAAGGAAGGCATTGCCTGCTATCAGACCTTCATTCGCGCCTTGCTGGACGTGACCGACAACCTGGTCGGCGGCGAGGTGGTGCCGCCCCAGAACGTGGTGCGCCATGATGACGCCGACCCCTACCTGGTCGTGGCGGCGGACAAGGGCACGGCAACCTTCTCTGATATCGCCAACGAGATTTCCCTGGAGTACGGCCACTGGCTGGGCGATGCCTTCGCCTCCGGAGGTGCCAACGGCTATGACCACAAGAAGATGGGGATCACCGCCAAGGGGGCCTGGGAGTCGGTCAAGCGTCACTTCCGCGGTCTTGGGGTCGACACCCAGTCCGACGAATTCAGTGTCGTCGGTATCGGCGACATGGCGGGCGACGTGTTCGGCAATGGCATGCTGTTGTCCGAGACCATTCGTCTGGTCGGGGCCTTCAACCATCTGCATATCTTCGTCGATCCGACGCCGGACGCCGCGTCCAGCTTCAAGGAGCGCAAGCGTCTGTTCGAGCTGCCTCGCTCCAGCTGGCAGGACTACGACGAGAGCCTGATCTCCGAGGGCGGTGGCATCTTCTCCCGTGCGGCCAAGTCCATCAGCATCACGCCGCAGATGAAAGACGCCTTCGGTATTACCGAGGACAAGCTGGCACCCAATGACTTGATTCAGGCCATGCTGCGCTCCCGCGTCGACCTGATCTGGAACGGCGGCATTGGTACCTACGTCAAGGCCAGTACCGAAACCGATGCCGAGGTCGGTGACAAGGCCAACGACGTGCTGCGCATCAATGGCAATGAGCTCAACTGCAAGGTAGTGGGCGAGGGCGGTAACCTTGGCCTGACCCAGCGTGGGCGCATGGAAGCTGCCACTCGGGGTGTGCGGGTCAACACCGACTTCATCGACAACGCGGGCGGGGTCAACTGTTCCGACCACGAGGTCAACATCAAGATCCTGATCGATGAAGTGGTGGCCAACGGCGACATGACCGAGAAGCAGCGTAATCAGCTGCTGGCGGACATGACCGAGGAAGTCAGTGAGCTGGTGCTGACCGACAACTATCGTCAGACCCAGGCGCTGGATCTCTCCGAGCGTCTGTCGCTGCAGGGCATCGGTCCCTATCGTCGCTTCATCAGCGAGCTCGAAGCCGCAGGTCAGATCGACCGTGAGCTGGAGTTCCTGCCGTCCGACGAAGAACTTCAGGAGCGGGCCGCCAACGATCAAGGGATGGTGTTGCCGGAGCTGTCGGTGCTGATCTCTTACGCCAAGAGCACCCTCAAGGGCGATTTGATCGCCTCGGACGTGCCTGACGACGAAGTGATTGCGCAGCATGCCGCGCGGGCCTTCCCCCAGAGTCTGGTGGAGCGCTACCGTGACCAGGTGTTCAGCCATCGCCTCAAGCGTGAAATTGTCGCGACCCAGCTGGCCAACGATCTGGTCGACCATATGGGCATCGTGTTCACGCGCCGGTTGATCGACTCCACCGGGATGGGACGTGCCGATATTGCCCGTGCCTACGTGATTGCCCGAGACAGCTTCCAGTTGCCGAAGCTGTGGGAACAGATCGAGGCGCTGGACAACAAGGTGTCCACGGACATCCAGTACAGCATGATGCTGGACCTGATGCGGATGATCCGCCGGGCGTCACGCTGGTTCCTGCGTAACCGTTCTGGCCAGTCTGCCGCGGATTGCATCGAGTACTTTGCACCGCGCATCGCTCAGCTGCAGGAGAACATCGGCAAGCGCCTGCGCGGTGAAGACCTCGAGGCCTGGCAGGCGCGTCGTGATGAACTGGTCGCCGCAGGAGTGCCTGAGGCCCTGGCATCGACCGTCGCCGCCACCGATAGCCTGTACACGGCGCTGGGTATTATCCAGACCGCGCGCCAGGTCAACGAGAAGCCGCAGAAGGTGGCCGAGGTCTGCTACGAGATCGGGGCTCGCCTGGAACTTCCCTGGATGATCCAGCAGGTGACCGCTCTGCCGGTGAAGGATGGCTGGCAGTCCAAGGCCCGCGAGACCTTCCGCGACGATATCGAGCGTCAGCAGATGGCCTTGACCGCCAGCGTGTTGACCATGGAAAGCGGTGCGCGTGATACCGCCGGGCGTGTCGAGCAGTGGCTCAAGCATCATGAGTCGATGCACAAGCGCTGGTGTCGTCTGATCAACGAGGTCGAGAGTGGCGCCCAGGGCGGCTTCCCGCTGTTCGCCGTGGCTGTGCGCGAACTGGTCGACCTGGCAGAGAGCAACAGCGAGGTGTAACCGCCATCACCCGTGCGCCGTCGAGGGCATCACACTGATGCCCTCACTGCCGCTGCCTGTTGGCAGTCGTTATGGTAGACGGCTGATGGTAGACGGCTGATGGTAGACAGCTGATGGTAGACAACAAGAAGGGCGCCCCTCGGGGCGCCCTTCTTTAGTCATGGCCGTTGCTGGAATGCTGATATCAGCGGCAGCTGATGCTCCAGATCGCCTTGAACTCGGCACTATCGTCGTTCAGCGCGGCCAGGTTGGTGTCCTCGCTGACGGTGCCGCCTTCGACCATGGCCTCAGCGCGTTCGCGCTTCTCGGCGCTGGTGTTGGGACCCAGCACTTGCTGCTCTTCAATGATGAACTCATCACGATCCTGGGCCTCGCACTGCTCCAGTGCGCGTTCCTTGGCCTCTTCCAGCGCCTCCTGACGATCGTCGCCGAGTCCGGTGACGATGTAGTCGGTGCTCTGCTTTTCCATTGACGCGCTATCGCTGGCACAGCCAGCCAGGCCTACCAGAGAAGCGGCGCCCAGCACGAGCATCATGGAGCGGGTCTTGGTCATCATGCGGTCTCTCCTTTTTCCGTTCGGGACAGTGCAGACCGGCGCAATATCCGTGCGCCTTGATGACCATGCTAACGAATACAGCAATCAGCACAAGAGTAGAGAGATTGCGACGCTATATGTCGCGTAAAGGAGACAGATGGCTGCCGCGGGTAACGAGGCGGTGCTGGGCATGAATTCGCGGCGGGCGATACAGAGCTGAGGCCATCACCGGCCATCACCGGCCATCACCGGCAGAGAGGGGGCCGCGTGCCCCACCAAGCCAGCCATGGCTTGGTGGGGCGATGGGGGTTAGAGCAGGAAGATGGTCGCCAGACCCAGGAATGACATGAAGCCGATGACATCCGTGACCGTGGTCAGGATGACCGAGCCCGATAGGGCCGGGTCGATGTTCATGCGCTTGAGAATCAGCGGAATCACGATGCCGCAGACGCCGGCAGCCAGCATGTTGATCACCAGGGCGGCGGCGATGATGGCGCCAATGGCCATGCTCTTGAACCAGAGGACCGCCAGTACGGCGACTACCAGCGCCCACACCACGCCGTTGAGCAAGGCGATGCCGACTTCCTTTCTGAGCAGCCAGTTGCTGTTGGTCTTGCTTATCTGTCCCAGGGCCAGACCACGGATGGCCAGTGTCAGAGTCTGACTGCCGGCGATGCCGCCCATGCTGGCGACGATGGGCATCAGCACCGCCAGCGCGACCACCTTCTCCAGCGCATCTTCGAACTGCCCGATGACCCACGCCGCCAGGAAAGCCGTCAGCAGGTTGATGCCCAGCCACACGGCACGGCGTTTGGCGCTGGGCAACACCGGGGCGAAGAGGTCTTCCTCTTCATCCAGGCCGGCCATGTTCATCAGCGCCTGTTCGGAGTTTTCCTGGATGACGTCGACGATATCGTCGATGACGATACGGCCGAGCAACATCCCATCGTTGTCCACCACGGGTGCCGACGTCAGGTCGTGGGTCTGGAACAGGGTGGCGACGTCGCGGGCTTTCATATCCCCCTGGATGACGTCGACGTCGGCGTCCATCAGCTCGACCACCGACGTTTCCTGGTCGTGGGAGACCAGTCGGGCCAATGGCAAGACCCCAACGAAGTGGCCGATGCGGTCCACCACCATCAGGTTGTCGGTGTTGTCCGGAATCGACTCCTTCCAGCGCAGGAAACGCTGTACGGTTTCCAGCGTCACGTCCGAGCGCACCCCAATGGCGTCGGTGCGCATCAGGCGACCGGCGCTGTCTTCCTCGAACGACAGCGTCTCCTGCAGGCGTGTGCGCTGCATTTCGTCCATGGTACGCAGCATGTCCTCGGCCACCTGCTTGGGCAGGTCCTCGAACAGCTCGGCCAGGTCAGCGGTGTCCAGTGAGGCGGTGGCCGCCACGATCTCTTCTGGATCCATGTCCTCGATGAGGGTGCTGCGGACCTCATCGTGAACGTGCAGCAGTACTTCGCCATCGTCCTCTGATGGCACCTGTTCCCACAGCTTGATGCGCTCGCTCAGCGGCAGCGACTCAAGCAGCAGAGCTACCTCGGCAGGTTCGAGATCCTCGAGGACATCGGAGACTTCCTGCGAGTTTTCATCTTCCAGGGCCAGGTGGATGCGCGACAGCTGGCTTTCAAAGGTCTCGGTCACTTCTGTCATGGTCCCTCCCGGCATATGTTGCTGACTGACAAGGCAACGTTCGTGTCCTACGTTGATTGGGCAGAAGTCCTTTGCCACCAACGTGTGAATCAGGACACCAGTAGACCACAACTGTTTGCAAAGAAAAGGAGTTGCACATGGCCGGATCGAGCGAGGGCTATCATGAGCCGGTGGAAGAGCTGACGGCTCAGACCCGTGATTACCATCGCGCCATCGTGTCGCTGATGGAGGAACTGGAGGCGGTAGACTGGTACAACCAGCGCGTAGATGCCTGCAAGGACGATGATCTACGCAAGATCCTCGAACATAACCGCGATGAGGAGAAGGAACACGCTGCCATGACCCTGGAGTGGCTGCGTCGCAAGGATCCCGTCATGGACAAGTATCTGCGCGAGTTTCTGTTTACTGACGGCGATATCGGCCATTGAACGAGCGTTGATTGCCCCGGGGAGGAAAGCTCGCTGGGGCAAAATTCATGACCCTTGATGCAGGGCGTCGTCGTGAAGGCGTGGCTGCGCTATACTCGCGCCCGGCCGCACGCCCTCGTCTTTTTCTCGTTCCGGAGATGTCATGTACGATCTCGCCCGCTCTCTGCTGTTTCGCCTCGACCCTGAACGGGCTCATGACCTCTCGCTTACGTCACTGGACTGGGCGGCGCGGGTCAAGGCCACGCGATGGATGGCGGGAGCGCCGGTAGATGACCCGACCACCGTGATGGGGCTGACCTTTCCCAACCGTATTGGTCTGGCGGCAGGGTTGGACAAGAATGCTGACCACCTCGATGCGCTCGGGGCGCTGGGCTTCGGTTTCGTGGAAGTGGGCACCGTGACGCCGCGAGCGCAGTCCGGTAACCCCAAGCCGAGGCTGTTCCGGCTGCCGGAGCGCGGCGCGATCATCAATCGCATGGGCTTCAATAACCACGGTGTCGACCATCTGGTGGAGCGGGTCAAGGCCAGCCGCTATCGCGGCGTCATCGGCATCAATATCGGCAAGAACCTGACCACGGCGGTGGAAGACGCTGAGGCCGACTATCTCTACTGTATCGAGCGAGTCCACGATCACGCCGACTATGTGGCAGTGAACATTTCGTCCCCGAATACGCCGGGATTGCGCAACCTGCAGTTCGGTGACCACCTGGACCGCCTGCTGGCCAGTCTGCGAGAAGCGGGAACACGCCTGGACGAGCGTAGCGGCCGCCGGGTGCCGCTGGCCGTCAAGATTGCGCCGGACATGGATGAGGATGAGGTGCGTCTGGTGGCCGGCGCGCTGGCCAGTAATGGTATCGATGCGGTCATTGCGACCAACACCACGGTATCGCGTGAGGCGGTGGCGGGGCTTGAACATGCCGACGAGCAAGGTGGCCTGTCAGGATGTCCGGTGCTGGATGCGTCCAACCGCGTCATCGCTCAGCTACGCGAGGCGTTGCCGCAGCTTCCCATCATCGGTGTCGGTGGTGTGGACAGCGGCCAGGCGGCGGTGTCCAAGCGGCAGGCTGGCGCGGATCTGGTGCAGCTCTATTCCGGCTTTATCTATCGTGGCCCGGCGCTGGTCCGTGAAACGGCGAGGGCGCTGGCGTCCAGCCGCTAGCGGAGCATCGCCAGGCAGGTTGTCTGGCGGGGCCGCGGGCAAAAGCGTGGCGATGTTGCTGAAACAAGTGCTGCAGAATGTGGCAGCAAAAAGCCCATGGCACTGACGGCCATGGGCTTACGGGGTCTTTCCCTTACCTCAACAGTACAGCGTTATCAGAGCACCATGGGGTTCTTGTGAATGCCGGACACTCCTGTCATGCCCGACCACTGGTCCCCACGACCTTCACGCCAACCGCTCATCCAGTACTCCCGTAGATTGATGTCCTGGCTGGGGCAATCGTCTCGGGATCTACCCGAGAGGCCTGCCTTATAGCCGTGTACATAGGCGCGCTGGAAGCGATCACGTTTCTGTCGTTTCATGGGTCTACCTCGTGACAAAGGTACCAATCCGACCCGCTCCCGCCGTACATTGGGGAAGAGCGTGGAACGGGCCCGTGATGCCCAAGCCTTGCGATGTGCGTTCTAGCGTGAGAAGCACGAAATGAAGGCTTGTTGACAGGATCACATGTGTCGTATCTCGTAGCTACCATTTCATTGATAGCGTAAGCCACGAGCCGTTGTCGACGTTTGTTTTGTAACAACCTGTTCATCCAGCGGTCATTGAACGATTAGCCAAAAAATGACTCGCAGGATCATCATCACAGTAGGAGAAGCAAGTGCCTGAGAAGTTAGACCTTCTGGCGACCTGTCCACGCGGCATCGAGCAGTTGCTGGCCACTGAGCTTGCGACATTCGGTCTCGCCCCTGGTAAGTCCACCGTGGCGGGAGTCAACGCCGAGGGTGACCTCGAGGGTGCCTATCGAGCGTGTCTGTGGTCGCGTCTGGCCAATCGGGTCATCCTCTGCGTGGCTCGCGTCGAGGGGGTGGAAACTCCCGATGCCTTGCGCGACGCGGCTGCGGCCATTGACTGGCAGCGCCATGTCCGTCCCGGGGCGACCATCGCGGTGGACTTCCACGGTCGCAGCGAGGAGATCCGCCATACCCGTTTCGGTGCGCAGACGGTCAAGGATGGGGTGGTGGATCGCCTGACCGCCTCGGGCCAGGCGCGCCCCGATGTGGATACTCGCCAACCCGACGTGCGTCTATATGCGCACCTTCACCGGGGGCGCCTGGTGCTGGGTATCGACCTGTCCGGCGATAGTCTGCATCGTCGCGGCTATCGTCGTGACACGGGCCATGCTCCGCTCAAGGAGAACCTGGCGGCGGCCCTGCTGGTGCGTGCCGGCTGGCCTGAGTTGGCCAAGCAGGGTGCGCCCTTGATCGACCCCATGTGCGGTTCAGGGACGCTGCTGATCGAAGCGGCGCTGATGGCGGCGGACATGGCTCCCAACCTGTCTCGTGAGCGTTTCGGTTTCCATCGCTGGGCCGGGCACGACCGAGCTCTGTGGCAGGAGGTGCTGCGGGAGGCCCAGGCGAGAGCAAGCTTTGGGCGCAAGCGTGCGCAGTCGTCGATCTTCGGCTTCGACCAGAGCCCGCCCGCCCTGACGGCCGCCAAGACCAACGCCATGCGAGCCGGCATTCCGGCACTGATTCACCTGGATGGTGCCAGCGTGCAGCGCCTGTCACGTCCGCGGGTACTCGACCCTGAGCTGCCTGGACTGGTGATCAGCAACCCCCCTTATGGTGAGCGAATCGGCGAGCTGCCGGAGCTGGTCAGGCTGTACTCGGATCTTGGTGTGCGCCTCAAGGCGGACTTTTCCGGCTGGCGGCTGGCGCTGTTCACCGGCAACCCTGATCTGGGACACCGCTTGGGAATGCGAGCCCACAAGCAGTATGCGCTGCGCAATGGGCCGTTGGACGCCAAGCTGCTGCTGATCGACATTGGCCAGCGTCGTGAGGGCGATGTATCTGCATCAGCGGAAGGGCTGACAGACAAGGCGACGGAGGCGAGGCCTGCGTCATCCTTCGACGATGCTGCGCACAACCCCCAGGGCAGTGCCAGCGCCGAGCCTAAAGGCTCGCAGCCGCAGCCAGGGCAGGGGTCAGAACACCCCAGTGCAGAGCGTGACTCCCGTCGAGAGGAAGGCGAGGCCGACAGCCAGGCACAGCCGGCTCGTAGTTCAGGCGCGCAGATGTTCGCCAACCGTCTGGAGAAGAACCAGAAGAAGCTGCGCAAGTGGCTCAAGCGAAGCGGTGAGGGTTGCTATCGCTTGTACGATGCCGACATGCCCGAGTACGCCCTGGCCATCGATGTCTACGGTGACCATGTGCATGTACAGGAGTATGCGCCGCCCAAGTCGATCGATGCCTCCCAGGCTCAGCGTCGGCTCTATGATGCCCTCGGCGTGATACCCGATGTGCTTGGCGTGGAGCCCGGCAAGGTCGTGGTCAAGCAGCGCCAGCGCCAGCAGGGCAAGTCACAGTACGAGAAGCAAGGTCGCAGCGGGCAGCGTTTTCAGGTGAGCGAGGGGCAGGCGAGTTTCTGGGTCAACCTGCGTGACTACCTGGATACCGGTCTGTTCCTGGATCATCGTCCGGTACGTCGGATGCTCGGGGAAATGGCCGCGGGCAAGCGCTTCCTCAACCTGTTTTGCTATACCGCGACGGCGACGGTGCAGGCGGCACTCGGCAGTGGCAAGGAGGGTCAAGCCGGTGCCAGCGACAGTGTCAGTGTCGACATGTCCAACACCTACCTGGAGTGGGCCCGGGACAACTTCGCGCTCAACCGTCTCGACCCGTCACGCCACCGGGTCGTGCGTGAGGACTGCCTGCGCTGGCTGGAGACGGCCAAGGGCGAATTTGATCTGATCTTCATGGATCCGCCGACCTTCTCGAACTCCAAGAAGATGGACGACACGCTGGATATCCAGCGTGACCATCCCCGCTTGGTCGAGCTGGCGATGGCGCGACTGGCCCCAGAGGGCACTCTGGTGTTCTCCAACAACCAGCGCCGGTTCAAGATGGATGAGGCGTTGGAGCAGCGTTTCGAGATCAAGGACATCTCACGCCAGACGTTTGATCCGGACTTCAGCCGGCGCCCCGACCTTCATCACTGCTTCCTGATTCGCCATCGGGCATCGTGATGGGGCGCTGGGTGATGATTACCACGCTGGGCTGCCACCTGTGCGAGCAGATGGCAGCGCTGGTCAAGACGCTGTCGGTGGAGGACATTGCCATCGACAGCGTCGAGATCAGCGACGATGAGGCGCTGCTGGAGCGCTTTGCCGAGCGCATCCCTGTATTGATCGACGAGACGCGCCCCGATGATGTGCTGGAGGGGCGTGTCGACGCCGACAGCGTGGCTCGTTGGCTGGATGCTCGCGGTCTGCTTGATCACAGCGCGTGGCGGGCGCTGGTCCAGCAGACTGAAGCGGGTGAGGCAGACCATGTCGTCGGCGCAAGGCTGGTACGGGGTAGGCGGGTATTCGGCGGTCGCTGACCAAGGTCAGCGCCGACTGGCCAGGACGGCGGCTAGCTCCTGGCGGTAGGCCTGCGGGTGATCGTCCTGATGCTCGGGAAAGCGGCCCAGGGCAACGGCCAGGCTGAAGAAGCCGGGTCCAGGCAGGTGAGGGGGCTGGCGGCTGACCACCAGAGTGGCCAGCAAGGGGCGGCCCGCTGCCACGTCTTCGTGGATGGTGACTTCCAGCGCCTCGGCAACCCGGCGAATGGTCCGTGGTGGCATCAGCCCCAGTGCCTCGGCAGCCTGCTGGTAGGTCAGCGGTAGCTGGTGGGTCTCAGTGGCCTCCAGCAGGGCTCGCAAACGTGCTGCCAGTGCGTTGCTGGTGGTGGAGGCGTCAGCTGGCGGCATGTCAGTTGGCGTCCAGCAGCGACAGTTGACCGACGGCCTCACGCCCTTCAGGGCTGTGGTCATCGGCTTCCAGGACCTTGCTGAAACCGCGCGAGGTCAGGATGGTCTTTTCGTCTTCCAGCCACATCATGGCCTGGGCATAGTCATCGGCCAACTGATGCTTGAGCCCGCCGAACTGGGTGCCGATCTGCCCCCAGGCACGGCTGAAGATCCAGTCGCCGAACATGTCCTGATGCACATGCACAAGGACATAGTCATGGTCGGTTTCCCAGCGGACGATCACGGCGACTCCCGTCTATCAGCAGTGGTCGGCACCTGATGGCCTCAAGCACCGTCTTTTTTCGGTTAAGATGGCCATTGTAAGCCCTTGAGGCTCATCCACAAATAGCCCGATCTTGGGTCGGGCTGTCGATTGCCCTGCCGCCAGGAACCGTTCATGAAGATTGTCGTCGACGCCAACGTGCCCGCTGCCGATGCTTGTTTTGGCCTGCTGGGAGAGGTGGTGCGCGTACCGGGACGCGAGATCAATGCCCATCACCTGGCTGATGCCAGCGCGCTGGTGATTCGTTCCATTACCCAAGTGGATGAGGCGCTGATCAACCAGGCGCGGTCGCTGGGATCGCCCTTGTCCTTCGTTGGCAGCTGCACCATCGGCACCGATCACGTCAGTCTCGAGGCGCTGGCGTCGAGTGGAATAGCCTTTGCCAGCGCGCCTGGCTGCAATGCCGAGCCAGTGGTGGATTATGTGCTGTCCGCTCTGGCCCTGGCCTGCGAGCGGCGGGGCGAGTCGCTGCTCGATAAACGGGTGGGCATCCTGGGTGTCGGTAATGTGGGGGGGCGTCTGGCGGCGCGTCTGGCCGCCATGGGAGTGGCCCACGAGCTGTGCGATCCTCCCCGGGCAGACCGAGAAGGTCAGCAAGGGTTTGTCGACCTGGATACGCTGATCGAGCGCTGTGATGTGCTTTGCCTGCATACCCCGCTGGTCAAGGAGGGGCCCCACGCCACCCGACACCTGCTGGACGCAGGGCGCATCGAGGCCTTGAAACCAGGCAGCCTGCTGCTCAACGCCGGGCGCGGTGACTGCGTCGATGGGCAGGCGCTGAGCGCGAGGCTCGAGCGCGACAACGATATGACGGCCCTGCTGGATGTATGGGAGCGGGAGCCGGCCATCGATCTGACGCTGGCCCGCCAGGTAATGCTGGGCACTCCTCATATTGCAGGGCACAGCCTGGAGGGCAAGCTGCGTGGCACTCACCAGATCTATCAGGCCTTGGTCAAACACCTTGGTGTGGATGAGGCCGTCACGCTCCAGGAGCTGTTGCCTCCTCCCGCGTTGGCGCGCATGAGCTGGCAGCGAGCGCTGCCGGTCGAGGAGGTGCTGCGCGCCTGCATGCGCGCGGTATATGAGCCCAGACGCGATCATGACCGGCTGGCCCAGGCCCTCGCCACCAGCTCGCCGGCTCAGGGGTTCGACCAGTGCCGCGCCAGCTATCCGCTGCGCCGCGAGTTCTCGACCCTGAGCGTCGAGTTGACGGGCGAAGCACAGAGATTGGCCAAGGTGCTGGCAGGCGCGGGCTTTCGCATAGTGTGAGGCTGAGGCTGAGGCTGAGGAGGCAAGGCAAGCCGGGAGGCCATGGCCTTTGAGCACCCGTGGCCGGGAGCCTTGGGCACGCCTTTTTGGGCACGTCCCGCCTTGAAGGGCGGCGGGACGCATCCGGTGCGTGGTGGAAGTGTCATCGGGGGCTGTCTTGGCATGTTTCGGCCTGTCTTCGTCCTTTATAGCCCCATGGCAGAGGAGGTGGAGCGTCGTGGGTCGGCGCCGCCGTAGAAGGTGCCGTCCTCGATCATGATGGACTGAGCGGCGCCCATGGCTTCCTGCAGGCTGACGCTGTGGCCCATGTTCTCGAGCAGCCGGATGGTGTCCGGGCTGATTCCCTGCTCGATGCGGATCTCGTCAGGCAGCCACTGATGGTGGATGCGCGGCATGCTCACCGCAGCCTGGATGTTCATGCCATGATCGATGACATTCATCAGCACCTGCAGCGTGGTGGTGATGATCCGCGATCCGCCTGGACTGCCGGTGATCAGGAAGTTCTCGCCATCCTTCTTGACGATGGTGGGCGTCATCGATGACAGCATGCGCTTTTCAGGCTCGATCTTGTTCGCTTCGCCGCCGATCAACCCGTAGGCATTGGGTACCCCCGGTTTGGCGGAGAAATCGTCCATCTCGTTGTTGAGCAGGAAGCCTGCGCCATCCACCACGATACCCGAGCCATAGCTGAAGTTGATGGTGTAGGTATTGGAGACCGCGAGGCCGTTGCCGTCGGCGATCGAGAAGTGAGTGGTCTCGTTGGACTCGTAGGGCAGCGGGTTGCCGGGGGCGATATCGGCACTCGGCGTAGCCTGGTCGTCGGCGATCTCGCTGCGCAGTTCAGCGGCATAGTCTTCTGACGTCAGGCCGGCCAGGGGGACGTCGACGAAGTCGGTATCTCCCAGGTACTGCGAGCGATCGGCATAGGCGCGCTTCATGGCTTCGGACATCAGGTGGATGGTGCTCGCGGAGTTGAAACCCAGCGCTCCGATGTCGTCGCCCTCGAGCATGTTGAGTATCTGCACGATATGGGCGCCGCCGGAGGAGGGTGGGCTCATGGCGTAGACATCATAGCCCCGGTAATTGCCGTGCACCGGCTCTCGCACCGTGGCCTGGTAACCGGCCAGGTCTTCCAGGGTCATCATGCCATCGTGGCGTTCCATTTCGGCCGCAATCAACTGGGCGGTCTCGCCCTCGTAGAATTCCCTGGGTCCCTGTTCGGCAATTCGCTTCAGGGTGGCTGCCAGGTCTGGCTGGCGGTAGATGTCGCCTACCTCGTAACGGGAACCATCTTCCTTGAAGAACTTGGCGCGACTGGCTTCCCAGGGCTCGAAACGTTCACTGGCGCTCTCGATGCCATCGACGAACCGTTGTGGCACAGCGAAACCGTCCTCGGCGAGCTTGATGGCGGGCGCCAGCGTCTCGGCCAGCGTCATGGTGCCGTATTGCTCCAGCGCCAGGGCGAGTCCGGCAACCGTTCCGGGCACGCCGGCGGCGTTGTGGGTATAGCGGGACAGCTCGGCTACGGCGTCGCCGCTGTCATCCTGAAACATCGTCTCGTAGGCCGCCTTGGGGGCCTTCTCGCGATAGTCGATGGCAATCACATCGCCGCTTGTCTCATCGGAGATCAGCATGAAGCCGCCGCCGCCGATATTGCCTGAACGTGGCTGGGTGACAGCCAGGGCAAAGCCTGCCGTGACGGCGGCATCCACCGCGTTGCCACCGTTGGCCAGCACGTCGCGGGCCACCTCCGAAGCCAGGAAATGGCTGGTCGCAACCATTCCCCTGGTGCTCACTTCCGGATGGAACCGTTCGCCTTCGAGAATGGCCTGGCTGTCACTGAGCGCTGGGCTCGCGCTCAGGCTCAGTGATAGGCCGATGGCTGAACCAGTGATGGTGGTGCGTAAACGGCGGGAGATCGACATGGCGTACCCCTCAGGTTGTCGGATCGTTGTGTGATGGAATGGTGGCACTGTCGAATAGTGCTGCGGCCATCAGGCATGACACGCAGTTTTACTATTGACGCCCATGGACCACAGCGCAAATAGGGTTGGGCGCCAACAAGAGAGGTGTGCGGGTGTCGAAGGGAGCTGAGGGCGACCGGTACAAGCGCAGTGGCGAGGAGCCGGGGCGTGGCAAGCACGACAAGAGGCGCGGTAGACCACAGCAAAAAATGATGCTGAAAAAGAAACACCCCCGCCGGCGGGACCGGCGGGGGTGTTGGCAGGACGGCGCTTTCGTCACTGACGGTAAGCGGCTTCCTTGAGGGCGCGAATACGATCGTCCAGCGGCGGGTGGCTGGCGAACAGTTTCTCCATCAGCTTGCGAGTCTGGCCGGTGGTAATGGCGAAGGCGGTCAGGGTATCCGGCATCTGATCGGGCATCTGGGTCTCGGCCTTGAGGCGTGCCAGGGCATTGATCATGGCGCCGGAGCCCGCGAGCTTGGCTCCTGCAGCGTCGGCACGGTACTCACGGAAGCGGGAGAACCAGGCGGCAATCATCGAGGCGAGAATGCCGAACACGATCTCGGCGACCATGACCACGGCGAAGTAGCCGAAGAAGCCGAGGCCTTCGTTGTCATCGCGGCGCAGGAAGCTGTCGACCAGCTGTGCCACCACCCGAGCGAAGAACATCACGAAGGTGTTCAGCACGCCCTGAATCAGCGCCAGGGTGACCATGTCACCGTTGGCCACGTGACCGATCTCGTGGGCCAGCACGGCCTTCACTTCTTCCGGCTGCATGCGGTTCAGAAGTCCCGCAGACACGGCGACCAGAGCGTCGTTCTTGTTCCAGCCGGTGGCAAAGGCGTTGGACTGCTGGGCCGGGAAGATACCGACCTCAGGCGTCTTGATGTTGGCCTCGCGGGCGAGTTCGGCCACGGTGTCGAGCAGCCACTTTTCGGTGGCGTTGGACGGGTTCTCGATGATCACGGTGCCGGTGGAACGCTTGGCCATCCACTTGGAGATGAACAGCGATACCATGGACCCTGCCATGCCGAACACAAAGCAGAAGATGAGCAGGCTGTTGAAATTGATGCCCTGGGCGTTGAGGTACGGCTCCACGCCCAGCAATCGCAGGGTGATACTGGCGACCAGGATGACCGCCAGGTTGGTGCCCAGAAAGAGCAGGATTCTCATCATTGCCGACATTCTCCGTAAGGAAGGAAACCTGAAGAGCCCAGTGGCTCGACGGGGGAATCAGATGCTTAGATAAGCCCTGGGGCGCCAAGTTTCAAGCGCCCGGGCGTTGATCGCTCCATCGCTTGTCGAGCGAAGCGCAAGTGCCTGTCGGTTTGCGCCTGCCGGTGCGTGCCTGTGTCTGCCGATTTACTGGCGATAGCGCGACAGAAAACGGGCAAAGCGATCCAGCGCATCACCCAACTGGTCCGCCCAGGGCAGGGTAACGATGCGGACATGGTCCGGATCCGGCCAATTGAAGGCGGTGCCCTGTACCAGCAGGATCTTTTCCTGCAGCAGCAGGTCGAGTACCAGCTGCTGGTCATCCTGAATGTTGTAGACCTTGGGGTCCAGGCGCGGGAAGGCATACAAGGCGCCCTTCGGCGTGGTGCAGCTGACCCCCGGGATGGCATTCAGCTTTTCTACGGTAATGTCCCGCTGTGCCAGCAGTCGCCCACCGGGCAGGACCAGATCATTGATCGACTGATAGCCGCCAAGTGCTGTCTGAATGGCATGTTGCGCAGGCACATTCGCGCACAGGCGCATCGATGCCAGCATGGTCAGCCCCTGAATGAAGTCATTGGCTCGCTGCCGGGCGAGCGTGCCGGATAGCGTCATCCAGCCGCTGCGAAAGCCGGCGCAGCGATAGCTCTTGGACAGTCCATTCATGGTCACGACCAGCTGATCTTCACTGGCCAGCGCCCCGGTGGCCACGTGCACGGTGTCATCGTAGAGAATCTTGTCGTAGATCTCGTCGGAGAACACCACCAGGTTGTGTTCGCGGGCGATGTCGAGCAGCTCGCGCAGTACCTCGGGGGGATAGACGGCGCCGGTCGGGTTGTTGGGATTGATGATGACAATGGCACGGGTGTGGCTGGTGACCTTGGCCCGGATATCATCCATGGCGGGCGCCCAGTCCGCCTGCTCGTCACACAGGTAGTGGACGCCACGGCCACCGGACAGATTGACGGCGGCGGTCCACAAGGGGTAATCCGGCGCCGGAATCAGCACTTCGTCACCGTCGTTCAGCAAGGCCTGCATGGCCATGACGATCAGCTCTGACACGCCGTTGCCGATGTAGATATCCTCGATGCCAACGCCGGGGATCTCCTTGCGCTGGCATTCCTGCATGATGGCCTTGCGTGCCGAGTACAGTCCCTTGGAGTCGCAATAGCCCTGGGCCGTGGGCAGGTTGCGCATCACGTCCTGAAGAATCTCTTCCGGCGCTTCAAAGCCGAACGGGGCTGGATTGCCGATATTCAGCTTCAGAATGCGCTGGCCTTCGTCCTCGAGGCGCCTGGCGTGCTCCAGCACCGGGCCGCGAATGTCGTAGCAGACGTTATCCAGCTTGTGTGACTTTGAAAGGGTAGGCGTGTCCATGGCGCGGGTCTCGCAGAATCCGTTGTAACGTGCCCGCTGAGGGCGGGCCGGTCGTGTAGCCGTGTGTGGCAGGTCGTGATGGTTGTCTGCCGGGTAGTCAGTCTTCCGAGGTCGCACCACCCGATGCCGAGCTGTCGTCTGCTGCAGCCGGGGAGGCCTCGGCGCTGATGTCGTCGTCGGCAGGGGCATCCACCGGGATGTCATCCGGGGTTTCCAGCGTCAGTCGGCCGAGCTTGCCATCACGCAGCTCATGCAGCAGCACTTCGGCGCCACGATGCAGGTCAATTTCCCCGCCGGCACGCAGCCCCCCACGCTTGGCGGCGATATCCGCCAGGATGGCGTGGCCGTCGAAGCCAGCCTGGGCCATGAGGTCAGGACGCTCGTCACCATCTGCGTCGACCTTGTCCGCGTCAGGATGCGCGTCGTAGGCAGGCAGTGACGTCAATTTATAGCGTGACCTGAGGGCTTCTGGATAGCGCTTCGCCAGTTCGGCAGCGGTAATCAAGGCCACATCGACATAGTCGATAGCGGTGTCTCGGATGGCGCCGCTGGCGGCCAGGCGGTAGGCACTGGCCTGGTCCTCGATCTTGGGCCACAGCACGCCGGGAGTGTCGGTCAGGGCAACGCGACCCTGAATGCGCACCTTTTGCTGACGCTTGGTGACGGCGGGCTCGTTACCGGTCTTGGCAATGGTGCGGCCAGCCAGTCCGTTGATCAGCGTCGACTTGCCGACGTTGGGGATGCCCATGACCATGACCCGCACATCCCGGTCTGCGCGAACCTGACCGGCCAGTTCGTGACATAGCTTGGGGATGCGCTTCAGCTCGCGGGTGTTGGTCGTGGTCACCGCCAGCGCGCGGGTGTCTGGCTGTGCGTCGAAGAAGGCGGTCCAGGCGCGGGTGCCCTCCGGGTCAGCGAGATCGGCGCGAGACAGAATCTTCAGCACCGGCTTGTGGCGGGTCAGACTGGCCAGCATCGGGTTCGCGCTGGAGTAGGGCAGGCGGGCGTCGAGCACCTCGATCACCACGTCGATTTCCGGCAGCGCCTCCAGTATCTGACGGCGCGCCTTGTTCATGTGTCCCGGAAACCAGCCCAGCATCTCTTTCTCCTGCCTACTCTATAAGCGCAAATGACGCTCCATCTTAGGGAAACCCGAGTCAAATGTCGTCAGCAGAGATGCGGGCAGGCTGCTGAAGCGCGAGTCGATGCAGTGAGTGGGCGACCACGAGCCGCCGGGGTGGCCGTGGTCGCCAAGGGGCGTAAAGGGCGTGCTAGGTGCGCCAGGCGCTATTCACCTTCGTGAAAGCTCAGTGCCAGTGAGTTGATGCAGTAGCGCTGGCCGGTGTGTGTAGGGCCGTCGGCAAAGACGTGGCCGAGGTGGGCGTCGCAGCGCTGGCAGCTGACTTCGGTACGGTGCATGCCGTGTCGATGGTCGTCATCGAGCTGGATGCAGCTCTCGGACAGCGGCCGGTCGAAGCTTGGCCAGCCACAGCCGGCATCAAACTTGTGCTCATTCTCGAACAGGGGCGCGTTGCAGCAGGCGCAGTGATAGATGCCGTGGGTATCGGTGACGTGGTAGTCGCCGCTGAAGGGGCGCTCCGTGCCTTTTTCGCGAGTGACGTGATATTGCTCCGGGGAAAGCTGTGTCCGCCATTCGGCATCGGTTTTCTCGATCTTCTTGCGCATGGATGTTCTCCCGTGAGGTTCGACGCAGGCGCTCACTTCAAGCTAAGACGTTTATGGCCGTTTGACCAACCCGACGGTTTCACGCTGACCGTTCCATGGTGTACGTGGGGCTTACCTGTGAATACTGCGCTGGGTGTCGGCCTCATACGAGGCCCGTGTGTCTATGTACGTGTGCCTGTGTATGGGGCAAGCAGGACGGGTAATAGGGTGGATATATAGAGAAGGGCGTTGAATCGAACAGGAAAATCGTGACTCGGGGTTGACACTTTTCAGGGTGCTCAGTAACATACGCGCCACCTCGAGAGAGACGAGGCCGATGCGTCCCATTCGTCTAGTGGTCCAGGACACCGCCCTTTCACGGCGGGAACAGGGGTTCGAACCCCCTATGGGACGCCACTTCGACTCTTGAAAGGCCGGAATGCGGGAATAGCTCAGTGGTAGAGCACAACCTTGCCAAGGTTGGGGTCGCGAGTTCGAATCTCGTTTCCCGCTCCATGCGTCCCATTCGTCTAGTGGTCTAGGACACCGCCCTTTCACGGCGGGAACAGGGGTTCGAACCCCCTATGGGACGCCACTTCGCAACGCAGCAGAGGGACGTCGACAGCTGTCGCGGTCTCTGCATCGATAGAGCGGGAATAGCTCAGTGGTAGAGCACAACCTTGCCAAGGTTGGGGTCGCGAGTTCGAATCTCGTTTCCCGCTCCAAAAATTATTGGCCTGTTGCTTCGGCGGCAGTGCCTGACGCAAAAAGGGCCCCCGGGCCCTTTTTTTGTGCTTTCTGGATGGTCTGACTCGCTGTGCGTATCTCTTGTCGTGGGCCGTCAGCCGCTAGCGGGCCGACGCTTGTCTGATGGTGCGCGCCAGCCCCCTTTGACCTCACGTCACCTATGTCACGACAGTGATGGGGCCATGATCGTCACAGTGATCCCCATGAGGGTGGTGCAGGTGGCCATCGACGAGGTAGTCGATATGATCCCCATGAGGCACCGGTTCATGACCGCATCCGGGGCCATGCACATGATCTGCGGCATGGCCTGAACACTGGTGGTGCGGCGTGCAGTCTGCCGGGTTTTGATCAGTTACCTCGATAGTGTGCTCATCCACGTGGTCGCCGTGCATGTGGTGCAGGTGCCCGTCGTGCAGGTAGTCGATGTGCCCGTTATGTTCTATCGCCGTGTGACCACACCCAGGCCCGTGCTGATGCTCATGATGTGGGTGCTTGTTGCAGGTCGTCATGGCGTTGTCCTCGTAGTGGTTGAGACTGTTTAGCTTAGGCTGCGTTCAAGGGGGCGGCCACTGACCTCCGTCATGCTTTGATGGACGTCGGCTCTCGCCTTTCGTCCCTCGTCTCTCACCAAAGAGGCGTCAGTGGTAGGTTGGGCGGCGTTCGACACGTATGTCCAGGCGCTCTCGGGGCATCGTGTCGCCCTCTAGGTGACACGCTGCTGGCAGCGGCAAGGCGGGTGGCTCGGTTGAAGATGTGGCTGAGTGACCCCATATGGTGAGCCTTCTATCTATTTCCCCTGACACCCACACCAAGGATCCCTCATGGCCGAACCGGCTCTGTCCATTCGAGGCCTGACCAAGGTCTACGGCAATGGTTTCAAGGCTCTCAAGGGCATCGACCTCGATGTTCAGGAGGGCGATTTCTACGCGCTGCTGGGACCCAACGGCGCCGGCAAGTCCACCACACTGGGCGTGGTCTGTTCGCTGGTGCAAAAGACCGCGGGCCAGGTATCGATCTTCGGCATCGATATCGACAAGGACTTTGCCCGTGCCAAGTACCACCTCGGGGTGGTGCCCCAGGAATTCAACTTCAACCAGTTTGAGCGAGTCATCGATATCGTGCTGGCGCAGGCGGGCTACTACGGGATGTCCCGGCGCGAAGCGCTGCCGCGGGCAGAGAGCCTGCTCAAGGACTTGAGCCTGTGGGACAAGCGCAACGGTAGTGCGCGCATGCTGTCTGGCGGGATGAAGCGGCGGCTGATGATTGCGCGGGCGCTGATGCATCGACCCAAGCTGTTGATTCTCGATGAGCCGACCGCCGGCGTGGATATCGAGCTGCGCCGCAGCATGTGGGAGTACATGCGTCGCATCAACCGGGAGGAGGGCACCACCATCATCCTCACCACCCACTACCTGGAAGAGGCCGAGAGCCTCTGTCGCAACGTGGGCATCATCAACCACGGGGAAATCGTGCGTAACACCAGCGTGAGAGAGCTGCTGGCGGAGCTGGACACCGAAACCTTCCTGCTCGACCTGGCAGAGCCGGTGTCCGAGGCACCGGCCATCGAGGGCTTCGAGGTGGGCAAGGTCGACGATGCCCAGCTGTCGGTCGTGGTCCATCGTGGGCAGTGCCTCAATGACGTGTTCGACGCGCTGAAACGGGATGGCATCAAGGTGCTGTCGATGCGCAATCGTGCCAACCGGCTGGAGGAGATGTTCGTCTCCATGGTGGAAAGCGGCAATGCAGACAAGGAGATGCGTGGATGAATCCGAGCCAGATAGCGATCGCCCTATGGACCCTGGTGATCAAGGAAATTCGTCGCTTTACCCGCATTTGGCCTCAGACGCTGTTGCCGCCGTCGATCACGATGACGATGTACTTCATCATCTTCGGCAACCTGATTGGCTCGCGTATTGGCGAGATGGACGGCTACAGCTACATGGACTTCATCGTGCCAGGGCTGATCATGATGTCCGTGATCACCAACAGCTATTCTAACGTGGCGTCGTCGTTTTTCTCCAACAAGTTTCAGCGTAGTGTCGAGGAAATGATGGTGTCGCCGATGCCCAACTGGGTGATGCTGGCGGGCTTCATTCTGGGCGGCATGGCTCGTGGGCTCGGGGTTGGCATCATCGTCACCGGGGTGTCGCTGTTCTTTACCCGGATCGAGGTCGCGCATCCTCTATTGACCATCGGCGTGGTCATTCTGACCGCGGCACTGTTCGCCACGGGCGGTTTTATCAATGCGCTGCTGGGCAAGAAGTTCGATGACATCTCCATCGTGCCGACCTTTGTGCTGACGCCGCTGACCTACCTCGGCGGGGTGTTCTACTCGATTTCCCTGCTGCCGGACTTTTGGCAGGGGGCGTCGATGCTCAACCCGATCCTGTATATGGTCAACGTCTTCCGCTACGGCTTTCTTGGGGTGTCGGATATCCCGGTGGGCTGGGCCCTGACCGCGATCTTTGGCTTTATCATTGGTCTATTCGCCATTGCCTTGTGGATGCTGGAAAATGGCAAGGGCATTCGTAGCTAGCGCCGCGTCATCGCGGCGTTTGCCGTGATCCTTTTCTTGGTTCTTTTGTGTTCAGGTAGCGTGCATGAGTCACTCGTCCGATCATCCTCACCATCGCCCCGCGACCTTGGCCGACGCCCCGCTGGGACGAGAGTCGGCCTACCCCGACCAGTACGATCCGGGGCTTCTCTTCCCCATCGAGCGGGCGGCCAACCGTGCGCCCCTGGGCATCGCGGAGGATGCACTGCCATTCGTGGGAGAAGACGAATGGCACGCCTTCGAGTTGTCCTGGCTGACGCCCAAGGGCAAGCCATGCGTTGCCGTGGCGCGCTTTCGACTGCCAGCGAGCTCACCACGTCTGATCGAGTCCAAGTCGTGGAAGCTGTACCTCAACAGCCTGAACCAGACGCGCTTGAGTTCGCGCAGTGAACTCATCGCGACCCTGGAGCGGGACCTTGGCGAGGCGGCAGGAGCGGCGGTGAGCGTTGAGATTCTCGACGTCGAGGATGAGCAGCTGTCACCGCGCCGCCTGCCGGGTGAGTGTATCGACGACCGGGATATCGAAATTGCTCGTTATAGCCCCAGCCCCGATCACCTGACGGTGAGCGATGAGATTGTCGAGGAGACGCTGACCTCGCACCTGCTCAAGTCCAACTGCCCGGTCACCGGACAGCCCGATTGGGGCAGCGTCATGATTCGCTACCGTGGGCCCAGGCTCGATAGAGATGGTCT
This sequence comes from Halomonas sp. DP5Y7-2, assembly GCF_019802025.1. NCBI lineage: Bacteria > Pseudomonadati > Pseudomonadota > Gammaproteobacteria > Oceanospirillales > Halomonadaceae > Halomonas > Halomonas sp. DP5Y7-2. The sequence continues at coordinate 85,317 of NZ_JAHVHY010000001.1, read as the reverse complement.
GCTGCGCTACATCGTCGGTTACCGCCAGCATCAGGACTTTCACGAACACTGTGTCGAGCACATGTTCGTGGACCTGATGGAGAGGGCCCGCCCAGAACGCCTGCTGGTGTTGGCGCGCTACGTGCGACGCGGTGGTCTGGATATCAGCCCCTGGCGCGGCACCCCCGGCGAGACGCCTCCCACGCCGCTGCGCCTGGCGCGGCAGTGACCGGCCGCACGCAGTGGATGCGGCGCCCTAGATCGCGGGGATAGATCGCGGCGATAGATGGTGCCGCAGGGACAATACCTGAGTGGTCTGGTAGGGTAATGCGAAAGCGTCTCAACCATTGAATTGTGACAGGGCATTCGCCCTCTGGAGTGACACGATGGATGCCATGACCTTGCTGCATGAACGCAGCTCCATGGGCAAGCTGGCGGGGCCTGCTCCGTCCCGTGAGCAGCTCGATGCCATGTACCGAGCCGCGCTGCGCGCGCCGGATCACAAGGAACTCAGGCCTTGGCGCTTTATCGAGTTCTCCGGTGAAGGCCTCGACCGACTAGGCGAGCTGTTCGCCGAGGCCGAGTTTCGCGAAGACCCCAAGGCGACCGACGAGTGCCTCAACAGCGCACGGATGAAACCCAAGCGCGCACCGATGATCATCGGCGTCGTCGCCAAGGTGGACCCGGACGTGCCCAAGGTACCGAAGATCGAGCAGGTGATTTCCGCAGGGTGCGCCGCCCACGGTATCTTGCTGGCCGCTCATGCCCAGGGGCTTGGCGCCATGTGGCGCAGTGGCAAGTACGCCTTCGACGACACTGTGCGCAAGGGGCTCAGGCTGGGAGAGCACGATGAGCTGGTCGCCTTCATCTACCTGGGCCAGCTGGGTGGTCGTCACAAGCCCATTGCCGAGCACCGGGTAGAGGATTACGTCGAGGTATGGGACTAAGCGCCGTTGCGCTTGGGTCAGCTGACACGGGACGCACGTTCATGGATGACATGACAAGACAGGTTGGCCACGCGCATCCCCGTCCAGCGCTGCCGCCGACAGGTGTGCCGGAAGACCTGAACGGTTTTCTTGACTGGCTGGGGGAGGCCATCCCCCTGATGGGATCGCTTGGCATCCAGCGCATGCGGAAAGAGGGTAACGCTCTCGTGTGGGAGCTGGATCTGCGTCCCAACCTCAATGACAAGGGCACCGGTTTTGGCGGTTCGTTGACCGCTCAGACCACCCTGCTGGGCTGGTGCTGGACGACGCTGTGGCTTAGGCGTCGCGGGATCAACCAGGATGTGGTGGTAGCGCAGGCTAGCCAGCGCTTTGTGGCGCCGGTGACCGGGGACTATCACTTGATCTGCCGGCCGGAAGAGCCGGGCGACGACCGAGCAATGCTCGACAGTGCTATCGCCGGGGAGACATCGCCCGAAGATGCGCTGGAGCGTCGCCTGGCCGAGCGAGGGAAGGGGCGAATCGCCCTGGTCCAGGAGCTGTGGTGTGGTGAAACGCTGTGCCTTGAGGCGCGTGGTGACTACGCGGTGCTGCCCAGCGAGCCGCCAATCGCCGTCTAGGCACCGAACCGATCTCCCATACGGGCAAAGTAGCAAAAAACGGCTTGCAATCGAGAACTTAAGGCGATAAAGTATGCGCCGTCTTGAGGGATAAGCACCGCGCAACGCGGGCAACGTGTTCTTCAAGATGACAATGCGGAGGGGTGTCCGAGTGGTCGAAGGAGCACGCCTGGAAAGTGTGTAAGTCGAAAGGCTTCGAGGGTTCGAATCCCTCCCCCTCCGCCACGAATTGATGAAAAGCCCGCTGAGAGATCAGCGGGCTTTTTCTATATGGGTGGTGTTTACCCTGATCTTGTTTACCTGCTCTTGGAAACTGTCATCTGTTGACCTGGCACGCGAGGTGGACCCGGGGACTTGAGCCAAGGGCTAAGCCTGCATCGTCCCGCCCCAGAGATCCTGAACACGAGCAGTGAACGGCGGCTATTTAGCTGATGCTGCCTGGAGCGTATCGTCAGCGCCCCACGAGAGCGAAGGGATTCCCCGTTTCGCACCAAGCACCAAGCACCAAGCTCTGATCAGATCGAACATGTGTTCCTGTTCGACCGCGCGTTAGGAATTTTTCTCAAGCATGGCTCCTGCAGCGCTATAGTGTTTGGTGTGAAACCTGCTCATCAGTGCCGGGATAGAGACATGCATGTCAAAAGGCTTGGGCGACTGAGATGCGTTCTAATGGGCGGCCTGTGGCTCGTGATGGGGCTGCTGGCGAGGGGAGCGGAGGCAGGCTGCCCACAAGGGCAGGAAGCCTTCACCTCCTGCCAGATGGAAGGCCTCGGTACCGAAGTCTTCGTGTGTTTTGATAACCAGACTGCCACCTACAGCTACGGCCCGATTGGCGGGCCAGCGGATCTCACTCTGTCAGAATCCATTGAACGCGTTGATTTTGAGCCATGGTCGGGGCTTGGCAAGGCGATCAGCGAGTCAGTCACCTTCTTCAATCAAGATTACGGTTACAACGTTGTGGGCGGCTTTGACCGTCCGTTTTCTGAGGAGGAGATGCAGCGTCCGATAAGGCGCTTTGGGTGGGTTGAAGTGACCGAGGGGGGCGAGCGGATCGCCCGCCTTGAGTGCATCCCTGAGACAGTAAGCTATGGCTTTGGCGGCGGGCTCCATGATGTCAAAGTGGCCGCCGGCCAGACGTGGGATTGGGACTCCCAGACCTGGATATCGGATGCTGTTTCATCGGCCTCCATACCGCTTCTGCTAAAAAACCATCAATATAGCGACGAATTTGATTGCCTTCCCCCATCGGAGCTTCGCCTCAATGGGATAAAGATGGGCGCGCCAGTGGGCGCACTCAGCAAGTTCGGAACACCGAAAGCCACCGACGCAACCTCGTTCAGTGATGAGCCAATTGACCGGATAGCCCTGATTGGCGCGAATATCGATTTTTTCCAAGATGTCGTTGTCAATATGTCCACCATCTCGCCGAATTGGCAGACGCCCTCAGGGATCAGGGTTGGTCTGACCCGTGGGGAAGTGATCCGCATTCTTGGACGCGTGCCCTCAGGATATACCGCCAGATCGCAAAATTTCGTTATCCCGGCCTGCCCCGACATTCCCGATACCCATTCTGAGGATGCTTACCGGGAATGGTTTGCTCTGATCGAATTCGGACAGGACAAGCGCGTGAACCGAGTCGTCTTATTGACGTCAACAGAATAGATGACCGCGCAGCGTCAGATACGCGCTTCGGCGGTCTCAATGACACAGTGCGGCACGTGACCCATCAAGGTCTACGATGCCGGCCTACCGGCCTCGTCGGACGCGACATTGGCCTCGCCAGCGTCCCTAGCTGCCCCCGGACGGGGCTCTTCGAGGTGTTGATCTACTTACTGCGCAGGTACTGGTCTCCGCGACGGATAGCCAGCACACATGAAGTGTACGTCTCTAGCGACTCACGCCGGCAGATTTCACATGAGGCCATCTACACCGCGCTGAAGTGCCCCCCCTCCCAAGCTGCACAGGCAATAGCGCAGCTATCGGGAGGGTGAAATCAGCAACGAACCTCCCGTCGACCCCTGAACTGTGAACGACGAACAGGGATACTCAAAAAGCTGTGGTTACTGACATCTTGAAAGGCAAGGTCACTGTCGCTAAATGGCGCGCCAATACGATTTTACCGCCTCCTAGCTCTGAGATGGATCGATAAGCTCTAGTGCAGTGTGAAGACCGGGTGAGAAGTCGTTGAAGGATGTCCGCAAGCAGCACGACGCTGCACCGCGGTAGACCAACGCCGAGCAGGCCTGAGGCCATCGGCGCCCGGCCGGCCGAAGGGTTGGATGCTTCCAGGTGATAGACGGGCGGGAGCCGACATCAACGATCAGGCGGGAAGAATATAAGCGCCCTGTGCGATGGCGCAGGGCTCGCTTTCGCTGTCATCCATCCACACTGATACGCTGCCGATCATGGTTCTGCCTCCGCTCTTGTTGAGGTCGGCCCGGGCGATGATCCGCTGGCCGACAGCCGGCGACAGATAGCGAATCGCCAGGTCAGAGGTCAACGCCATGGCCTGTGGCGTTTCACGGCCAGCAGAAGCCAGAAACCACAGTGCCGCGTCTGCAGCGGCAAACAGGGCTGGGCCACACACATAGCCACCGGGCCGCAGGTCCTCTTCTCGCACCTCGACCGTGGCAATCGCGTGGCGCTCGGCAAGCTCGAGACAGGTAAACGGACAGCTTGGCCAGTGTGTTGCCAGCATGCGGTTGATATCGTCAGCGGTGGTCATGGCGATGGTCTCGTTGTGAAGATGATCCTGAACAGCGCCTACGATACACACTGGCCAAGGGCTGTCACTATGGCGTCGCTAAACACCTGCAGCGATGAGCCACGTCGGGTCGAGTTCAAGTGCGCACATCGGAGGAAAAGCGTGCCGCATTTTCTTTGAGAAACTCGCTTTCGTCGGCGTCACCCCAGAAGGCGGGCTGTGCCTTCGGGATGGTCAAGGCCTTCTGAATCTTGGGGCGCGCATCGAGCCGCTCGAACCAGGCCTTCAGGTGGTCGAGACCCTCGACCGACACCTTGGCCCAGACGTAGGCGCGTGCCCAGGGATAGGTCGCCATGTCGGCGATGGTGTATTGATCCCCCGCCAGCCACTCTCGGCCTTCCAGGCGGGTGTTCAGGACCTCCAGCAGGCGACGGGACTCATCCACGTAACGCTTGATGGAGAAGGGTTCCTGCTGGCCGTTGGGGGCGGCGATGCGCTGGAAGTACATGGCCTGGCCCATCATCGGACCGATGCCCCCCATCTGGAACATCAGCCACTGCAGCGTTTCGCTGCGGGCCTTGGCCTCTCTGGGCAGGAACTGGTCGTACTTCTCGGCCAGGTACCACAGGATGGCGCCACTCTCGAACACGGCGAAGTCGTCATTGCCTCGGTCGACAATGGTGGGAATGCGCCCGTTGGGGTTGAGCTTGAGATAGTCGGGCGCCTTTTGCTCCTTCTTGCCGAAGTCGATGAAGGTCAATTCGTAGGGCACCTCCGCCTCTTCGAGAAAGATGACCGGCTTGTAACCGTTCATGGTGGCGGCGGTGTACAGGTGAATATCCGGCTGTGACATAGGGAACGTCCTCATGGGGTAACGCGATGTAGGGCGTTGCTCGCCGGGCCCGCTACCCTCGTGCATCGGGCCCGACGCGCATTTCCTGTTGCCTGTGGACGGTCACATCTGACGGTCCCAAAGGCTCTCCTGGTAGCGCTTTACGTCTTCCTCGAATCGTGCGGGATGCACATTACGGAAGGCATGCTCGTCCAGCGGGATGAGGCGCACCATCTCATCGATCATGGATGAGGGGTCAAGCTGAAGGTCGTCCCCGGCGAACAGTTGCTGGGTCTCTCGGATCGGCGCCTCAGGGGTGAAGTTTGTCTCTGGGTCGTACCACTGGTCGAGGGTGTCGTACATGCGGTCGTTGAAACCGGTGCGGAAGGGGCCCGGGTTGATGGTGGCGACCTTCACGCCCAGCGGTGCCAGTTCTTCGTGGAGCAGCTGGGAAATACCTTCCAGGGCATGCTTGGACGCGACATAGGGCGCGAGGTACGGGAAGGTAGTGAAGCCGGCAATGGAAGATACCAGCACGATCTTGCCCTGGCCGCGGCTGGCAAAGGTCTTGGCGTAAGGCTGGACGAACTCGAGGGTCGAGAAGACGTTCGTTTCGAAGACCTTGCGCACGCGCGACACGGGGATTTCGGCGATGGGGCCGGTCTCGCCGATTGCCGCATTAGCCACCACAACATCCACCGCGGCGCCGTAGCGCGCAAAGATGCTGTCGCGATCCTGAGCATCGGTGATGTCGAGCTTTTCGACCTCCAGGCGAACCCCCAACTGCTGCGCCCTCTCTTTCAGGGCCGATACCTGTGGCCAGATCTCCACCGTGGCAATGACCCGGTGTCCTTGCTGCGCCAGTCCCAGTGCGGCACCTTCCGCCAGACCGCTGCCGGCCCCTGTCATCAGAATGGTTTTCATCGTCTCTCTCCTCGAGATAAGTGGGGTTACGCCAGGTCGTCGCGATCCAGGCGTTCGAAAATGATGGCCTCGACGGAAGTCGCGCCAACGTTGGTCACCTGGTGGGCCCAGGCCTCGTTATGCATGACGTCCCCTGCTACCACGTCACGCTCTACGACATCGCCGCTTTCCAGCGCGATGCGCAGGCGGCCGGCAGAAAGGAAGTAGACGATCTCTTCGGGATGGCGGTGAGGCGCATCGGCGGCGCCGGGGGCCATGGTCATGTGTACCAGGCGTGTCTCACCGGTGTTGATGAGCTCGCGGTAGAACTCCGGAGAGGCCTGGTCGGCCAGCGGAACCGGGTGCCCAGCGTCAGGCCATTGAGGTGTTGTCATGGGGGAGTCTCCTGAAGGTGACGGAGGCATCAGCCGAAGACGCGCTCGAGGTGAGCATCGAAGCGCGCGAGGTCGCTGTCGATGTCGGGGTTCTTCATCACGTCGAAGGCGCCGAAGGTCGGCAGTGGGCTCATGTCGAAGAAGCGTGCGTTCAGATGCACGGGGGCGACCAGGTCATCCAGCGACTTGCCGGCGAAGAAGGGTTCCTCGGGGTCATCAAAGGCTTCGGATGGCGCATTGAGGGTGACGCTGAGCATGTAGTCGGTGTCGGTCAGGGTACCGCCCAGCCCATAGTTCTCCTTCGGCTTCTCGGCGGTGCGGCCGTCGCCGTTGCACAAGCGGCCATCCATGCCGGCGGTGTAGACCTCATCCATGTATTTCTTGAAGGACCAGGGCACCATCATCCAGTTGATCGGGAACTGCATGATCACCACGTCGGCCCACTGGTGGTCGGCAATGGCCTCCTCGACGTCATACCCTTCGGCGATGCGACTGACGCGGACCTCGTGGCCCTTGCTGGAAAGCCAATGACGAGCGCGCTCAGCCAGGCTGTCGTTGAGTGTGCCCTTGGCAAATGGATAGGGCTGGTGACCGTTTATGATCAGTACGTTACGCATAAAAATCTCCGTCTTGAGTGGCAATGAGTCATGGATCTGCAGGCTCTTCAGGAGTTAAGATGAAGCGGGCGGTATATAAAAACAACTAGTATACTTTTGGTAACCTGGTAGCTGGACAGCAGCGTGACATCCCGGCGGACGTGTTGACGCCTTGTAAGAGACGTCTTGGAGGCGACGCGCTGGTGGAAGGCGCCCTGGTAGAGGAGAGCGGCCAAGGCGCCGTCAACGCCACGATTCGAGCGGGGGCTGGGTAGGTACACAGGAGATAGGAAAGTGGAAGCGTCTGTGACGGAAGATTCGAAAGGCCGGCGTCGTGTCGCGGCGCCCTGTCTGGAGCCGTGTGCCATCGAGAAGGGCATGCGTGTGCTTGGCGGCAAGTGGACAGGATCCTTGCTGTGGCACATCAACGAAGGGCCGGTGAGGTTCAATGACCTTGCTCGCATGGTGGGGGGCGCCAGCAAGAAGATGATCACCGAGCGCCTGCGTTTTCTCGAGACAAAGGGACTGATCTCCCGGCACGTGCGCGAGACGTCGCCGGTCGTGGTCGAATACGCGATCACGCCACTTGGCGAGACGGCCATCAAGGTGCTCGATGAACTGCGTGAATGGAGCGAGTCATTGCCGGAAGGGGTCGTGGACCAATGATGAGGGTGTCTCCGGGCCGCTCTCGCGGGGTGTCGGGCGTTCCCACCGCACGCTCCGGGACCCAAGGCGGGACACGTCAGTGACCAGAATGATCCAGTCAGTGTCGCGCAGCTTTCTGCTGCTCGAGGCGTTGCGACGCGCCGACAAGCCGCAGACATTGGCCCATCTCAGCGCTGAGGTGGGCTTGGGCAAGACCACCGTTCACGGGTTGCTGAATACCCTGGTGGCATTGGGCTACGTCCGGCGCCTGGCCGAGGGCTACTGGCTTGGGTTGCGTCTTGACGAGCTGGCTGAGCCATTGGCACAGGAGCGTGAGCAACTGCGTCATCATTACCGCGGACTACTGGAAGAAGCCGCGGCGCTGAGTGATGAGACGGTCTATCTGGCCGCGCCCTGCGGCAGCCAGCAGTACCTGTATCTCGAGGCCGTGGAGGGACGGCAGCCGCGGCGTGTCCAGAGTCCGCGAGGACGCCGGGAGTCGCTGCGGCATTCGGCGATCGGCCATGTCTTCCTGGCCAACGATGACGACCTGCTGCGCCAGGTCAGGCGCGATGGCCCCCTGACCGATGCGCAGGAGGCCCGGCTTCGGGAGGTCAGCCTCCAGGGCTTTGCACTGGACCTTGAAGCCGTGGAGGCAGGTCTTTGTTGCCTGGCGATTCCGCTGCGCCAGCGCGGAGAGTGCGTGGCCGCTTTGGGCATGGCGGGTCCCTCATCGCGCTGGACGCAGGCGCAGCTGAGCCGGTTGGCGAAGCAACTTCTAGCGCGCTGACCCTCCTGTACTCCTCGCCGTTCGACATTGTCGAATCTTGATCGGCATCCGCCGCTCTCCCCTGTGCCTGCCTGCGCGGCATCGGCATGCTCCTCATCGCGTCGACGACGACGCTGCTCTTGTCTGTATTCATGAGGAGAATGACATGCAACTTGACGATGCCCAACACGTGATTGCAGGGATTCGCGAGGCTGCTGCCGCTGAAGGGTTTGCCGTCTCGCTGGCCATCGTGGACGCCAGCGGGCTCCAGGTCGCCTTCGAACGCATGGATGGCGCGGTTCCCGGCAGTATCGATGTCGCGATCAAGAAGGCGCGCACGGCCTCGCTGTTTCAAACCGACAGTGCACAACTCGGTCAGATCGCCGCTCCCGGCGAGGCCGTCTATACCCTGGAAAACACCAACGGTGGCCTGATCAGCTTTGGCGGCGGCGTGGTACTGCGCGATGCACAACAGCGCGTGGTCGGGGCCGTCGGTGTAGCCGGCGCAACCGTCGAACTGGACGAGACCCTTGCCCAGCTGGGGCCGCGCCTGATGGCACGGGAGGCGGCATGATGCGCGGCCAGCATCCTGCCGTGCTGGCACTGGCGGTGGCTGCCTTTGCCATCGGCATGGCGGAGTTCATCGTGGTCGGGGTGCTGCCCACCATCGCCAGTGATCTGGGCGTCACCCAGGATCGCGCCGGTGCTCTGGTGAGTGGCTATGCGCTGGCCTTGGCGGTCGGTACGCCGATGCTCATGCTGACCTTGTCCCGCTTCCCGCCGCGTCGGGTGCTGACGGGGCTGATGGCGCTCTTCGTGGTCGGCAATCTGTTGGCGGTCATCGCCCAGGACTTTACCAGCCTGATGTTCGGCCGAGTGATCACGGCCGTGGCGCATGGTGCCCTGTTTGCGCTAGGGGCGACGGTGGCCAGTCGGCTGGCGCCACAAGGGCAGGCAGGTAGTGCCATTGCGCTGATGTTCTCGGGGCTGACGCTGGCCATGGTGATTGGTGTACCTGTCGGAAGCCTGCTGGGTAACGGCGTGGGGTGGCGGGTTCCCTTTGTGGTGATTGTGGTACTGGCGAGCATGGCGCTAGTCGCGCTGTGGCGTTGGGTGCCGGCGCATCTTGACGCTCAGCCGACAGGCAGTTGGCGAGAGCAGCTGTCAGCGCTCGGCCATCCGGTCATCGTGGTGACCATGGCGCTGACGGCGGTGGGCTTCGGGGCGACCTTTCCGCTGTTCACCTACATCAGTCTCTGGCTGACCGAGCAGTCGGGTTTCTCCACGCATATCGCCAGTGGACTGCTGATCGTCTTCGGTGGCGCGACCCTGGTTGGCAACCTGATGGGCGGTCGAATGGTCGGCGCCATGGGATGGCGGCGCACCGCCGCCTGGCTATTGCTGGGGCTGGCGGCGATCCTGGCAACCATCCATGCCTGGGGACAGATAAGCGCGTTGATGCCGATATGGCTGGCGGTGTGGGGTGCCTTGGCTTTTGGTCTGTCGCCCGCGTTTCAGTCAGGCATGCTGGCGTCTGCCGAACAGCATCGGCCGCGGGCGGTGGCGTTTGCCTCGGCGCTCAATATCTCGTCGTTCAATATCGGTATCTCGGCCGGTTCCGCCGCGGGCAGTGCGCTGGTCGCAAGGGAGGCGCTGGCACTCACGCCATTGGCCGGAAGCGGTCTGGCGGTGCTGGCGCTGGGCATCCTGTGGCTTCAGGGCAAGGTGAACCGCTCTCGTGTTGTCGAGGCGGCGGCGTGATGGAGTCGCCATTTCACCCGCCCCCGCCCCCTTGGTGAAGGGGCGGGGGCGGGTATGCTCTTGCTCGTTGCGCCTCTATCAGGCGTCGACTGGGTCGATCAAGCGAATGTCGGCATGGGTGACCCAGTCTACCGTGGCGTCGCGAAAGCGTGCCATGTGTGGAGTCTCCATGTGGGCTTCCAGTGCCGCACGGGAGGACCAGGTTTCGATGACGGTGACCGTATCGCTGCGCGCGGTGTCGTCATGGGTCAGGCCTCTTGGGGCGTCGATGGCCGGCTGATAGCGCAGGCAGCCCTCTTCCTGTTGAACCGTTGGGGCTACCTCAAGCAATGCATCCAGCACGTTCTGGGCGTTGCCCGGGGTTGTGGTGATCGTCGCAATGACCCACAGCATGGTGACACTCCTCTGGTCTTGATCTGGTGGACGGGCCCCGGCCGGATTGTCGGGGCCGTAAAGCGCTCAAGGAAATACGGCATCAATGCCTGCACGGATGAGTCGCTGCGTCGCCCACTGCGCGAAGGCTCTACCTGACAGCATCGAGGCCTTGGATGCTGGGCTTCGGGCGCTGACGCGTCGTTCCGCACGGCTAATGACGGCAGCGTTTGCTCAGGCCTCGGTGGTCGAGAACAGCGCGAGCAAATGTTCGCGATATTCGGCGACATGGGTATCGATCGCGGGCGCCTTGATCACGTCGTTGGCGAGGTAGGTGGGCAAGCCTTGCATGCCGAGGAACTCCATCGCCTTGTGGACCGGGAAGTAGACGCCGTCGACGCCCTTGCCCTCGAAGAAGTTGCCTTCCTCATCGAAGGCTTCTCTGGGCGCATTCCAGGTCAATGACAGCATATAGCGGCGCCCCTGCAGCAGACCGCCACTGCCGTACTGGAGAGACGGATCCTTGCGCGAGCGGCCATCGCTGGCGTAGAGGCTGCCATGGCCTTCGGTTAGTACTTCGTCCAGGTAGCGTTTCACGATCCACGGCGGCCCCATCCACCAACCAGGCATCTGCACGATGATGGTGTCTGCCCACAGCCACTTGTCGATTTCGGCCTGAAGGTCGTAACCCTCGTCGATGCGGGTCTCCTGAATCTGGTGACCCAGCTCAGCGAGGACGCCTCGGCCCGCGTCATGCAGAGTGTCGTTGTAGCGGCCGCCGGAGTGAGCGAACGCCTTGCCGCCGTTAAGCATCAGAATGTTCATGGACTGTCCGATTCGTCTAAAAATGGTCACGCGGTACAGTGGGGGCTCGTGCACGCTCGGACAATCGGTATGAGTGCAAAACACTTTCTCGCTAATGATGTTGCACGTTGGCGCCAAGGAGCAGCCAAGAACTGACGGCAGGAGACCCGTGAGCGATACGACATGATCGGTTGACCGTAAAGCGAGAGGAGGAAGTCGAAGAAGAGAGACCGCAGATCAGCAGGATCGGTGAGAGAGGGGAGAGAGGGGAGAGAGGGGAGAGCGAGATAGTGCGAGAGAGGGATAGCGAGATAGTGCGAGAGAAAGGGAGAGCGAGATAGTGCGAGAGAGAGGAAGAAAGAGCGTGAAGGAGGGAGAATGAGCGGGAGAAAAGAGGGAAGAAGGGCGAGATGACAGGGGAGAGCTGCTAAGCGAGCGAGGCCACCGAGCAGCCACGGGCAGCCAGCGCTGCCCGTGGATATGCCGTGCTCTATCAGCCGAGGATACCCTGGCTGCGCAGATAGTCGTCGTAGCTACCGCTGAAATCGACGATGCCATCGTCCTTCATTTCGATGACGCGAGTGGCCAGCGAGCCGACGAATTCTCTGTCATGGCTGACAAAGATCAGGGTGCCGGCGTAGTGCTCCAGGGCCAGGTTCAAGGCCTCGATGGACTCCATGTCCAGGTGGTTGGTGGGCTCGTCCATGACCAGCACGTTGGGATTTTGCAGTGACAGCTTGCCGAACAGCATGCGGCCCTGTTCTCCACCGGAGATCACCTTGACCGACTTGCCGATATCGTCGTTGGAGAACAGCATTCTGCCCAGCGCCCCTCGTACGATCTGCTCGCCAGACGTGGTCCATTGTTGCATCCACTCAAACAGCGTCTCGCCACCCTCGAAGTCGGCTGCGTGGTCCTGGGCGAAGTAGCCCACCTCGGCAGCGTCGGTCCATTTGACCTCGCCCGCATCGGGCTCCATCGAGCCGACCAGGCAGTTCAGCAGCGTGGTCTTGCCGATCCCGTTGGGACCGATGATGGCAACGCGTTCACCGGCTTCGATGCGCAGACCAAAGCGCTCGAACAGTACGTTGTCATCCCAGGCCTTGGTCAGTTCCTCGACCGCCAGGGCATGGCGATGGATCTTCTTGTTCTGCTCGAAGCGAATGAACGGGCTCACCCGAGACGAGGGCTTGATCTCATCCAGCTTGATCTTGTCGATCTTGCGCTGGCGTGAGGTGGCCTGCTTGGCCTTGGAAGCATTGGCCGAGAAGCGGCTGACAAACTGCTTGAGCTCGGCGATCTCCGCCTTCTTCTTGGCATTCTCTGCCTGCAGACGCTCACGAGCCTGGGTGGCGGCCGTCATATACTCGTCATAGTTGCCGGGAAACAGCTGCAGTTCGCCGTAGTCCAGATCCGCCATATGGGTGCAGACGCTGTTCAGGAAATGGCGGTCGTGGGAAATGATGATCATCGTCGATGAACGCGCCCTGAGCACATCTTCCAGCCAGCGAATGGTATTGATGTCCAGGTGGTTGGTCGGCTCATCCAACAGCAGCACGTCGGGGTCGCTGAACAGCGCCTGAGCCAGCAGCACGCGCAGCTTCCAGCCCGGTGCTACCACGCTCATCGGTTGATCATGCTGTTCGAGCGGAATGCCCAGGCCCAGCAGCAGCTCACCGGCACGCGCCTCGGCGGTGTAGCCATCGAGCTCGGCATAGCGGACCTCCAGGTCGGCCACCGCCATGCCATCTTCTTCGCTCATCTCCGCCTGGGCATAGATGCGCTCGCGCTCCGCAGCCACCTTCCACAGTTCTTCATTACCCATGATCACGGTATCGATGACGCGTTCGTCCTCGAAGGCAAACTGATCCTGGCGCAGCTTGCCCAGCCGGGTGGTGGCGTCCTTCATGACCTGACCGCTGGTCGGCTCCAGGTCACCGCCAAGGATCTTCATCAGGGTGGACTTGCCACAGCCATTGGCCCCGATCAGGCCGTAGCGGTGCCCCTGTCCAAACTTGACAGAGACGTTTTCAAACAGTGGCTTGGGGCCAAACTGCATGGTGATGTTGGCGGTAGAGAGCACGGCAGGGAATCTCGCGGAAGCAGCATGAATGTGAGACTTGGGCCGGCACGACAGGAGGCTTCGACCAAAGTGGATCGCGCATTGTACGCGTCCGACCCGGGGGGTATCCACTCGGTGAGCGCCCAGCGCTGCCTGTCTGCAGCGTCAGGGCTTGCATAGCTGCATGTCAGGCAGCCAGAACTGAAAAGCCCGAATCCGCAGGGATTCGGGCTTGTCACCTCAGCGACGGGACAGACGAGAACGTGGTCGATAGGGATCGCCCGGCTCGCGGAACAGCGACAGCAGCACCGCAAGGGTCATCACCAGAATGACGACGCTGACCGGCAGCGCCGCTGCGATCAGTGCTGTCTGCAGCGCAGAGAGCCCGCCGACAACCAGCAGCACCGCCGCCACCAGGCCGATGATGACGCCCCAGAAGACGCGGAACAGCTTGGGCGGATCGTCATCGCCCAGGGACAGAATGGTGGTCAGCACCAGGGTGCCCGAGTCTGACGAGGTGATGAACCAGCTCATCAGCAGGAACACCATCATCGCCGACAGCACCCAGCCGAACACGCCGGAGCCGACGATACCGTCTGCGGTGGCAAACAGCGCCGAAGGCAGGTCCCAGGCACGCACCATGTCCATAATGCCGGCGGAGCCGGCGCCACCGGCCGCGTTCAACTCCTGATGGATCGCATTGCCGCCGAAGATGACCAGCCAGATAAATGCCAGCAGGGTCGGCACCAGCAGCACACCGAGCACGAACTCCCGCAGGGTGCGGCCTTTCGAGATGCGGGCAATAAACAGACCGACAAACGGAGCCCAGGCGAGCCACCAGCCCCAGTAGAAAATGGTCCAGGCCTGCTGCCATTCGCTGGTACCCGCCTTGTCGGCATACCAGAGCCCCATCGGAATCACTTCGGTGGCGTAGTCGGCCAGCGTCTCACCGAAGGTCTGGAACAGCCAGAGGGTGGGCCCGCCGAACAGGAAGATGCCGATCACCACCGCCGACACCCAGATGTTGAGCACCGAAATGATACGGATACCGCGCTGGACACCGCTGACGACCGAGATAATCGACAGGGTCGAGATGATCGCAATCAGGGCCAGCTGAGTGGGCAGGCCATCACTGATGCCAAACAGCTTTTCCAGCCCGACGCCCATCTGGCTGACCCCGAGCCCGAGGGACGTGGCGACGCCAAACACGCAGCCCAGTACCCCGAAGATGTCGAACAAATGGCCAAGGGGACCAAAGATGCGATCGCCGATGAACGGATAGAGGGCAGACCGCAGCGCCAGGGGCAGTCCCTTGCGGTAGGCAAAGTAGGCCAGCGACATGCCGACGATGACGTAGATGGCCCAGCCGTGCAGGCCCCAGTGAAAGACGGTGACCCGTAGCGCATCGATGGCGCGCTCGTGGCCGATCTCGGTGGCCCCGGCCATGTCGGCATGGGGGTTGTTGGGATAGCCGAAGGCACCGGAGTTGTCGAGGTAGAAGATCGGTTCGGCAACGCCAAAAAACAGGATGCCGATGCCGATACCCGCCGAGAACAGCATCGAGAACCAGGCAAAGTTGCTGAATTCCGGGCGGCTGTCATCGGTACCCAGGCGGATATTGCCGTAGCGACTGCAGACGATAAAGGCACAGACGACGAGCAGCGCGACCACGGAAATCAGGTAATAGCCGCTGAAGGTGCTTTCGATCCAGGTGCGGGCGGTGCCGAACACCACGCTTGCCGTGTCCGAGCTAAGGCCGGTGAACAGCACAAAGAGCAGAATCAGCGCACCAGAGGTGATGGTCATGCCGCGGTGCATGCCCTGGAAAGGACCACCCTGGTCAAGTTCTGTGACCATGTAGTCGGTGCCCATCACCGCATGGGGATTGTCGTCGGGGGGAGAGTCGGAAGACGCCGTGCTGGCGGCTGCCGTGGAGGGTGAATCTGAAGTAGCGATAGTCTCGTATCCTCTTGAGCCGGGCCACGGGCCGGCGATCCCGCTGTCACTCCAGCTACGAGCGACCTCGTGGCGCGAAGACTGAGAGCAAGTCATCGTGCCTGGACGTTGGCGAATGGGACGCACCAAGCCTGCTCTCGCCTGCATGGGAAGCGAGGGCCGGTGCGCTGTCGCAAACGCCAGCAATGCTGGAAAGAAGGTGGCGTCGGGCCACCAATGCGTTGCATATCATACACTTTTTAGTGGCGGCCGTGGCGCAGGACATAGCTTGACGAGACGTCTCTGGGTGCGTCGACGCTACGTTTAGCCTCAAGCGCTCCACCATCGCTGCGCGTCATGGGGCCCGGGAGAACTGCCCCGGCGCTTCGGGTGCGGGCGCAGTTCATCCCTCTAGGAGTGGGTTGACAGTTACATTGCCCCCTACGAGTAGGCTATCGCTGGCTGAGTAGCTTCAAGTTATTGCGAAGCTCCTGTGGCACATCTTCGATCAATACGAGAGTGACCTCTTGCTCCCCACCTTGTGTACTCGTGAGACTGTCGCCCAGATAAGTGTTTATCTCATCCGGGGTCAACGAGTACATGGCCCCTGTTAATGGGTCAACGATTAATCAGCCAATCAATCCCCCAAAAATTAAGTTGCCTCCTACATACCAGCCGTTGGCATGGCTGGTAATCTCTATAGAGCGACTCTGAAAACCATCTTTACTGATGGTGACGACATAATCCTTTCCGCCAAAGTAGGAGCCGTCAGCCTTTTTGAGCGTTACACTGGTTGGCGTGCTTCCCTCGAAGACTTGCTGCCCCTTTTCGTCGACGATTGTAATGTCTGCATGGGCTGGAGCACTGTTGATGGTGATTGCCTGATCGCGATCACCAACGATACTGGCACAACCACTGAGCATCATGGCACTTGCTACAGCAACAGATAGTAGGGTACTCGTTCGTTTCACTTGGCGTTACTCCCGTGCGTAAATATTCATATCATTCAACAGAACGTTTTTATTTATTATTGAAGTCTGATGGTGTGAAGCCCAACTGATGCCATCAAGCGGTCACTGTAATCTTGCTGTTCATTAGCGCGCGGGAAATAGAAAACCTTGCCGTATATCAGAGGTTGAGAAGGAACTTCTTAGTCAGAGGAGAGGAGTCGCTCACCGCAGGCGCAGGGCTCTCGACTCATCGGTGCGCCGCTTGACCCGGCCCGGAAGGTCATTTACGTTGCTAGTACCAACTAAACTACCAAAGACCCAATGTCTCTCCATAGCGATAGCACCCAAAAAAGCGACAGCGACAACTCCCGAGACCTCCCTAGCGGCGAGAACCTCGACCGGGATGCCCGAGCGCTCTATGACGCGCTCAATCAGTTGATTCGGGTCCACCAGTTTCGAGATCGAGATCGCATTTGCGGCTATGACCTTTCTGTGGCCCAGTGTTATGCCCTGGAGACTCTGGTCCATCAAGGGCCATTGCGCCTGCAGGGGTTGGCTAGCGAAATGTACCTGGACAAGAGCACGGCGAGTCGCGTGGTGGACGCCCTGGTCCGCAAGGGACATGTCGACCGGATCGCCGATCCGGCAGATCGACGTGCCGCGCTGATCCGGCCTACAGTGCAGGGAGAAGCGTTGTACCAGACGATTCGCGCCGACCTGATCGCCGAAGAGCGGGCAATGCTCGAAGGGCTCACTCCGGATATGCGTCGGGCGGCGCTGACCCTGATACGGCAGTTGACCCAGGCAGCGCATCGGCGCTGTGGTCCAGGGCCTCGGCCCTGAGTTGTAATGAGGACGAGACCTGAGTTTTTTTGTACGCATTGTTGGTACTGACAACTAATGTCGGATGTGAGGGCGCGTCCGCCAAGGTACCACTCTCTCAAGGAGCGATAGATGAATCAGACAAGTGGCAGGATCGCGATCATCGGAGGCGGTCCTGTAGGGCTTGCCGCCTGCGCCCACGCGCTAGCGCATGGACTCGATCCGCTGGTTATCGAAGCGGGCAAGGGCGTCGGTGAGCATCTGCGGCAGTGGGGGCATGTGCGAATGTTCACGCCCTGGGAATGCAACCTTGATGATCACGCTACCTCACTATTGAAGGCCAATGGATGGCTGCCGCCGGATGGCAATGCTTGCCCGACCGGGCAGGAGCTTGTGGATCACTATCTGGAACCTCTGGCGAATCTGCCCGAGTTCCGAGACCGCGTGTACCTGCAAAACCGCGTGCTGGGAGTGAGTCGGTCCGGTATCGATGTGCTGAAAGACAAGGGGCGCTACGAGGCGCCGTTCGTGCTGAGGATCGAAGACCCCGATGGTGAGCGGGACCTGTTGGCCGATGCGGTTATCGATGCCTCCGGTACCTTTGGCCAGCCCAACTGGATGGGGGGGCACGGTATGCTAGCGCTGGGGGAGGCGCGACTGGCACAGAGGGTGACCTACGGACTGCCATCGGTGCTGAAGGAGGGGCGTGATCGCTACGCCAACCGGCGTGTACTGGTCGTCGGAGCCGGGCATTCGGCCTTCAATCTGCTACGTGATCTGGCTGAGCTCGCCAAGGCGGCTCCGGACACCAGGGTGCTGTGGGCAATTCGTGGAGATTCACCGGCCAGAATGTTCTGCGGTTGCGCCGACGATCCTCTCGAGGAACGCGGTCGGCTGGGGCTTGAGGTCCAGCGTCTGGTGAGCGATGGCAGGATCGAGGTCTATCCCGGGGTCAGGATCGAGCGACTTGAGGAACGGGCCGATGGTCTGGTCATCCAGGGGCAAGGGCATGGCTTGCCGCCGGTGGACGAGGTAGTCGTCGCTACAGGCTTCCGGCCAGATCTGTCGCTGTTGTCTGAGCTTCGCCTCGAGCTGGATCCCGCCACCCAGAGCCCGGTTCGTCTGGCGCCATTGATCGACCCCAACGTACATAGCTGTGGCTCGGTGCCCTCCCACGGCGCCGAGGAACTCCGTCATCCGGAGCAGGGGCTGTTTATCCTGGGCATCAAGAGCTACGGCCGTGCTCCCACCTTTCTGTTGAGGACCGGTTACGAACAGGTGCGCTCGGTGGTCGCAATGCTGGCGGAAGGAGCGGCACGAGGTAGCTTCGGCCATCGATAGAGCGACGATGCTTGCGAGGATAGCGAGGCTAGGGTACGTGCCCGACCGCATCGATCTGTCTGACACAGCCAGCCCCCGGTAGTTGAAGAATTACTTACCAGGGGCTGGTAGGTCCGGCGACGGTGTTTCAGGCGGTGGTCACTGGCGCCGAGCGTTGCAGCGTCAGCAAGGTGTCCTCGTCGCGCAGCCGGTACAGGGTGTAGCAGGCCGCCAGCATCGGCAGGGCGGCGAAGAACAGCATATGGCCAAAGGGATCTGTCACCATGGCGGGAATCGTCACCAGCGTCGAGATGCCGTGAATGGCCAGCACGCCTGCGTATGTCATGCGCTTGTAAAGGCCCGCCACGAACGCCAGGATCAGGGCTAACTCCAAGGCGCCGAGCACCATCACCACAGCGGTGTCCACGCCCGCGACGCCGAAGTATTTATCGATAATGCCGCTGCCCTGGGCTGGGTTGATGAATTTGCTTAGCGTCCACACCAGTAGCACCAGGAAGATGCCGACACGCATCGCCAGCAGCCCGCCTTTTAGTCCTGACATATCTGTTTCCTCTCCTTTCCTGAGGTCATTCCGCACGGCGGCGGTCACGAGATGGTGGTCTTGGCAGCCCGTTGGCAACCTGTCGCGAATGCGCAGCTGCACAGTCGAGGCCGCGCCGGTTTGCGTCGGCCGGTGTCGCAAATCCTTACAGACCTTGTCGGCGAGCATAATGCTGGGTCGGACAAGAGGAGGGGAGAAACGCTGTGAGCAGGGCTGTATGCGTGTCTGTAAGTAGGGCCGGGCTGAAGCTGGGGTGTATCGACGGGGGCTGCGCGATAGGCCGGGGAAGCCTGGCGATGGCCTTTTCTGCTCACCGCTTCTGCTTCCCCGGTCGTGCTGCGTCAGTCCAGGCAGGCGATGGCGCCGCTGACCAACGCTTCGATCCCGGTGCGCAGGGTCACGGGGTTGCCCGGAAAGTAGTGGGGAGAATGCGGCATCTCCAGGTGCCGCATCTTGTCTGCCACCGTGCTGCCCGGCGTTGCTGCCCAGCGCTCTGCCGGGGTGGCGCCGATGAACCAGTAGGCGCAAGGGATATCATCGCCGCCGAAGCCTCCCGCCTTGGCATCACCGAAAAGCGGAAAGTCCTCGCTGCCGTTGAGTCGGTGCATGTCGTAGAGCGCATCCTGGCCGAAATGCTCGCCATGGGCGCGGCGAAGGCGTTCGACCAGGCCCGTGTCGTTGTATAGTGCGATGGTGTCATTGATCACGCGAATATCCGGCGGGCGTGGACAGCGTCCAGCGTCGCATTCCGCGCGCACGATGCGCTCGATCGCTTCGAGCAACTGGCGGTGCAGGCTGTTGTCGAAGCTGCGGATATTGATGTCCAGCTCGGCATGGTGAGGAATGATATTGGACTGGGTGCCGGCGTGCAGCCGGCCCACCGTGACCACGGCGGCCTCTTCCGGCGGGACTTCTCGCGACACGATGGTCTGCAGCCGGGTCACCACGTGGGCGGCGATGACGACCGGATCGATGGTGTGAGCTGGCATCGAGCCATGGCCGCCAGCGCCACGAATAGTGATGGCCAGATTCGAGGCGGCGGCCATGGCACGTCCGGCAATGTGCCCGACGTTGCCGGCCAGTGCTGGCATATTGTGCTGGCCGAGCACGATATCCGGGCGCGCGAATCGGCGATAGAGACCATCCTCCAGCATCGCCTTGGCCCCACCGAAGATTTCCTCGGCGGGCTGGCAGATCAGCATCAGGGTCCCTTGCCACTGGTCGCGCATGGCGGCCATCACCGTGGCGGCGCCGACGATGCAACTGCTGTGCAGGTCATGTCCGCAGGCGTGCATCAGCGGCACGCTGCCGCCGTCAGTGTCGGCGGTATCCGTGCTGGCAAACTCGACACCGGTGTCTTCCTGGATCGGCAGTGCGTCCATGTCCCCGCGCAGCATCACGGTGGGGCCTTCCCCGTTGCGTATCAGGGCGACGACGCCCGTGCCGCCGACGCCACGGGTGACCTCCATGCCTGGGGTGTCCCGCGCTACTGCCTCCAGGGCGTCGGCCAGATGAGCGCTGGTCTGATGTTCCTGAAAAGGCAGCTCCGGGTGCTGATGCAGCTGACGGTAGAGCGAGCCGATAGTCTCAAGCGTCTGCTCTGCGTGGGCGCGGATAGCCTGACTGAGGTCAGCGCTGATGTGAGTGGTCATGGGTACGTCTCCTTGTGTGTGTCACATCAGTTGGCGAGGGATGTGGTGTCGGCGGCCGGCTGGATGAAGCGCTGACAGGCGGTGACTACCAGCACGTTGAGCAGCATGGCCCACAGGCCGGAATGCCAGCCCAGTGGCGAGGACCACACGAACTCCATCAACAGGTAGGCAACGCTTCCCGCCATGGCGCCTGCCAGGACGCTCAGGCGTCGTAGTGTCGGCAGGAAGACCGCGCCCATGACCATGGGCAGCAGCTGGACGATCAGCCCATAGGCGACAAGCAGCATCATGACCAGTGATGACGGGTTGGCCAGCGCACAGGCGTAGGCGACCAGGGACAGCCCCACCACACTCCAGCGGGTGGCGCTGACCACGGTCTTTTCACTGGCGCCGCGCATGACCGTCGGGCCCAGCACGTCTCTGACCAGTACGATGCCCGCGGTGTGGGCCAGGTTGGCCCCGGTAGACATGGCGGCGGCCAGGGCGCCAGACAGCATCACACCGATGACCCAGGGCGAGTAGTCGGCCACGTCAAGGACGAGCTTCAGCAGCACCGTATCCGGGCGCGCCAGCGGTTCCTCGGCAAACACGATAATGCCCGCAAAGCCGATGAATAGCAGAGGAACCAGCAGGTAGGCGTAGAGGGGATAGAAGACGCTGACCTTGCGCAACGTGCGACCGCTGTCAGCGGAATAGAACTTCATGAACAGATGCGGCCACATGGCGCCGCCGAAGGCACTGACGAGGATAGCGGTGCTGAAGTAGCCCCAGCCCATGTTGGTGGCGCCGGGCAGGGTCAGGTATTCGGGGGCGCTCTGCTGGATCTGGCTGAACATCTCGCCGACCCCGCCATAGAGGCGCTCGGAAAGGCTGATACCCAGGTACCAGGCAATCACGATCATCATGATGCCCTGCAGCAGGTTGGTCCAGCCGATGCCCTTAAGGCCGCTGGTGAAGACGTAGGCCGCGACCACGATAAAGGCGAGCAGCGCGCCAAGCCACAGCGGCACCAGGCCATCGGTGGCGGCCTGGAACAGCATGCCAGCCCCGGCGATCTGGATGGTCAGGTAGGGCACCATGGCGGCGACGCCGATGATGCCGGCGATCATGCCGAGAGGTTTGCTGCGGTAGTGATGGGCGATCATGTCGCCCTGGGTCAGGTAGCCCCGCTCTCGTCCCAGTTTGGCGACCCTTGGGCCAAGCACCCAGATCGAGATCGGCACCAGCGCCAGATAGGCCAGGATATAGAGGGCTGGTGCGCCCCTCTCGTACGCCCAGCCGGGGGTGCCAAGAAAGGCGAACGCCGAGAAGATCTCGGCGCCAAGGATAAAGAACAGAATGATCACCCCGACGTGGCGACCACCGGCCACGTAGCCTTCGAGGCTGGAGCTGTGCTGACCACGGGCGCGGATGCCCACCCACAGCACTACGCCCAGGTAGGCGAGGGTGATACCGACGACGATGAAGGCATCATTCATGGCGATCCCCTCCGTGTCGCACCACAAAGGCGATCCACATGCCGGCGAACAGAATCAGCATCCACAGGATGTACCAGAAGAACAGGAACGGCAGGCCCAGTACCATCGGTTCAATGCGGTTGGCGATCAGCGCGCCGGGCCAGATCATGGCGAGCGAACATACGGCGAAGTGCAGCCCGGTCAACAGGTGAAAGGTCTTGGTCATGGAAGGTTCCTTGGCCTTGGGGGACGCTGGGAGGTTGTTGCGGACGAGCGTTTCCCGGTGCCGCCGGCGGGCGGTTATTGAAATTGTGCCTTTACTATGGGATAGCTCTTTCGATACCAAAAATATGGCTTTTTGATAGCAGCGATATCGATATGGCATGAGAACGGGGTGATTGCCGTCGCCGTCGTCAGCGCCGTCTAACGTCGAGGGAGGCATTCACGTCATGGAGTTCCGACAGCTGAGCTATTTCGTGGCGGTGGTGGAGGCCGGGACCATCACCGAGGCCAGCCGCCGGGTACATGTGGCGCAACCGGCGCTGACTCGCCAGATTCGTTTACTCGAGGAAGACCTGGGCACCCGCCTGCTGGACCGTCACGCCAGGGGCGTCCGCCTGACCATGGCCGGGCGTGCGCTATATGAGGAAGCCTTGCTGTTGCTGGATCAACGTTCGCAGATCAAGGCCCGTCTCACGGCCCTGGGCAGCGGTCGCACGGGAACATTGCGCCTGGGCATCACGGTGGCCCACCTATGGGTGCCCGAAGTGGCGCGGATGATGGGGCAGTATCGGGCGCAGTATCCGGGCGTGGCTTTTGAAGTCTTTCCCTTGCTCTCTGGCCCGCAGCTAGAACGGTTGAGCGAAGGCACGCTGGACGCTGGCGTGGTGTATCTGGATGGGCCGGACTATCCCGGGCTCGACACCTTGCCGCTGAAACACGACAGCCTGGTGCTGGCGCTGCCGGAGTCCTCTCCGTGGGCCAAGTGCCCGCCCCAGTGTCTGGCGGACCTGCAGGAAGAGGACTTTGTGTGGGGCTTTCGCAGCGCGTCGCCGATGTACTACGACCGCATGCTGTCGCACTTCAAGCGCCTGGGCTTTGCGCCACGAGTCGTCCAGTACGGCGCCGACAACATCACCATTCTCAGCATGGTGGCGGCAGGTCTTGGCTTTGCCATCGTCACCTCAGCGAGTCGGCATCACCCCTTGCCCGGCGTGCGCTTTGTCAGGTTGCCCGAGCTCGATCGCTGCGATATGCCGCTGTGGCTGGCATGGCGCCATGGTAATGACTCACCGACCCTGTGCAACCTGATTCAGCAGGTACAAGCCGAGCTATCGTCCGGGGCCTGATGGTTCGCGCCCCTGTTCTGGCGCCCCAGTACTGGCGCCCCGGTTCTGGCGCCCTGGTTCTGGCGCCAGCGCGGTGGGGGCTGTCCGAATAGCTGCCGAGTCAAGGCACGTGCAGGCCTGCGGTATGTCTACTGGGGCTTCGGTGCTAACGGTGAGGGGCTAGCCGTTTTCATAGATGAGGAGGTGCCACCCACAATGGGCAAGGTAGGCTCTGTTTATTGATGTTCATTCAAATGATTTTGTTTCTCATTCTTGACTTTGTATGACCTAATCCCGAGAATTTGGTTGCTCTGCGAACCATCACAATAACCAGACTCCATAACGATTTCTCGGGATGTATCACATGAACACGTTGCTCTATCGTTTCGTGGGCCGGGCGGGGGCCTGTCCGCGTGCGCTGACGGCCGTCTGTTGCCTGGCTCCGGTGTTGTCGTTTCCGACACTGGCACAGGAAGCCGACAGCGATGCCAAGGATGAGGTCTATCGGCTGGCGCCCATCATCGTCAATGCCAAGGCGGTGGCTGACGATGATGCCAACGCCATTGTTGCCCAGGAGCTCTGGGTCGGTGGCAAGGTCGCCACCAGTATTCTGGATACTCCCGCATCGGTCTCGGTGATCACCCAGAAAGAGATCGAGCAGCGTAATGCCAGCACCACCGAAGAGGTGCTGCAGTACACGCCTGGCGTCATCACCGACTACTTTGGCACCGATGATCGCAACGACTACTTCCAGATTCGCGGCTTCCAGGCCACCACGTATCGGGATGGCATGACGCTTGGCTCGATGCGTGGTGTCAGAGAAGAGCCGTTCGCCTACGAGCGTATCGAGGTGCTGCGGGGGGCCAACTCCACGCTGTTTGGGCCGGCCGACCCGGGCGGATCGGTCAACTTTGTCACCAAGCGTCCGCGCTTCGAGCGTTTTGGCGAGGCCTACGCAAGCTACGGTTCCTTCGACCACCTGGAAACGGGCGTCGATTTCGGTGATGTGCTGGATGACAGTGGCACCCTGGCGTATCGGATCACTGGCAAGGTGCAGGACAGCGATCGCGAATACGACCACTCCCGCGACGACAACGAGTTTGTCATGGCAGGGCTTGCCTGGGAGCCCACCGACTTCACCACCGCCAGCCTGATCATCGATCACCTGGATCGCGATGACACACCCAATAGCGGCGGTTATCCACTGGACCGTGACTACTCGCGGGATGAGTTCTTCGGTGAGCCGGACTTCAATTACCACGATGTGGAGCGTACCAGCGCGACGGGCCAGTTTACCCACGATTTCGACAATGGCCTCGTACTGCGGGGCAACCTGCGCTATAGCGATCTGTCCGATGACTTCGGCTACATCTACCTGACCGATTCCGCAGCTCGCACGGGCTCCATCGTGGACCGCGACTACTTTGGCACCGATACCGATGCCCACGAAGTGATCGGTAACCTGATGGTGCAGTACGACGCCAGATTCGATGGTTTCGACAGCAGTACACTGGTGGGCACCGAGTACCGAGACGCCTCGACCGACGATAGCTCCATCTATGGCGATGCGCAGCCGATCGACCTGTCCAACCCGACCTTCAGCGGCGGGCCGTCCAGCCTCAACGTGTATAGCACCAATGACCAGGACTATGAGACCCGCTCGGTCTTCCTGCAGCAGAACCTGTCCTTCGACGATCGCTTCATCGTCACCGCAGGGGTACGCAATGACGATATGGACCTGTCGAGCAAGGGGGTGTCCTGGGGCGCCGCCTTTGACGACAGTGATGATTTCTCGGAGACGTCCTTCCGTGGCGCCTTGACCTATATCATCAATGAAGAACTGTCTTCCTATGTCAGCTACGTCGAGTCGGTGGCACCGCCTTCCATCGGTGTGACGCCCGAGCGTGGCGAGCAGTATGAAGTGGGGCTGAAGTACGCTCCGATCGGTACCAACGCCCTGTTCTCGGCATCGGTGTATGACCTCAACCAGGACGACATCACCATCGCAGTGGTCCAGGACAGTGGGATCATCGAGCGTGAAACCATCGGGGAGTCGCGGGTAAGGGGACTGGAGCTTGAGGCCAAGGTAGAGCTTTCCGACAACCTCAGCGTGATCGGCGGCTACTCTTACATGGACTCTGAAGTGGAGCGTGGCACGCTGCGCGACGGCAGCTCCATCGAGGGCAACGAACTCACCACCACGCCGGAGCATATGGCCTCCCTATGGACTCACTACACTCTGCCTGACCTGAACATGAGCGTAGGGCTCGGGGCGCGCTATACCGGTGAGTACTACTTCGATACCGCCAACACCATCAAGAGCGAGTCAGCGACCCTCTTCGATGCATCGTACAGCTACCAGTTTGTGCAGAACACTGACCTCTCTCTGCATGTCAGCAACCTGTTCGACGAGAAGCACGTAGTAGGTTCCGGGACGGCAGATTACTACAACCCAGGACGCGAGGTGACCGCCAAGCTCAGCTATCGCTGGTAAAGACTTACCTCGACGTTGTCGTGTGATATGCCGTACTCGTGCAAAAGGGGCGCCGTCTAACGGCGCCTCTCTTTGATGATGCATGATGGGACAGCGCGCCACGAGACGTTGGAATCAGCGAGATAGTAAAGAGAATGAGGATGGTGCGAGAAGGTGATGCTTGCCAATTGCCGTAACAGTCAGTGATGGGACGTTGTGATAGTGTCTCAATAGCTCCTATGAACGATTTTCTTCATCATGTCCTTGTGGCGAACCTCATGAGTAGCCTTGGTGAGTGGAAAAGCCCACCCTCGCCGTCAATGTCCTGTTCATCAATGTTCCGCGACTGTGCCGTTGTTGGTAAGCCATGTTCTTGAATCTTTGCCGACGGCGCCATACAAAAAAAGTGTATGACATGATGTTGCTATGATGCTCTAGCCTTCCTCTGCAATGTGAATGCAGTTTCCATTTAGAGGAAAAGCGATGCCACTTTTTTCCGTTTCCAAGTTGAATGTTGAAGATGCAAAGGCACTGACCGTCACGGCATACGAACTCGCGCTATATTCTAATTCGGCTGATGATGACGCTGGCTTCTCGGCGGTTGATGTGCTTGAAACCATTAACCATGTATCAGGGCCGGCACTGGAAAACGAGCATAAAATACCATCCGGCTGGCGTGAAGTGTCCGCTGCTGAGCTAGGGCTTGCTGCTTCCATTGTTGATAAAGACGGTTACATCACACTGAGCAGTCCTTTGCTGGGAGGTGTCTCGGGAGGGCCACAGCTGAAAGTTCTTGCGGAACATGACTCGCTAGGTAATATCAGCCGTGTCTGTGTCTCCTATGCCGGCACCAATAATCCGGTAGATATTGTCGACTATTTTTACTTGAATGAGGGCAATCAGATTGCCGACACCATGGAGCCGGTGTTGGCAAGTGTGGCCAGTTACATGAGTGCACATGGCTTGAGTGGAGACGATGCCATCATTACCGGCTACAGCCTGGGCGGAGCCCTGACCAATATTCAAGCGCGCTTCTCTGGTCAGTTGGCAGATGGCTTCTTTGCAGAGAGCAATTACATGGGCTATGCATCGCCCTTCATTTTTGAGGCTGATAATGTCCTGAATGTCGGGTTTGAAAATGACGCGGTGTATCGCTATGTGGGGGATCACGAGGACCTGGAGACGGCCATCGGCAATCTTGATGGCGCCTTGGAGAACAATGATGGCAACTACTCAAGCTCCGTAGATAACCTCGTTATCTTTGATGACGTCTATGCCGGTCTGACACTTTCCCTATCAAACCACTCCGTGCTAAATCCCTTTGCATGGAGTGCCCATCTTAGTGGAAGAACTGCCGATCTGGTTTCGCGAATCGTTTCGTCGTCGTTCTACGAGTGGATGAGCCAGGATAGTGTGGTCGTGGTTGCCGCGCTGGGTGAAGATGCCAGAGGCATCTATTGGGTGGGCGACATCTGGTCGCCGACGTCTGACCACTATGGTGATCCCGCCTTTATCGTGGGGAGTCACTTTGCTGACCTGCTGGCTGGCAGCGCTGCCAACGATTACATCGATGGCCTGGCTGGGGACGACCGGATACGCGCCTCCAGCGGATACAACCAGGTAGAAGGGGGAAGCGGTGACGACGCTCTGATTCTCGAAGGACGGGGTAGTGATTACGACGTCTTCAAGCTGGATGACGGTAAGGTGGCGGCATTGGGTAACGGGGGGCTGACCATCGCCCAAGGTATCGAGACGATCGAGTTCACCCGCGGTGGTGGCTGGTTCCACTCTGGTCCAGGGGTCAACTATCTCGTGCAGGACTCCCACCTTGAAGACGCATACAAGTTTTCCTGGTTTGACCGCGATATTGCCTACAGCAAGGCCACGCTGGGTGATGCTGGGGATAACGTGATCAAAGGAAAGGTCGTTTTTGCTGGCGCCGGCAACGATCACCTGAGCGGAACTTCGGGTCAGGACGTCCTGGTCGGCGAGGAAGGTCGCGACTGGCTCAATGGCGGTGGCGGCAGTGACCTGCTTTACGGCGGGGAAGGCAATGACGTGATTGTGCTGTCGGCCGGAAACGATCGTGCCAATGGTGGGACTGGGCAGGACCTCTTCGTGGTGAAGGACGGTGCTACCATGCACGCGGTGATCGAAGACTTTGCGCTGGAAGGGGAGCAGAAGGATATTCTCGATCTGCGTGATGTGTTGTCGGACGATGCTGCCTTCGAGCGTTCACTGGTTCAGGTTGGCGATGACAGTGTCGTGCACTTTGCGGGGGGCACGGTCAGGCTGGAAGGCGTCGATGCAGCGTCGCTGATGCATGGCGCGGTGTTGACGGGGCAAGTGGACTTACCTGACGCGCTCTCCGTCGTCTGATAGGACGCCTGCGACCGCTCGGATCCGCCGAGCGGTCGTCAGGATGGAGGCGACGCCAATGGCGATGGCTATGCCTAAGCGCAAGCCAGGCGGCCTAGCTATCCACGCCCGCCTGGTGATCTTCGTTCACCATCTCGCTTGCGACCTGTCGCAACACTTCCTGATAGTTCTCAACGCCCTGGGCCCCGGTGACCAGGTAGCGGCGGTTGAACACCATGGCAGGTACCCCGCTGATGCCCTGTTGTTGCCAGAAGGCCTGGCGCTGGCGTACCGATTCACCGCGCTCGCCCGACTCGAGTATTGCCACGACCTCGTCGCGGTCATGGCCAAGATCCGCCGCCACATCGGCCAGCACGTCGATCTGGTGAAGGTCGCGGCGCTCGCTGAAGAAGGCGCTGAACAGGGCCTGCTTCATGCGGTGGCCTTCGTCTGGCGAACGCTGCTCCGCCCAGTCGATCAACTGGTGGGCGCGGAAGGTGTTCACCATGCGCATGTCATCGGTGTAGTGGAAGGCAAAGCCGAGCTCGGCGCCCATCTGGGTGAGCCGTTCCCGAGCCGCTCGTGAGTCCTCTTCGCTGGTGCCGTACTTGGCGGCGATATGCTCGCGCAGGTTTTCACCTTCCTCGCCCATCTGCGGATTGAGCTCGAAGGGGTGCCAGTGCACCTCGATATCTATGCCGCTCTGACGCGACGCTTCGGCGAGCTGGCGGTAGCCGATGATGCACCAGGGACAGACGACGTCGGAGACGATGTCGACGGTAATCGTGGTGTCGGTAGTGCGGTCGCCGCGACGGCTGTCGGGGTGAGCAGTCATATCAGTCTGTGCTCCTGAAAGGATCGAGTACGGCGTTGGTCGTTAGCAGAGCAATTACCTTACACCCCGCAGGTCCTTGAGGACCACCACACGCAGGCGGCCTTAGTGTCACTTTCCGGGCGGCTGGCCTGCCTGACGCCCGATAGATGAGATGCCCCCTCAATGTAAAGCCCGACAGAGGAAATTCCTGATAGGTCGGGTGCGCCGGGAGGCGATAGCCGATAGCGGACGAGGCCTATCGGCCAGCAGTCCAACCCTCGCAGTAAGTCACTTGTGCCTATTGTCACGCACAAGAAAGGTCAGCAAGTACGGCGCACCTAGTACGCCGGTGACAATGCCCACGGGGTAGCGCGCTGGGAGCAGGTGCTGGCCGATAAAGTCGGCCGCCAGTACCAGCAGCGCGCCGACCAGCATGGCCGGCAGCAATACTGAGCCCTGGTGCTGGATAAGGCGAGCAGCGATGGGACCGCTGAGAAAGGCGACGAAGGCAATCGGTCCCGTCACCGCGGTGGCAAAGGCGACCAGGCCGACAGCTGCCACCACGACGACCAGGCGCAGCAGCGATAGGCGAATACCGAGGCCGCGCGCCACTTCATCTCCCATGCGCATGACCTCAAGATGGCGCGCCAGACACAGCAGGGGAATGCCAAGTAGCGCCAGTGCCAGCAATAGCGGGAGACCTTGGGCCAAATGCACGCTGTTGAGGCTACCTGCCATCCAGCGCAGCGCTTCCTGCAGTGACCAGGCCGGTGCTTGGGTGAGCAGATAGGCGATAGCACTCTGCAGCATCGCGGAAAGGCCGATACCCACCAGAATCAGGCGAGTGTCGGCGATCCCCTTGCGCCAGGACAGCAGGTAGATACACAGCGCCACACCGAGCCCGCCGATGATGGCCATGAGCGATACCAGTGCCCCGCTGAGGGACAGCCCGATGATCGCGAACACCGCACAGGCACTGGCGCCGGTACTGATGCCGATCACGTCCGGGCTGGCCAGGGGGTTGCGCAGCATGGTCTGAAAGGCCGCACCACCTAGCCCAAAGCAGGCACCGGACAGCACGGCGACCAGGGCTCGTGGCGCACGCAGTTCCCATAGAGTGAAGGAGGCGCCAGCGATGTGCTCTCCAGAGAACACCGCCAGGATGGTGGCGGGCGACAGATAGGACTGCCCGAGCATCAGGGTGATGGCGACGCCTGACATCACCGCGGTCACCAGGGCGACGATAATGCGCGACCGCCGTTGGTCGGAAGGGGCGCTGGATAGCGATGCGGTTGTCACAGTGACCTCAGCTGATGGCGACGAACGATCGCAATGAAGACAGGGCCGCCCACCAGGGCGGTGACGATGCCCACGTCGAGTTCCGCCGGGCTGACCAGCACGCGGCCTAAAGTATCGGCCAGGGTTACCAGCAAGGCGCCGCCAAGGGCCGAGAGCGGAAGCAGCCTACGGTAGTCGCTACCCGTCATCATGCGCAGGGCGTGTGGCACC
Source organism: Halomonas sp. DP5Y7-2 (assembly GCF_019802025.1). Classification (NCBI taxonomy): domain Bacteria; kingdom Pseudomonadati; phylum Pseudomonadota; class Gammaproteobacteria; order Oceanospirillales; family Halomonadaceae; genus Halomonas; species Halomonas sp. DP5Y7-2. Next base: position 54,751 of record NZ_JAHVHY010000001.1, on the reverse strand, counting down.
ACCAGTCCGACGAAGCCGATGGGCCCGCAGGCGGCCGTGGTGGCTCCGCACAGCAGGATGGCGCCCGATGCCGCGAGCCAGCGCGCCTGGGCAACCCGTTCACCCAATCCTGTGGCGGTATCATCGCCCAGGGCCATCAGGTTGAGTCGGCGCGCCGAGCTGAGCGTCAGGATCATGCCAAGCACCATCAACGGCAGCACCGGCAGGATGCGATCGAGGGAGGCACCGCCAACCCCGCCGATCAGCCACGAGTGCAGCAGTCCGGCGATATCTGAGCGGGGCAGGATGATGGCCGAGGTGAGCGATGCCAGGGCGGCGGACATGACGGCGCCACTCAAGGCCAATCTCAGCGGCGTGGGGCCGCCGCGGCTGAGGCTGGCAATCAGGTAGACGACCAGTGCGCTGATGGCGGCACCGAGAACGGCGACCCACAGATACTCGGCAACATGCTGCATGGCAAACCAGGCAATGCCGATGACTACCGCCAGCGAGGCGCCGGCGTTGACCCCGAGAAGGCCTGGATCCGCCAACGGGTTGCGGGTCAGGCCCTGCATGCCGGCTCCAGCCACCGCCAGTGACGCACCTGCCAGGATGGCCAGTAGCGTGCGTGGCAGGCGACTGGCCACGGCGGCTTCTGCCATGGAGTCGACGCTACCGTCGGTCAGGCCCAGCAGGGTGGTCCAGCCGGTGTCCCGGGTGCCAATGCCGATGGATAACAAGGCCGCCGCCACGAGGGCGGCGGCGAGCCACCAGGTCAATGCACCTGGTGGCGTCACGCGATGGAGGCTCATGCCAGAACGCTCACTCCTGCTCACGTTTCAAGGCGGCCTGGGACAGCTGGTCGACGTAGGTATCGAGCACCCAGGGTATGGACAGCGGGGTAGGGTTGGCGGCAGTGCCTTGCGGATCGTTGCCCAGCAGCACCAGCGCATCCTGCTCGACCGCTGGCAGCCGCGAGGTCAGCATGTGTTGGTTGAGCCGGTCCACCAGTGGCTGACCGCCATAGGTGACAATGATATCCACGTCGGCAATGTCATCGATACGCTCTGCGCTGATGGAGCCGCCGAAGCGACCGTCTACCGAACTGTCCGTGACGAACTGAGGTGATGTCAGGCCGAGCTCGTGAAAGAAGCGAACCCGCGCGTCGTTGTCGTTGTAGAAGTTGATCTGGCTCAGGTCGGTGGGTTTGATGTGGCTGATCAACATCGCGCTTTTGCCCCTCAGCTCCGGGTGTGACGCGATCTGTTCATTGACCTGGGCCTCCAGGCGCTCGATCAGCGCCTCGCCTTCCTCCGCCATTCCCATGCCGGCACTGTTGAGGCGGATCATGTCACGCCAGCCCGATGACCAGGGCGCCTCGGGATAGGCAACCACCGGGGCGATCTTGCTGAGGGTGTCATAGTCGGCCTGACTCATTCCCGAGTAGGCCGCGAGGATGACGTCAGGACGGCTCGCCGCCACCGCCTCGAAGTCGATCCCATCGCCTTCGTCGTACAGCGTGTAGGGGCCTGCATTCAGCTCGTCCAGGCGCTCTTCCACCCACGGCTGGATGCCATCGCCGTCGTCGTCGCCAAAGGACATGGCAGCAAAGCCCACCGGCACGACGCCAAGTGCCAGAGGCACTTCGTGGTTGGCCCAGGAGACCGTGGCGATCCGTTCGGGCTGTTCCTCGATCACGGTGACACCGAGTGCGTGCTCGATTTCGATCGGGTAGTCGTCGGCGAGCACCGGCGGGGCGATGGCCATCAGCAGGCCAAGGGACAAAGGCGCGTGTCGCATGAACATCTCATCTTCCTTGTGGCGGTAGTCGCCGGCGAGCATGCGCCAGCGTGACAATCGGGAAACGTGGGACGGGCGCCGGAGGAGGCGCCCGTCGTCGACCCTGATATGACTTAGAAGTCGTAGTTCAGGCTCAGCAGTGCGCTGCGGGGTTGGCCGTAGATACCCTGGCTGTAGAAGCCCAATTGAGAATAATACTCTTCATCAAACAGGTTGGTCACATTGAGCTGCGCGCTCAGATTCTCGTTGATGCGATAGCGCGCCATGGCATCGGCAACGAAGACATCGCCCTGGCCAATCTTTCTAGTTCCCAGCGGAGTATCGTTGTCGCGATAGGTATCGCCCTGCCAGCGGGCGCCGCCGCCTACGGTCAGGTCCGACCAGCGTCCCGGCAGTTGCCAGCTGGCAAAGACCTTGGCCTGCTGGCGCGCATAGCTGGTATTGAGCTGATTGCCGTCGGCATCCTCGGCATCCACCAAGGCATAGCTGGCGGAAAGGTTGACGCCTGCGGCAACTTCACCGGCAATTTCCACCTCGAAGCCTTCGACCTCAGCACCATCGGTGGTGGTATAGGCCTGATCGGTGGTGCCAGCGACAAAGACGCCGGGGAGTTCCACGGCCAGGTTGTCCTGCTGGCTCTGGAACACGGCGAAGGACAGGTCGGCGCGGTCGTCGAACAGCTCGGCCTTAAGCCCCAGCTCGTAGTTGATGCCCTCCAAGGGATCCAGCAGCGCGCCGCTGGGGGAGCGCTCGCTCTGGGTGTTGAAGATCTCGGTGTAGCTGGCGTAAGCGCTGAGATCATCGGTGATATCAACGATCAGACCCGCATAGGGAGTGAGCTCGTTGTCATACTCGTACTCTCGTTCGCCGCGATAGTCCTGATCGATCTTCCAGTCGGTCATGCGCGCGCCGACGATAAAGTGCACCGGGTCCGCCAGCGAGAAGCGAGATACCGCATAGTAGCCGGTCTGCTCGGTCACCGTGTCATCGGTCAGTCCCCACTCACCCCAGGCGGGCTCGGCCAGCGCCGGGTCGTTGCGGTCGCTGAAGCTGCCCAGTGCCGGCACATCGCCGGCCGGGCCGCGGCTGCGAATTTCGTAGTCTTCGTTGAGGTCCATGTAGCCGAAGCCCAGCTGGTGCTCGCGACCGAACAGTTCGAACGGGCCTTCCGCGCTGAGGTGCAGGTTCTTCTGGGTACGGTCTCCGCGATAGTCGAGCAGGTAGGACTCAGTGGCGTAGGAGGGCGTGTAGTAAAGCACGCCGGTCTCGCGGTCCGGGTAGCCGCCACGGTAGTTATAGGTAAGACCGTAGTTGGCGTCGCCGTAACTGTAGGCGGCGCGGGCCTTCCAGCCGTTGTCGAAGTGGTGGGTCAGGTCGACGAAACCACGCGTGTTCTCGGTAAAGAAATTGGCCCACTCGGTGTTGTTGGCGGTAGAGCGGTCGTAGTCGGTGCGTCCGCCATCCAGGTAGTACTGAGGCACACCGATGTAGGCGCCATCCTGATCATAGTGCTGATACTCGACCCCGAGGGTGAGTTCTGTGCGGTCGGTCAGCTCAGCGGTAAGAACGCCATAGAGGGTCTCCCGGTCGTGCTCGACATCATCCATGAAACTGTCGGAGCGGTCCTTGGCGGCGACAAAGCGCACGCCGACCCGGCCTTCACTGTCCAGAGGCGTGCTGACGTCGACCACGCCACGGCCACGGTCCCAGCGACCCACCGCCGCACTGACGCTGCCGGCGGCCTCATCCAGCGGCTTCTTGCGCACGAAATTGACCGTGGCAGAGGGATCGCCAACGCCCGTCATCAGTCCGGTGGCGCCGCGTACGACTTCCACTCGGTCGTAGATGGCGGCATCCCACTCGGCATCGCCGAAGGGCCAGAACGGACTGGTGTTGCTCTGAAGTCCATCGAACTGGAAGTTGCGGATGGAGTAGCCGCGGGATTGGAAGTTGGTGCGTGTGCCATCCAGGCGAATGGCCGATACCCCCGGGAGCCGTTCGACCGCTTCGGTGGTGCTGGTGATCGCCTCGTCATCCATCTGTTGGCGAGTCAGAAAGCTCATTGACTGGGGCGTTTGACGAGGCGTCAGCGTCAGGCCGCTGGCACTGGCGCTGGATTCGACCCGGTAGGTGTCGCTCAGCTCGGTAGTGGGGCGCAGGTCCTCTCCCACCACGGTGATACTGCTTAGCTGCTCGGTGTCTTGAGCGAACGTCGCACTGGAGATCGGCAGCAGGGTGCCAGCGGTAAGGCCGATAGCCACCGTCAGAGGGTGCAGGCGAGGGCGTGAGAGGTGAAGGGCCGCGTTGGAGCGAGCGTGGTGTGCCACTGTGTCAGTTCCCTGGAATTTATTTGTGAATGCGAATTATTACTGTTTTTGTTTTTGCGCGTTTATGCACAACGCCACGCTTGCTATGCGGCGTGCCATAAATGAGCGTCGCCGGGGAACGTTTCCTGGAAATCGAGAATGGGGGGAGCCGACGAACGGGGAGAAGCAGGGGATCGTCGGATATCAGGCCTTTATCGTGTAGGGCCCCTAGGTCAGGGCTGAATCCATCCGTTGAAGGAAATGATGGGCCCAGTGTTTACCGCGCAGACGTCGATGCACCTTGGGGGAGGTGAGACGTTGGAGCCGGTCGCCGTGCGGGGACATCGGCGCGCGGAGATGGAAGGGCGACTTCCTTTGCTCGCGTGAGCGGTAGCAGGGTGGTGCGTGAGAGTCAGCCAGCGGGGATAGGAGAGGCTAGGACAGGGTAAGGCTTGCACAAGGTGAAGCTTTGATAGCGTGACGACAGGTGACGCTCCTGCCGATGTATCGGCACCTTTATAGAAAGATAACTTTGCTCCATGTTAGGCAGGTTGGACATTTCAGTTCTGGCTCAGTAAGGTATGGGTCTTGCGTCGCAAGGAGATCCGCCATTTTCGCCGGAAAAGCGCGCCAAATGGATTTTCTGTCGCCGTACTAAGTATAAAATGTTGCTGGTGTCATCGTAGGTCCCACTAGCGATTTATGATGAGAAAAGTGTAAAACTCGACAAATTTCAGGTTGGGTTTTCGCGCTATTTATTGACGAAACCTGCCATTGAAAGGTTCGTATCGCTTCCTTGTCGATATAGAGGATGAAGATGTCGCCTCATTACTCCGACCAGGGTCGTTGCATGCCCCGTCGACCTCCTCCCTCCTGCCCTTAGGGAGTGGTGCCTGCGTGCTGACCTGAGCACGTGGCTCAGCGATGATGGCTGTGCAACTGCCCTTGGGATCAGGTTTCCGGCAGCTGGCGACGGGTGATGCCCTTATTGCATCGCCTAATTAAGCCGGCCTTGATGTCGTCGCGAGCTTGATGTCGTCCTGAGTGAGTCCGCGGCCAAGTCGCTCTGAGCTCGCCATGGTGCGAGTCAGGCAGTCGGCATGTTTCCAGGCGGAAACGACCTTCCCCTCCCTGCCCCTATGTTGCCCAACGCTATGCTATGCGCCGTCGCACGGTGCTGCGGTGTTGTGGGCCACTTTTCCGTTCCCTGTTTGACGTCGCAGCCCTTGCTTTGCGGGTGCTGGCTAGCATGCCATGCATCTGGCGCTCGCCGGTTGAGACTGCGCGCCTCCCATAGCGGAACTCGACGGCATGCCACGGGAAACGCTGCGTAAATGTTTCGATTGCGGTCGTTTATGCGGTGTTTCCCTGACGCGACACAAATCGGCATGCCTGTGTTCAACTCACAATAGGATTGCCCTTGAACAGTTCTTCGCTTTACCAGTTTTCGACCTGGACCGTCATCCTGTTGATGGTCGCTTTTTATGGCGGTACCTACCTGCTGACCCTCGGCATCCGCAAGAAGAAAGAAGACGCCGACGCCTTCATGGTCTCGAACCACCGGGTCGGCTTCGGCATCGGTGCCGCCAGCATGACGGCCACCTGGATCTGGGCCGCCTCCTTCTACGCCGCTGCCACCTCCGGTTATACCTATGGTGTGTCCGGCCCGATTCACTACGGGCTGTGGGGCGCGCTGATGATCCTGTTCATCTATCCCTTCGGCCGCCGCTTCCGCAAGCTTGCCCCCAACGCCCACACCCTGGGCGAGCTGATTCATGCGCGCCACGGCTCCTCCAGCCAGCTGATCCTGGCGCTATCGAATCTGCTCGGCAGCATCATCAGCCTGATGGTCAACTTCACTGCCGCCGGCGCGCTGGTGTCGGTGCTCTCGCCGCTATCGTTCCAGGCCGGCGTGATCATCGCCGGTGTCGGGGTGTTGCTGTACACGCTGTGGTCGGGCTTTCGCGCCTCGGTGCTGACGGACTTTGCTCAACTGGTCGCGCTGATGGCGATCGCCGTGGTGATCATTCCGGCGGTGTTCTTTTCCATGGGTGGGCCGACCGAGCTGGTGGCCGGTCTCGATAACCTGACGCCTGAGCAGGCCGACTTCTTCTCCATGGACGCTATTCTCAACCAGGGCGCGCCCTTCTTCGTGGCGGTACTGGCCTATGCCATCGGTAATCAGACCATTTCCCAGCGCCTGTTCGCGGTGAACGAAGATCACATCAAGCCGACCTTCCTCACCGCTACCGTGGGGTATGGTGCCATCGTCATCGGCCTTGGCATGATCGGCCTGATGGCGTTGACCCTGGGGATCGAGCCCCTTAACGGAGACATGAACAACCTGATCCCGCAGATGGTGTCGAGCTACCTGCCGCCGGTGTTCATCGCGGCCTTCTTCATCCTGGTGATCGGCTCATTGTCCTCGACCGCCGATTCCGACCTGTCGGCCCTGTCTGCGATCATGATGGCCGACGTCTACGGCAAGAACATTGCCCGTGGCAAGGCCGACCCCCGCCGCATGCTGCTGGTGGGCCGCCTCACGATGATCGTGGCCACCATGATCGGCATCGTCTTCGCGAGCTTCTCGCTGGACATTCTGGTGATGCTGGTATTCGTCGGCGCGCTATGGGGCGCCATCGTCTTCCCGGTCATTGCCAGCTGCTTCTGGAGCCGGGTCACCAACGCTGCCTTCACCACCTCGGTGCTGGTGGCCATGGTGGCCTTCTGTGCGGCGCGCTTCGAATGGCTGCCGATGACCGGTATCACCGGGCTTGGGTTCGAGCTGCTGGCCAGCATCGGCGGCGGCATCATCATCGCGCTGATGGTGTTCGGCTTCCTGGGTCGTGTGGCCGGCGCGCTGGCTGGACTTGTGGCCTTCGTTGCCATGCTGATATTCGCTACCGGCTTCCTGCGCGAGTACACGGTTCTGCTGGCGTCATTGACGGCCTATGGCACCAGCACGCTGGTCTGTGTGGCGATGAGTCTCGCCAGCCGTGAACGCTTTGACTTCGACTGTATTGCAGAGCGTGTCGGCAACTATGACGCCGACGAGTCCGCGCCGGTAGCCGACGAGCACCCGCGCAAGCCCGCCCCGGCAGGACTTGCGACCCAGCGCTGAACCCTTGTTTGACGGGCGCCGCAGGCTGGCGGCGCCCACCGATGGAGATTCCCCATGACCCTGCTCTTTGGCCTTTACGTATTGATCTGGCCTGCCCTCACCCTAGGCGTGCTGCTGCTGATCTGCCGCGCCGTTGCCCGCGACCGTCGTGAGGCGAAAAAGGACCACCGCACCCTGGTGTGAGACGTGACGCGCACTGACCTGCTGCGTTACCTGACCTCGATGCGAGGGACAGGCCACAACGCAAGAAGCCGCCCCACGGGGCGGCTTCTTTCGCTAAGGCTGGCCTTATGGGGCTGGCCTTATGGCTGGCGGTAGGGAGGGGAGGTCCCTTCAGCGCCGCGCCATGCCATGCCATGCCAGATCAGATCCGACACAGGACTCAGTCTTCCTCTGTCTCGTCTGCTTCTTCTGTCTCGGCATCGCCGACCCAGACTTTGAGGATGGCGTAAGGCGCCTTGCCCTCATCGTCCCCACCGGTGAACGGCGGTGCCTTGTGCAGCTGATTCACCGCGATATAGAGCCAGCCATCGTCAGCAAGACGCACACTGTCAGGCCAATCCAGGCGTTCGTCGCGCACGAGTGGCTCCAGGCGTCCATCCATGGTCAGGATGTCAACGCCATTCTCGTTGAGGTTGGTGAAGAAGTGGCGCCCATCCTCGACGGTGTCGGCGCCGTCAGATACCGGCTTGTCACCGACCCGGGTGATGGCATTTGCCAGGTCGTCACGCTCCGCGTCCTCGACCAGCAGGTCCGTAGGCATGGCGTACCAGCTTTGACCATTCATGGCGCCGTAGAACAGCGTTTCACCGTTAGCTGACAGGGTGATGGGGTTGACCCCGACGCTGGCCGGTTCGCCGCCAAACTGGATGTCCTCGCCGTTGATGGTGAGCGTCGCGGACGCCTCAGCCTGCAGCGAAGGATGATCATCAAAGCGGTGAGCCTCGCCGCTCTCCAGGTCGAGGGTGATGATGCCCGGCTTGGCGATATCTGCCAGGTAGGCAACACCACGTTCGCGGTCGACTTCCAGATCCTGGACAAAGCTGCCCTCAGGGGCGATGTCCTGGCGCAAGGTAATCTTGTCGATCAACTCGCCGGAGGCAATATCAAACCCCCAAAGTCGCGTCTTGCCCAGGTGGTTGCCCATATCCGTGATCCACAGGCCCCCTTGGCCATCCAGGGCAATGCCCAGCGGTGAATCGATGGTGTCGTCGGTGTAGTCACCACCATGGGTCTGCACCTGTGGCGATGGCCAGGCCCGGTAGCTGTGGGGACCGGTGATCTCGATCAACTGGACGTCGTGATCGCCGTCCATGGGATGGACGGTGGAGAAGATGCGACCTTCTGCAGTAACGGTGACGTTGCCTGGGCGCAATGGAAGTTCGGCAACGCTTCTGATCTCGCCGCGATACAGAGGCTCTGCGGCAGCCTGATAGTGACCCTGGAGGGGGTCATGGGCGACCGCGGTGACGGGCAGGGTGGCGGCCATCAATGCGGACAGCAGCAGTGAACGGGGAAGCTCGCGCTGGGCACGGCGACGGGCGGTGGACATGGGGCGACCTCGTAATAGCGATAACTTGAGCGACTGCTCAATGCCCAACCCTAGCATGTTTTGTGCTCACCCCAAGACGTCGCCGGGTGAAAACTGGATAATGCGCCTCAATGGCGTGGTCACGTGACCAAGGTTGACCACCCCCACCCATTACTCCGGTGCTGACTCCATGGAAATCAAGGTCAATTTTCTCGACAACCTGCGGCTTGAGGCCAAGTTCGACGACTTCACCGTCGTCACCGACCAGCCGATTCGCTACAAGGGTGACGGCTCGGCGCCGAGTCCCTTTGACTACTTTCTGGCGTCGTCTGCTCTGTGCGCCGCCTATTTCGTCAAGGTGTACTGCGTCGCGCGGGATATTCCCACCGAGAATATTCGCCTCTCGCAGAACAACATCGTTGACCCGGAAAATCGCTACAACCAGATTTTCAAGATCCAGGTCGAGCTGCCGGAAGATCTGTCTGACAAGGACCGCCAGGGCATCCTGCGCTCCATCGAACGCTGTACCGTCAAGAAGGTGGTGCAGACCGGTCCCGAGTTCCAGATCGAGACGGTGGAGAACCTCGACGAAGACGCCCAGGCGCTGCTGATGGCGGAGCCGCCGGAAGGAGAGCGTACCTGGATCGAGGGCAAGGACCTCCCTCTGGAGCAGACCATTGCCAACATGACCGGCATGCTGGCGGAGCTCGGCATGAAGGTCGAGATCGCCTCCTGGCGCAATATTGTGCCCCATGTCTGGTCGCTGCATATCCGTGACGCCGCGTCCCCCATGTGCTTCACCAACGGCAAGGGGGCGACCAAGGAAAGCGCGCTGTGCTCGGCGCTGGGTGAGTTCATCGAGCGCTTGAGCTGCAACTTCTTCTACAACGACCAGTTCTTCGGTGAAGAGATCGCCTCGAGCGAATTCGTTCACTATCCCTGCGAAAAGTGGTTTCAGCCAGGGCCCAACGACGAGCTGCCCAAGGGCATTCTCGACGACTACTGCCTGGAGATCTTTGATCCGGACGGTGAGCTTCAGGGCTCGCACCTGATCGATACCAACTCCGGCAAGGTCGAGCGCGGTATCGTTTCGCTGCCGTTTGTGCGTCAGTCCGATGGCGAGGTGGTCTACTTTCCGTCGAACCTGATCGAGAACCTGTATCTGTCCAATGGCATGAGCGCCGGCAACACCCTGGCCGAAGCCCAGGTGCAGTGCCTGTCGGAGATCTTCGAGCGGGCGGTGAAACGCCAGATCCTGGAGCAGGAGCTGGCGCTGCCAGACGTGCCCGACGAGGTGCTGGCCAAGTACCCGGATATCGTTGAAGGCGTCAAGGCGCTGGAGGATCAGGGCTTTCCGGTACTGGTGAAGGATGCCTCGCTTGGCGGGCAGTTTCCGGTAGCCTGTGTGACCCTGATGAACCCCAAGACGGGCGGCGTGTTCGCCTCTTTTGGCGCTCATCCGAGCTTCCAGGTCGCCATAGAGCGCAGCCTGACCGAGCTGATGCAGGGTCGCAGTTTTGAAGGCCTGAATGACTTCATGCCACCGACCTTCAACTCCCTTGCCGTGACCGAGCCGAACAACTTCGTCGAGCATTTCATCGACTCCTCGGGCCTGGTGTCCTGGCGCTTCTTCAGTGCCAGGGCGGATGTCGAGTTTGTCGAGTGGGACTTCTCCGGCAGCAATGACGAAGAGGCGGCGACCCTGTTCGGCATTCTCGAGGAGCTTGGCAAGGAAGCCTACATGATGGTCCACGAGGATCTCGGGGCGCCGGTCTGTCGCATCCTGGTGCCAGGCTATTCCGAGGTCTACCCCGTCGAGGACCTGGTCTGGGACAACACCAACGTGGCGCTTGAGTACCGCGAGGACATCCTCAATCTGCACCGGCTCGACGAAGAGCAGCTCAGTGATCTGCTCGAACGTCTCGACGAGAGCCAGCTCGATGAGCATATGGATATCATCACCCTGATCGGCATCGAGTTTGACGAGAATACCGTGTGGGGCCAGCTCACCATTCTCGAGCTCAAGCTGATGCTGAATCTGGCGCTGGGCCAGCATGAAGAGGCCCTGGATCGGGTCGAGATGTTCCTGCAGTACAACGACAACACCGTCGAGCGTGGCCTGTTCTACCAGGCGGTGCGGGCGGTGTTGGAGATCGAGCTCGATGACGAGCTTGAGCGCGATGACTTCCTCTACAACCTGCGCCGCATGTTCGGTGAGGACACCATGGACACGGTGGTGCGTGCCGTTGACGGTGAGCTGCGCTTCCCGGGGCTTACGCCCACCAGTATCCAGCTGGAGGGCCTGGAGAAGCATCAGCGTCTGATCGAGAGCTACAAGAAGCTGCACGCGCGCCGGGCTAGGCTGGCGGCTGAAGGCTGACTCGGCGGCGACTGCGAGTTCAGTGAGGCCAGATGACCAAAGCCCCTCTGCCGTTAAGCTGCAGAGGGGCTTTTTTACGTCAGCGGCGCACATCGAACTCTGAGGCCGGACCTATGCCGTACCTACGAGCAACGTCGTGGCCATCAGGCGGGCTGTCGCGTTGCCGCGATGGTCACGTCGCGGATGTTGATATGCTGAGGCTGCTGATACATGTAGAGCGCGGCTGCGGCGATATCATCGGCATGCAGTACGCCTCCCATGGAGGCTTTCCACTGTTCGTAGCCTTCTATGATGTCGGGGTCTGTGGTGTGTCCCAGTAACTCCGTATCGACCGCGCCTGGATGAATGGCCATGACGCGGACGCCACTGTCGGCCACTTCTTCACGCAGGTTTTCGCTGATGGCACTCGCCGCGAACTTGCTGCCAACGTAAGCCGCGTGGTTGGGGAAGCTCTTCTTGCCGGCGATGGAACTGATATTGAGAATGGTACCCGCACCGCGTTCACACATGGCGGCCAGCACGGCTTGGGTTCCATGCAACAGGCCCAGCACGTTGACGTCGAGCATTCGCTTCCACTCTGCTGCATCCTGAGTCGCGAGCTGGCCCAGCAACATGACCCCCGCGTTGTTGACCAACAGGTCCGTGGGCCCGAATGTCTTCTCGGCCTCGCCAATGGCGTTGGCCAGGGCGGATGGGTCGGTCACATCGACCTCTCGGCACAGGCTGTCGGGAAGGTTCATCGCTTGCATGGGTTCGAGTCGGCGCGCCAGCAACAGCAAGGGGTGTCCGGCGCTGGAGAAATGGCGGGCGATTGCGGCACCGATGCCAGAAGAGGCTCCGGTAATGACAACGAGGGGCTTGGTCATGGGTCACCTTTGCGTGTGAAAAGCCGTGCGAGACGACCTTTGTGAATCGACAGGGGCGCATTCTGGGACTTGCCGCTATGATGAAAAATCCATCCATTGCAAAATGACTGTTCACATTTTATGAACGATATCCCTTGGCGCTGGACGCGTGCCTTTCTGCTGGTCGCTGAGCACGGCAGTTTTACCGCGGCAGCCCATGCTTCTGGCCAGTCCAAGGCGAACCTCAGCCAGCAGATCACCGAGCTGGAACGCGCGCTCAAGGTGCAGTTGCTTCACCGCACCACGCGCCGCTTGCGCCTCACCAGCGTGGGGGAGGGGTACTTCGAGCGCGCGACTCTGGCGTTTCAGCAGCTCGATGCGGCCACCGAGTGGGCCATGCAGTCGACGCGAGAACTCAAGGGCGTGATTCGAATGAACGCGGTGGGTGGTCTGGTAGGCGAAGAACTGATTGCACCGCTGGTGTTTCGGTTCCAGCAGGCGCATCCCGGGGTCGAGGTGGAGTTGGACTTCTCCAGCCTGCGGGTGGACCTGCTGACGAGCCGCTACGATCTGGTGATGCGCATGGGCGAGCTGGAAGACTCCACGCTGGTGGCCAGGCGGCTGCACCAGGTCTCCACGCGCTATGTGGCAAGTCCGGAGTTGCTTGAGCAACACGCTCCCGTGCGCAGGCCCGAAGATTTGCAGGGGCTGCCGTTGATCTACGGGAGCGTTGATCACTGGTTATTGAAGCGGGGTAATCAGCAGCGGGTAGTACAGGCCCGCGGAGGCTTCAAGATCGTCAGTGGCCATGCCATGCGTCAAGCCGCGTTGTCTGGCCTTGGTGTCACCCGCTTGGTCGATGTCTACGTCGAGGCGGACATCGCCCGGGGTGACCTGGTCGAGGTATTACCTGATTGGTCTGATACGACTCCCTTGTCGCTGGTCTGCCCGCCCCATCGCTATCAGCTTGAGCGAGTGCGCGCGCTGATGAGCTGGTTGATCCAGGAGTTTCCTGACGTGTACACCCGGGCCCTGCGCGAGGGGCTAGCGGCAAAGCGCGTGCGTTAGGAGGCCGCATTGCGGGCGCCGCGTGGGCGACGCGCCTGGATCAACCTTGTAGGGCTGTCGTTACCGCCCCATCCATCCTCCATCGACCGTCATGACGGTGCCGTGCATATAGTCCGAGGCGCGGGAGGCGAGAAATACGACAGGTCCCTTGAAGTCATCGGGGCTGCCCCAGCGTCCAGCGGGGATTCGGGCCAGGATGTCGCGAGATCTGTCGGAATCTTCCCGCAGTGCCTGGGTGTTGTCGGTGGCGATATACCCGGGCGCGATGGCATTGACGTTCACGCCATGGGCCGCCCATTCATTGGCAAAGGCCTTGGTCAGCTGGGCAATGCCGCCCTTGCTGGCGGCGTATCCCGGTACCGTGATGCCGCCCTGAAACGACAGCAGTGAAGCAGTGAAGATGATCTTGCCGCTGCCCCTGTCGACCATGTGTCGACCGATCTCCCGGGTCAACACGAAAGGTGCACTTAGATTGATGTCGATCACTCGGTCCCACAGCGCGTCCGAGTGTTCATGGGCTGGCGCGCGCTCGATGGTGCCGGCGTTGTTGATCAGGATATCGATACGTCGCTCACCAAGTCCCTCCACCAGCGTCATTAGCGCCTTGCGGTCAGACAGGTCGCAGGCGATACCCTCGAAACGTCGTCCCAGCTTGCGCACTTGTTTACCCAGCTCGTCACCATCGCTGGCCATGCTGGCGCTGACGCCGATGATATCGGCACCGGCTTCAGCCAAGGCCAGCGCCATGGCCGCGCCGATGCCTCTGCGAGCCCCTGTTACCAGCGCCGTCTGTCCAGTCAGGGAAAAGTGGCTAAGCATTGTCATCCTGTGTCTCCTTGAGCCTGGTGTATCCGTTGGTGGTGAAGAGCAGCTTCTCATCTCGACATGGTGAGGTGCCATCTGCGATCCATCCGTAGGGGTGGGGAACAGACGTCGTGTCGACTCCACGGCCTGGGTTAATACAAATATTGCCTTGTTATACCTATGTCTAATCGCCAGGATGGCGTCGCTATCTGGCGTGCTATTTTTACGTAAAAAATGTTTTATTTCAGCGTTTTGGTGATTGATGTTGAAAGCGATGTAACATGCTTCTTGGCTCCGAAGAGGTGTGGGGATAGATAAGTTGTAAAAAGTTGTTTGAAAAGCGGCAGGGCGATTTCTATAGTGACCACGTCACTTACCGGCCCGGTGGGCCCAGAACAGGCGAAGCCCATGAGCATCATCAACGATTACCCCCACCCCGAGTTGTCCAGCCTGACCCGTGAGCGCCTGATGCGCGCGTCGACGGCATCGCTGCACACCTTGCTGCACAAGCGTGGCCTGAAAAATACCTACATCCAGAACGTCGGGCGCATGAACACTGCCCAGGTCAAGATGGTGGGGCAGGCATACACACTGCGCTATATCCCGGCCCGGGAAGATCTCGACACGGTCGCTGCGTTTCGTGATCCAGAGCATCCCCAGCGCCTGGCCGTCGAGACAGTGCCACCGGGGCGTGTTCTGGTGTCCGACTGCCGTCAGGATGCCAGCGCCGCCAGTGCCGGGAGCATCCTGCTGACCCGGTTACAGGTGCGCGAGTGCGCGGGCTTTGTGTCCGACGCGGGGGTGCGTGACTCGGAGTACGCCGAGACCATGTCGATGCCGGTGTTCTGTACCAAGCCCAGTTCCCCGACCAACCTGACCAAGCACCATGCCGTGGACATCCAGCAGCCCATCGGCTGTGGCGGCGTCCCGGTCTACCCGGGCGATGTCCTGGTGGGTGATGGTGACGGCGTCATGGTCATTCCGCTGGAGCTGGCTGATGAAGTTGCAGAAGAGGCGGCCGGTATGGAGGCCTTCGAGGCCTACGTGCTTGAGAAAGTCAGCGCCGGGGCCAAGGTCATCGGCCTTTACCCGCCCAACGAGCAGGCCCAGGAGGAGTATCAGGCCTACCTGCGTCAGCAGCAGTCGCGCTGAGGTTGCAGCACTGATGCAGCCGCGCTGACGCCTCACTGCAACACGATGACTGGTCACTTCCAGTGGCCACTCATTCGACTATCACAATCAATAATGAAAGGAGCCGCCATGACTGCTCACACCTTGCTCTCGACTCGCCAGTGGTCACGCCTTGCTTCCGTCACGACCGGGGGTACCCTGGCAAGTGTTCTCCTGGCTGCCGCAGTCGCCGTGCCTGTGGCCCAGGCCGACTTCCCCCAGCGCGACGTGCGAATGATCGTGCCGTGGCCGGCGGGAGGTGGTGCCGATGCCATCTCGCGCAAGATCAGTAATCTGGCCGAGCAGGCGCTGCCGACCTCTGTCTACGTCGAGAATATCGGTGGTGCTGTCACCGCGACCGGCCTGATGCAGTTGGCCAAGGCGCGTCCTGATGGCCACACCATCGGAGTGCTGACCTACGATAGCGTGGTGACCTTGCCGCGGGGCAATATGGTCCCGGGCTACTCGCTGGATAAGCTTGAACCCTTCGCCCGTGTGACCCAGGAGGCCGATGCCATCGTGGTGTCGAAGCAGTCGGGTTACGGCTCCTACGAAGAGCTGATCGAGGCGGCCCGAGCAAACCCCGGTACTGTGCGCATTGGTGTAGCGCCGGAAGGATCTGGTCCTTACCTGGCGGTGCGCCGACTGGAGGCCGCCACCGGGGTGAGCTTCAACGTGATCTCCTATCCGGGATCCTCCACTGCGGAGGCCGAAGCCCTGTTGTCCGGAGAAATCGACGGAGCGATTTCTAGCCTGGGAGACTTCTCCGGCATCCTGTCCTCCGGCGATGCGCTGGGTGTGGTCGAACTGTCCGGTTCACAGAATCCTGCGTACCCGGAGGTCCCGCCGATCTCCGAGTTTGGCATCGAGCTTGAGACCGGCAGTTTCATTGTCCTGGCGGCCCCCGCGAATACACCCGAGGACGTGATCGACACGCTGGAGTCCGCCTATCAGGACGCCTACGAAAGTGATGAGTTCCAGCAGTGGGTCACCAGCATTGGAGTGACGCCAGGGTGGCTGGGCAGCGAGGAGGTCGACGACTGGATCGCCAGCTACCAGCAGAGAACATTTGCCGCGATGGATGAGCTGAACCTGTAAGCCTGACGCGAAGGTCGCCAGCATCTGGCGATCTTCGCCGATTGCCACCCACGGAAACGGATTAGAGGACCTTGGGAAGCGCTGAATACATCAGCCGAGCGCAATGAGAGGCTAGGCGCCAGCAGCGCAGCACCCGGAGCCTATGCGGTATAGGTGAGGAGTGCGAGCAGCCCGCAACGCAGCGACTCGTCCGCGCAGGCATGTATGCAGTGTTTCCCTTACGTCGCTGTCCGTTTCCGTTCCTACCCAATGATCATTGTGTGGTCGGCTCCTGGTTGCGGGGGCCGAGAGAGGTTCCCTATGTCCCGATTTTCTGTCCCCACGATGGCGCGTGCACTGGGCACCGGCGCCGCCTGCTTTCATGGAGTCCTGGCGCTGATGTCGCTCGGTTACCTCATCGTCACCTTGACCATGGGGCCACCGCTGCAAAACGGCAAGCTGACGCCGTCCTTCTTTCCTTTACTGATAGGTGCGCTGGCGAGCGTGCTGTGCCTGTTGCAATGGCGTTCTGCGGTTCACGAGAACCTTGCAGCGACAGCCTCGGACGCATCGCAAGCGACGGTGCAAGCGCGGGCACTTCGCTTTTCGCCTGAGCTTCTATTGATGCTCGCAACGCTGGTGTATGTCCTGGCCTTTCAGGGGATTGGCTACCTGCTGTCTACCCTGATCTACGTGCTGACGGTGATGATGCTGTTCTCTGGCGTCGATAGGTGGCTGTCGAAGGTAGCGATCGCCATGGCCATCACTGGGGTGGGCTACCTGCTGTTCCAGCAGATTTTCAATGTACGTCTACCGGCGCTATGGGGGTGAGCCATGGATTTTCTGACACAAGTGGTAGCGAGCTTTGCTCTGCTGCTCAACCCCACCGTACTGTTCTACGTGGTGGCCGGTTTTCTGATCGGCACGGTGTTTTCGGCGATTCCAGGACTCACCGCCACCCTGGCATTGGCGCTGCTGCTGCCGCTGACCTATAGCCTTGACGTGACCACCGCGCTGATGGCCTGTGCCAGCATTTATATGGCCGGCATGTGCGGCGGCAGTATCACCGCCACTACCATCAATATACCCGGTGCTCCCTCGTCGATGATGACCGCCCTGGAAGGCTATCCCATGCAGCAGCGGGGCGAAGGGCCTCTGGCGCTGGGGCATGCCTCCTTCGCCTCGATGATCGGGGGCGTCTTCGGAGCGGTACTGCTGGTGCTGCTGGCGCCCTTGATCGCTGACCTGTCGCTGCTGGTGCAGACCACTGGCAAGTGCGCGCTGATCCTGTTTGCGCTGATCGTGATTGTCATTGCCCAGCGGGGCAACGTCCGCCGTGCCGGCATTGCCGCGTGCCTCGGGTTGATGTTGGCGACGGTGGGGCTCGATGCCATGGTGCCGGTGGCCAGGTTCAGCTTTGGTAGCGGCGACCTGGCGGCAGGTATCGATCTGATGCCCGTCATTATCGGCACCTTTGCGATCAGTGAGCTACTGACCCAGTTGGCCGAGAACGACAAGGCCTTGAGTATTCGTGAGAAGTTGAAGGGGGTGGCAAAGATTCGCCGTCGCGACTTCATCCCTTCGCGCTCGGCGATTCGTCGTATCGGCGCCGCCTGCTACCTGAAATCCTCGACCATCGGCTACCTGGTCGGCACCCTGCCCGGCGCAGGTGGCTCCATGGGCGGCTTTCTGGCCTACGTGGAAGCGGTACGTACCTCGAAAGAGCCTGACACTTTCGGCAAGGGCAATCCCCAGGGAATTGCCGCAGCGGAAAGCGCCAACAATGCGGTGTGTGGTGGTGCCCTGGTGCCGATGCTGACCTTCGGTATACCGGGTGATCCGATTACCGCGATCGTGCTTGGCGTGCTGGTGATCAACGGCATCCAGCCCGGACCCCAGTTGATGGAGTCCCAGGCCGGGTTAATCGCCCCGATGCTGGCGGCCCTGATCTTCAGCGCCTTGATCCTGATTCCGTTGACGATGTATCTGCTGGGTCCGTACTTCATCCGTATTGTGCGCATTCGCCGGGACATACTGTTCGGCTCGATCGCCATGCTGGCGGTGGTGGGCAGCTATGTGGCCACTTACTCCACCTTCCAGATGATGATGACCCTGATCATGGGGGTGCTGGCCTTCTATCTGCGCAAGCACGGCTACCCGGTGGTAACCCTGCTGCTGGGTTTCATTCTCGGCCCAGGCCTGGAAGAGTACCTGCGGCGTGCGCTGACGTTGTCCAATGGCGACCTGACGGTGTTTGTGACCCAGCCTGATAGCCTGTTCTTCCTGGTGCTGACCGGTGTCTTTGTCTACTTCCTGGCAATCCGCAAGCCAGTACAGCTCAAACGTCGCGAAAGCACCGGCTGAGGGCGGCGATACCTGGCATACCTTCGCGCCTGATCCTGTCACGTCGACGGGGTCAGGCGTTTTGTTGCACGACCCCGAAGGCACGGCCGTGGCTGAATCAACTCGCCTTTGGGGGGAGTGAGAAGGGGCCATGGGCCGCCAGGCACCGATGACCGCTATCAACATGAAGGCCCTCGCCTGTGGCGAGGGCCTTCTTGTCTTCGTGGTGGCGGTCTTCTCTTGAGTCCCGCCACCCTGGAAAGCGTGGCGGCTAGGCCCGTCTTTCGAAAGGCCTAGCCCTGGCGCTTGCCGTTGACCTGGCGTGGCAGGCCCAGCGGGTTGTCGGCCTTGAGACTGTCCGGCGCCAGCGCCTCGGGCAGCGCCTGATAGCACACCGGGCGCAAGAAACGCTGGATAGCGGCACTGCCAACCGAGGTGGTGCGCGTGTCGGAGGTCGCGGGCCAGGGGCCGCCATGGACCATGGTGTGACACACCTCGACGCCGGTGGGCCAGCCGTTGAACATGATGCGGCCAGCGCGGCGTTCGAGCAGTGGCAGTAACCGCTCGGCGAGCGCATGGTCGGCCTGGTCCAGGTGGACCGTGGCGGTTAGCTGGCCCTCCAGGGCGCTCAGCACCTGTGTCATCTGTTCTACCGACGCACATTCGACGATCAGTGCGCAGGCGCCGAACACCTCGTCGTGCAGGGCGTCATTGCCGATGAACGCGCTGGCGCTGGTGCGGAAAAGGTGCGGCTGACAGGGGCAGGCGAGGTGCCCGGTATCCTTGCCCTTGGCGACCAGGGCAACGTCCGGCTGATCGGCGAGTTGGGCTACGCCCTGCTGGTAGGCGGCGTGAATGCCAGGAGTCAGCATCAACTGGGGGCCCGCCTCTCTGATCGCCTTGCCGGCCTGGTCGACAAAGCGTTCCAGGGCATGGCCGGACAGTGCCAGGATCAGGCCCGGGTTGGTGCAGAACTGCCCGGCTCCCATGGTCAGAGAAGCGACGAAGGCCTCACCCAGATCCTCAGCCGCCGTTTCCAGCTGGTGTGGCAACAGCAAAACAGGGTTGATGCTGCTCATCTCGGCGTAAACCGGGATCGGCTGCGGGCGCGCCTGGGCGGTGCGAAGTAGCGCAGTACCCCCAGTGCGTGAGCCGGTGAAGCCAACCGCCTGGATGCGTGGGTCTCGCACCAGGCCCTGACCGAGTTCGCGGCCGCTGCCGTAAAGCAGCGAGAAGACTCCCTCGGGCATGTCGCACTCCCGCGCGGCTTGCTGAACGGCACGTCCGACCAGCTCCGAGGTGCCAGGATGAGCGGAGTGAGCCTTGACGATCACTGGACAGCCCGCTGCGAGGGCAGAAGCGGTGTCGCCTCCTGCCACTGAGAATGCCAGCGGGAAGTTACTGGCGCCAAATACCGCCACGGGACCCAGTGGCACCTGCTGCTGAACCAGCGCTGGGCGTGGCATGGGCGTGCGTTCAGGAAGGGCATCCTCCACGCGCACGCCCAGGAATTCGCCACTGCGCAGCACCTCGGCAAACAGCCGGAGCTGCCCACAGGTGCGGCCGCGCTCGCCTTCCAGACGGGCCTTGGGCAGGCCGGTCTCGGCCATGGCGCGCTCGGTCAGAGCATCACCCAGGGCATCGATGTGGTCGGCGATGGTGTCCAGAAAGCGGGCTCGATCACCAAGTGGTAGCTGTCGGTATGGCAGGAAGGCATCTTCCGCCAGCTGGCAAGCTCGCTCGATCTCGGCGGCCCCTGCGCTGGGGTAGGTGGGCGACAGCATGTCTCCCGAGGCGGGATTGATGGCGGCGATACCGCGTTCGCCAACATCGCCTGCCAACGACTGAAAGCCGATCAACTGGTGTCCTTCAAGTGTCATGACCATCTCCTGTTCGAAGGGGCGCTCAGGGGCACATCTGGCCGCCGTTGACGTCGATGACCTGGCCGGTGATGTAACCGCTGGCGGCGTGGGAGGCCAGGAACAGGAACGACGGCGCCACTTCCTCGGAGGTGCCAAGGCGACCCATGGCGATGGTGGAGGCGATCTTGGCCTTGACCTCATCGCTCTTGTCGGCGTGGAAGGCGGTGTCGATAGTGCCCGGTGCGACGATGTTGAAGCGCACCTTGTCCTTGGTGAATTCCTTGACCCAGTTGCGGTGGAGGTTATGCAGCATGGCCTTGGAGCCGCCGTACAGAGAGGCGCCCAGGCCGCCGCCTTCGCGTCCGGCGATGGATCCGGTGCTGATGACGCTGGCGGTCTCTCCGCGCTTCTCGGCAGAGGCCTTCAGGTGCGGCATGGCGAAGCGGGTGGTCATGATGACCGAACGCAGGTTCAGGTCCATGACCAGGTTGAAGTCGTCGTCTTCAAGGGACTCGAGACTCTTGCGTACACCCAGGCCGCCGGCGTTGTTGACCAGCACGTCGAGGCTGCCGAACTGCTCGACGAATTCGTTGACCAGGGTCTCGCACTCGCCGCTCTTGGTCAGGTCGCGCTCATAGTAGGCGAAGCGCGCACCTTCAGACTCCAGCTGGGCAATCAGCTCCTCGGCGGCGGCGTCCTTCTGGCTGCTGTTGATGCCGACGATGGCACCTTCGCGAGCGAAGGCGACGGCGGCGGCGCGCCCGATGCCCTTGGTGGAGCCGGTGATAAGGACGGTCTTGTCGTTGAGGTCGGCGAACATGAAATGCTCCTGAACTAAGCGGGCCTGCGACAGGCCGCATCATGGGATGGTTCGGTGCGGGGAGGGCGCAGGGCGCCACCCTCGATGTTGTGCAGCCAACCTTAGCCCAGAGTCTTATGGTCTTCAAACAAATAAGAACAAGTAGGGCTCGTACTTTGGTCTTGTTGGGGTGGTGAGTGGAGAGGTTAAGTGCTGTGTCAGGCTTGCGATGTGCTTTGTTTGTAATTGTGCAAAATACTGTTTTGTAACATTTTTATTCGATTTCGTGTGCGGGTTTTTAAGCGCTTTTGCGTCTAGATGATGCGTCTGTCCTGTTCCCGTTAGCATAAAGTATAATTTGTAATAACTTGTCTGTTTTACGGTCCGAGGGCACTCTTGCAAGCGTTCATTCCGGTGCCGAGCAAATGCGTTGACGCCGGAGCTTCCGACGCTAGCTGACAAGAGAGATAACCCATGCGAACGCTTCCACGCCTGCTATGTGCTTCCCTGCTGGTGGCGACCTCCTCGGTCGCGGTCGGTGACGACTATCCCACCAAGCCGATCACCCTGATTGTGCCCTGGTCTGCCGGCGGCGGCACCGACGCCGTGGGTCGACAGTTCGCTGCCGGGCTGCAGCAGGAGCTGGGGCAACCGGTCAATGTGGTCAACCGCACCGGCGGCTCCGGTGTGGTCGGTCACATGGCGATGAAGATGGCGCGTCCGGACGGCTACACCCTCGGCCTGGGTACCGCTGAGATCGCTACCTATCGGCACATCGGTACCGCGGATCTGTCCTACGAAGACTTTACCCCGATCGCGCTGCTCAACCTCGACTACGCCGCCTTTACCGTCAACGCCGAGGCGCCCTGGCAGAACCTGGAAGAGGCGCTGGCGGATCTGGCCGAGTCACCCAACGAGTACACCGTGTCGGGCTCCGCGCCGGGTGCCGCCTACCACCTGTCCTTTGCCGGCTTCCTCGACCAGCAAGGCATCGATCCCAACACCGTCAACCTGGTGCCCAGTGAGGGGGCGGCGCCAGGTCTGCAGGAGCTGGCTGCGGGCGGTGTCGATATTGTCTTCTCGTCGCTGCCGGAAACGGAGTCCATGCGTGAGTCTGATCGTGTGCGCACGCTGGCGGTGCTATCCAGCGAGCGTGAGAACGCCTTCCCCGATATTCCCGCCGCTGGCGAGGTGACCGGCGATGACTGGTCCCACGGTTCCTGGCGTGGCCTGGTCGGCCCCGAGGGGCTGCCAGAAGACGTCACCGAGCGCCTGCTGAGCGCGGCTGAGGCCGTGTGGAACTCCGAGGATTTCCAGGCGTTCATGGAAAGCCGCGGTTTCGGTGCGGTATGGGAAGGACCGGAAGGCTTCGAGGCGTTCATGGCCGAACAGGACGCCAACAACGCCTCCATCATCGACAAGCTGGGCCTGGCCCAGTGATCGACCTTCGGTCTTCACCTGCTGATGGTGGGTGGGGACCGTCAGTGACACTTTGTAGAAGCGCCGCTTGGGCGGCGCCTCTCCGCTGATGCGTCTGCATCAAGGAGACATGTCTCATGCGTACCAGTGATGCAATATCAGGAACCATGGCGGCGGCCTTGGGGGCTGCCCTCATCGTGGCTTCTGCCGATTTGAGCCCATTGCCGCGGCAGGTCTACGGCGCCGGGACCTTTCCCAAGGTGGTCGGCGGGCTGTTGTTGCTGATGGGGGGGCTGCTGATCCTCAAGGGCTTGCGACAGCGCCAGGCCTTGGTGCGCTGGTCGGGCAAGGTGGCCGGGCGCCCCTTCCTGCTGGCGCTCGGTGCGGTGGTGGCGAGCGTCATTGCCTATGTGCTGCTGACTCCGGTGCTCGGCTTTCCGGTGGTGGCGGTGACGCTGTTGACGCTGCTGTTCCGGATGTATCACCGCCGCGGCTGGGGCCGCGCGCTGCTGATCGCGGTGATGGCGACGGCAGTGATCTGGATGCTGTTCGCCCAGGTGCTGCACGTCCCCCTGGCTCCCGGACTGCTTGAACAGGTGCTCTACTGATGAACGAATTACTGCAAGCTGCCTCCATGGTGCTCGACGCCGAGGTGATCCTGGTGATCATCGCGGCCTCCCTGTTCGGGCTGTTCATGGGCGCTATTCCTGGTCTTACCGCAACCATGGCGACCGCCTTGCTGGTGCCGGTGACCTTTTTCATGGAGCCGCTGCCGGCGATCGCCGCCATCGTCTCAGCCACCGCCATGGCCATCGTCGCTGGTGATATACCTGGGGCGCTGCTGAGGATGCCGGGTACGCCGGCGTCTGCGGTCTATGCCGACGAGGCCTATCTTCTGGGCAAGAAGGGCAAGTTGGGGCTTGCCCTCGGCATCAACGTCACCTGCTCGATGCTGGGTGGCATTATTGGCGTAGCGGTGCTTGCCCTGTTTGCCCCGCGGATCGCTGAATTTGCGCTGCAGTTCACCAGTGACGAGTATTTCTGGCTGGCCTTGTTGGGGCTGTCCTGCGCCATCCTGGTGGCCGGTGGCGATCCGCTCAAGGGCGCTATTTCGATGCTGATCGGCCTGTCTCTGGCGATGGTCGGCATGGACAGCGTGTCCGGCCAGATGCGCTTCACCATGGGCAGCTATGACCTGCTTGCCGGTATCTCGTTGCTGCCGGTGCTGATTGGCTTGTTTGCCATTACTGAACTGCTACGCAGCCTGCCTGGGGCGGGACAGAGCGCCACCAACGTGGAGACGCCCAAGGGCAAGCTGCTGGACGGCGTTGCCGGGACAACCTGGCGCTACAAGGGGGGCGTTGCCCGAGGGGGCCTGCTTGGCACCATGATCGGGGCGCTGCCCGGCGCCGGCGCCGATATCGCGTCCTGGATCAGTTATGCCATCAGCCGCAAGCTGTCCCGTGAGCCACAGAAGTACGGTACCGGTCATCCAGAGGGGTTGGTCTCGGCCAGCGCCGCCAACAACGCGGCCCTGTCCGGCGCCTATATCCCGGCGCTGGTGTTCGGCATTCCCGGGGATACCGTCACCGCTATCATCATCGGCGTGCTGACCACCAAGGGCATCACCCCGGGCCCGGACGTCTTCACCGAGCAGGGTGCCCTGGTCAACGCCATCTTCATGGTGTTCGTGCTGGCCAATCTGCTGCTGCTGCCGCTGGGGCTGATGGCGATCAAGGGGGCCGGCAGGTTGCTGGCGGTGCCCACAGGGGTTCTCTACCCATTGATCCTGATGTTTTGTATCGTGGGGGCCTTCTCTGCCAACAACAGCATGTTCGACGTCTGGATCATGCTCGGCCTGGGGCTGGTCGGGGTCTTCCTGATGGAGAACGACTTCCCGCTGGGTCCGCTGATTCTGGCCTTTATCCTCGGCCCCATCATCGAGAGCAACTTCATGCGCTCGATCCTCAAGTCCGACGGCGACCTGATGGCCTTCGTCGACCGGCCCATCGCCATGGTGCTGGCGGGGCTGGCGATTCTGACCTGGACCCTGATCATCGCCAACGGCATCTGGAAGGGGCGTCAGGCTAGCAGGCCCGGCAATGCCAAGACGGTGGCCTGAGCGGAAAAATGCGCCAGTGTTGGGGCAAGGAACGGCGAAAGGCGCCCGGGTGCGACCTCAAGGTCCAGTGCAGGGCGCCGTTTGCGATGGTAAAAAGGGAGGGGGCCACGGCGGAGTGATGAGCCGGACGGGCAACTTCCAGGGAACAAGAGATCCGGAGCAAGGCAAGATGGCATTAGAGGCGAAATTTTCACTGGCTTCGGCGGTCTACGAGAAGATTCTGGAAGCGATCATCGAAGGCCAGTATCCGGTCAATGAGAAGTTGCCCACCGAGGCGCAGCTGTGCCGTCGCTATGAAGTCTCTCGTCCGGTGCTGCGCGATGCCCTGGCCCGACTCAAGGAGGATGAGCTGGTGGTGTCCCGGCGCGGCTCCGGCAGCTTTGTCATTCGTCAGCCTGACAGCGCGGTGCTCAAGTTTGCGCCTATCTCAAGCATTGCCGACATTCAGCGCTGCTTTGAGTTTCGCACCAACGTCGAAGCGCGGGCAGCACATCTGGCGGCGTTGCGACGCACCCAGGAACAGCTCGACCAGATTCGTCGCTGCTACGACATCATCGATGAGGCCAATGCTCGCCACGATCTGGCCACCGACGAAGACTATCGCTTCCATCTGGCGATTACCGAAGCGGCCAGCAATCACTACTACACCACCGTATTGAAGTCGCTCAACGAGAGTATCAAGGAAGGGATGAACCTGACTCGTGGGCTGTCACTGATGGCGTCGCAGGCGCGCCTGCGACTGGTACAGGACGAACATTTGGCCATCGTCGACGCCATCGCCGCCAAGGATGGAGAGGCTGCGGAAGCCGCCATGCGCGCCCATATCGACAATGCCCGACATCGGATGTTTGAAGGCACGCGTTAGCCACTCGTCTGGCGTGCGCCTGGCAGGCTCCATGGAGTCGATGAACCCTCAGCAGCCGGCTATCGCCAGAATGTCCACCAGCGACGCTCCTTGCCCGTCGGGCGCCGGACGTGCAGGGCATCGATGAAGGGATTGATGTCATGGGTCAGGGTGAGAAAGGCCCGATCCACCGCAGCGCTCCCATATTGCGCTTCCAATTCGGCCCACCTGGCCTCTGGCAACACGCTGAAGGCCAGGGTATCGCTGCCTTCCGACTCCCATACCATCCTGATGCTGTAGTCAGGGGCCATCAGTTCGTTGATCGTCATCAACGTGATGTGCCGGTCCCCCGGTGACTGGGTCAGCGGCACTGCCCGTGATCGTTCTGCGTAGGTGATGGTCAGCACGTCGTCGACCCAGTGGGAGCCCAGCATACCGGTGTGGGCGACGGCCTCGCAGTAGTCAGCCAGCACGGCGTCGTCATCTCGCCAGTCGACCCAGAAGACCTCTTTGTCATCGGCCAGCAGAAGATCAAAGATATCATCGGTCGGTTCAGCGATGAGTTTCTCTACCAGGTCCATGGGATGCCTCCATGTCAGAGAGGGGCTGGTGATCGCAGGCTGGAGATTGTCGAGGCCGTCAGAGGTCAGGCAACGAGAACGGGGTGAGTGTCGATGTTTCCTGCTGCATGAGAGGAGAGTGATACTCGAGTCTACCGCCGGGCAGGGGCGATAGAGCAAGCTTGGGAACAAGATCTCGGCGTTGCCGCATAGTTCCTGCGAACGTTGCCAGGGTGGCTTCAGATGTTGGCTCCCGCTAGGTTTATCTGGGGACGAGACAAGTATCTGGCTGGGTAGCGAGTGCTGAATCCCGAGGCGAGTGTCGGCACTGCGTCGATAAAGAAGGCTCCGCCGGGAGACTGCTGCGGGGCGGAGCCTTGTATGGATTGCGGACGGACCTAAAGCCAACCGAACAGCAGCGGGTCCAGCAAGCCTTGCGGGTAGGTCAGGGTGAGGAAGGTTGCCATGCTGACCAGGAATCCCGTCACCCCCATGGCCATCAGCAGGGCCAACCACCACCGCAGCTTGGCAATAGCCAGCAGGAAGACCAGAGTGAACAGCGTGGCGGTGGTGATAAAGCCGATCGAGAGCATGGCACCGACCAGCGCAAAGAACCCGATGAGCCAGACGCTTTCACGCTCCAGACCTTGCTGCTTCCAGCGGGGACGGCGAATCACGCTGCGCGCCACTTCCGCCAGACAGGCCACGGCCATGATGGCGATGGCCAGGCGGGGCATGATGCCGCCGATGAGTGACAGCTCGGAGACGTTGATCCAGGCGCTGGCCGCCAGGACCAGCAGGGCCACCAGCAGGATGATGTCGATGATGCCGAGCTGATGCGGCGGCTTGTCGTCGTTGGTCTGGGTAGCAGCGGCCCCGACAGACATGGCCTGGCGGCGTTTCTTGACGCCGGCACCAATGATCGGGATGAACAGCGCAGCCAGGATCATGGCGCCGATGATCAGCACACCGGGACGTAGGAAGGCGTCAGCACCCTGAAACTGTACCGCCTGGTAGAAGTAGGCCTCCGCCCCTGGGGCGAGGACGAAGCCGATCAGGAAGGCGGGGCGTGACCAGTTGGCGCGCTTGAACAGCACGCCGATGACGCCGATGGCACCCAGCGCCAACAGATCACCGGTGGCTCGCGTCGCCTGGAAGGCGGCGAAGATGATCAGCACGGTGATCAAGGGAGCCAGGGTGGCGAAGGGCACCCGGGTCAGGTTGGCCACCGGGCGTGCCAGGAGCAAACACATGGCGGCGCCAAGGATGTTGGCAAGGGCCAGTGACCAGATGATGGTGTACGTCAGATCAAGATGGGTCTCGATCATGCCAACGCCAGGTTGCAGGCCCAGCAGCAAGAGACCGCCGAGAAACACGGCGGCAGTGCCCGAGCCCGGTACCCCGAACAGCAGCGTTGGTACCATGGCACCGCAGGCGCAAGCGTTATTGGCGGATTCCGGGGCGATGACGCCACGAATGTCGCCCTTGCCAAACGCGGACTTGTCCTTGGCAGTCTGGACCGCATGACCATAGGTCAGCCAGTCGACGACAGAGCCCGCCAGGCCAGGAATGGTGCCCACCAGGCTGCCGATGGCGGCGCAGCGGGCGACCAGGCCACGCTGTTGGCCAACGTCCTGAATGCCGCGGCGCCAGCCTTCACCAAGGCGGCAGGGCTTTTCGGCGATAGCGCCACGTTTGACCAGCAGGTCGATGATCTCGGGCAGGGCGAAGATGCCCAGGCCGACAACGACCAGGGGCAGGCCATCAAACAGGTAATCGATGTCCAGATTGAGACGAAACTCACCGGTGGCCGGGGCCATGCCGATACCGCCTACCAGCAGGCCGAACCCGCAGGCGGCAAGCCCCTTGAACAGATCTGCGCCTGACAGCACCGCCACCATGGACAGGCCAAGCAGCGTCAGCATGAACAGCTCTGATGACGAGAAGGACAGTACCAGCGGACGGGCGATCAGGATAAATCCGGTCAGCACCACCGCACCAATCAGGCCACCGATCATGGAGGACAGGAAGGCGCTGGACAGGGCCCGGGCTGCCTGGCCCTTCTTGGCCAACGAGAAACCGTCGATAACGGTGGCTTGAGAGGCGCTGGAGCCAGGGATGCCGAGCAGCACGGAGGCAAAGGTGTCGCCAGTCGGGATGACGGCGACCAGTCCCATCAGCATGCCCAGTGCCACCGTAGGCTCCATGCCGTAGAGGAAAGGGAGCAGCAGGGACATGCCAGCGATGCCCCCGAGTCCGGGAATGATGCCGACGATCAGGCCGACCATCACCCCCAGCAGCATGAACAGCATATGGGACAGGGTGAACAACTGTCCCAGGCTGGAGAGGAAGATATCAAGCATGGCGTTGGACTCTCGTATTGTCGTAGCGCTGGGGCGTGCCCCCAGCGCTGTTATCGTCACGTTGTTGTGGTCGAGCTGTGAGCCGAGCTCCTTTCGGCACACCTAATAGAGAAGCTGCGGTTAGTCGCTGATAGCGCCGGAGTCCGCTGGTGTCTGCAGGAGAACTGCGCGGCGCTGGCGCCATTCAGATCTGGGCGTTGTGTTTTTCCTTCAGCCAGTGGGTGAGCCACTCACGGGTCGCATCATCAATGCTCATGGCGTCTTCCAGGTGGCGCTGGATGACCTCGCCGACCACCGGATCATAGGGTCCCAGCTGAGCTTCAGCGTCCTGCTTGAAGGCGTCGGTAGCGATGAACTCGCGTGCTGCGTCACGATAGGTCTCGATCAGGTCTGCCGGGGTGTCCTTGGGGACCACAATCAGCTTCTGCAGCGCGTAGCCCGAGGCGAAGAACTTGCGAAAGGCTTCGTAGGCAGGGCCTGTTGGCGCTTCGCCGTGGCGGGCGGCGTAGACTTCATTGAAGGTGGGCAGGTCGGGGAAGGCGGGGTCACGCACGATCTCGCCTTCATCGTTAAGCAGCCCCAACGAAAACAGCGGGACCGCCTTGCCGGACTCCACCAGCGGCAGGACGTTGCTCAAGTAGGCTGAACTGGTTTGAAAGTCGATGTCGGCCTCACCTCGCTCGAAGGCCAGTCGACCTTCGCCACGGCTGCGCATGCCGAATACGGCCTGGACGTCGGCGCCCAGCAGATCCAGAGC
This sequence comes from Halomonas sp. DP5Y7-2, assembly GCF_019802025.1. Lineage (NCBI taxonomy): Bacteria > Pseudomonadati > Pseudomonadota > Gammaproteobacteria > Oceanospirillales > Halomonadaceae > Halomonas > Halomonas sp. DP5Y7-2. Next base: position 25,601 of record NZ_JAHVHY010000001.1, on the reverse strand, counting down.
GATCAGTACTGGCAGTTCCAGGCCGGTCGGATTCTGGGCGGCGATCTTGACCTGCTGGTCGAGCATCGCATCAATAATGGCGTCGGCGTCTTCGCCGAGACTCGGCTGGCCGTAAACCACGCCGCCAGTAGGCGTGGCCAGGATCGGCGTCCATTCCTGGTAGTCGTAGCGAACGCGGCGGTCATCCAGCATGGCCGGGTACTGAGTCGATGCAGAGGTGCCTAGCCAGTGGGAGCCATCCGCCTTGGCCCGCATGGCAAACAGGTTGGCTCCGTTGATCGAGCCCCCACCTGGGACGTTATCAATCATGATGGTGGGTTCGCCGGGCAGGTACTCGCTGAGCCAGGGCGCGAAGAAGCGAGCCCACACGTCGGTGCCGCCACCGACGCCAAAAGGCACCGTCCATTTGATGTTGCCAGGAACATCGGCGTCATCGGCGTGGGCTGTGCCGCAGAGCGTCGCAGCGGACACGGCGAGGCCTAGTAGGGTGGCGCGGGCCATGCCGCGAAGCCCGAAGACTGAGGACAATGGCTTCGAGGAAGAAGGCTTCGACGAGACGTTCTGTAGCGAGAAGTTCTGTAGCGAGAAGTGCTGGAGCGAGAGGTGCTGTAAAGAGACAAGCTTTGGCTTGGTCATGGCGTGGTTCCTTCTGTGTTGTCGTTGTCAGGGGCCTGCCGTTGTCGGCAGTGCCCGTAGCGCTGACATCATCGTCATGCGACGAGGTCAGAGCGGGATCGGGTTGAGTCGGATCAATCGGGCAGGGCGTAGAACAGGGTGCCGGCCATGATCTTGCGCGCGGTACGGATCAGCGAGGCGCGCGCGATGTCGGTGGCGTTGCCGCCGCGGTGCTCGACTTCCAGATCAATGAAGCCTGATGGGTGTTCGATACTGACCCGGGAGGCCAGCTCGTTGGCTTCCAGTGATCCCGCGCCAACGGCGATCAGATTCGCTACGGTTCCCGGCACGCTGACTGACGACGCGACGGCGATGGCGCCGGTTACGGCGATGGCCTTATGGCAGCGATGGGGCACGAAATAGCGGGCGCACAGGGTGCGTCCCTGTTCCAGTGCAGGGGACACCAGCACCGGCTTTGGTAGCACGCTCTGGCTGACATCGCCCAGGCCCATCAGCTCGCCGGCGTGTCGGCGGAGGCGCTCTATACGCGCCAGCAACTGACTGTTCGCGTCCAGCTGGTCAGGGGACTCGTGCCCCGTCAGCCCCAGCTCTTTCGCTCTGATCATGATGATGGGCGTCGCCGCGTCGAGGCAGCTCACGGCGACGCCATCGATCAGATCCACCACATTGCCGGTGGGGAGAAGGCCACAGGTCTTGGTCCCGACGATATCAAGAAAGCTCAGTTGAATGGCCGACGAGGTCCCGGGAACGCCGCTGATACGGGTGTCGCCATCGTAGAGAACCTGGCCGCCCTGGGTCGGAACATGGCACTCGATCAAGCGCTGCGTATTCAGGTTGCGCACCCTTACCAGCGTGAAATCCTGCTGCGGTTCCACCAGGCCGGACTCAATCGCGTAGGGCCCCACCGCCGACAGCATGTTGCCGCAGTTGGGATTGAAGTCGACGCGGTGATTGAGCACGTCGACCTGGGCAAACAAGTAGTCCACGTCGGCATCGGGATGCGCCGAGCGCTCAACGATGGCGACCTTGCTGGTCAGTGGGTCGCCACCCCCTATGCCATCGATCTGTAGGGCATGACCGGATCCCATCAGACTGATCAGGATATCTGCCCGAGCCTTCTCATCCTCGGGAAGGTCTGACATGCGCAGGAAGGGGCCTCTGGAAGTGCCGCCTCGCATGATCATGCAGGGGATGCTGTTCATCATGGTGATGTCACGTCGTTGTTGGAGGTCATGACAGCAGCTTGTCACCAGGCATTTGATGCTTCAAATGCAAATAGCTTTATGTATCAATGCGAAAGTTGGATTAATGCGATATGGTTATCAGTAGCTCACCGATCATGCAAGAGTAGAGATATGCTGCACAGGCTGGAATTTCTTGATCTACAAGCGTTTATTCAAGTCGCCGAGCTGGGGTCGTTCCACGAAGCGGCACAGCGGCTGCACCTCTCGCAGCCTGCGCTCTCGCGGCGAATTCAGAAGCTCGAGGAGTTGCTGGAGGTCAGCCTGCTGGAGCGCACCACGCGGCGTACTCGCCTGACGGCCATTGGCGCGGACTTCCTGCCGAGGGCTAGACGCATGATCGAGGAGTACGAGTCCTCGATTCTCGGCATTCGCGAGCTGGCCACCCACCAGACCGGCACGGTCACGATTGCCTGTCTACCGACTGCCGCGTTCTACTTCTTGCCGAGTGTGATTCGTGAGTTCAGCGAGGCCTGGCCGGGTATTCGGATTCGCATACTCGACGTCAGCGCCAATGAAGGGCTGGAGAAGGTCATCAGTGGTGAGGCGGACTTCGGCATCAACATGTTCAGCGCTCAACGCCCTGAAGTGTCGTTTACGCAGCTACTGAGAGACCCCTTCGTACTGGCGCTGCGATCGGATCATCCGCTGGCCGCCAAGACGCAGATCGCCTGGGCCGACCTGGAGCAGGTAAGGCTGATCACCGTCAGTCGCGATAGCGGCAACCGCACCCTGCTGGACAGTGCCATGTCAGCCGAAGGCATCCACCTCAACAGCTTTTACGAGGTGCAGCATCTATCGACGTCGCTGGGGCTGGTGGAGTCTGGATTGGGGGTGGCGATACTGCCGCGCATGACCATGCCGGGCCCGGACCACGAGATCCTGTGTTCGCGCGAACTGCCGGAGCCACGTATCGAGCGTACCATCGGCCTGGTACGCAGTAACGTGCACAGTATCTCGGGCACCGCCCAGCTGTTTATCGACCTGCTGCTGGAGAAGTGGACTCACTCGTGAGCGGGAGGATACTCCCTGCGTGCTTGCGGCTGATTCAGCCTGGATTCAGCTAGCCGCGCTATAACGGCTACCTTCATCCCACTATGGAAGGACGATGTCATGCGTAGCACACTGATGGTGTTAGCCCTTGGTCTGGTGTCGACTCAGGCGTTGGCGGGTGCCGGCCACGCTCAGTCGTCAGTGATTGATCCCGCGCACGCAGAGCGCACCATCGCTGTCGAGGCTGGCGATATCTGGTTTGATCCAGAGCAACTGAGCGTTGCTTCTGGCGAGGTGGTCGCCTTCGAGGTCACTAACAGCGGCCAGTTGGAGCACGAATTCGTGATCGGCTCTGCCGAGGCTCAGGATGAACACCGCAAGATGATGCGTGAGATGGCATCTGGGGGAGGACATGGCATGCATGGGGACGGTCACGACATGAGCCAGATGCACGGGGCCATGGAGATGCCGGCAGTTACCCTGGCGCCGGGAGAGACCAGGACGCTGGTCTGGCAGGCGCCGGAACAGGGGGCATCGCTGACCTTCGCCTGCAATATCCCTGGACATTTCGAGGCGGGCATGCACGGCGCTCTGAGTGTGGGACCATAGGAGCCGGCCAGGGCCACTTCTTCCAGCGTGGCTGGGGCGTGGCAGGACGGAGACAGGCCGGGAGATGATGGTGATGAAGCTGTTGCTGGTCGAGGATGATGACCTGCTCTGCGAGAGTCTGAAAGATGCCTTGGATGATCATGGCTATCGCGTTGACGTTGCCGAGCGGCTGAGCGTGGCAAAGGCGCTGTTGCACAGCGAAGAGTATGCGCTGATGATCCTGGACATCGGCCTGCCCGATGGTTCGGGGCTCGATTGGCTGGAGTTCCAGCGAGACCAGGGTCTTGGTCTTCCGGTGCTCTTGTTGACGGCTCGCGATGCCTGGCAGGACAAGGTAGATGGCCTTCGTCGAGGGGCCGATGACTATCTCACCAAGCCCTTTCACGAACAGGAGCTGCTGGCGCGGGTCCATGCGCTGTTGCGCCGGCGCACGGAATTGACGGCAAGGCTCATCGTCAACGGCGTCCGCCTCGATGAGGATCAGCGTCAGGTCAGCTGCGCGGGAGGACCATGGCAGCCGCTAACCGCCACCGAGTTTTGCCTGTTGCGCTACTTGATGTACCACCCTGACCGGGTGCACTCCAAGACGAAGCTGCTCGATCAACTCTACGCCCTTGAGCAGGATGCCCCGGCGCCCAATCTGGTGGAGGTCTACATCGCTCGTTTGCGTCGCCTACTGGGCAAGCACATCATCCAGACGCGTCGAGGCCAGGGGTACGTGCTTGTTTCGCATTAGACGCAACAGTCTTCGTCTGCGCCTGCTGGTCAGCCTCGGGGCGGTGTCCCTGCTGGTCATGGCGTTGACCTGGTTTATGCATGGTCTGCTGCTGCGCGAGACCGCGCGGGACTTTCTCGGTGACCGACTGCGTCAGGAAGCGGAGTATCGCCTGGCACAACTGCGTCAAAACGCTGACCCTGTACCGGCTCCCACCTTGCCCTCGAGCCTGTCGGCCGAGGTCTTTCATCACCTGTACGTGCTCAAGCGCGGAACGCGCCTCACTACCTCGCACCCCGCTTGGTTGCCAGCATTGGCCCCGCATCTAGATGGGCCTGACGAGTCGTTGCTGGATGTGCACCTGGAAGGGCGTCACTTGCTTGTGTTACGGCGTACCTTCTCACTAGAAGGCACGGCAGGCGTACTGCTTATTGGTGAATCCTTCGACAGCGTCGAGGAAGGCCTCGCTGCTCTGCACTGGTGGATTGGCGCCATCGCAGGCCTGGTGCTGCTCGCTCTTTCACTGCTTAACGGTTTGGCGGTCAATGCCGCCCTGCGGCCACTGGATCTATTGCAGCGCCAACTGGCCGAGCTGAGAAATGGTCAGCGCCAGCGACTCAGAATGAAGGTGCCGCAGGAATTCCGGCCCTTGGTCTCTCAACTCAACCGCCTGATGGACAGCCAGGAGCGCCGACTGGTGCGTTCACGTAACGCAGTGGCGGATTTGTCACATGCGCTCAAGACCCCGCTGACGGCGGTGATGCAGGCCCTGCGCGGCAAACGCGAACTGGACGAAGCGCGTCGTGAACGTTTGCTTACACGACTGACCCTTATGCAGGAGTTGATGGAGTCCCATCTGCGTCAGGCGCGCCTGGCGGGCCCCGGTGGCGGCCAGCACACCCGGATCAAGAGGGAACTCGACCAGCTTTTTGACATGTTTCGAAGTCTGTACCCCGCCAAGCACTTCAACATGGCTCTCGGGGACGCGGAGGATGTCTGCATCGATATGGAGCGGCAGGACTTCCTGGAAATGATTGGCATCGTGCTCGATAACGCGGGTAAGTGGGCCAGCGAGTCGGTGTGGCTCGCGCTAACGCTGAACCAATGTGTTGAGCTGAAGATCCAGGATGATGGTCCGGGAGTACCCCCGGAATGGCTGCCACTATTGGGGCGGCGAGGCCAACGGTTGGATGAAGGGCGACCCGGCAATGGCATCGGCCTGTCGATACTGCTTGAACTGGTCGAGCAGTATCAGGGTGAGGTCAGTTTTCAGGCGGCTTCCACGGGTGGGCTTGAAGTGACCATTCGCTTGCCGCTGGCAATGCTCTCCGCGAAGCCGCCTATTGGTTAGGGATTCAGCTGGCTTTCAGCTTGACGATGGAAGATGGCAGAAGTTCATCGCACAGGAAGACAGCACCCATGTCGACGACTCTTCTGCCGCCACATCGGCTATCACGACGAGGCTTCATCAAGGGAAGCGCAGCCCTGGGAATCGGCACCGCCGCCCTAGGCCTGGCACCTGCCTGGGCCAACCCCTGGGGACAGACCTCGAGTTACCCCAAGGGGGTGGAAAACGGCCCGGATATCTCGCTGGCCATTCGTCGCCAGAGCGTGCCCATTGCTGGCCAGCCTGCACGGCCTATCACCCTCAACGGCACCAGCCCTGGCCCACTGATCCGGCTCAAGGAAGGGCAGGACGTGACGCTGCGGGTCACCAATCTGCTGGACGAGCCCACCTCGATTCATTGGCATGGCATCCTGCTGCCGCCGGAGATGGATGGCGTCCCCGGCGTGAGCTTTGCCGGTATCATGCCGGGCGAAACCTTTACTTACCGCTTTCCCCTCCGTCAAAGCGGCACCTACTGGTACCACAGCCACTCAGGCTTGCAGGAGCAGGTTGGTCATGTGGGCCCCCTGGTCATCGACGCCGAACAACGCGAACCCTTTCGCTATGACCGCGAGCACGTGCTGCTGCTGACCGACTGGAGCTTCGAGGACCCCTCGACCATCTTCCACAACCTGAAGACCGGTGAGGGGTACTACAACTTCCAGGAGCGCACCCTGGGAGACTTCATCGACGATGTGGGGCGACAGGGCTTCGCTTCCACCTGGGAAGCACGTGCCATGTGGGCACGGATGCGCATGAGCTCTCGTGATATCGCCGATGTCACCGGCGCCACCTACACCTACCTGCTCAATGGCCACTCGCCCGATGACAACTGGACTGCCTTGTTTCGGCCCGGTGAGACCCAGCGGCTGCGCGTGATCAACGGCTCCGCTATGAGTTACTTCGACGTACGAATTCCGGGGCTCGAAATGACGGTGGTGGCGGCTGACGGTCAGCCGGTGCGACCCGTGCCTGTCGAGGAGTTTCGTATCGGAGTAGCGGAAACCTATGACGTCCTGGTTACGCCGAAGGAGGAGGTGGCCTACACCATCTTTGCCGAGTCCATGGACCGAAGCGGCTTTGCCAGAGGGACCCTGGCGCCTCGTCTGGGTATGGCGGCGGCGGTGCCGGAACGCCGACGCATCGCCGATCGAGGAATGGAGGCCATGGGAGCCCATGAAGGTATGGATCACGGCTCGATGACCGCTATGGATCACTCGAGCATGGCGGGTATGGATCACGGCGCGATGACCGCTATGGATCACTCGAGCATGGCGGGTATGGATCACGGCGCGATGACCGCTATGGATCACTCGACCATGGCGGGCATGGATCACGGCTCGATGGCCGCTATGGATCAATCGAGCATGACGGGCATGGATCATGGCTCGATGACCGCTATGGACCACTCGACCATGGCGGGCATGGATCACGGCCAGATGAACGATATGGGCCGCTCTACCGGTGCCGCCATGCTGCCGGTGGGAGCGGCGCAGCCCGGCTCCCGCCTCGATCAGCCAGGGATCGGCCTGGATGCCCGTGATCGTCGTGTGCTGGTGTATCAGGACTTGAAGGCCATCGCGCCATGGCCTGATCGTCGTCCTCCTGGTCGCGAACTCGAGCTGCATCTAACCGGTAACATGGAACGCTACATGTGGTCCTTCGACGGCAAGAAATTCAGTGAGGTCTCGGGCCCGATCCACTTCGACAAGGGCGAGCGTCTGCGCCTCATCCTGGTCAACCGCACCATGATGGAGCACCCGATCCACCTGCATGGCATGTGGATGGAGTTGGAAAATGGCGCCGGTGAGCTGATTCCGCGTAAGCACACCCTGAACGTCAAGCCAGGAGAGCGCCTTTCTGCACTGATCACTGCGGATGCCGAGGGCAGCTGGGCCTTCCACTGTCACCTTCTGTACCACATGGACGCCGGCATGTTCCGCGTCGTCAAGGTTGCCTGAGGAGAGATGTCGCATGGAATCTCGTAAGAGACTTGTTGTGTTGGCGGCGATATCGGGCCTGGGGATGTCATCGGTAGCGCTGGCTGAGGATGGCTACGACGCACCAGATCACTGGCCGTCGCCCATGCAGGAGCATCTGCGTGGCTCGGTGATGATCGACCGACTGGAATATGCCTGGCCATCTGAAGACAGCGAGGCGGTGTCCTGGGATTTTCAGGCCTGGTACGGAGGCGATGTTCATCGCGTCTACCTGAAGGGGGAAGGGGACAATGCCCAAGGGGATGGCGAAGATGCAGAATTTGAATCGCTGGATCTACTCTACAGCAGATTGATTGCCGACTTCTGGGAGCTGCAAGGTGGTCTGGGCTATCAAGGTGGGCTTGGCAGCGACGACCATCCCGAGCGCTATTTCGGCGTGGTCAGTCTTCAGGGGCTGGCGCCCTACCGGCTGGAAACCGAGCTGGACCTTCGTGTCAGCGACGATGGTGATACCTCCTTGGGTCTGGAGCAGGAATATGACCTAAGACTGACCCAGCGGCTGTATCTCCAGCCTCGCCTGGAAATGGAAGTGGCGTTCAATGATGCTGAGGAGTTCGGTGTAGGGGAGGGATTCAATTCCTTGCGCACCGGCCTGCGCCTTCGCTATGAGCTACATCGAAAGTTCGCACCCTATATCGGCGCCTATTGGCAGAAACTCTATGGTGATACTGCCGATATGGCACGTGATGAAGGCGGTCAAGTGGAAGACACTGCAGTGGTTGCCGGGGTGCGCGTCTGGTTTTGAGTTGTCTTTCTCGATGGCCATGCTTATCGCGAGAGACAGTTATAATTTTTTAAATTTTCAGCGTAGATTAAGGCCAATAACCCATCATTAATATGCCAATATCCACAGGAGGAAGATGTTATGAAAATGTGGCAAAAGATGATGGGAGTCGCCTTTTTCTCGGTGGGAGCAATGCCGGTAATGGCTGCACCGGGCCACTTACAGGAGGCCCCAGTCTTGCAGCAAGGCGTATCCGCCACTCAGCAGCTCCGTGGTGCGCCTGAGCGCTACCAGGTGCCTGTCGCAGAAGAAGGAACGCTCGTTATCAGTAGTGAACATCTTGCCAGCGATTCTAGTCAATCGATGAGTATCGAAGGCAGGTTGTATTCTCCCGCAGGCGAGTTAGTGGCCAGCGATACGGATAGCAATGGTCACTTCCTGCTGAAGACGCCTGTTACTTCGGGCAACTATGAGCTTGAAGTGCGAGGCAGCGTACTCGGCAGCGCCAATGAAAGCAGTGGCCGCTACAGCTTGCATATTGGCTTAGAATAAAGGCGTCACGGTAAAGAAACCGCCAGATATTTTCTGGCGGTTTTTTCTAGGATGAGGCGCGGCGCGGTCAGACGTTTCTTCTATCCAAGAGCGCCAGATGTATACAATTTTTATGTCATGAGTGCCTTGGCCGGCATCCAAAGCCCCATTAACACCATGACCAGGTTCTCTGTCAGAGATACGAAACCGAGCGGTACATTGCTGTTGCCGCCGACGCAGGCGCATTTTAATTCGCGCTTGTCGATGTAGACGGCCTTGAACACCGAGAAGGCGCCGATTGTGCCAATGAACAGCGCGACCGGTGCTGCGATCCAGGTTAAGGTGCCTGCCAGCATCAGTATCCCGGCCAGTGTTTCGGCGTAGGGGTAGAGGTAGCCATAGCGCACTTCTCGTTGGGCGAGTAGGTCGTAGTTCAGAAACATGGTGCTGAAGCTTTCCACGTCCTGCAGTTTCTGAAGACCTAGCAGCACCATGGCGGATGCCACGGCAGATTCGAGAGTGTGCAGCGATACGAGCGCCTGCCCGCTAGCCCAGCTGACGGCCAGACCGATCAACAGTGCCGTGGCAAAGATGGCGATGACAGGGCGGTAGCTGACGTCCTTGTCGCTGGGGACACTCATGCCGAGGTGGCGTCGCAGATCCTCGTAGCCGCCGACTCGCTCGCCTCCGATGTAAACCTGGGGCGTCGTCTCGACGCCGGCTTCCTGCTTAAAGCGGTCGATGGCTTCCCGTGAGGTCAAAGTATGATCGTTAACCTGGTAGCCCTTTCGTTTGAGGAGCGACAGTGTTTTCAGGCCGAAGGGGCACAGGTGTTGATCCGTCTTCATCCGATAGACGTCGGCGGTGGGGGAAGATGTCTCATGCGCGTGGCGTGTGGCCGTGTTGCTCATCGGTTCCCTCCGTGGTGGCATGAAAATAACCCCGGCGAGCGTATTGCCGCGTTGACACGCGCAATCAGCACGTTTCCGGGACTCTCACCACAGACTAGAACCTTGGTGCAGCACAAGGGTCAAGTCGGCGCAGCACAATAGTCGCGCAAGAGCTGAAAACAGGGCTTGTGCGGTGGCGATTCCGCCATCTTGTTTGAACCGGCCGAGATCTTGTCGATGCTTGTTCGACGGAGTGGGACACGATGATGCATCAGGCTCTGCTTGTACGGCTACCAGCCTCCCATGGCGTCATATATGTCACGTTTCGTTACGTTCAAGCGGAGCACGAGCGTCCAAGTGTCTCGCAATGTGGGGCAGCTTCTTGTTGATTCCCCTGTCGACCACGCCTGGTGCAAGACCATTGAGCGTGTCGAACAGGCGCTCGGCTGTTCCCAGACGCCTGCGCTGTTGGCCGCTTTTCAGTTGCGCGACGATGGCATCGGCAACGGCCTCGGGGGTGTCGACCGCGTTGCCGAGGGAGGCGTTCATTGCCTCGGCCGTCTTGTCGTTCATGCTGGTGCGGGTGGCCCGTGGAGCCAGGTACTGGACGCGCACCGAGGTGGCTGCCAGCTCTCGCCCCAGTGCCTCGGTGAATCCCTTGAGCCCGGCCTTGCTGGCGCAGTAGGCGGCGTATCCCGGATGGCCGATGTGGCCAAGTAACGAGCCCACGAAGTAAAGCGTCGCGGCCGGTTGTTCAAGGAAAAGAGGTAGCAGCGTGTGGGTCAGCAGAAGGGTCGACGTCAGGTTGGTGTTCAAGATGTCGGTGATGTCCTCCTGGGGGTGGTGCCGAAACCACCCTAGATGGTTGATGCCGGCCAACTGTATCAGCGTTGAGGGTCGCTGCTCCAAGGGCGTCTCCTGCAGCCAGGCAAGTACCCGTTGGCGCCCAGCGGGAAGGGTAAGGTCAACCTCTCCCAGCAGTCGATGCCGGGGCAAGTCGCCACCTAGCTGTTTGACGAGCGTGCGCAGCTTGCCGGTATCTCGACCCACCAGCCAGAGGGTGGCTCCCTCCTCATCAAGTTGGCGGGCAAGCGCTGAGCCGATGCCGCCGGAAGCCCCCGTGAGCAGCACCCGTTGATTGCACAAGGTGCTCATGGTGTGTCCTCGCAAATCTGGTCCTGCCAGTGGGTGGCGTCCTGGAGCGCCGCATCATGCACGGCGCCATAGAGGCGATAGAAGGCCTTTGCCGCACGGATGATCTGGGCCTGGTCATCTGGCGACGTCAGCGTGTCCATCAGCTTGGCAAAGAAGGCCATGTGCGAGACATCGAGCTCACCGTGGGAGAACAGATAGTGGAAGGCATCGTCGCCGAGCCCCAGACTGTCGCGGATGGCACGGCCTGCCTGACTGGCAGCCGATGTGCTGGTGCCTTCCAGTACCAGCACCATGCCAAACATGGTGAGGGGATGGCGTCTGCGAATGCTGTCGTAGGCGTAGGCGACCATCAGCTCGGTCTCGTGTAGCGGCGGCCGTGAGCGAGCTGCCTCGCGATCAATGCCGGTCGCCTCAAGATCATCGAGAATCCACTGCTCGTGGCCCTTCTCTTCCTCGATGTAGTCGGTAAGCGCATTGGCTAGCGCCTGATAGCGATGATGTCCTAGCGCTGGTGCGTACCGGCTAAGCTCGCTGCCACAGGCCATCATCAAGGTGACGGTGTGGCTGACATGGTGATAGGCCTGGGCCAGGAAAGCACGGTATTCCCCCAGGCTAAGTTCACCCGCCAGGCCTCGCGTGACCAGTGCTCCGTTCATCAGCCGTTGCCGCTCGCCCTGGGTGGCGTCAAGCAGCGCCTGATAGAAGCCCGGCTGGGCACCGGTGTTTGGCAGGGGGGTTGCCGGGGCAGGTACTGCGTGCATGGGGTTATTCATCGGATGGCCTTCCTGGCTGTCGGGTAACACGTTGAGGGGAGAAGCGGTAAAGCGGTTCAACAAGGGAGTTGGTGACGCTATCTGCGCTGTCGCCAGGCATTGAGTGCAAGGGATCGCATGGGGTTTGCTCTGGCGGGGGCGCTTCACAGAAGGTTTGCTCCGCCAGGCGCTGCATATCGCGATGCCTGCGCAGGCGAACACCGTCACGGCGCAGTCGGCCGTTGCTGGTCAGTTCGTGACTGGCTTCTGACAGTGGCGTGGGTAGCCCGGGCAGCGCGGCGGTCAACGCTGCCCAGCCGCGGATCCTGGCGTAATCTGGTAGCCGTTGGTTGAGTGAGGCGATGGCCGAATCGATGGCCGTCGTATCTACTTGGCAGGATGACAGAGAGATCAGCGCCAGTAGGCCTGGCAGGCCATCGCCAAAGACAAAGGCTCGGTCGATACCGGCAAGGGTTGCCAGTTCGGCCTCTATCCACTCGGGGCTGAGGTTGCGTCCCGTCGACAGGATGATGACATCGCGTTGACGTCCGCTAAGGTACCAATGCCCGCCATGGCGCTGCTCACCCAGATCACCGCTGGGCCAGGGCACATCCATTGGGCCAGGCCCTGTATCAGTCGCCTCGCCCAGATAGCCGAGCATGCGTGGGCCATGCACGAGTAACTGCCCCGATGGGTCTGTGGTGATATCACGTCCTTTCAGCGGGCGCCCGACGCGGCCATCCTGGGGTTCATCGGGGCGACTCAAGCAAACCACCGAGCCCATTTCGGACATCCCGTAGCCCTGTGCGACGGGCAGCTTCAGCGCTTTGGCATCGGCAAGCAGTACCGGAGGTACATGGTCACCGCCTACGGCAACCAGGTTCAGCGATGTCATCCATGGGGCGTCGTCTTCTTGTCGAGCTATCTGGCACAGAGCCGCCAACAGGGCGGGGACGAGGATCAAGCTGTCGGGTTGGCGACCGGCTAGCCAGCGCTGCCAGTGGGGGCACGATAGGTTGCCACTGCCCTCGAGACCGGTCACCTGAGGAGGGTCGATGATCACTTCTGCCCCTCTCCAAAGCGCGTACAGAGCCCCTGCCAGATGCTCAAGAAGCACCGCCAATGGCAGCACGACGCCATGTCGTGTCAGCTCAATGCCCTGCAATCGGTCGTCCAGTCCGAGTAGCACCGACTCAAGGTGGGGGCCCGATAGACAAACGCCTTTCGGGGTACCCGTGGTGCCGGAGGTGAAGGTGATCAAGCGTGTTTCCGCGGGCATTGGAGCGGGAATGCTGGCCCGCTGAAACAGGGCCACGTCGGGTTCGACGCCGATGCCGTGGGGCGGTTGCTGTTCAGGTAAGAGCCCGCGGTCGAAGACCGGCAGTAGGCGAGCGTCGACCCAGCGGTCAAGTGAACTGCCGTCGGTGATCAGGATGCCATCCAGGCCCGTGGTGGAGAGCAGGTGGGTCACCTGATCATCGCTGAAGAAGGAGGGTATCGGGGTGACAGGTAATCCTGCGCGCCAAGCCGCCAGTTGAGCGACCAGCCAGGAGGGGGAGTTGTGGCCGGCAATACCGATATGACGAACGCCTGTCTGGGCAAGCTGCTGTGCCAATGCGGTGACGCTATCGTGCAACTGGCGGGCATCCAGCGCCACCAGTTTGCCGCTGGCAGTAGCGCCTCGCAGGCTCGCTGAACGTGGCGCGAGGGTCGCCCGTTGTTCCAGCCGCTTCAGCAGGTTATCCATGGCAATGGAACTCCGGAGCTGGCACTGGCGGCAGCGCCGGAGTAGGCGTCACGGCGTGGGCGGGTAGCCGAGGGGCACTGGACAAGAGCATGTTGCCCATTGGCGTCGAGCGCATGCTCAGCGCGACCTGCAGAGGCCGAATGACCACGACCCTCGGGTCCCCCTCGTAGTAGCGTCCCCAGTTCTCGGTGGCAGGCAAGCAGTGGCGGCGAGCGCTGCCAAGAGGCGTTAGCGCAATGCCCAGGCGCCCGAGACCATTCCTGACGTCACGCGACGCAGTGACGACCAGCCAGTCGATGTTCAACTGTTCCAGTACGAGGACCAGAGCCAGCATCAGGCGTCGGCCAGCCCCGGGGGAGGCACTCGACAGGGCGCCCACTTCCATGATGGTGTGACGCGTCGGGGCCGACGTGGCCAACCCCTGGGAGGCTAGCACCTGGTCGACGGGGGCCGTCAGGTAGCGCTCTACCATCAAGCTGCCCTCATCCGCCCGCTTCAGCCCGGTGGTCGCCAGCAGCTCACCGCTGTCAGCGTAGAGGGCCAGCAGGCGAGCATACTGGTGGCGGACGACAGCATTGTGCCGACGTTGGAAGGCGGTGCTCACCAGGTGGGCTGCCTCCTGGCTGTGCTGGCCGGAAAGCCAGGCCAACGTCTTGGCCGAGGCGCAGGCAGCAGGGACCGTGACACCCACCGCGATGTTTGTCGGCGGTGTGGCTGTGGGGCCCTGGTGTTGGTCTAGCGCGGGCCTGAAGAGGGCCTGCCTCGAGGCTGGGAGTGGTGTGGCCATGTCATCGCGTCCATGGGGAAAGGCATGGCCATCACTGTAGGTGTCGAAGCTTATCGAAAGCTTAATCTTCCTTGTCGAACTGTTGCGAATCGCCTTTTGGCAGCGCAGTGCTGACCCTGGGCCATCGTTCTGCTGGCCCGGGGCAAGAAAGGGTGGTCATCTCACGCGTCGAGTAGACGTCGTACCTCCGCGATGGCGGTGGCACTTTTCAGTAGCGACAGGGCCTGTTCCATGTCCTGATGCAGCGGCCGACTTTCGTCATAGTGATCGATACGCTCTCTGACCAGGCGCCGTGTGAGCTCGGCTCCCAGGCCAAAGCCCGTGTTCGGAATCAAGTCCAATGCCTGCACGGCCAGTAACAGCTCGATACTGAGCACGCGAAGAGCGCCTTCCAGCGCCTGGTCGAGCTTGAGTGCGGCGCTGTCGCCGAAACTGAGGTGATCTTCCTGCAGGCCAGAGGTGAGATAGTTATCGACCGATGCGGGCAGAGCCAGCCGCTTGACCTCTGCCGCCAGCGACGCTGCCGTGTACTGGGCAATCATCAGTCCGGACTTCACTCCGCTGTCGCGGGTGAGAAAGGCGGGAAGTTCGCTGGCCTGGGGAGTGACCAGGCGATAGCTTCGACGCTCCGAGATAGATGCCCACTCACACACCGCCATGGCGAGGCTGTCACAGGCCAGGGCGACCGGCGCCCCATGAGGGTTAGCCTGTGACACGATTCTGGCATGTGGGCCTTCGCCGATCACCAGAGGATTGTCGGTAGCTGCGCTGATCTCTCCGTCGACCAGGCGTATCGCGTGCTCAAGCTGTTCCCGGCAGCTGCCATGGACCTGGGGCATGGCCCGCACGCTGAGCGCATCCTGCAGGTGGTGGCCCTGACACTGCTGCAGGTGCTGGCTGTCGGCCAGCAGTCGCCGCAAGTTGGCGCCACTGCGCACCACGCCAGGCTGACCCTTCAGCGCCAGCACCTCAGGCGCGAAGGCAGCCTGCTGGCCTGACAGCGCCTCGAAACTGGCAGCGCCGATGGCGTCGGCCCAGTCGGCCAGCACATGGGCATCGTCCAGGGCGATACAGGCAAGCCCTGTCATCGCGGCGGTGCCATTGACCAGACTGAGCCCATCCTTGGGACCCAGCACGACGGGCGTCAGCGCATGCTGAGCGAACACGTCGCCGGCGGGGCGTCGTTCACCGGCATGGTCGACCTCACCGACGCCCAGCAAGGCCAGACCAATATGGGCCATGTGTGTGAGGTAGCCCACAGACCCCCGGCCTGGCACCACCGGGGTGATGCCCATATTAAGAAATGCCAGCAGTCCTTGGACGATGCCCGGGCTGATGCCCGAATGCCCATGGCTCCAGTTGATGACCGCGCAGCACATGATGGCACGGACCTGTTCGACCCGCAGGGGGGCTCCGACTCCGCAGGCATGGCTCATCAGGGTATTGCGCGACAGGTCACTTAGCTGCTGGCGATCCAGCACCACGTCACACAGCGCTCCCAGGCCGGTGTTGATGCCATAGTAGTGAGTGCTGGCATCCGCCATCTGCTCGACCACCTGGCGGGCCCGCTCGATGCGTGTCCAGCGACCCTCATCCAGCGTCAGCTCGCGTCCTTGGCGGGCGACGGCGATGACATCCAGCCAGCCGGGGGCTACGTCTGAGACTACGACCGGGTTACTCATTCACGCCTCCTGTCACCGGCTGAGAGACCTCGGCCGGCTGCTTGGCAGCACCCTGGGGGGAGCGAGTCATGAAGGTTCGCACGGCGCTGATCAATATCAGCACGAACAGGAAGACCACGGTAAAGCCTCCCGCTGCGGCAAGATACTTGATGCCATCGACGCCTTGGGCGCCTCCGCCGAAGGCCACCATCACATAGGCGATAGCCGCAATCGACAGACCCCACAGGATCTTCTGCTGCTTGGGCGACTCCTCTTCTGCGGACATGTTGCTGGTGCAGATGGTGGCGATGGTCGATGACATGGAGTCTGCCGCCGTTGCAAATGAAATGACCAGGGTGAAAATCGCCAGTGGTACCAGCAGGCTGGCCATGGGCAGGTGCTGGAGGAAGCCCCAGAGTCCGGATACCGCGCCGCTGTCATTGATGATGCTGACCAGATCCAGCGTTCCATCCATCTGCCATTTGAGGGCGGACCCACCCCAGATGGCAAACCAGACCAGGCCGAAGACCGAGGGCAGAATCCAGTTGATGATGAGGAACTCCCTGAGCGTTCTGCCGTAGGAGATACGGGCCAGAAACAGTCCCATGAGGGGGGCGTAGGCGATCCAGATCGACCAGTCATACATCGTCCACCAGGTGACCAGCGCTTCGCCACCAGACTCCTTGGTATCGAAAGCCCAAAGAAAGAAGTTGTCTGCCCAGTAGCCGAGGCTTGTCACCGAGAGGCTCAGAATATAGTTGAGGGGCCCGACAATGATCAGAATCGCGACGAAGGCATAGAAGATATAGGCGTTGATCGATGACAGCACGCGGATGCCGCGTTTCAATCCCGAGACAGCGGAGGTGATGAAGATCGCCGAGATCGCAATCGTCAGCACCAGCCAGGTCATGGCGTTGGATTCGATGCCGTACTGTGCCTCGATGCCTGAGCTGATCAATGCCAGACCTGCGCCAAGAGAAGAGGCCAGGCCGAGCGCGATGGCCAGAACGGAAATGATATCGATCAGGGACCTTACCCAGATCTTGCTGCCGTGCCTGCCCAGTACGGGGCTGACGGTTGAGGAGATCGAGAAGCGTTCTCTGCGGTTAAAGTGCATGTAGCCGATCATCAGCCCCACGATGGAATAAAGCGCGTAGGGAATGAATGACCAGTTGTGGAAGCTTCTTGCCAGGGCAAAGATGGCGGCCTCGCCACTGCCGGGAGCGAAGCTCTGGTGACTGATTTCGCCGTAGATGTTGCCTAGATAGATGATCGGTTCATTGACGGAGTAAGTGACGACTCCCGTGGCAATCCCTCCCGTCAGCGCCATGGCGAAGGTGGCAGCGAAGGAAAAGGTAGGCGTTGCATCCTTGCCACCCAGCCGAATATCACCGGCCCGGGAGAAGAAGATGAAGCCCGACACCACCAGGGCCGTTACGGCAATCAGCTGATACAGCCAGCCAAAGTCAGACAGGGAGATGTAGAAGACCCCTTTGGCAACATCGACCAGCATGTCGTTGTTGATGAGGCCAGTGGCCACGGCCACCATGATGATGGAAAAGGTGGGTATGAAGACGGCTTTTCTTAGCGGCCTTCTGCTGGAGGCGGACATATTCTTGTTCTCCACGGGTGATGGCGTTACCAGGTGGCGCAGTGGATCAGCATTGTCGGGTGTTGTCATCGGCCGATCTCACAGCTGCGTGTGGCAGGCTTAGGGAAACGCTGCACCGATGCCTGAGCGGAGGTGCTCAGCGCTTCCTTGACGAACCGCTGATGCGGTCCGTCAATCCGTCATAATGTATATACAATAAAAATCGAAAAGGCTAGAGCCGAGTGAGCTGGCGATCACGTCAGCTCCCTGAAAGACAGATCGCTCTTCTATTAATTTATCTTTGATAAACAATGCGTTGGATGTCCTTCTAAGCTTCGATCCGATAATGGGTAGTACCAAAGTAGGGGGTGGTAGCAAGGTAGGGGGAGTGTCAGGACAGAGGGTGAGAAGAAGGCAGAGTAACACGCTGGAGGGCAAGGAAAGCCCGAAGCCATGAAGGTCGAAAGATGTCGCTTAAATGTGTATACATTTGCTTGGTGAACGGGCCGGGGCGCGATAGGGTTGTCGCGGTGTGTGCCAGGATGGCAAATCAGGGTAGGCCCTTTCATCTGCTTGATACCCGCTGTCTTGTTCCGGGCAAGGTGATGGGCTAAGGTCGAGATCGCATGACACGGGGTGTCCTGGCTGAGCCAGGGCTGAGAAATACCCGTCGAACCTGATCCAGTTCATACCGGCGAAGGGATGTCAGCGCAGTCGTCTGTCCCTGGCTCGACGTGCGTTCCCCGCCTCGACCAAGGACTCATCGCATGACCCCTCCCGATACCTCTCCTGTTGTCGACCCCATTGCGCCTGATATCTCCGCTCAAATTGTGCTGATTACCGGCGCAGGACGTGGTCTGGGCGCTCACTTGGCACGCGCCTTCCTGCGAGAAGGCGCTCGCGTGGTGGTCAACTACCGCCGCAGCGTAGAAGGCGCCCGGGCGCTGGTCGCTGATTACCCGGAACACGCCTTGGCCGTCGCTGCGGATGTGTGCGATCGGGATGGCGTGGAGGCCATGTTGGCGAGGGCCAGTGAGCGCTTCGGTGGACCTGTGACTACCGTGATCAACAATGCGCTGCCGGACTTTGCATTCAATGGGGACGCACGGCCTGGACCTGACTCGTTGAGCTGGGAGCATCTGGACCATCAGCTTCAGGGGGTGGTGCGTGGTGCGCTCAATACAGTGCAGGCAGCGCTTCCCGGCATGCGCGAGGCGGGTGTCGGGCGTGTCATCAATATCGGTACCAACCTGTTCCAGAACCCGGTGGTGCCCTACCACGACTACACCGCGGCGAAGGCGGCGCTGCTGTCGCTGACGCGCACGCTGGCCCACGATCTCGGCCCTGACAATATCAGCGTCAACATGGTCTCCGGCGGTTTGCTGCGCACCACGGACGCTTCCAGCGCCACACCCGATGCGGTGTTTGACCTGATCGCCGCCAGCACACCGCTGCGGCGGGTGACCACCCCGCAAGAGTTTGCAGACGCGGTACTACTGTTGGCTTCCCCGTGGGCCAGGGCAATTACCGGGCAGAATTTGATTGTCGATGGCGGACTGGTGAAAGGCTGATGACCTCCATGCACTTGAATCTCTTCATCCTGGGCTGCGGTCATCACAAGGCGGCCTGGCGACATCCTGATTCCAGCGTCGAGCGATTGGCGGATATCGCCTACTACGAGGAGCTGGCCAGGCTTGCCGAACGAGGTCGCTTGGATGCCGTTTTCTTTGCCGATGGCCATGCCGCGGGCAATGTTGCAGATGGCCCGCTGTGGACCTTGGAGCCGCTGACAATGCTTGCCGCGATGGCGCGTGCCACACAGCATATTGGCCTGATCTCGACCGTCTCCAGCACCTTCCATACTCCCTTTCATGCGGCTCGCATGCTGGCGTCGCTGGACCATATCTCGGGCGGTCGGCTTGGGTGGAATCTGGTGACGTCAATGTTCGATAGCGAGGCGCGCAATCATGGTCTGGAAGGCATGCCGGGCCACGCGCAGCGCTACGCTAGAGCGGAAGAGTTTGCCAATACCGTGCTGGCGCTGTGGGACTCCTGGAGCGATGGCGCGCTGCTGCGAGATCGCCACGGCGATTATGCGGATGCTGCTCAAGTGCAACCGATTCATCACCGCGGCGAGCATTTTCTGGTCGATGGCCCCTTGACGGTGCCGCGCTCGCCACAGGGCCATCCCGTGCTATTTCAGGCCGGGGCATCAGCACAGGGGCGTGACCTGGCGGCACGCTATGCCGAAGCCATTTACGCGGTGGCCTACGACCTGCCATCGGCCCAGGCTTACTGCGCTGACCTCAAGGCGAGGGTGAAAGCCGCAGGCCGTCCAAGGGTGGCGATCATGCCGGGGCTTGTGACCTACGTCGGGTCTACCGAGGAAGAGGCCCGACGCAAGCAGCGTGAACTCGACGAGCTGCTGCCGGTAGAGGCCTCGCGGCGACAGTTGAGCCAGTTTATCGGCCAGGACGTCAGTCACTGGGAGCTGGATGCGCCCGTGCCCGCGCTGCCGCCGCTGGAGGCTTTCACGGGTCCGAAAGGACGCTATGCCACCATCCTGCGCATTATCGAGAGTGAACGGCCAACCCTGAGACAGCTAATGGGACGGCTTGCCGCCGGAGGTGGGCACTGCACGATGGTGGGCACGCCGGAGGGGATTGCCGATGAGATGCAGCGCTGGGTTGAGCAGGGTGGGGCCGACGGCTTTAACCTGATGCCACCCTCACTGCCTCACGGCATCGAGGACTTTATCGAGCAGGTCGTGCCGGAATTGCAGCGACGTGGGCTCTTCCGCCGGGAATACGTGGGCAAGACGCTGCGCGATCATCTTGGATTGTCACGCCCCAGCTGCTGAGCGGGCGTCTTGCTCACGCTGCTGATACGACAGCCTCTATAGCCACAGCCGCCATAACAGCGGGGGAGCTAGCCCCGCCGTTATGGTTTCGGTTAAGTGGCGTCGGTTTGATTGCCTTAGGGAAACACTGCATAAATTACTGCGCTCGATATCTCGGCTGCTGGCGGTGCTCAAGATCCTCATTTAACCGCATGTAAACTCCGGTCTTTCCGCTCCGGCAGCTACCGACCTGTCATCGCTCGAAACATTTATTCAGCGTTTCCTTAGTTCTGGAAGCGTCTCACCAGGCCGCTCATTCGGTCAAAGTCGTAGCTCTCCCGGGATGGCATCAGCTTCATCAGGACGAGAGATACGAGCACCGGAACAAAGGCAGCCAGCAGGAAGGATTCCAGTAATGTCGCGGTGCCACCGTTAGGCGAGGGGAACATCCACAGTCCGGCCAGCAGACCTGCTGCGGTACTGATCACTGCATTGCGACCGTGATAGCGGCGGTTGAACAGGCCGAAAAACACCGGAAAGGCTGCGGCAGAGCACAGCAGGTCTGCCAGCAGGAACAGGTAGAGGACGCTGTAGCCCTGCGCAGCGACCCACGTCACTGGTACTGCAGCGACGACGATGAGCCAGCGCGCCATTCTCATCAAGGCCGCCTCACTGGCCTGGGGCAGCAGCCTGTGCATGTCGACGGCGATAATGCTGGAGGTGGCATTGATCGTTGTGTCGGCGCTACTCATTACCAGCGCAAGGCCAAGAGGAATCAGGGCCAAGGCAAACCACAGAGGCACGTCGGACAACAATACGCTGAACAGAGCGACGGAGCCGTCTCCCTCAAGTCCTAGGCCGATGAACGCCAGACCGAACAGACCCATGAGCACGATGACCGGGAAGTTGAAGAGTCCCGCGATCCAGAAGCCACGCCTGAGCACGCGAGTATCCCGGGCCGCATAGATCCTCTGCCAGGTTCCTTGGTAGAACAGACCCGTCAGCATCACCGCGAGAAAGAAGGTCAGGCCTGCGCGCAGGCCGCCAGCATCGGTGATATCCAGCAGTTGCGGAGCGCGCTCGCGCAGCCCCTCGAGCGTCGGAGCAACGCCACCCGCCGCCTGCCAGCCAAACATGAGCAAGAGAGCCAGCAGTGGCAGGATCACCAGCATCTGCACCTTGTCAGTGAAGATGGTGGTACGCAGACCGCCGTAAAAGGTGTAGAGCAGGGTGGCGATCATCACCACGCTGGCGGTTAGCCAGAGGGGGATGGGGGCCAGCAGGGTCACCATGTGGGCAATGGCGGTCAGCCCTGCAGCCAGAGAGATAAACAGGTAGAACAGCATAATCGCCAGGGTGAAGGCATACATCGTGCGGCCGTAGCGGTGGATCACGAACTCGGTCAGGCCGTGGCCTTCGGGAATCAGCTCCCGCATGCGTCGACCAAGAGGAATCATCACCAGGCGAGGCACCATGGAGCCGAGCGCGTAGCCAATGACCGCCGCGATACCGCCCCAGGTGGCAGCCTGGGCCGGTCCAAACAGGATCCAGGTGCCCAGTGTGGTGGCAATCAACGTCAGCACCGTGGCACGAGTGTTCTGGCTGTTTCGTGCGGAGATGTAGTCATCAAGGCCGCCCCGACGGCGTCGGGCGTAGAGCAGGCCTGGAATGGCAAAGATGGCAGCGCACAGCAGCAGCCACAGCGCCGTCCAGAGAGGGTCGAGCATCATCGAGAGAAACCTCTTTCTTATCGTTGTCCGCAGGGACCAGTGGACATCGGGACGGACGGCGGGCAGGAAGAAAGAGGGAGTGCGGCAACCATCCTTCCCTTCGCCGGCATGACCCGGATCAGGTTCAAAGGGTTACCGCGCAATGCGGAATCTCAGCCCCGTACTATGGCCTTGGTGCGATACAGCGCTGTCGCGGCGCTGTCACGACCTGTATGGCCAGTAGGGCTCCCCTAGGAAGAGGTCCAGACTAGGGCCGGCTAGTGGGGCTGTCAATTGCAGAAAGGTAGGGCGCTCGTTGCGGAAGCATCGCGCCGCTAACGCCCCTCGAGTGACATTGCTTGGCAGGCCCGATCCAGCCAGTGGGTCGTCTCCGAGAGCCTGGGGTGGGGGTTGTTGTTGCAGTCGAAGCAACCCGAGCTCTTCGCCACCTCTGCCAGCGACGTATCAGAGGTAGCGTTCAGCACGAGGGTGCGCCGATGCCCTCCGCCGCCGGCAAGAAAGTGGGCGGCTTCAGCGTGCTGGACTTCCATGGGAAAGGACAGGTCTGACATGGGAAAGGACAGGTCTGACGTGGGAGTGTCTGGTGAGACAGTGTCTTCGGCAAGCGCAGTGCCTGGCTGGCCTCTGCACCAGATGACTTCAAATCCCCTCTGATGGGCATGCAGGCCAATGCGATGCACGTCCCTGATCGGCCCAGCCATTACCAGGCGCAGCGCAGGTTGGATCAGCAGCGCAAGCAGCTGATCGCATTGCTGTACCAGTGGCTCATGTTGCTCGACGCGCCTCAGTCGGGCGGGGGAGCCATTCAAGTTGATAAGGCGAACCAGCGCAGGTTGTCCGAGCAGCGTCGCGTGCAGGACTTCCAGATGGGTCTGTGTCGGGCTGTCCGGCAGCAGTAGTTCCGCGACGTGGTCGCGACCCTGGCTGACATGGACTGTCGTCAGGGGGGAGTGATGGACGTCGGCGTGCTGGCGCAGGTCCTTAAACGGATGCGGTAGTCGGTAGGCGTTGCCGTCCTCGTCAACCGGCTCCGCTTGAGTGGTCTGCATACGGTAATCCACAAGACCGTAAGCGCTGCCCAGTTGAGTCTCCAGCCAGGCGGCACGTCCTTGGTACGTGAGCGAGAGAGCTCGCTCGATCGCCATCAAGTTTTGGTAATACATGGCATTCGCCTCTTGAGCACCGTGAGCGAACGTACTGTCCACGCAGCGTGGAAAATTCTGATGCATTCAACCATACAAACAGCCAAATTCATGAGCAGGCCAGAAGGATGCTTGTGCGTCCTATCACGTCAGGGGAACGACCAGGAGAGCCAGCATGGACCAGTATGCCTGGGTGCGAGAAGCATTGACGCTTGCCGGGACGGTACTCGTCAGGGTGTCGCCAGCGGCGGTGGTGCTAGACGTGGCCGGCGATTGTGCGTCGGTGTTGGGAGGATCTCGCGATGAGGTTGTCGGACGTTCGTTGTCGGAGCTGCAGGGGCACTCCGCCAGGCTTGCAGAAGCCATGGCGGGTGCGGGCAGGCAGTGGGACGAGCAGGGAAGGGGGCAAAGCCGTAGCTCGGCTTACGTGATGCTGCCTGATGGCAGCATGGTGCTGCGTCTGCCGATGCAGCAACGACCTGATCATGGTGTGGTGGCTCGGCTAGCGGATCATCTTCCTGTCATGGTGGCCTACGTGGATCGAGACCTGTGCTTTCGCTTCAACAATCAGGCATATCAGGACTTCATTGGCCTTACGTCGTCTGAATTGGCAGGTCAGCCGGTGGCATCGGTTCTCGACGCCTCCTCCTATGCGAAGATTCAGCCGCGCTTCGCGCGTGCCCTGGCGGGGGTAGAGGTCAGCTACGAGGATGCACTGGTATTGCAGGACGGCAGGAGAGCATTTTTCAAGGTGAACTACTTGCCGGATATCGTGGATGACGGTGTCGCGGGCTTCTACGCCATCATTCAGGACGTCTCTGAATACCGATCGATGATCCAGCTGCTACGGGATGTGCACACCGGCGTTAACCGCACGGATATCGAGACGTCCGAGATCGTCGATATGCTGCTGCGAGATGCGCTTGTTTACCTGGGCCTGGACATCGCGTTGGTCAGCGAGGTGGTGGGTGAGCAGTACAGCGTGCGCTGGGCGGCCAGTGATGGGGCGCCGGTAGGTCCTGGGGATACCTTTCCTCTGGGAGATACGTATTGCCGTCTTACCCTTGATGCGTGTGACGTCTTTGCTACCCATCATGCCAGGTGTGATGAGCGTGTTAGCGGGCACCCCTGTTACCAGGCGTTTCAGTTGGAAACCTATATTGGTGCGCCCATTTGGATAGAGGGCTCCGTCTGGGGAACGCTTAATTTTTCCAGCGCTAGACCTCGTCGCCAGCCCTTTTCAGAGGTTGATATTGAGCTGGTGCGTCTGCTGACCGGTGCAGTAGAGCGAGTGATTACCAACGAACTGGACGTAGCGCGAATCAAGAGGGAGCGCGACGAGCTGGAAGATCAGGCATTGCGTGACCCGCTCACGGGATTGCCCAATCGGGCGCAGCTCGATCGCTATGTCGACGAACTTATAGAGGAGAGCACTTCACGGGGGACGGGCTTTGCCCTGGCTGTGCTGGACATCGACTTCTTCAAGCAAGTGAATGACCACTATGGGCATGTGGTAGGAGACCAGGTCTTGGTGTGGCTCGGTCAGGCCGTTGAGCAGTGTCTGCGTGATGGTGACCTGGTGGCCCGTACCGGAGGCGAGGAGTTCGTTATCGTCATGCGTCATGCCGCATTGGAGGAGGCCATGAGCGCGGCGCAGCGTGTATGTCAGGCCATCAGCCAGAGCCAGATCGAACTTGCAGACGGTCAGCAGTTGAACATCACCATCAGCATGGGCGTCGGTGCTTACACCAAGGGGGAGACGTTTACGTCGCTATTTGAGCGCGTGGATCAAGAGCTGTACGCCGCAAAACACGCCGGACGCAACCGGGTATGTGGTAAGCGTCACATGGCCTAAACAGAGGCTGGTCTTTTGCTGGTCTTTTGATGGTCTTCGCTTTCGGCGCGCTAGTGCTCGTTCCCTGCAAGGTGTCTTGCCAGGTCTCTTGCCAGGTGTAGTGGCGTGAAGGCCTTGGCGATGCCAGGGCCTTTTGCGTGCCGATGCCTTGCGACGGTGTATGGATGTGGCAATGACGGCGACTAAAGGTGGGTTTCCGCGAACGTTATGGCGAGGACATAACAGAGCCGTCATGCGCTGATGAGTTTTTTTGATCCAGGCTATTGCCAAGCTGCCTCGAGATCCGTAAAGTACGCATCCGCTGCCGGCGACGAGCAAACGTCACAGGCGGTAAAGAGTGGTAAAAGTAGTTGATTTGAAAAGGCTTTTTGAAGCTTCTCGGAAAGATCACTGCTTGACGAGCAACGAAAAATCGGTAAAATGCTCGCCACTTGATCGGAGTCGCCGGCAGGGCATCAAAGGATGCGCTGAGGCACGCTTCGCTCTCTTTTGAAGTCTGCAAGCATCGCTTGCAGGACGCAAAAGAAAGCGCTTGACGAAACGCTTCGATTCTGTAGAATACGCCTTCCTCGCAGGGCGCTGAGCAAAGCGCTCGGCAACAGCGAGGCGCTCATTG